>DATIWG010000079.1:0-40417 GCA_035519555.1 Nitrosotalea sp. | reverse complement strand
CGCCGCACGCACATGGCCGTCGTCAGCGGCGGAAGGCAGGCGGTGACGCACTACCGTGTGTTGCGACGTTTCACTGCTCACACCCATCTGCGCATAAAACTGGAGACCGGCCGCACGCATCAAATCCGCGTGCATCTGGCGCATATCGGCCATCCGCTGGTCGGTGATCCCACCTACGGCGGCCGCCTGCATCTTCCCAAAACTGCGAACACCGAGTTGATCAACGCCCTGCGCGGCTTCAAACGTCAGGCGCTGCACGCCGCGCGGCTGGCCTTGCAGCATCCCGCAAATGGTCAACGCATGGTGTGGGATTCGCCCCTGCCTGCTGACATGCGACAGTTGCTGAACGCCTTGCGCAGCCCGGTTTCCGAATAACCGTGTATGGACATCGCTGAGTCATCTCCAGATTGGATTACGCCGGATTGGCCGGCGGCACCATCAGTGCGTGCACTCACCACGCTGCGCACAGGCGGACATAGCACGGGGCCATATCAAAGCCTCAATCTCGCCGCGCATGTCGGCGATGATCCAATCAAGGTTGAGCGTAACCGCGACGCCATACAACAGGTGCTCAAGTTACCTTTGGAACCTGTCTGGCTGGAACAGGTGCACGGCGTGGCTGTCATTGACGCCGCGGATGCACGCGTTGCCCGCCGCGCCGACGGTGGCTATACCGATAAGACCGGCGTCGCTTGCGCAGTGCTGACGGCGGACTGCCTGCCGCTGCTGTTGTGCGATCTGGGCGGCACCGAAGTTGCGGCACTGCATGGCGGCTGGCGGGGCCTCGCAGCCGGCATCGTTGAACAGGGATTGAAGCGCTTCCGTTCGCCACGGCATCATCTCCTGGCCTGGTTGGGGCCCGCGATCAGCGCGCGTTACTATGAAGTTGGGGAAGAGGTGCGCCAGGCGTTCACCGCTTACGGCGCTGACGTGCAGGCTGCATTCGCGCCATCGCATACCGGCCATTACTATGCGGATTTGTATGCCATAGCGCGCTGTCAGTTGCGACAGGGCGGTGTCCGCCAGATCCATGGCGGAACCTTCTGCACCTATGCCGAGCGCGGTCGTTTCTACTCTCATCGGCGTGATGGCCGGGGCAATCAACAGACCGGGCGCATGGCCAGTCTGATCTGGATCGATCCTGCGTCCGCTTGACGGGACTGTTACGATAGTTGCTGAAAATAACATCCGCGCATGTCACTACTCGTCTGGATTATTTTATTTTGCCTGCTGGGCGGCGTTCTCAGCGTGCTGGCAGCGGCTGCGTTCCTGCTGCTGCCGCCTGCGCACCGCGAGGCCATGCTGCCTCATCTCGTGAGTTTCGCCACCGGCGCCCTGCTCGGTGCCGCCTTCACGGGCCTGTTGCCTCATGCCATGGAGCAGGGTGGCATCAGCCAGCATGAGCTCGCAGCGGCCATACTCGCGGGGCTGCTGCTCTTCTTCATTCTGGAAAAATTGGTGATCTGGCGGCATTGCCATCACGTGCACTGCGAAACCCACACTCCGGCCTTGTCTGCCGCCCGCCAGCGCGCCGCCGGCATGCTCATCGTGCTCGGCGATGGCATCCATAATTTCGTTGACGGGATAATCATAGGCGCCATTTTCCTGACCGACTTGAAACTGGGCGTGGTCACCAGCCTGGCAGTTGCGGCTCATGAGATTCCGCAGGAACTGGGAAGTTTTGCCGTGCTTCTCAACAGCGGATTTTCGCGCGCCCAGGCCTTTGCCTGGAACATGTTCGCCAGCCTGACCACCATCCTCGGCGGTATGCTGGTCTGGGCGAGTTTGTCCCAATCCAGCACCGCGTTGCCCTATCTGATCGCGCTTGCCGTCGCCAGCTTCATCTATATCGCCGTGGCGGATTTGATCCCGGGCCTGCACGAGAGCACCGCGCCGCGCGAATCCGTACTGCAAGTGCTGCTCATCAGCATGGGCATAGCCACGATTGCCATCGCCGAGGCGGTGTTACATTGATGACCGCCGGCCGGTCATGGCTCTTGAATCTGCCGGTCAGCATCCCCACTTAAAGGATATTCCATGAGGTAACGGAGCCGGTTCATGCGCGCGGACAAAATGACCACTCAATTTCAGACGGCACTGGCGGACGCCCAGAGCCTGGCCGTGGGCCGCGACCATCAATTCCTGGAACCTTTGCATGTCCTGAGGGCGCTGCTGGATCAGGAGGGCGGCTCCACCCGGCCGCTGCTCATGCAGGCTGGCTGCGATGTCAACTCCCTGCGCACACAATTGCAGGAGGCGCTGGATCGCCTGCCCCACGTCGAGGGCGCGGGGGGTGAGGTACACCCTTCCAGCGAACTCGTCCGGCTGCTCAACCTCACCGACAAACACGCGCAAAAGCGCAAAGATCAATATCTCTCCAGTGAGATGTTCCTGCTGGCCGTTGCCGAGAGCAAAGGCCAGACGGGCGATCTGCTGCGCAAGTCCGGCGTGCGCGCGGATCGGCTGACACCGGCCATTGAACAAATGCGCGGCGGCGAGCAGGTCACGGATCCCGGCGCCGAGGAACAACGGCAGGCGCTGGCGAAATACACCATCGACATCACCGAGCGCGCCAGTTCCGGCAAGCTGGATCCCGTCATTGGGCGCGATGATGAAATCCGCCGCACGATCCAGGTGCTGCAGCGGCGCACCAAGAACAATCCCGTCCTCATCGGCGAGCCCGGCGTGGGCAAGACCGCCATCGTCGAAGGGCTCGCCCAGCGCATCGTGGCCGGCGACGTGCCCGAGGGCCTGCGCAACAAGCGCCTGGTCGCGGTGGACATCGGGGCGATGGTGGCCGGCTCCAAGTACCGCGGCGAGTTCGAGGACCGTCTGAAGGCGGTGCTGCGCGAGATCACCGAATCCAACGGCGAGATCATCTGCTTCATCGACGAGCTGCACACCCTGGTGGGCGCGGGGGCCGCGGAAGGCGCGGTCGACGCCGCCAACATGCTCAAGCCGGCGCTGGCCCGCGGCGAGCTTCGCTGCGTGGGCGCCACCACGCTCGACGAGTACCGCAAGCACATCGAGAAGGACCCCGCGCTCGAGCGCCGGTTCCAGCCGGTGCTGGTGCGCGAGCCCTCGGTGGAGGACACCATCGCGATCCTGCGTGGCCTCAAGGAGAAGTACGAGGTCCACCACAAGGTCAAGATCAAGGACGCGGCCCTGGTGGCGGCGGCGGTGCTCTCGCACCGCTACATAGCGGACCGCTTCCTGCCCGACAAGGCCATCGACCTGATCGACGAGGCGGCCTCACGGCTGCGCATCGAGATCGACTCGATGCCCGCCGAGCTCGACGAGACCCAGCGGCGCATCATGCAGCTCGAGATCGAGCGCGTCTCGGTGGCGCGCGAGTCCGACGACGTCTCGCGAGAGCGGCTGGCCCGGCTCGACGCCGAGCTCGCCGAGCTGCGGGAGAAGTCCGCGCGCCTCACCAGCCAGTGGCAGGCCGAGAAGACCGCGATCATGACGATCGGCAAGACCAAGGAGGAGGCCGAGGCGGCCCGGGCCACCATGGCCGACGCGGAGCGGCGGGGAGATCTCCAGAAGGCGGCCGAGCTCCGCTACGGCACCCTGATGGAGCTCGACAAGCGCCTCCAGGCCGAGAACGCGCGCCTGCAGGAGCTGCAGAAGACGGGCCGCATGCTCAAGGAGGAGGTCGACGAGGAGGACGTGGCCGAGACGGTGGCCAAGTGGACCGGGATCCCGGTCACCCGACTGCTCGAGGCCGAGGTGGCCAAGCTCGTGAAGATGGAAGAGCGTCTCGGCGAGCGCGTGATCGGCCAGCGCGAGGCGATCGTGGCGGTGTCCAACGCGGTGCGGCGGGCCCGCTCCGGCCTCTCGGATCCGAACCGGCCCATCGGCTCCTTCCTTTTCCTGGGGCCCACCGGGGTGGGCAAGACCGAGCTGGCGCGGGCGCTCGCCGAGTTCCTGTTCGATGACGAGAGGGCCATGATCCGGGTGGACATGTCCGAGTACATGGAGAAGCACACGGTCTCCCGCCTCATCGGCGCGCCCCCGGGCTACGTGGGGTACGACGAGGGCGGCCAGCTCACCGAGGCGGTGCGCCGCCGGCCGTACTCGGTGGTGCTCTTCGACGAGATCGAGAAGGCCCACGGCGACGTGTTCAACGTGCTGCTCCAGCTGCTGGACGACGGCCGGCTCACCGACGGCCAGGGCCGCACGGTGGACTTCCGCAACACGGTGGTGATCATGACCTCGAACCTGGGCAGCCAGTTCTTCCGCGAGGAGAAAGATCCCGCGCGGGTGCGCGCGCTGATCACGGACCTGCTCCGCCAGACGCTGCGGCCGGAGTTCCTCAACCGCATCGACGAGACCGTGATCTTCCAGCCGCTCGGGCGCGAGGACATCGCGGCGATCGTGGAGATCCAGGCGCGGCATCTCATGAAGCGGCTCGCCGACAAGCGCATCGCGCTCGAGCTGAGCGTGGCCGCCAAGGCACTGCTGGCCCGCGAAGGTTACGACCCGGTGTACGGCGCGCGGCCGCTCAAGCGGACCATCCAGCGCATGATCCAGGATCCGCTGGCGCTGGAGCTGCTCAACGGCACCTTCGGGGAGGGCGACACGGTGGTGGTGGACGTCGATCGGGACCGAATCGTGTTCCGGAAGGCCGCGGAGGCGAAGCCGGTCTAGGTCGCGAGGGCTACGACGAGGCGAGAATCGCGCTGACCGCGCGGGACAGGTCGTCCACCGCGAACGGCTTGAGCAGCACCTGCACCTTCGTGCCGTGCAGGAATCCCGCATACTCGGGCGAGTCGACGAAGCCCGAGATGAACAGCAGGTGCGGGCGCGTGTCGGGCCAGCGGCGGGTCAGCTCGAGATAGAGGCTGGGCCCGTCGAGCCCCGGCATCTTGAGATCGCTCACGATCAGGTCGAACCCCGTCTGCGCGTCGAGCAGCCGCAGCGCGTCGGCCCCGTCTCGCGCGGTCTCTACCGAATGGCCATCCGCGGAGAGCACCGCCGCGACCAGCTCCCGGACCGGAGTCTGATCGTCCACCACGAGCACGCGCTTGTTCGCCATGACGAGCACCGAGAGCCTGATGGAGCAAGCCCCGTTCCACCAGGTGAAAGCGTACCGGTTTCACGAAGTTGCGTGAAATTCCCGCGTTCTCGCATGGCGCGGCGTCGCCCGCCGGACGTTGCCGACGTCGGCTGCGCATCGCGTGAGTTTCGGTCATGCGCGGTCGCGCAGATCGTGCACACTGGCACCCACTTAGCGCGCGCGCCAGTCGGTGTGAGCAGCTCGCCGGGATCGCGGACTGAATCCCGCACCCACTGGCTTGCCATCCAAAGGGACACCGGACGAGCTGGTCCGGTTTTCTATCGACGAGGAGGAGCCGGTGAGGGCATCGCGCGGCGCGCTGCACTACGCGTGGGTTGTTCTGGGCGCCCTGGTCGTGGTCATGCTCTTGGGCTCTGGGCTCCGCGCGGTCTTCGGCGTGTTCATCAAGCCGATGGAGACCACGTTCGGCTGGGATCGGGCCTCCCTTTCTGGCGCGGCCGCAATCTCCCTGCTGCTGCTGGGCGCGGCCGGTCCGGTGGTCGGCTGGCTCGCCGACCGGTGGGGGCCGCGACGAGTCATCTTCGTGTCCGCGATCTTGCTCGGCGTGGGAACGCTGCTCTCCGCGCGGGTCACCGCCCTCTGGCAGGTCTATATCTCCTGTGGCGTCTTCATGGGGCTGGGCGCGGGTGGGGTGGGCATGTCCACCGGCGCGGCGCTGGCCGCGCGCTGGTTCGAGGCCCGGCGCGGTCTCGTGATGGGGCTGGTCGGCGGCGCGATGTCCGCGGGGCAGCTCGTGATCGTCCCGCTCGCGGTGTGGCTCACGCTCACCTACGGCTGGCGGACCTCGTTCACCTACCTGGGCATCCTTCTCCTCGTGGTCGCCTTACCGCTCACGCTGCTGTTCGTGAAGGACGACCCCGTGCAGAAGGGCCTCCGGCCGTACGGGGCCGGTCGGGCCACGCCGGCGGGCGCCCCCAAGCCCCCGCCGGAGGGCCGCACGCGGGTGGTCGACGCCATGCAGGTGCCGGCCTTCTGGCTGCTCGCGAGCACGTTCTTCATCTGCGGCTACACCTCGAACGGCCTCGTGCTGACCCACCTGGTGCCGCACGCCGCCGAGCACGGCTTCTCCGAGATGCACGCCGCGCAGGCCCTCGGCGTGATGGGCGCCATGAACATCGTGGGCACGGTGGCCTCCGGCTGGATCTGTGATCGCTTCGGCCGCAAGGGCCCGCTCGCCTTCTACTACGGGGTGCGCGGCCTCTCGCTGCTCTTCCTGCTCTACGTCTGGAACGTGCCCTCGCTGCACATCTTCGCGGCGCTCTTCGGGCTCAACTACATCTCCACCGTCCCGCCCACCACTACGCTCACCGCCAACATCTTCGGCCGCTACTCGGTGGGATCGCTCTCGGGCTGGATCTTTTTCGCGCACCAGGTGGGGGCGGCCCTCGGCGCCGCGATGGGCGGCTGGGTCTTCCAGGCCACCGGCTCCTACTCGTGGGCCTTCATCTCCGCGGCCATGCTGGCGTTTTTGGCGGTGCCGATGGCCTTGGCCATCCGCGAGGTGCCGGTCGCCCGCACGCCCAGCCCGACCCCGGCTCCGGCCGGGCTGCCCGCGGTCGCGAGCTAGACGCGGGCCGTTTGGACGCAGGAGTAGAATGACGGGCATGGACGAGCCACGGACGACGTCGCTGGCGGGGATGCAGAAGGACTTCCCGTTCGAGAGCCGGCTGAGCCTAGGGCTGCTCATCCGCTTCTGGGAGGAGCAGGCCAGCGATCCTTCCGTGCGCGGCGAGATGGCGCGCAGCGTGGTCGCCCGGCTGCGGGAGGTGCCCGAGCTGACCCGCCCCATCGACGACATCACGTTGCTCGACACCCACGGCCCGCTGGTCGACGCGCTGATGAGCGCGGTGTTCCCCTCCGCCTTCCTCGAGCGCGCCTACATGGGCGCCCTCATCCCGTTCAGCCTGCGCAGCGTGTACGGGACCCGGGCCTTCGACACGATCATGGGCCCGGACGGCGTGCTCTACGGGACCCTCAACCTCGAGATGCAGGCGCTCAAGGATTTCCGGCTGCTCAACGCCTACGCGCTCGCGCTCGAGCGGCTGTACGGCGTCGAGTTCCCGGTGGACTACCCGCTGATCCTCACGGTTCCGGAGCCGGGCACCGGGCTCGAGCGCCACTTCAAGATCCAGTTCGACGGCCGGTTCGTGGACGTGGAGCGGCTCCTCCCGATCCCACCGCTCTCCGACGACATGCGCCAGCGTCTGGTCGCGCAGGCCCTGGATCTGGACGGGCTCGCCGCCCTGATCCCGCCGGGCAGCGTGCGCTTCTCCGGGTTCACGGTGGTGAAGGCGGCGGACGTGACCGACCAGGAAGTGCTGTCGTCCATCAAGCGCGATCTGATCGACAAGGAGTCGATCGTCTCGAACGCCCGCTTCGAGAGGCTGCAGGCCAAGCTGCGCACCCTGTTCCGCCGCGAGAGCCTGCACCTGAGCCTGGCCGCCATCGACGGCGACCGGATCCTGGTGCTGAACTCCGGGCACCAGCTCCAGCACGGCAATGGCTGCATCTTCGCGGGCTCCGTGCACGCGAAGACGTCGGACTTCGCGGGCTCGGCCTACGAGCGGGCCAACCGGCGGGGCGAGCCGATCTTCGTCGAGGATCTGGCCGCGCTCGGCGGGCGCTCCCCCAAGGAGGAGGCGATCCTGCGCAAGGGCATGCGGAGCCTCGTGGTGGCCCCGCTGCACTACCAGGGCGAGCTCATCGGCATGATGAGCCTCACCTCGCCCAGTCCGGGCGACCTCAACCGGCTGCTCGCCCCGCGCCTGCGAGAAGTCCTGCCGCTCTTCACGGTGGCGGTCCGGCGCAGCGTGGCCGAACTGCACTCCCGCGTCGAGGGCTACATCAAGGAGCAGTTCACCGCCATCCACCCGGTGGTGGAGTGGCGCTTCCGCAAGGCGGTCCTGGAGGGCATGGAGCAGGGCGCCGAGGAGCGAGCCAAGAGCGGCGAGATGGACCCCATCGTGTTCCGCGACGTCCACCCGCTGTACGCGGTGTCCGACATCCGCGGCTCCTCCACCCACCGAGCCTGGGCCATCCAGGCCGATCTCCTCGCCCAGCTCGGTCTGGCCCGCGACGTGCTCCGGGCCGCCCACGATGCGCGAGCGCTGCCGATCCTGGACCAGCTCACCCATCGCATCGACGGGCACGTGGCCGAGATCGAGGTCACCCTGCGCTCCGGCGACGAGCTCGGGGTGATGAACTTCCTGAAGGCCGACGTCGAGCCGCTCTTCGATCACCTGCAGACTTTCGGCGACGGCGTCCGCGAGCGGATCGACGCCTACCGCGCCAAGGTGGATCCGGGCATCGGGCTCGTGTACGCGCGCCGCAAGGAGTTCGACGAGAGCGTGACCATGATCAACGAGGCCGTCTCCTCCTACATCGACCTGGAGGAGCAGGCCGCCCAGGGCATGTTCCCGCACTACTTCGAGAAGCAGAAGACGGACGGCGTCGACTACACGATCTACCTGGGCGGCGCGCTCCGCGAAGACGGCGGCTTCGATCCCCTCTACCTGAAGAACATGCGCCTGTGGCAGCTGATGGTCGCCTGCGGGGTGGCCCTCCGCGTCGAGCGGCTGAAGGAGCGGCTGCCGGTGCGGCTCGACATCACCAACCTGATCCTGATCCAGCACGCGCCGCTCTCGATCCGGTTCCGCTTCGACGAGAAGCGCTTCGACGTGGACGGCGCCTACAACGTCCGCTACGAGATCATCAAGAAGCGCATCGACAAGGCGATCATCCGCGGGACCACCGAGCGGCTGACCCAGCCCGGCAAGATCGCGCTGGTGTACTCGCACGCGAGCGAGGCCGCGGAGTGGCGCGAGTACATCGAGTACCTCCAGCGGCTCGGCTACCTCACCAGCGACGTCGAGGAGATCGAGCTCGACGAGCTGCAGGGCGCCCAGGGCCTGCGCGCCCTGCGAGTGGCGGTGGACCTGGCCAACCGCGAGCTGGATCCCCCGTCCAGCGCGTCCTCGCTGCCCCGCGTCGCGGGCGAGAGCGCTCCGACCGCCTAGTCGGCCGGCCGGGCTCATGCGACGCCTGGCCGCCGTGCTCCTCGCCGCGCTCCTGCTGACCGGGTGCGCCACGTCCGGCCCCGCACGCCCCGTCGTGTCGGCCACCGAGACGAGCCAGACGCCCCGGCGCTGCTCCCCGTCCGATCCCGACCGCTGGGCCTGGTTCTGCGTGGTGGGCCAGATCCTCTACGGCGCCGCCGCCTTCTTCACGCCGGTCAACGAGGTGACGATGCGGTAGCCGTCCGGCTGGCTCAGCTCCCCATCACGAGCCCGCCGTCCACGTTGAGCGCCTGCCCGGTCATGTAGTCGGAGTCGGGTCCCGCGAGGAAGGCGACCACGCCGGCCACGTCCTCCGCGCGCTCTGGCCGCCCGAGCGGGATGTGGCGGATGCGCCGCTTCCAGGCCTCGCCCTGCCCCAGACCTTCGAGGGCCCCCCACTCCTTGTCGATCTGCTCCCACATCGGCGTCTCCACCGCGCCCGGGCAGACGCAGTTGGAGGTAACCCGCTCGGGCGCCAGCAGCTGCGCGGCCGATCGCGTGAGGCTCACCACCCCCGCCTTGGAGGCGGAGTACGGCGTCATCAGATGGTTGCCGCCCCGGTACGACGCGATCGACGCGGTCTGGATGAGCTTGCCGCGCAGCTCCGAGCCCGGCATCAGGTCCTGCTTCACCATCCGCTTGGCGACCGCCTGCAGCACGAAGAACACCGCGCGCAGGTTGACGTCCATGACGCGATCCCAGTCGGCCTCGGTCACGTCGAACATGGGTTGCACGCGGATGACGCCCGCGTTGTTGAACAGCACGTCGAGCCGGCCCCAGCGCCGGTATGGCTCGTCGACCATGCGGGCGATGTCGTCGGGCTTGGTGACGTCGGCCCGCAGCGCGACCTGCCCGAGCTCGGCGGCCAGCTTCTCGACGCCGCCACCGTCCTGATCGACCAGCACGAGCCGGGCACCTTCACCCACCAGCCGGCGGGCGCAGGCCGCGCCGATGCCGCGGGCGGCGCCGGTGATCAACACCGTGCGTGCATTGAGCGATCCCATCGCGTCTCCTTTCGGTTCCCCGGTCATGGCACCCCCAGGAGCTTCCGGAACTCCTCCAGCTCCTGCTTGGGCACGTCGGGGTGGTCCTTGATGCGAGCGTACACGTCGGCGGGGTTGTCCTCGATGGCGCGGCTCACCTTGGCGAACACCTTGAGGAGCTGGCGGGCCTCACGGTCGGCCTTCTTCTGCACGAGCGGGCCCCCCATCTTGCCGATCACGCGGATGACGCCGCTCTCGATCTGCACGAACGAGATCAGCGAGGTCAGGACCTGCGGGCGTCCCGCCCCGGCGGGCTGGAACTTGTAGATGAGCGCCACCACCGCGCGGCCCTTGATGTCGGGCAGCGCGGACTGGTAGGCGCCCTGGGCGTACATGAGACGCAGCCCCGGCTCGGCGTAGGCGACCATGAAGGTACCCCGCACGCCCCAGCCGTCGTCGAGCCAGAGCGCGCCCGTGCTCGCGTCGCGCCAGATCTTGTAGCGGGCGGCCTTCAACGCCCGGGTGACGTGGCTGGCGAACTCGGGATGGTCCAGCAGATACTCGAAGATCTCCGGCCGGACCGCGTACGGCTCGCCCTCCTGCTGGGTCGAGGCGAACGGGCGCTTGGTGACCTCCTCGAGGCGATGGCGCTCCTTCGGGGGCAGCTGCTGAGGCAGCGGCAGGGTGGGCTGGGCCGCGAGCGGGCGCGCCGCCGCGCACAGCGTGACCCCCAGCGCGAGCAGACCGACTAGCGCGAGGCGCCGATGCGGCACAAAGGCGACGTGGCGCCTACCACCCGATGGCGTGGGCGCCACGGCGCGGGTCGGCTCCGCCGAAGCGCACGCCGTCGCGGCCGATGACCGACGCGCACACCGCGCCGGCGCGCCAGTCGTAGTCCGGCCAGTCGTTGATCACGTGGCCGAGCTGAGCGAGGGCCGCGCGCGTCTCGGGGGCGATGCGGGCCTCGACGTCGAGCCGCCCCGGAGAGTTGGCGTGGGGCCAGAAGGAATCGGGGAAGGAGCGCGTGGCGAGGCGGGGGGCGTCGATCGCCTGCTGCGGCCCCATGCCGAAGGCGGTCATGTTGAGCAGCACCTGGAGCAGAGCCTGCTGCTGCACGTCGCCGCCCGGGGTGCCGAAGGCCATGAACGCGCGCCCGGCACGCAGCACCATCGACGGCGCCGGCGTGAGGCGCGGCCGCTTGCCGCCGACCACCTCGCTCGCGTGCCCCGGCACGAGCCAGCCCTGCGAGCCCCGCGGCGATACCACGCAGCCCAGCCCCGGGATCACCGGCGAGTCCACCCCGCCCGGATCGCTGGGCGTGGCCGAGAAGGCGTTGCCCTCGGCGTCGATGACCGAGACGTACGACGTGTCCAGCGTGCCCGCGTGGGACGGCGCGCCCGACTTCGAGGCGCTCCCGTGACCGTTCCGCACCGCGGCCTTTCCTTCCGGATCGCCCGCGGGCGGCATGTCGGGCCACGCCCGATCCTCGCGGATGAGCCCGCGCCGCAGCTCGGCGTAGGCCTTCGACAGGAGCGCCTCGGCGGGCACGTTCACGAAGCGCGGGTCACCGTAGTAGACCTCCCGATCGGCAAAGGCCAACTTCATGGCCTCGACCATGATATGGAGCGCGCGCGGCGTGTTGTGGCCGAGCGCGGGCCAGTCGTAGGGCTCGATGAGATTCAGCATCTGGAGGAAGACCGGCCCCTGACACCAGAACCCGCACGCCGCGACCTCATAGTCGTGGAACGTGGTCCTGAGCGCGGGCGCCACCTCGGCCTGGAACTCGGTGAGATCCTCGAGCGAGAGGAGCCCTCCCTCGCGGGCATGGTAGTCCACGATGCGCCGGGCGATGTCGCCCTTGTAGAACGCGTCGCGGGCCGCGCGGATGGCGCCGGCCCGGCCCCGATTCCGGGCACGCAGCTCCGCGGCCACCATCTCCTTGATGGTCGCCGCGAGCTCCGACTGCACGAAGAGCTGGCCGGGGGCGTGCGGCTTGCCGCCGGGCAGAAACACTGCCGCCGAGGTCGGGAAGCGCTGATAGCGCTCGGCGTTGTTCGCCATGATCGAGGCCGAGAAGGCCGAGGTGGGGAAGCCGTGCTCGGCGCACTCCAGCGCGCTCGCCACCGCGTCGGTGAAGGACAGCGTGCCCCAGCGCTCGAGCGCCACGCACCACGCATCAGGGGACGCCGGCACCACCGTTCGCAACAGGCCGGCCGGGATGTCGCCTCCGTGCTTGGTCCGGAAATAGTCGGCGCTGGCGCGTCGCGGATAGGGGCCGACGCCCGAGACCTCGAACGTCTCGCCGGTCGAGGCCACGTGGACGAGGATCGGGGCGACGCCCGCGAAGCTCACCATGTCGGGATGGACCACTCCCAGCATGAAACCCGCCGCAACACCGGCGTCGATCGCGTTGCCGCCGGCGGCGAGGACGCGCGCGGCGGCCTGCGCGGCAAGCGGATGCCCGGCCGAGACGATCCACTGCCGTCCCATCACCTGCGTCATCGGGCCGGAGCCCGCCGGCGCTGCGCTGCGCTGGTACTGCGCGGAGTCGAGTGTCATGGCGCGTATGCTAGCATATCGCGCGCTTCAATGGTGGCGCGCACTTAGCGAGCCCCTCCCCCGGGTGTGCGTATGACTTGCCCGATATTTCGACTGTTTGACCTTGAGCCACTTGAGCGTGCGGCCAGGGGTGTACGCCGACTCTGGGTCCTTCGCGACCATGCCTTCCCATCCTCGGTGCACGACCTCCGTCCATGCCGCGAAGCCGTTAGGGCTCAGCCGGCGTGCGGGCAGGATGAGCAGCTGGTCCTCGAGGAGCGTCTCGAGTGCCCGGCGCCTGATCTTCAATGGCTCGCGTCGATAGTCCTTCCCGCTGAGATGAAGAAGATCAAACGCCATCAACATGGGCGGCGTGGCGAGGTCGCTCTGAGTGCGGTGACGAAGCCACTCGAAGCGAGAAACCAGGTTTCGGTCGAACACGACGACTTCCCCGTCGAGGGTGAAACTCTTCGGTCGGAGCTTGCTGAGCGCGGCGGCTAGATGACCAAATCGCCGGCTATGGTCTCGGCCGTTTCGACTGACGAGACGTACCGCGCCCTCGTCCTTGACAGCGAGCATGCGCCACCCGTCGTACTTCTCTTCGTAGAACCAACCCGGGATGTGGAAGGGGCGCGCGACTTGGGTGGCGAACATGAGCGGTAGCGGATTATCCATATGGAGTGAGTTCGTATCAGGCCCCGAGTTGGTACGAGTCAAGGCGTACCAGTGTGGGCCAGCCCCACGACGTTTGTGAATGGCCGACGATGAGGCTGGGCTGGCTGGCGAGAGCGGTGGCTCCAGCTACCTCGTCAGGATGAGTTGGCTGGCCCGCGCGCTGTCGAGTCGGTATCCCCCCGGACCGCCGTGGCTCGCTGCGACGCAACCTTGGCTGTCGGGCCCGGATCGGGCCGGCTGGCGATGGAGATGGCCGGTTGTCGCTGGCCATCACCGCTCCTGAACCCCCGTCCCCAGATCAGTCCCGCCGCTGTCACCAGGTAGGCGACGTACCCTATCGCCTCCAGCGCCGACGGGCGGGCGCGATACCCCACGAGCCCGGTCAAGAAGCTTCCCAGGACGGTCCGGTCGCTCAGCAGAGCCGAGGTGTCCCAGACCGGCTCCCCCAGGGGCAAGAACCCGAGCCCCTGGAGCCGACCGATGCCCGTGCTGAACAGCCCTGCCGCCAGCAGCAAGATGAAGACGGTGGTCACCGCGAAGAACTTCGACAGGCTCAAGTGCTTGCCACCGTGGAAGATCGCCCAGCCAAGGGCGGCCGCCGTGGCGACGCCCGTCGCGCCACCGAGCAGGCTTCCCCATCCGTCTGGCGAGGCCGCCTGGGCCATGATCCCCCAGAGGAAGAGGACGGTCTCCGCTCCCTCGCGAAACACTCCCGTGAAGGCGATGAGTCCGACCATCCACAGGCGTTGGGCCGCCCGCGCTTCGTCGATCCGGTGCTGCACCTGCCCCCGGATGGCCCGGGCGTGCTGCTGCATCCACCAGGCGTGCCAGGTCAGGAGCCCGACGGCCGCGAAGATCACGGCGGCGCCGACGAGATCGGGGCCCAGATCGAGCAGCGGGCCCGAGAGGTAGCCCACGCCGATTCCCATCCCCACGCTCACCAACAGTCCCAGCACGCCCCCCCAGGTCACATACCGGTAGTTGTCCCGGGCCTCGATCTTCTCGAGATAGGTGTAGACGATGCCAAGGATGAGCGAAGCCTCGAAGGCCTCGCGCAGCGTGATGACGAACGTGGCGCCCATGATGTGCGTGGGAAGCCGGTTACTCCACGACGATCCGGCCCTTGGCCGTCTGCGCGTGATACTCGCCCACGAAGCCGTACGTGCCGGGCTTGAGCGCCGGCATCTTCAAACGGACCGTCTTCCCGGCGGGAATGACCTTCTCGATCCGGAGATCGTGGCTCTCGAATTCCTCGGGGCTCTTGTCCTTGTTGGTGATGACCAGCACGAACGGGGTACCGGCCTTGACCGTGATCTCCTCGGGCTGGAAGCGGTGGTTCTCGACCGTAAGAGCGATCTCAGTCTGGGCATCGGCAGAGAGCACGCCACCCCCGAGCAGCCAGGTGCCGGCCACTGCGACGCCTACCATGAGCGACAAGCACCGCGTCATCAGGCGCTCCTCAGTGTTAGGGATGTACCATACGGGACGTTAGGTTTACCTAACCAAACGAATCGTGTCAAGCGAAAACATCCGTTGGTGAGGGAGTGCCTCAAGGCCGACAAGAAGGTGGAGCGGACTCCCTCGGCGCGGGTGTAACGAATGCCCAGACGGCGCCAAGAAGTACCGACATACCTCCCTGGCGCTTGTCATGTCGCGCACCGGCGCTTGGGCGTATGGCGAGCGGGAAAAACGCCGAGGGTGCGCGCGGTTCCGTGACGTTGCCGCTGTGCTAACATATCGCCATGCCTCGCCGCGCCCCCCTCATCGGCGTCAGCACGTCGATCACGGTCGGCGCGCGCCCCGAGCGAGCGTACGTGAACTCGGCGTACCTGCACGCGGTCCAGCAGGCCGGCGGCGTGCCGGTGCCGCTCCCCCCGCAGCTCTCCGCCGCGTCCCTCGGGCAGCTGAGTGCCGAGCTCGGAGGGCTCCTCCTCACTGGTGGGGGCGATGTCGACCCCGCGCTCTTCAACGAGGCGCCGCACTCCACGCTCTACGACGTGGCGCCCTCACGCGACACCCTCGAGACCTCGGCGCTCGCGCTGGCCCTGCCGCGGGGCCTCCCCGTGCTCGCGGTGTGTCGGGGCGTTCAGGTACTCAACGTGGCGCTGGGCGGCACTCTCTACCAGGACGTGGGCACGGACCCCGGCACCCAGATCCCGCACAGCCAGACCGAGCCGCGGGAGCAGCCCACCCACAAGGTGAAGGTGACGCCGGGCAGCCGGCTGGCCGAGACGCTCGGCACCGACGAGCTCGAGGTCAACAGCATGCATCACCAGGCGATCAAGCGTCTCGGCCGCGGGCTCACCGCGGTCGCGTGGGCGCCCGATCAGATCGTCGAGGGCGCGGAGCTGGACGACCCGGCCCGCTTCGTCCTCGGCGTGCAGTGGCATCCCGAGGAGCTGGTGGGCCACTCCGAGCCGGCCCGGCGTCTCTTCGCCGCTCTCGTGGCCGCGGCCCGCCGGTCCTGACCCCGCTCGACGAGGAGCTCGGCCCGCCCGCTCCCGAGGCTCCCGCGATGGCTCCGGCCGTCGCGGTGCCCGCGCGCTACTTCTCCCCCTGGGCCACGGCGGTCTACGCCGTGCTCACCGCGCTGCTGATCGGCTTCTTCTACTCCTCCTGGGGCTCCCCGCTCGGCAACCTGCAACAGCCGGAGGAATCGCTCGAGCGCGTCGTCTCCCGCGAGATGGACCTGGAGCAGGCCTTCGCGCGCGTACCTTCGTGGGAGCGGCGGCTCTACGAGCTGATCGGCTCCGATCCCGAGACCTTCGACGACGCCATCGCACGCTTCGACGAGTTCGACGACGAGGAGCGCTCGGCGCGCGCGGATCTGAACCTGGTGGTGCTGCTCGGCGAGACCGGGCTGCTCGAACGGGCCACAAGCATGATCGAGACGCTCGAAGGCACGGACGACGCCGCCGCCGCCCAGTACGGGCGCTGGCTCGGAGCGGCCTACCTGGACGCGCCGCGGGCCGAGGAGGCCGTCGCGATCGCGGAAGAGATCCGGCGCGAGCTGTCCCGCGACTGGTTCACCGATACGCTGGTCCGCCGCATCGCCACCCGCGTGGACGACGCCACGCTCCAGGCCGACGCGGAAGCGTCCATCGAGGCGCGCGGCCACGCGATGCTCATGCGTGTGCGGCTGCTCACCGCGGCCGGGGTAGTGCTGCTCGCGCTGAGCCTGGTCGTGCTCTGGTGGCTCGTCCGCTCGCGAGATCGCGTGGCGGACGCGCCGCTGCCGCCGCCGTGGGGCGTCGCCGACGGCTTCGGCCTCTTCTTCCGCTCCGGGTCCGCCTACCTGCTCATCCCCGCCGCCGCCGTGCTGCTGCTGCCACACACCGCCGCCGTCACCGCCGTCATGGGCCTCGTCGGCGGGCTGCCGATGCTGTGGTGGGCGCGGCGCTATCTTCACTCGCGCGGCGAGACGATCCGCGGCACGTTCGGCCTCGATCCGCGGCCGGGGGCGATGCGTCGCCTCCTCGGCTGGGGACTCGTGCTGCTCGCGATCTCGATCGTGGGCGAGAGCCTGCTGGACATGGGCCTCAGCGCGGTGGGCATCAGCTCGCACTGGGCCGACGGCTTCCTCGAGGAGTTCCTCTGGGGCTCGCCGGCCACCGTGGCCGCCGGCACCATCGACGGCGTGGTGTGGGCGCCCGTCTTCGAGGAGCTGGCCTTCCGCGGCCTGCTCTTCCCCACCCTGCGCCTCCTCCTGCCCAGCTGGAGCGCGGCGCTCCTGAGCGCGGCGATCTTCGGCATCGCCCACGGCTACGGGATCCACGGGTTCGCCGCGGTCACCTGGAGCGGCATGGTCTGGGCGCTCGGCTACCAGCGCACCGGGAGCCTGCTGCCCGGCATGCTGGCCCACGCGGGCAGCAACCTGCTCGCCACCGCCGGCTTCCTCCTGCTCCTTCGCTTCTAGCGCGCCGTTCCGACGCTGGGGCGAGCGGCGCGTCAACCACGGCCAGGCGCGGACGGAACGATCCGGCCCGCCGCGCGTTGCGATGTTCGAGGGACGAGCGGCCCGGCCACGGGCGAGGAGCCGCGATGGCGGAGCGACGTGAGCGAGGCCTATGATCTGGGCATGGCGAGGTGGGGGCGGACCGACGCCGGCGGGCTCGGGCGCGAAGCCCTGGCCTACGCCGACACGCTCTACAACCTCGCCCGGTACCTCACCCGCAGCCCGACCGATGCCGAAGACCTCGTGCAGGAGACCTACGCGCGGGCCCTCAACGCGGCGCACCAGTACACCCCGGGGACCAATCTCAAGGCCTGGCTCTTCCGCATCTTACGGAACACGTTTCTCAGCCAGTACCGCCACGAGCGGCACAATCCCACCGTGGGCGGCCTCGACACGGTGGGACCGGCGTCACCGGGCCCGGAGCCGGCGCAGTGGCTCCGGGGCGATCTCGAGCTGGACCGCCTGCGGAAGGTCGTCGGTGAGGAGATCGAGCGCGCGCTCATGAGCCTCAGCGAAGAGGCACGCACCGTGATCCTGCTGGACCTCGAGGGTCTGACCGAGGCCGAGGTGGCAGTGGTCGTGGGCTGCGCGGTCGGAACCGTGAAGTCCCGGCTCTCGCGGGCCCGCGCTGCCCTGCGCACGCTGCTCAAGGATTACGCGCCATGACCTGCGAGGAGGCCCGGGAGCGTCTCCTGGACGCTCAGCGTGATCGCCTGACCCCGGAGGCGCACGCGGCGTGGCAGGCGCACCGGCAGACGTGCCCGGCGTGCGCGCACGAGGAGGCGGCGGAGGCGCTCCTGAGCGAAGCGCTCGAGAGCCGGCTTCCGCAGCACGGTGCGCCGCGGGGGCTCAAGCGCCGGCTGGCTGCGGAGTGGCCGGGCACGCCGGCGGCCGCCCCGGGCCTCTGGGGCCGCTGGGGGCGCTACCTCGTCCCGACGGCGGCGGTGGCCGTCGTGCTCCTGATCGCGCTGCCAATCGCGTATCAGGGGACTGCCGAGCGGGCCTCCGCGCCCATGGTCGCCGAGGCGGTGAACGATCACCTGCGGGTCCTGTCGAGTCAGCACCCGCTCGACATCGAGAGCGGCGGCATCCACCAGGTCAAACCCTGGTTCGAGGGTCGCCTCGACTTCGCGCCGGTCGTGCGCTTCGACGGCGACCAGGACTTCCCGCTACGGGGCGGCGCCGTCGGCTATTACCTCGACCGCAAGGCCGCCGTCTTCGTCTTCAACCGGCGCCTGCACACGATCTCGCTCTTCGTCTTCCGCGCCGAGGGGCTGCCGTGGCCTACCCGGGGGCTGCAGCGGGTGGGCGGAGGGCAGGTGCACGTCACGAGCTCCCGTGGATTCACTTCGGTGCTCTGGCGCGACGGTGAGCTGGGCTACGCGCTGGTCTCCGACGTGGACCCGGCGGACCTCGCGCGGCTCGCGGAGCGGTTGGCGCCGCCGTCCTGAGCCGTGGCGTACGCCACGACTCCGTCCACCATGGTGAGCACGGGGGCGAGGCCGGCGATCTGCTCCTCCCCGCAGGTGAACACGTCGTCGGAGAGCGCGATCAGGTCGGCGCGCTTGCCCGGCTCGAGCGAGCCCTGGTCGGCCTCGCGCCCGATCGAGCACGCGTTCCAGATCGTGAAGGAGCGTACCGCCTCCTCGCGCGTCATCCGTTGCGCGGGCTGCCAGCGCGGATCGGCGCCCTCGCGGGGCCGGCGAGTGACCGCGGCGTGCAGCCCGTGGAACGGGTTGGCGTCCTCCACCGGAAAGTCGGAGCCGCCCGCGATGTAGGCCCCCGAGTCGAGCACCGAGCGCCAGGCGTAGGCGCCCGCGAGACGCTCGGGGCCGAGGCGCTCGCCGGCCCAGCGCATGTCGGAGGTGCAGTGCGTCGGCTGCATGCTCGGCACCACGCCCAGGCGCGCGAACCGGGGAATGTCGGCGGGGGCCAGGATCTGCGCGTGCTCGACGCGGAGCCGCGGGGGCGGGCCGCCGCCCGCGAGCACGCGCTCGAACACGTCGAGCACGAGCGTGTTGGCGCGGTCGCCGATGGCGTGCACCCAGACGTGGAAGCCGCGGGAGGTGGCCTCCCGCGTGAGGCGCTCGACCTCGTCGGGCGGCACCAGCACGAGGCCGGTGTTGGCGGGATCGTCGCAGTACGGCGCGTGCAGCGCGGCGCCACGCGAGCCGAGTGCGCCGTCCAGCCAGAGCTTGATGGCACCGACGGTGAGGCGCCTGTCGCCGATCGACTCGGGCGCGCCCCGCTCGCGATACTGGCCCCACGCCTTCTTGCCCGAGAGCGCCGCGAACACCCGGAACGGGAAGCGTCCGCGGCCGATCAGCCGCGTGTACGAGGCCACCGCGCCGAGGTCGAGCCCGGGCTCGTGCGCGCCGGTGAGGCCCTTGGCCAGACACTCGGCGATCACCGCCTGCACCGCCTCGTCGAAGCGCTCCTCCGACGGCGGCGGCACCAGCGAGCGGATCAGGTCCTGGGCCAGGTCGATCAGGAGGCCGGTGGGCTCGCCGCGCTCGTCCTTCGCGATGCGCCCTCCCGACGGGTCACCGGAGTGGCGCGTGATGCCCGCGCGCTCGAGCGCCGCGCCGCTGGCCCAGGTGGCGTGGCCGTCCACGCGCACCAGCGCCACCGGGTGACCGGGCGCCGCGCGGTCGAGCGAGACGCGGGTCGGGAACCCCTGCCCCGGCCACCGCGTCTGGTCCCAGCCCCGCCCGCTGATCCACTCGCCCGGCCGCAGCCGTGCCGAGGCGCGGCCGACCATCTCGGCGATCTCGTGCTCCGAGCGGGCCGCGGCCAGGTCCAGCTCCAGGCGGGCCCGGGCGAGCAGCATCAGGTGGCCGTGGCCATCCACGAGGCCGGGCAGCACGGTGCGGCCGCCCAGGTCCATGACGCTCTCGCGGGCGGCCGGATTGATGTCGCCGCGGCGGCCCGCGA
Source organism: Nitrosotalea sp. (assembly GCA_035519555.1). Taxonomy (GTDB): domain Bacteria; phylum Methylomirabilota; class Methylomirabilia; order Rokubacteriales; family CSP1-6; genus CAMLFJ01. The sequence goes on along the minus strand of DATIWG010000079.1, from coordinate 20,194 downwards.
ACGCCACGCGCCCGTCGCGGATCACGAGCGTGTCCACGACGGACGAGGCCGCGTCCATCGTGTGGATGCGTCCGTTGGTCAGCAGCACGGAAGCGCGGGCCGGGTGGGGCGGGCTAGAGCAGGGTCCAGCGCGAGGGGCCGCCCGCCGCGGTCTCCTCGCTCACCCGCCCGTCGCTCGCGAGCTTGCGCAGGTGCGAGTGCACGGACATGGCGGCGACCCGATGCAGGGTGGTGTTCACGTCGGCGTAGATGATCTTCACGATCTCCGGGATGGTCCGCGGGCCGCCGCCCAGCGTCTCGAGGATCTGGCGCTCGCGCAGCATCCGGTGATCGATGAACTCCTGGATCTTGCCGGGACCGTCCTCGATCACGGGGCCGTGGGCCGGATAGATCCGGCGTACGCCGAGGGCCTGCACGCGGCGCAGCGAGTCCATGTAGAGGCCGAGGTCGCCGTCCTCGTCGGGGATCACGGTGGTGGAGCCGTTCAGGATCAGGTCGCCGCTGAAGAGCGCCTGCTCTTCCTTCAGGAAGAAGCAAAGGTGGTCCGAGGCGTGACCCGGCGTGTGGACCGGCACCAGGGTTGCCCCGTCGCCTTCCACCGTCTCGCCGTCCTGCAGCATCAGGACGTCCTCGGGCAGGCCCGAGTCGCGATAGATCATCTTGGAGACCGGCACGCCCGGAAACAGCTCGCGCAGCTGGCCCACGCCGCCTAGGTGGTCGCGATGGCGATGCGTCAGGATGATGCGCTCGGGGCGCCGCCAGCCGCGCTGGCGGAGATACTGCTCGAAGAGCGCCGGGTAGTCCGCCTCCCCCGAGCCGGTGTCGACCAGGATGGGATGGCTCCGGCCGACCAGGTACGTATTGGTGCCCGGTCCGGTCATCATGCCGGGGTTCAGCCCGAGGACGCGGCCCACCAGGTCGCTCGGCGTGGCGCTGTGCGGGAAGCTCGGATCGATCCAGCTCATGGCCCCCGAGTGTAGCATCCCGCCGCGGCCCTTGCGGGCCCCGGCCCCCCGGGGTATAAGCGTGCCCAGACACCGCCGTCATCCATGCCGCCGGAGGCCGATCATGGTCCTGCGCATCGCCCTCGTCGTGTTCATCGTGCTCGGGCTGGTTGGACCCGCGCTCGCCCAGGTCGTCACCCTCAAGCTCGCCACCATCGTCGGCAACGACAACCCCTTCACCACCTCCGCGTACAAGTTCAAGGAGATCGCCGAGGCCAAGAGTGCGGGCCGGATCAAGGTGGAGGTCTACCCGGCCGGGCAGCTCACCAAGAACGAGATCGTGGCGATCGAGGGCATGCAGCTCGGCACCGTCGACATCGCGGCGGTGTCCCTGCCCTCCGCGGGCGGCAAGTTCGATCCCAAGCTGCTGGCGCCCGACGTGCCGTTCCTCTACCAGAGCCGCGAGCACGTGTGGAAGGTGATGGACGGCCCGGTCGGCAAGGAGCTGATCAAGTACTTCGAGCCGCTCGGGGCCAAGGGCTTCTGCTACGGGGGCGGCTTCGGCTTCCGTGGCGTGCTCTCCAACAAGCGGCCCGTCTTCGTGCCCGACGATCTCAAGGGCCAGACCATTCGCGTCCCGCCCATCCCCACCCTCGTCGAGGTGTTCAAGCAGTTCGGCGCAAACCCGGTGCCGATGATCTGGGGCGAGGTCTACATGGCGGTCCGGCAGGGCACGGTGGACGGGCTCGAGCTGCCGGTGACGACCGCGGTCTCCGACAAGTTCCACGAGATCACCAAGTACTACTCGAAGACGCTGCACTCCTATCCGGCGGCCGCGTGGCTGATGGCCAAGGCGAAGTACGAGGGCCTGCCCCCCGATCTCCAGAAGGTCATCGAGGAGACCATGATCGCCTCGTGCGCGCAGCACCGCCAGGACGAGCTCCGGGCGGAGGTCGAGGGCCTCGCGGCCATGAAGGCCAAGGGCGTGCAGATCAACGAGGTGAAGGACCTGCGTCTCTTCCAGGAGCGCGCCCAGCCGGTCTGGACATTCCTCCGGCAGAAGGCGGGCAAGGAGCTCGTCGATCGGGTGATCGCAGAAGCGAAAGCCACGGCCAAGTAGCGTCCCGCCTGGCGTGATCATCGACTGGATCTGTCTGGGGCTGATGGTGGCCCTGGTGGTCGACGTCTTCCTTGGCGTCTTCAGCCGCTACGTGCTGCACGCGACCTTCCAGTGGTACGACGAGGTCGCGCGGCTCTGCTTCGTGTGGATGGTCTTCCTGGGCGCCGCGGTGGCCGTCCGTCGCGGCGCCCATTTCCGCCTCCACCTGCTCATCGACCGATTCGGCCCCCGCCTGCGCCGCGCCACCGAGCTCGCGGTGGGCCTGCTCGTGCTGGTCTTCGGCCTGATCCTCGTGGCGGGGGGCATCGCGATGTATCCGGTGGCCCGGCGGCAGGTCACCGACTCGCTCGAGCTGTCCATGCTGTGGTTCCACGGCGCCCTGCCGGTCGGGGGTGCGCTCATGGTCCTCTACTCCCTGCCCCACCTCTGGCGCCTGATCCGCGTCCGATGATCCTGGTCTGCCTCGTCTTCCTGGCGCTGCTCGCGGTGGGGGTCCCGGTGGCGGTCACGGTGGGCCTCACCGGCTACGTGGGCGCCCTGCTCGCGGCGCCCGCGCCACTCGCGGTGACCGTGCAGACGATCCTCCACCAGGTCGACTCGTTCGTGCTCCTCTCGCTGCCGCTCTTCATCCTGGCCGGCGCGCTCATGGAGACGGGCGGCATCGCGCATCGCCTGGTGCGCCTCGCGGTGGCCCTGGTCGGATGGGTGCGCGGCGGCCTTGGCATGGCGGTGGTCGCTGCCGAGTACATCTTCTCCGGCATCTCCGGGTCCACCGTGGCCGACGTCTCCGCGGTGGCCGCGACCACGATCCCGGGCATGGTGCGGGCCGGCTACAGCCGGGAGCTCGCGGTGGCGGTGGTCTCGGCGGCCTCCGCGATGGGGATCCTGGTGCCGCCGTGCATCCTCATGATCGTGATCGGCTCGGTGGCGAGCCTCTCGGTGGCCGCGCTCTTCACCGCGGGCTTCCTGCCCGCGGTCGTGATGGCGATCGTGCTGATGGCCTACATCTGGCGGACCGCCGGGCGCGTGGGCATCGCGGCCGAGCCCAAGCCGACCGCGCGTGAGCTCTGGGCGGCCTTCCGGCAAGCCCTCATCCCCCTCGGTATGCCCGCCATCATCTTCGGCGGTATCCTCGCCGGCATCATGACGCCCACCGAGGCCTCGGTCCTGGCGGTGCTATACGCGCTGATCGTCGGCGTCTTCGTCTACCGCGAGATCAAGTGGAAGGACCTGCCCGCGATCATGATGAACGCGGCGATGATCACCGGCGCGGTGGGGTTGCTCCTGGGAACGGCGGGAGTGATCTCCTGGTTCCTCACCGTCCAGCAGATGCCGGCCGCCATGATCCGGATCATGACGGTGGTGCCGGGCAGCGGCCTGGTCTTCCTCTTCATCACCGCCGCGATCTTCATCTTCTTCGGCGCGGTCATCGAGGGGCTGCCCGCGGTGGTGATCCTGCTTCCGAGCCTCCTGCCGGTGGCGAGCGGGCTCGGCATCGACCCGATCCACTACGCGATCGTGATCGTGGCCGCGGTAGGCATCGGCCTCTTCCTGCCCCCGATCGGGGTCGGCCTCTTCATCGCGTGCGGGATCGCCGAGGTCTCGGTCGACCGGGCGACCCGCGCGATGCTGCCGTTCGTGCTGGTACTGGTGATCGGGCTCCTGATCATCATCCTGGTGCCCGAGATCACGCTGATCCTGCCGCGCCTCTTCCGCCTCCTCTGAGGCTCAGGCCACGCCCAGGTAGCGCCGCTTGATCTCCTCGTTGGCCTCGAGGCCGGCGGGCGTGCCCTCGTAGACGATCTGCCCCTTGTTCATGACGTAGACCCGGTCCGCCACCCGCAGGGCCAGGTGGTAGTTCTGCTCGACCAGCAGCAGCGAGAGCCGCTCGGCCTTCAGGGCGAGGAGGATGCGGCCGATCTCGCGCACGATCAGCGGAGACAGGCCCTCCGACGGCTCGTCGAGCAGGAGCAGGCGCCCGTTGGTGAGCAGCGCGCGGCCGATGGCGAGCATCTGCTGCTCTCCGCCCGAGAGCGTGCCGCCGGACTGGCTCTCGCGCTCGCGCAGCCGCGGGAACAGCGCGAAGACCCGCTCGAGCGTCATGCCCTGGGCTCGCGCGCCGAGCAGCAGGTTCTCGCGCACCGAGAGCGGCGCGAAGATGCGCCGACCCTGCGGCACGAGCGCGAGGCCGCGCCGGGCGATGCGATAGGAGGGCCAGCGCTCGATCGCCTGCCCCTCGAACACCACGCGGCCCTCCCGCGGCGGGGTGAAGCCCACGATGCTGCGGATCGTGGTGGTCTTGCCCGCGCCATTGCGTCCGAGCAGCGCCACCGCCTCGCCCGGGGCCACCCGCAGGGAGACGCCGTGCAACACGTGGCTGTCGCCGTAGTACGTGTGGATGGCCTCGACGTCGAGCATGCTCACGCGCTGCCCAGGTAGACCTCGTACACGCGCGGGTCGGCCTTCACCTCGGCGAAGGTGCCTTCGGTCAGCACCTCGCCGTAGTGCAGAACGGTGACCCGGTCGGCGAGCGAGCCCACCACGTCCATGTCGTGCTCGATGATCAGCAGGGTCACGTCGCGCGGCAGCGCCTCGAGCATGCGGGTCATGCGCTGCGTCTCCTCGGGCGACATGCCGGCGGTGGGCTCGTCGAGCAGCAGGAGCTGGGGCGCGGTGGCGAGGGCGACCCCCACCTCGAGCTGGCGCTGCTCCCCGTACGACAGCCGGCCGGCCGGCACCGCGAGCCGATCGGTGAGCCCGACGATCTCCGCCACCTCGCGCGCCCGGCCGAGCGGGCCCGGCCGCCGTTCGATGCGGCCGAGCAGATCCCAGGTGCCCGGCGCGCGAGCCGCCGCGGCCAGGCGCAGGTTCTCCAGCACCGCGAGCTTCGGGAACAGATTGTTGCGCTGGAACGAGCGCGAGATGCCGCGGCGGGCCACCGCGTGCGGGCTCAGGCCCTCGATCGGCTTGCCCTCGAGCAGGATGCGCCCTCCGGTCGGCGCGAGCTGGCCGGTGATCACGTTGAAGAGCGTGGTCTTGCCCGCGCCGTTGGGGCCGATGATGGCCCGGCGCTCCCGCGGCGCCACCTCGAACGAGACGCGGTTGAGCGCGCCGAGCGCGCCGAAGGTGCGGCTGAGCATCTCGGCGGCCAGGAGCGGCGCGCTCACGCGCGGAGCCCGATCCGCCCGCGCAGCACGCCCACGATGCCACCGGGGGCGAACAGCACGAACAGGATGAAGGTCGTGCCGAGGATCAGCATCCACCGCTCGGTGTAGGTGCTGACCAGGCTCTGGAGCAGGATGAAGGCGGCCGCTCCCAGCAGCGCGCCGCCCAGGGTGCCGGTGCCGCCGATGATGACCATGAGCAGCGCCTCGCCCGACGTGGTCCAGAAGAAGGCGTCGGGGGTGATCGAGCCGTTGAACTGGGCGTAGAGCGAGCCGGCGGCTCCCGCGATGACCCCCGCGATGACGAAGGCGAGCAGCTTGTAGCGGTCGACCGCGTAGCCCAGTGCCTCCATGCGCGCCTCGTTCTCGTGGATGCCGCGCAGGACGTGACCGAACGGGGAGCGCACGACCCGCCACAGGATCAGGGCCACCGCCACCACGAGGGTCAGCAGATAGCCGTGGAAGGTCCGGAGGTTCGTGAGATCGACGCCGGGGAGGGCCGGGCGCGGAATCCCCACGATGCCGTCCTCGGCGCCGAGCCAGGAGACCTGGAACGTGTAGGCGTAGAACATCTGCGAGAACGCCAGCGTCAGCATGATGAAGTAGACGCCGCTCACGCGGATGGAGAAGAAGCCGATGACGAGGGCGGCGAGGCCGGCGGCCAGCGGCGGCAGCACGAGCGCCGACACGAGCCCCGGGTTCTTCGCCAGGGCCAGCGCCGCCACGTAGCCCCCGATGCCGAAGAACGCGGAGTGACCGAAGGACACCATGCCCGCGTAGCCCATCAGCAGGTCGAGGCTCATCGCGAAGATGCCCCAGATCAGGATCTCCTGGAGGAGCTTCACCGGATAGCTCCCGGCGCCGAGCGGGAACAGGGCGAGGGCCACCGCCACCAGGACGAAGGCGAGGAGGCGCGATATCACTTGAGCGGCCGGCCGAACAGTCCCTGGGGGCGGATCAGCATGATGGCGGCCATCACCACGTAGATGATCAGCATGGCCGCGTCGGGCAGCCAGACCTTCCCGAACGTCTCGGCCTGGCCGATGATGAGACTGCCGATCAGCGAGCCCTTGAGGCTCCCGAGGCCGCCCACCACCACCACGATCAGCGCCGGGATCAGGATCGCCACGCCCATCGACGGATACGCCGACTGGATCGGCCCCGCGATGACGCCGGAGAGTCCCCCGAGCGCGGCGCCGAAGGCGAAGACGGCGGTGAACACGCGATGGATGTTGATGCCGAGGCCGGCCGTCATCTCCGCGTCGAAGACGCCCGCGCGGATGATCGCGCCGAGACGCGTGCGCTCGATCAGCAGCCAGAGGAGCACCGCCATCGCGAGCCCGAAGGCGATCACGAAGAGCCGGTAGGAGGGGATCGTCGCGCCGAAGATCGTGGTCGAGCCCGCGAAGAGGTCGGGCGGGGGGATCGAGCGGATGCGACCGCCCCACAACCACTTCACGAGGTCCTCGAAGAGGTAGATGAATCCGAAGGTGAGCAGCACCTGGTCCAGCGGCGGACGCCGGTAGAGTGGGCGCAGACAGGATCGCTCGACGAGCGCGCCGATCAGCCCGACCGCGAGAGGCGCGACCAGCAGGGCCAGCCAGAAGCTCCCGGTGCCCGCGATGACCGACAGCCCCGCGTAGGCACCCAGCATGTAGAACGAACCGTGCGCCAGGTTCACCACGTCGAGCATGCCGAAGATCAGGGTGAGCCCGACGGAGAGCAGGAACAGCAGGACGCCGTACGCGAGCCCGTTCAGCGCCTGCCCGAACAGATCAGCGGGCACGGGCTACCCGACCAGGCGACACTACGCGGGCAGCGTGCAGCCGGTGCCCGGGTCCGCCACGTTGGCGACCCGGTCGATGACCACGTTGTTGAGGCCGCCGTAGACCTCGCGCACCTCGCGCACGTAGATGAACGGCTGGATCACGTTGTGGGTCTTCGGGTCGAACTTGAAGGGGCCCCGCGGGCTGTCGTACTCCACCTTGGCGATGGCCTCGACCAGCTTGTCCTTGTCCTGGGTGTTGCCCTTGACCGTCTTGAGCGAGCGGACGATGACCTCGGCGGTGTCGTAGCCCTGGCACGCGAAGCCGTCGGGCATCTTGCCGAAGAACTTGTCTCGGAACTCCTTCACGAACCGATGATTCGTGGGGTTGTCGAGCAACGGCGTGTAGAAATGCCCGGTGATGACGCCCAGCGCGGACGCGCCCTGGCCCGGCAGCACGTCGGGCTCGGTGAGGAAGCCGGCCCCGGTCAGCTTGATCGACTGCTTGAGGCCGAACTGGTCGTACTGCTTCACGAAGTTCACCGCGTCCGAGCCCGAGAAGAAGGCGAAGACGGCCTTGGCCCCGGACTGGCGGATCTTGGTGAGGTACGGCGCGTAGTCCGTCTCGCCGAGCTTCGGATAGTCCTCGGCGACCACCTTGCCGCCGGCGGGGACGAACGTCTCCTTGAAGGCGTTCATCATGTCCTTGCCGGCCTGGTAGTTGGGCGCGGTCAGGAATACCTCCTTGGAGACGTTCTTGGCCACCCACCCGCCCATGGGCTGGCAGGGCTGCCAGTTCGAGAACGACGTCCGGAAGATCCATTTCGAGCACCGCTCGCGGCTGATCGCGTCGGCCCCCGCGTTGGAGACGATCAGGATCGTCTTCGAGCTGTGTACCTTGTCCCGCATGCCCATCAGGATGCCGCTGTGGACCGGGCCGGTGAGGATGTCCACCTTGTCGGAGTCGATCAGCTTCTCCGTCTTGCGGACGCCGACCGGCGGTTTCATCTCGTCGTCTTCCTTGATCATCTCGATCTTGCGCCCCGCCACCGTCCAGTTCTCGCGGGCGAACACCAGCTCCATGCCCTGCGTGATGGACTCGCCGAGGACCGCGTAGACGCCGGAGTAGGGCAGGACGAGGCCGACCTTGATCGGGCCGGACTGGGCGCCCGCCCGGAGCACCCACGGTCCCATCGCCGCGCCGGCCGCCGCGAGAGACGCGGTCCCGAGGAACTTCCGCCGCGTTACGTGTGCCATCGTGATGTCCTCCTGGGTGGTCGGCGCCGTCGTTGGCGCCGAAGGCCTACAAATCTACACGAAATCCATCTCCTTTACGAAACCGCCAGGCGCCCGGTCGGGTTTCAGGCCGCCAGCAGCGAGATGACGTAGTTGCCGCTGCCCGACGACGGCCCGTAGGCGTGCACGGTTGGCACGAAGCGGTGCTTCGACTCCATGACGACCCCGAGCAGCATGGCCAGGTGGCGGCCCCCCATCTCGGCCTGGGTGGCCCCGGTGAACGCGGGCAGCCAGGCCCACAGCTTCTCGTACTCGCCGTCGGCCAGGAGCCGGGCGAAGCGGTGGTCCATTTCCTGGTCGGGCGGTAGGGGCATGCGGTCGGGTCCGCGCACGAGCTTGTGGGAGACGCTGCCGCTCGCGACGAAGCCCACGCGCTTGCCGCTCTCCCCGGCGACCTGGGCCACCAGGCGGCCCCACTCGTAGGCCTCGTTCAGGTCCGCCGACAGACAGACCGACACCGGGACGAGCGGGATCCGCTGCGCCCGGTCCAGGTAGCAGACCATCGGCATCACGGTCCCGTAGTCGAGCGGATAGTGGACGTCGTTGGCGAGCACGCACTGCTGCCCGGTCGCCTTGCCTCGGGCGATCAGGCGGGCGGCCAGGTCGTAGTCACCCGGGTAGTCGTAGGGCACGCCGTGGATGATCTCGGGAGCCTCCTGGGCGGTGAGCACACCCCGGTGCCGCGGGGTCCCGTCCACCACGGTGGGAAACGTCGTGATCAGGTGGCACGAGTTGATCACGGTCACGTCGAGCTGCGCCTGCGCCACGAGCTCGCCCTGTTCCACGAGCCCATCACGCACCGGGCGGAAGACCTCGGAGGCGAGCTTGCCCTCGTAGGCCGCCTCGAGCGTGCAGTAGCGCGGGGTGTGGACGGTCAAGAATGCCCCGGCGAGTGGGCTCATGGGTGTGATCCTTCCTGCTCGCTTACTTCTTTCGGCTCTTCATCTGCGGAGGCCCCGAAATGGCCCCCGCACTCCCCCACTCGGCGGACACTCGTTCCGGCGCTTGGACTCGCGGTCACGGCACGTACGCGATGGCGTCGATCTCGACGTTCACGCCCTTGCGGGGTGGGGCGGCCTCGACGGTGGTGCGGGCCGGCTGCACGCCTTGGAAGTATTCCTTGAAGACCCGGTTGAAGACGCCGAAGTCGTCCATGTTGCGCAGGTAGACACCTACCCGCACCACGTTCCCGATCGAGGAGCCTCCAGCCTCCAGCACTGCCCGCACGTTGTCGAGGGTGACACGCGTCTGCTCGGCGATGTCCTGCGAGACGATGGTCTTGGTGACCGGATCGAGCGGGCCCTGGCCCGACACGAAGAGAAACCCTCCGCACTTGACCCCCTGCGCGATCGGCGACTCGGTGCCCTCGGAGAACCCGGTCTTGGGCGCCGACTTGGTGAACACCACCTCTGGCTTCATCGACGGGACTCTCCTTTGAGGCGGGCGACGACGCCTGCCGGAATGGGCTTGGCGGCCAGCGCCCCGCCCGGGCTCTCCGGGCACGCCACCCAGGCGCGCACCTCGAAACCACTCGCGCAGCGCCGGTCGCCCACGGACACCTCGTGCTCGACCCGGAACGTCTTCTCGCGCACGTCGCTCACCGTGGTCTGGATCCGCACCCGGTCCCCGTAGCGTACCGGAGACGCGAACCGGGCGCCCGATTCCACGATCGGCACGCCCACGATACGCTCGGCCGGGAACATCTCGGTCCACGGCAGGCCCAGGGACTCGAAGAGGGCCTCGGTGCCGAGGTCGAACCACTCGAAGAAGCGCGGGTAGAACACGATACCGGCCGGGTCGGCCTCGCTCCACCGCACCTTCACGGTCAGCGCGTTACTGACCATCGATCAGCTCGCGCAGCCGGAAGCGCTGTAGCTTTCCGGTGTCGGTGCGCGGCAGCTCGCTCACGATCCTGATCTCCCGCGGCCGCTGGTGCGGCGCGAGGGCGCCCTCCAGGAACCGCTGCAGGTCCGCCCGCAGGGCCGCTGCCTCGACGGCCGGCTCGCGGGGCACCACGAAGGCGAACGGCTTGACCAGCCCGCCGGCCTCCGGCATCCCGACCACGCCGGAGTCGAGGACGCCCGGGTGCCGGAACAGCACCGATTCTACATCGGCCGGGGCCACCCACTGTCCCGCCACCTTGAACATGTCATCCTCGCGCCCGCAGTGGACGTAGGCGCCGTCCGGCTCGCGCCGATAGACGTCGCCGGTGCGGAACCAGTCACCGACGAACGTGCGGCGGGAGTGATCGAGGCGCTTCCAGTACGAGGCGGCCTGCGAGGGCGTGCGCACCCACAGGACGCCCTCCTCGCCGTCGGCCACCGGCCGGCCTTCCGAATCCAGCACCCGCGCCTCGGTACTGGGCACCGGCACGCCCGAGCAGCCGGGCCGGCTCAGGCCGGGCCGATTCGAGAGCACCATGAAGACGGTCTCGGTCGCACCGATACCGTCTAGGACCTCGACTCCGAAGCGCGCGCGCCAGGCCTCGTAGATTTCGGCGGGCAGCCGCTCCCCCGCCGACACGCAGGCGCGCGCGGAGGTGAAGGTATCGGCGGGCAGGTCGGCGCGGAGGAGCCGGGCATACATGGTCGGGACCGAGAAGAAGAGGGTGGGCCGGAACTCCCGCATCACGCGCGCCACCCCCACCGGATCGGGCCAGACCGGGTCGAGGTACGCGGCGGCGCGCGCGAACAGCGGGATCAGCAGCGCGTTGCCCAGCGCGTAGGGAAAGAACAACCGAGACGTGGCGAAGATGCGGTCTTCGGGGTTGACGCCCAGCACCTCGATCCCGTAGTGACGACAGGCCGGGAGCGTGCGGTGGCAGTGGACCGCCGCCTTCGGGGAGCCCGTGGTCCCGGAGGTATACAGCCATATCGCCATGGCGTCGGCCCCGACCGGCTCGAGAGGGAACGCCGAGCTCGGAGTCCCGGCGACCAGCGCGTCGAAATCGCGCACGGCCACCCCGAGCTCAGTTGCGTCGACGCCGCTGCGGGCGATGATCGACGGATCGGCCACGAGGGCCTTCGGGCGGCAGTCCGAGAGTACCGTCCGGAGCGCGGGTGCCCCCAGCCGCGTGTTGATGGGCACCGCCACCGCCCCGAGCTTCAGGGCGCCGAAGAGCGTGGCGGCCCACGCCGGGCTGTCGTGCAGGAGCACGGCCACGCGCTGCTCGGCCTCGACGCCGAGGGCGCGCAGCCCGTAGGCCGCGCGGTTGGTCAGGCGCCGGAGGGCGGCGTAGGTGACGACCCCCGTGGGCGTGACGAGCGCGGCGCGATTCCCATGGCCTTCGTCGACGGGGCCGTCGATGAAGAGGGCAGCCGCGTTGTCCATGCCCGCGGCGCCGGTCAGGACTGGCCGGGGCGCTTGCCGCGCGGGATCGAAAAGCCCGCCGCCTCGATCCGATCCAGGATGCCGTGGAACTTGTGGCGTCCGTCGGTATGGGCCGCCCAGACCGACTCGAGATCGTCGAAGCCCGACAGGTAGCGGAGCCCGCAGTCGGCCGGCTCGGCCATCTGCATGTCGCCGGCGAGGAACCGCCGATGGCCCTCCGCGGGATCGATCCAGAAGCCCTCGGAGGCCTCGTCGCCGAGGAGGCGCGGCTCTTGCCCCGCGGGCACCGGCGCCAAGAAGAAGCGCGCGGTGAAGCGGATCGGGCTCGAGGGCGGCGTGATGAAGTGCGACAGGTACCGGAAGGACGCGAGGTCGAGGGACCAGCCCTCTCGCGCGAGGAGCGCGTGGAAGGGCGCCTCCTCGGCAACCAGCCGGTGGCGCAGGCGCTCGACCCGCTCGCGCACGGCCGGGTCCCGCGTGTCCACCGGGTGACCGCGATCGTCACAGCCCACGAGCAACCCGGTCTCCTCGACCAGCTCGCGCGCCGCGGTCACCCAAAACGCCAGGGGCGGCAAACCGTCGGAGGCCGGGAACGTCTCGAGCGCGGAGCCGGGTGAGATGCCCCGACAACACCCGAGGGCCTCGTCGCTGGCGTCAGAGGTCTCGACCTTGCCGCCGGGAAAGGCGTAGAACCCGCCGAGGAAGCGCATGCTCTTCTGGCGCCGGATCATGTAGACCTCGACCGGGCAGGTCGCGGCCGGCCGGACCAGCAGGACGGAGGCGGCGGGGCGCGGGGAGGCGAGTGCGGCCGGCTCGGAGGTCACGCGGGCGGGATGCGGGAGCGTGTGAGGCCGGCGAGCTGCTCGAGGAGCGCTTCCGCGGACACCGGCTTGGCGATCACGCGGTCCACGAACTGCATGGACTCGTGGGCCGAGACGCCCTCGCCCCAGCCGGTGAGGATGAACACGCTCGTCGAGGGCGAGCGGGTCTTGATCCGCTCGGCGACCTCCCATCCGTTCATCTTGGGCATGCCGAGATCGGTGATCACCACGTCGTGGGCGGCCGGATCGAAGACGGCCAGCGCCTCCTCGCCGTTGGCGGCGGTCGTGATCGCGTGGCCCTCGCTGCGCAGCACGTCGGAGAGCACGGTGAGCAGACGCGGGTCGTCGTCGACGAGCAGCACGCGGGCGGCCTGCTCGGGCGACATCTGGCGCTCGGCCGGCCCCTCGGAGGCCGGGATGATCTGGAAGCGACTCGCGTGCAGCCGGAGCCGCACCGTCGTGCCCTTGCCGATCTCGCTGTCGATGGTGACGCTGCCACCGTGGCGCTCGACGATGTCGTACACGTGAGCCAGGCCCTGGCCGGTTCCCCGCCCCGGCTGCAGGCTCCGCGCGTGCTCGGCGAGCCGCCGCCGCATCTCGTCCGACATCCCCACTCCCGAGTCGCGGACCTCCACCACCACCCAGCCCGAGGCCTCGGAGGCCGCGCGGATGGCGAGCGAGCCGCCCCGCGGCATGGCGTCCACCGCGTTGTGGATCAGGCGGACGAGGGCGTCACGCAGCTCGAAGGCGTTGCCTTCCACCGGGGGAAGCGCCTCCATGTCCTGGGTGACCGCGATGACGATGCCCTTGCGCTCCGCCTCGTCGCGCCAGCGCGGAGCGGTCAGCTCGAGGGCCTCCGCGATGACCGCGGGCAGACCCACCGGACCGAAGGCCACCTGGGGCTGGCGCGAGACGAACTCCTGTAGCTTGCGGACCGTCGCGGAGGCCTCGAGAGCCACGTCGCGGATGACCATGAGCCGGCGCCGGGCCGCCTCCGATTCGCTCTCGCGCAGCATCAGCTCGGTGTAGGCGAGGATCGCGGCGAGGGAATTGTTGAAGTTGTGCGCGAGGCCACCCACCGTCTCACCGAGAGCGCGCAGGTCCTCGTTGCGCGAGAGCCCGCGCGGGCCCTCCGCGAGGCGGCGACCGAGGTCACGCGCCCAGCTGCGCATCGACAGCACCGAGCGGTCCATCTCCACCTTGGTCCGGCGGATCTGGCGCGCGATGTCCCGGATCTCTTCGTGATCCGCGAACAGCAGGGCGTCCGGCACGGCCTCGCCCGGGTCGCGCCGCATCCATCGCCCCACGTGCTGCCGGACGCGCTTGATCATGGGGGACGAGGAACTACAGGTTCACCAGCTGGGCCACGCGCTCGCGGTGGTGGGTGGCGTCGCCGAAGGTGAACTCGGAGCCCTTCGCGCGCTTGAAGTAGAGGTGCAGGTCGTGCTCCCACGTGAAGCCGATACCGCCGTGGAGCTGGATGCCGGCCGCGGCGACGCGGCGGAAGGCGTCGGAGACGTAGGCCTTGGCCATGCTCACGGCCAGCGGCGCCTCGGGCGAGCCCTCGTCGAGGGCCCACGCCGCATAGTAGGTGATGGACTTGCTGTTCTCCACATCCACCAGCATGTCGGCCGCGCGGTGCTTCACGCCCTGATAGGAGCCGATCGGCCGGCCGAAGGCCTGGCGGATCTTCGCGTACTCGACCGTCATGTCGAGCACCTTCTGGGCCCCTCCGCACATCTCGGCGCAGAGGGCCACGGTGGCGCGGTCGAGCACGCGGGACAGGGGCGCCCAGGCGGACCCGGCCGCGCCGAGCAGCGCGTCGGCGCCGACCGTCACGTCGGAGAGCGCGACCTCGCAGAGCTTGCGGGTCTGGTCCATGGTGGGGAGCAGCGTCACCTCGAGCCCTTTCGTGCCCCTGGGCAGCAGGAAGAGCGAGACCCCGTCGGCGCCCGCCCCCGGGCGCGTCCGCGCCGCCACCACGAGCGCGTCCGCGGTATGGGCATCGGGAACGAAGAGCTTGGTGCCGGAGAGTGTGTACTTGCCGCCCTTCTCGACCGCGGTCAGCGTCACCCCGGCGGGGCCGAGCTGCGCGCTCGGCTCCATCCAGGCCAGCGCGACACGCTTGTCGCCCGCCGCGATCCGGGGCAGCCATTCCTTCTTCTGGGCTTCGCCGCCCGCCTCGAGGATGGCGAGCCCGCCCAGGAGCACGGTGGAGAAATAGGGCCCGGGCGCCACCGCGCGGCCCATCTCCTCCATGAGCACGACGAGGTCCACGAGGCCGAGCCCCATGCCGTCGTACGGCTCGGGATAGATCAGACCGAGCCAGCCCTGCTCCGCGAGCTTCTTCCAGAGCTCGGCGCTGATGCCCTCCGGCGTCTCCATCAGGCGGCGCACCGTGTCGGAGCCGCACTCGTTCTCGAAGAACTTCCGCGCCGTGTTGCGGAGCAGCTCCTGCTCTTCGTTGAACCCGAAGTTCATGGCTTAACCTTTCGGGAGGCCGAGCACGCGCTCGCCGATGATGTTGCGCTGGATCTCGGTGGTGCCGCCTTCGATGGAGTTGGCGCGCGAGCGCAGGAACGTGTGCTGCCAGAGGCCGTCCGCCACCGCCCACTTGCTCCCGTGGCTCAGCTGGCTGAATGGCCCCTGGATCTCCATGGCCAGCTCCTGCACCCGCTGGTGACCTTCCACCCACATCATCTTGCCCGCGGAAGCCTCGGGGCCCGGGAGCTCGCCCCGGAGGAGCTTGGTGATCGCGCGCGCGCCGGTGTACTTGAAGACCTCGGTGTCGATCCACATCTGGGCCAGCTTCTGTCGCATCACCGGGTCCTGGGTGACCGGCACCCCGTTCTTCTTGGTGCCGCGCGCCAGGTCGACGAGGCTGTCGAGCGCGATGCGCAGGCGGACCTGCAGACCGAAGCCCAAGGCGAGCCGCTCGTACATCAGAGTGGTGAGTCCCACCGCCCAGCCGTTGTTGAGGCCGCCCAGGATCTGCGACTCGTGGATGCGGACGTTGTCGAAGTAGACCTCGTTGAACTCGGCGTCGCCCGTCAGCTGCTTGAGCGGCTTCACGGTCACGCCCGGGCTCTTCATGTCGAGCAGGAAGTAGGTGATGCCCTTGTGCTTGGGCGCGGCCGGGTCGGTGCGGGCGAGCAGCATCATCCAGTCCGCGATGTGGGCGAGCGACGTCCACACCTTCTGCCCGTTGATGACGTAGTGGTCCCCGTCCTTCTCGGCGCGGGTCTGGAGCGACGCGAGATCGGAGCCGGCATTGGGCTCGGAGTAGCCCTGGCACCAGATCTCCTCGCACGAGAGCATCTTGGGTGGGTAGCGCTTCTTCTGCTCGTCGGTGCCGTAGGCGATGATGGTGGGCCCGGCCATTCCGATGGCCAGGATGTTGAGGACCGGCGGGGCCTTGGAGAGCGCCATCTCCTGCTGGAGGATCATCTCCTCCATGAAGGTGAGGCCACGGCCGCCAGCCTCCTTGGGCCACGTGAGTCCGACGAAGCCTGCGTCGTACATTCGACGCTGCCACTGCCGGAGCATCTCGTAGGCCTCGGGCCGCGGGATGTCCGAGCCCTGCCGCAGGCGTGCCACCCAGTCCTGCTGGATATTCTTCCCCAGCCAGGCGCGGACCGCGTCGCGGAAGGATTGCTGCTCTGGAGTCAGCGTGAAGTCCATATGCTCTCCCACGCTCGTGTGGCCCACGCTCTGGTGGGTTCTCGGTGAGGTTGACCGGGACGACGATGAACGAAGGTTCAGTTGTCATGATACGAGCCCGCGTCAGAAAGTGTCAAGGGTCGCGGTGAGGTATACTCGCGACGTCCATGGCCGCCGGGATCTCGCTGCCCCGCCTCAAGAGCCACATCGAGACGCTGGCCACCTACGGCCGCAACCCGGAGGGCCGGGGTATCACGCGCTCCTGCTGGACTCCCGCCCACGAGGAAGCCCGTGCCTGGCTCCTCGGTCGGATGAAGGAAGCGGGGCTCGAAACTCGCGTCGACCCCGCGGGGAACACCTTCGGCATGCTGCCGGGCGAGGGCGCGGCCGTGCTCACGGGCTCGCACATCGACACGGTACCGGAGGGCGGGCCGCTCGACGGAGCCCTGGGGGTGCTGGCCGGCCTCGAGTGCCTGCAGACCATCCGGGAGACCGGATTGGCCACGCGCCGGCCTCTCGCGGTGGTGGCCTGGAGTGACGAGGAGGGCCGCTACGGCAGCCTCTTCGGCTCCCGCGCCTTCACCGGCAAGCTCGACGCGGCGCAGATCCCGACGTTGCGGGCGGTCGACGGCCTGACCCTGGTGGACGCGATGGCCCGCGCGGGCTACGACGCCGCGCGAGCCCCGGAGGCGCGCTGCGACCCACGGAGCCTCCACGCGTACATCGAGCTGCACATCGAGCAGGGCCCCCACCTCGAGGCGGCCCGCCTGCCCATCGGCCTCGTGGACGGCATCGTGGGCATCCGGCGCAACCGGCTCACCTTCGTCGGCGAGCCCGACCACGCGGGCACCACGCCGATGGCCGCGCGCAAGGACGCGTTCCTGGCCGCGTGCGAGTACGCGCTCAAGGCCCGCGAGCACATCGTGAAGAAGGGCAGCGGCCGCAGCGTGACCAACTTCGGGCGGATCGAGCTCTCGCCGGGCGTCTCCAACATCGTGCCGGCGCGCGCGATGCTGATGCAGGAGATGCGGGAGCTGGACGGGCGCCTCCTCGCGCGCCTGGATCGCGAGTGCGTCACGCTGGCCCGCACGGTGGCCCGACGACGAGGGCTGCGCGTGATGGTGGAGACGCTCTCGCGCACCGAGCCGGTCCGGTGTGCGCCGCGCGTCATGGACGCGGTGCAGGCCGCGTGCGAGACCCTGCGCCTGGCCTACAAGCGGATGCCCTCCGGCGCCGGCCACGACGCCCAGAACCTAGCCGCGGTGACCGCCTCCGGCATGCTCTTCATTCCCTCGCGGGGCGGCCGCAGCCATCGGCCGGACGAGATGAGCGATTGGAAGGCGATCGGGCGCGGCGCCAACGCGCTGCTGCACACGCTGCTCCGGCTCGCCGGGTGAGACAGCTTCCTCGACGGCGGTTCGGAGGCCGCATGTGAAAGTTTCCACTTGGCAACCGTCCGCGGGATCAAGTACACTCCGCGTGTTTCCAGCGCCATAACTTTCAAGAGGATGCTGTGCCTACGATAGTGCACCTGCTGCTGGCTCTGGTTCTGACCGTATTCCTGGCCGCTCAGGCCAGCTCGCTGGTATTTGTGCTCCGATCGCGCCGCGCGATCTCTCCCCGGAGCGCCCGGCGCTCCACCGATCTGCTGTGGACCTCCATACCGGTGCTCCTCGTGCTCTTCCTGGCCGCCCGGAGCTGGGTGGCCGTGGTCGATGTCCAGCGGCCGGCGGTGGCCGCGACCGGGACCTCGATCCCATCGTCGGCGGCGGCCCCGCGCTAGAGGAACCACACGACGCCATGACTGAGCAGCCCTCCCCTGTCCGTCGGCTCCCGAAGCGCCTCGACTGGACGCTCGTCTGCCTGCTGGGCGCGGTCCTCGTCCTCGCCAGCTCGTGCAGCTGGGTGGGCTGGAACTGGGACACCCCGATGAGCACGGTGGTGCCCAAGTCGGACTTCGGGAAGACGACCCACGAGATCTTCATGCTGATCTCGTGGTGGAGCCTCGGCATCTTCCTCGCGGTCGAGGTGGCTCTGCTCTACGCCTGCTGGCGCTTCCGCGACCACCCGGGCGCGCCGATCCCCAAGCAGGTGCACGGCCACACCGCGCTCGAGGTCGGCTGGACCATCGCCTTCGCGGTGATCCTGCTCGTCTTCGCCATCCCGACCATCAGGGTCATCTTCAAGACCCAGGAGGCCCCGGCGGCCACCGCCCTGCGGGTGGACGTCTCCGGCAAGCAGTGGTGGTGGGAGTTCCGCTATCCGCAGTTCAAGGTCACCACCGCCAACGAGCTGCACCTGCCGGTCGGGCAGACCGCGACCTTCCTCCTCAACGCGCCGGACGTCATCCACTCCTTCTGGATGCCGCAGCTCGGCGGCAAGCGCGACGTGGTGCCCCACCGGGTGAACCAGATCACGCTCACTCCGGAGGTGCCGGGCGACTATCCCGGGCAGTGCGCGGAGTACTGCGGAGTGTCGCACGCCAACATGCGCTTCCGGGTCATCGTCCACGCACCGGCCGACTTCGAGAAGTGGATCAAGGGCCAGCAGGCGCCGCCGGTCGAGCCCACCGATCCAGTCGCCCAGCAGGGCAAGACGATCTTCACCCAGTCGACCTGCGTGGGCTGCCACACCATCAACGGAATCTCCGCGGGACACATCGGCCCGGACCTCACCCACTTCGCGAGCCGCAAGCGGTTCGCCGGCTCGTTGATGGAGTCGACGCCGGAGAACCTGATCAAGTGGATCGAGAACCCCGAGCACATGAAGCCCGGCGCGCTCATGCCGAATCTGGGAATGACGGGCGAGCAGAGCAAGGCGCTGGCCGCCTACCTCCTCAGCCTGAAATAAGGGGACCCGAATGGCCACTCAGGCCGCATTCATGCCCGGCTCGAAGGTCCAGACCGAGACCTTCTGGGGAACCGTCTGGTCCTGGCTCACGACGGTGGACCACAAACGGATCGGGATCCTGTACGGAACCTCGGCCTTCATCTTCTTCCTGGTGGGGGGCATCGAGGCGCTGATCATGCGCCTGCAGCTCGCCCGCCCGGACAACACCCTGGTGGGCGCCGAGCGGTTCAACGAGCTGTTCACGATGCACGGCACCACCATGATCTTCCTGGGCGTGATGCCGTTGAGCGCGGCCTTCTTCAACTACATGATCCCGCTGATGATCGGGGCGCGTGACGTGGCCTTTCCCCGGCTGAACGCGCTCTCGTACTGGATCTTCCTCTCCGGGGCCCTGTTCCTGAACTCGAGCTGGCTCTTCGGCCTCGCGCCGGACGGTGGCTGGTTCGGCTACGCCAACCTCACGTCCTCGCAGTTCTCCCCGCGGCACACCATCGACTTCTGGATGCTCGGCCTGCAGATCCTCGGCGTCTCGTCGATGCTGGCGGGCTTCAACTTCCTGGTGACGATCATCAACATGCGCGCCCCCGGCATGACCTTGATGCGGATGCCGGTGTTCGTCTGGATGAGCTTCGTGACCCAGTTCCTGCTGGTGCTCGCCTTCCCGGCGATCACGGTGGGCCTCATCCTGCTGATGTTCGACCGGTTCTTCGGCACGCTCTTCTACGCCCCCGCCGCGGGGGGCGACCCGCTGCTCTGGCAGCATCTCTTCTGGATCTTCGGCCACCCGGAGGTCTACATCCTCGCGCTGCCCGGCATGGGGATCCTGCTCGAGATCCTTCCCGTCTTCGCGCGCAAGCCCGTCTGGGGCTACCGCCTCGCGGTGAGCGGGATGCTCGGGATCACCTTGCTCTCCTGGCTGGTGTGGCAGCACCACCTGTTCGTCAGCGGCATCAACGCCGACCTGCGGCCGTTCTACATGCTGTCGACCGAGCTGATCTCGCTGCCGACGGGCTTCATCTTCGTCTGCGCCCTCGGGACGCTCTGGGCCGGCCGGATCAGGCTGACGGTCCCGATGCTGTTCTGCCTCGCCTGGATCTTCAACTTCCTGATCGGCGGGCTGTCGGGCGTCTTCCTCTCCGACGTCCCCAGCGACGTCACGACGCACGGCAGCTTCTTCTCGATGGCCCACTTCCACTACACGATCATGGGCGGACTGGTGTTCACCTTCTTCGCGGCGACCTACT
>DATIWG010000078.1:0-40346 GCA_035519555.1 Nitrosotalea sp. | reverse complement strand
CCACCGGCACGCCCGCCGCGGCCACCACCTCGGCGAGGCGCGGATCGGAGAGGCCGCGGACGTCGTTCACCAGCGCGGCGCCGGCGCGCAGGGCGGCCAGCGCCACCTCCGGCTTCGAGGTGTCCACCGAGATCGGGACCGTCAGGCCGCCCGCCACCAGGCGCTCCACCACCGGGACCACCCTGCGGATCTCCTCGTCGGCCGCCACCGGCGGGGCGCCGGGACGGGTCGACTCCCCGCCCACGTCCACCAGGTCCGCCCCCTCCGAGGCGAGGGCCAGCGCCCGGGACGCGGCCGCGTCCGGATCGAGCCATCGCCCGCCGTCGGAGAAGGAGTCCGGCGTCGCGTTGACGACGCCCATGACGAACGGTCCCGGGCCGGAGAAGGTCCGGGGGCCGATGCGGAGGGACCATCCCGTCATCGGGCCGAACGGGTGGCTACGCCTTCCCCGGCTCCGGCTTGGAGAGGCCGCCGATGGCGTCGAGCAGGCCCGGACGCTTCTTGTCCTGCGGCTTGCTCTCGCTCGGCGGCGGCGGGGCCTTCGGCGGCGGTGGCCGCGTCATGACGCCGCCGGCCATCAGCACCTCGATGTCGGCCGTGTCGATGGTCTCGTACTCGAGCAGGGCGTCGGCGATCTTGTTCAGCGTCGCCTGGTTGTCGAGCAGCACCTTCTTCGCCCGCTCGTACTGCTCCAGGACGATGCGGCGCACCTCCGCGTCGATCTCCCTCGCGGTCTGCTCGGAAACGGCGGAGACGGTCTGCATCTCGCGCCCGAGGAAGACCTCGCCCTCCTTCTTGCCCAGGGCGAGCGGCCCCATCCTCTCGCTCATCCCCCACTCGCACACCATGCTCCGGGCGAGGCCGGTCGCGACCTCGATGTCGTTGCCGGCGCCGGTGGTCTTCTGGCCGAAGGTGATCTCCTCGGCGATGCGCCCGCCCATGAGGATGGCGATCTGGTTGAGGGCGAACTCCTGGTTGATGTTGAGCCGGTCCTCCTGCGGCAGCTGCTGGGTGAGGCCCAGGGCGCGGCCGCGCGGGATGATGGTCACCTTGTGGACCGGATCGGTCCCGGGGAGGATGCGGGCGACCAGCGCGTGGCCGGCCTCGTGGATGGCGGTGGTCCGCTTCTCTTTCTCGGAGATGAACATCGAGCGGCGCTCGGTGCCCATGAGCACCTTGTCCTTGGCGAACTCGAAGTCGTCGATGGAGAGCCGCTCCTTGTTCTTCCTGGCCGCGTAGAGGGCCGCCTCGTTCACCAGGTTCTCGATATCGGCGCCCGAGAAACCCGGGGTACCGCGGGCGATCTGGGAGAGGTCGACCGACCCGTCGAGCGGCGTCTTCTTGGTGTGCACCTTGAGGATGCCCAGCCGGCCGTTGAGGTCCGGGCGCGGGACGGTGATGCGCCGGTCGAAGCGTCCCGGCCGCAGCAGCGCCGGGTCGAGGACGTCGGGCCGGTTGGTGGCGGCGATCAGGATGACGCCCTCGTTCGACTCGAAGCCGTCCATCTCGACCAGGAGCTGGTTCAGGGTCTGCTCGCGCTCGTCGTGCCCGCCCCCCAGGCCCGCGCCCCGATGCCGACCGACCGCGTCGATCTCGTCCATGAAGATGATGCAGGGCGCGTGCTTCTTGCCCTGCTCGAACAGATCGCGCACACGCGAGGCGCCGACCCCGACGAACATCTCGACGAAGTCCGAGCCGGAGATCGAGAAGAACGGCACGTTGGCCTCGCCCGCGATGGCCTTGGCGAGCAGGGTCTTGCCGGTTCCGGGAGGGCCCACCAGCAGCACGCCCTTCGGGATCTTGCCGCCGAGCTTCTGGAACTTGGGTGGGTCCTTCAGGAACTCGATGATCTCGCGCAGCTCTTCCTTGGCCTCGTCCACGCCCGCCACGTCCTGGAACGTGACCTTGTTCTGTTTCTCGGAGATCAGCCGGGCCCGGGCCTTGCCAAAGGACAGCGCCTTGGCTCCCCCACCCTGCATCTGGCGCATGAAGAAGATCCAGACGCCGATGAACAGCAGCATGGGCACCCATTGCAGGACGATGGCCAGCCACGAGTTCGTGTCGGGCGGCTTGACGTCGATCTTCACGCCCTTGTCCTTGAGCGACTTGACCAGGTCCGGGTAGTCGGCGGTGAAGGTCCGGAAGGCCGAGCCGTCGCTCAGGCGCCCGGAGACGTTGTTGCCCTTCAGGGTGACCTCTCGGACCTCCCCGGACTCGACCTTCTTCAGGAAGTCCGAGAAGACGATCTCGCCCCGGGGCGACTGGTTCTGCTGGAAGAGCTGGAAGAGGAGGATGACGATGAGCCCAATCACCATCCAAAGAGCGAGATTCTTGTAGAACGGATTCATGGTGCAGTAACTATACCATACGGTGCGAGGCCGCAAACGGGCGTAGGCGGAGGGAAATCAGGGCGACACTCGCACCGGCTCCAGGACGGCCAGATCGGCCAGATTGCGGTGCCAGCCGTCGAAGTCGAGCCCGTATCCCACCACGAACTCGTCCGGGATCACGAACCCCACGTAGTCGACGTCGACGTCGACCTCCCGGCGCGACACCTTGTCCAGCAGGACACAGAGGGCCAGGCTGCGGGGGTGGCGGGTCGCCAGGTTGCGCCGCAGGTAGCTGATCGTGCGACCCGAGTCGATGACGTCCTCCACGATGATCACGTCGCGGCCCTCGATCGAGAGCGACAGGTCGGCGGTCAGGCGCACCACCCCGGACGAGCGCGTGCCGGCTCCGTAGGAGGACACGGCCATGAAGTCCATGGCTCCCGGCAACGGGATGGCCCGGAGCAGGTCGGCGGTGAAGACGATCGCGCCCTTGAGGACTCCGACCAGGAGCGGCGAGCGACCCTGATAGTCGCGCCCGATGACCTCCCCCAGCTCGGCCACGCGGGCGGCGATCTCGTCCCGGGAGATCAGGATGCGGCCGAGACGCCGGTCCACCGGAGCCGGGCCTACTTGAGCGTGACGAACGCGCTGAGCGAGCGCTCGACCCGGAGGCGCTCCGCGGCCGCCGCGGCGTCCTCGCGCGACTTGAACGTGCCGACACGAACCCGGAAGCGCGCCTGACCGGTCGGCCCGGCGATGTTGGCCACGTAGGCCTCGAGCCCGGAGGAAGCCAGCTGATGGCGCATGTCGTCGGCCTGTTTCTGGTTCTTGAACGCGGCCAGCTGGATGGTCCACGGCGGGGTCGCGGTCGCGGCCGGCGTAGTCTTGCCCTGGGTCGGCGGGAGCGAGACCGCCGCGGGGACCGGAGCCTCCGGAGCCGCGGCACGGGCCGGAGCCGGCGTCACGGTGGCCGGGGGCGCGACCGGTGAGGGCGCGGAGTGCGTCCTGACCGCGATGGGCTTCGTCTCGGGCTTGGGGGGCGCACCCTGCGCGGCCAGCGGCTCGGTGAGCGTCTGGTAGAACGTCAGCTTCTCCGTCGACTCGGGCGCCCGGTCGGCCATGGTCTCGGCGGCGATGCCGCTGCGACGGGCGGGCGTCGCCGCCTTCCGGGCCGCCTCCGAGATGGACGGCGGCGCGGCGGTGGCAAGCGAGCGCGCCCACTGGCGGCCGACCAGCAGCCCCAGGACGAACGTCAGGACGAGGATGACGAGGACCGCACCGCCCAGCATCATCCACTGGCCCGTGCCCGGCCCGCTGCCCGCCCGCCGCCGCACCGAGGTGGCCACGGCTCAGTCCCGCTCGCCGGCGCGACTCATGCTGTCGGGCGCGGAGACGCCGAGCAGATCGAGCCCGTTGCGCACCACCTGCCCCACCGCCGCGCAAAGCCCGAGGCGGGCCAGCGTGGTCGCGCGATCCGGCGTGATCACGCGATGCGCCTTGTAGTACGGGTGGAAGAGACCGGCCAGCTCCGACAGATAGTAGGCCACGCGATGGGGCTCGCGGGCCCGCGCCGCGCCCGCGACCAGCTCCGGATACTGCAGGAGGCGCTTGATCAGGGCCTGCTCCTCCCCGAGCGCCAGCGCCGAGAAGTCGACCTGCTCCCAGGACGGCACCGCGAGGCCCTGCTCGGCCGCGGTCTTGAAGAGACTCGCGACGCGCGCGTGGGCGTACTGCACGTAGAAGACCGGGTTGTCGGACGACTGTCGCGTCGCGACCGCGAGATCGAACTCGAGCGGGCTATCGTGTCGTCGCGTCAGGAACGTGAAGCGGGCGGCGTCCCGGCCGACCTCCTCGAGGAGCTCCTCCATCAGGACGAACTCGCCCCGGCGCTTCGACATGCGGACCGGCTGTCCGTCGCGGAGCAAGGTCACCAGCTGCACGATCAGCACGTCGAACGCCTGCGGGGCATGCCCGAGCGCCTGCATCGCCGCCCGCAGGCGAGCCACGTAGCCGTGATGGTCGGGGCCGATGAAGTCGATCACGTGGTCGGCGCGCCCGAACTTCTCGAAGTGGTGAAAGCCGATGTCGACCCCGAAGTAGGTCAGCTCGCCGTCCGACTTGCGGAGCGGACGGTCCTTGTCGTCCCCCAGGGCCGTCGAGCGGAACCAGAGCGCGCCGTCCTGCTCGTAGGTGTGGCCGGCCGCGGCGAGCGCCTCGATGGCCGCGCCCGGCAGCCCCGCGTCGCGAACGTCGCGCTGCTCGTGCGCCCAGCGATCGAAGCGCGTGCCGTAGGCCTCCAGCACGCGGCGCTGGCCCTCCACCATGGAGGTCACGGCTCGGCGGCCCAACCGCTCGAGACGCTCCGCCTCGGGCAGCGCCGCGATCGCGCGCACACCCGCCGGATCCTGGGCGAGCCATTCCGCCACGAGATCGACGAGGTACTCTCCCGGGTAGGCGTTCTCGGGCAGCTCGGCCGCCTCGCCAAGTGCCTGGCGCAGGCGCACGTCGACGGACCGGGCGAGGGCCATGAACTGGTTGCCCGCGTCGTTGACGTAGTACTGCGACTCGACCGCGTAGCCCTGGGCGCGGAAGATCCGCACGAGGGCGTCGCCCACCGCGGCGGCGCGCGCGTTGACGATGACGAGCGGGCCGGTCGGGTTGGCCGAGACGAACTCGATGAGCACGCGCGTCCCCCGGCCCGCGTCGCTGGTGCCGTAAGCGCTCCCCGCGGCGAGGATCGAGTGCAGGCCGTCCGCACACCATCCCGGCGAGAGAAAGACATTGAGAAAGCCGGGCCCCGCGATCTCCAGCCGCTCGACCGCCGGCGTCTTCGGGAAATTGGCCACGATGGCCTCGGCGATCTTCCGGGGCGGGCGGCGGGCCTCACGCGCCAGCGTCATCGCCGCGTTGGTGGCGTAGTCGCCGTGGCGCGCTTCGCGCGGGATCTCCCACTGCACCTCGGTGGGTGCGGGCAACCCGGCGGCGTCGAGCGCGTGCCTCAATGCATCCGCGAGATGGTCGGTGATGTTCAAAGACACAAATCGCCGCTGCTGCGGCGGCGATTGTTGAATGATACGCCCCGGGCCACGAGGGAGCGAAGAAATTTGGGGCGCTTACACGACCCCGAGCTCGCGCAGCACGCGCGTGTCGAGGCAGGCGGCGAGCGCGTCGGCGAGCCGATCGTAGGCGGCCTCGCGCAGGGCCCGATGATCGGGCGCGACGCCGCGCGCCACGTGCGGCGGCCCGGAGCTGCCCGCGCTCCGCGGCCACTCGAGCACGTGCCGACGGGCGCCGACGCACGCGGGTGGCCGTGGCGGGCGTGGTGCCGTTCTTGCCGCGGCTCGCGCTGCCCGAGGAAGATTCGGTCGGTCTCGATGCCGCGCGCGGGGCCCCCGGCGGCCTTCGCATCGCGGTGGTGCGGCTGCCCCACATCGCCAACTTCACCGACTTCGCCCCGCTCGAGCCAGGTCGCGCAGCGCGGGCGCGAGCAGCGCCTCGTCCCCGCGAAACTTGTTGATGACGAACCCGCGCACGCGCCGCCGATCCGCCGGCGGCCGCAACACCATCGTGCCGACCAGGCTCGCGAAGACGCCGCCCCGGTCGATGTCGCCGACCAGTGGCACCGACGCACGAGCCAGGCGAGCCACGCGCATGCTGGCCAGATCGCGCCGCATGAGATTGGGCTCCGCCGGACTTCCCGCCCCCTCGATCACGATCACGTCGGCCTCGCGGGCCAGGCTGTCGTAGCTCCGGCGCACCGCCGGCCAGAGGGTCGGCGTCAGGCGATAGTAGGCCTGCGCGTCGCGCAGAACGCGGCCGAGCAGCACGACCTGACTGCGGGCCCCGGCCGCGGCTTGAGCAGGATGGGGTTCATCTCGACGCGCGCCGGCACGCCCGCCGCCTCGGCCTGTATCACCTGCGCCCAGCCCATCTCCCCGCCGTTGGTCGCC
This sequence comes from Nitrosotalea sp., assembly GCA_035519555.1. GTDB lineage: Bacteria > Methylomirabilota > Methylomirabilia > Rokubacteriales > CSP1-6 > CAMLFJ01. The sequence continues at coordinate 34,066 of DATIWG010000078.1, read as the reverse complement.
ACGTCCGCGTTGAGCGACATGTTCTGCGACTTGAACGGTGCCACCCGCAGCCCCCGACGCGCGAGGAGCCGGCAGAGGCCCGCCACGAGCACGGTCTTGCCCGCGTGCGAGCCGGTCGCCTGCAGCATGATCGCCCGGGCGGGCGGCGCGCCATCACGGCCGTACCACCAGGAAGAGCCCGGCGACGAGCAGACAGAGAACGGCCGCCCAGCGCTCCACCCGCATCGCGCGATCGATCGCCGCCACGTCGGGCGGCGGGCCGTCGCCCAGGCGGTAGTGGCCGACCTTCTCGAGCGTGACGCCGAGGGCCCCCGCCATCGCGGCCATGGTCTGGCCCGCGTTGGGGCTGGCGGTGCGGGCGGCGTCTCGCCGCCACACCGCCGCCGCGCCGGGTCCGGACTGCCCCGCGAGCCACGCGCCGGCGATGAGGGCCGCCGCGGCCAGGCGGGCCGGCACGTAGTTGAGCGCGTCGTCGGTCCGCGCGGTGGCGCGACCCAGGTACTCGAGCTCGTCCTGGCGATAGCCGATCATGGCGTCGGCGGTATTGACCGCACGATAGGCCCAGGCCAGCGCGAGGCCGGCCCCGGTCCCACCGAGGAGCACGCCCACGACGTAGAAGCCGACCGGTGCGACCAGGGCGTCGGTGAGGTTCTCGGCGAGGGATTCGACCGCCGCGGAGGCCACCGCCCCGCAATCGAGATCCGAGGTGGGCCGGCTCACCAGGCGCCAGGCGACCTGCCGCCGCGCCCCGGCGAGGTCGCCGGCCACGAGATGACCACGCACCACCTCGACCGCGTCGAAGAGGCCGTGCAGCGAGAGGCTGCACTTCAGCAGCCAGGCCTGCGCGAGGAGGGCGGCCGGACCGGGCAGTTCGCCGAGGAGGGCGGTGGCGGTCAGCGCTCCACCCGCGGCGAGCCCGGATACGATCAAGATCAGGAATGTCCCGTAGAGGGCCAGGTCGTCGGGATTCGACGGAGCCCGGCGGCGACCGAACGCGATGAGCCGTCCGATCCACGCCACCGGGTGCCAATGGTTCGCGGGTTCACCGATGAGCAGGTCAAGCACGATGGCGACGATCAGCACCTTCATCGGAGCCGGCGTTCCCTCACTGAAGCTGGAAGACGAGGGGGATCCGGATGAGGAGGGGCCGGCGCGGCAGCGATTCGGGAAACGGCAGCGGGCCCACCCGGCGGATGGTCTCGAGCGCAGCCTGGTCCAGGATCTCGTGCGAGGACGAACGGACGACGCGGACGTCGCTCACTCGGCCGTCAGCTTCGAGCCGCACGTACAGCTCGACCGTGCCCTTCAAACCCTCCCGCCGCGCGCCCAGGGGATAGACGAGCGCATCCGCGACGCGTTCGCGAAAGCGCCGGAGGTATGGGCCGTACTCGGGCCCGGGACCACCAGGCTCGCCTCCCCGCGAAGCGAGGGCGAGCGACGTGCCGGGCGAGCCGGTCGTCCTGGCGTCAATGCCGGCGAGGGATCGGCCTGCGGCGGGCCCGATGGCTCCAGGCTCAGACGCCACGACGTGCCCGCCGGGCGGTGAAGAGACAGGCGGCGTGGAGGGCAGCGGCGCGGGCTCAATTGCCGCGGGCTCCGGTGCGGGTGAAGGCGGTGGAGCGATTCCGACTTGAGGCCCTGACAAAGAGACAGGATCAGAAGGTGCTGCCGAACTGGGCGAGACACTCTGTGGCGATGGGCTGGAGGGCGGTGCAGGAGCCGACGGTGCCGGACGCGGGCCGACGGGGGAGCCCGGCGTGCGGGGCGCGACGGCGCGGGAGCCGGGCTCGGCGGCCGCCTGGTGGAGAAACCGCGGCGCGGCGTGCGCCATCGAGTCGTCCGCCGCTCGAGGCGCGACCGCGGCGGGTGGCTCGGGCGGCTCCACCAGGTCCACGAAGAGCGGCCGCGTCCAGTCCGGCGCCGACCACGCAATGATCAGTGCACCGGCCCCCACGTGGAGAAGCGCCGACAGCGTGTAGCCGACCACCCGGAGAACGGGGCTCACCGGTTCCGCTCCAGCCAGTCGTGAATGCCGGGAACGAGCGCCGCGCGCACCGCGCGAGCGACGACCCAGCCCAGGGGGCTCGCCGGCCCCCCGAAGCGCGCCCGCCCGCCACGCCCGGTCGCCGCGATGACCACGGCGTCGGTCGACGTGCCGGTCGCCGCCACGCCATCCTGGGCCAGGATGCCCGCGTCCCGGAGCGCCAGGGCCTTCACCTCGGTCGCGGTGATCACCGCATTGACGAGGGCCGCCGGCTCAGGATCGGCGTCCACGACCACGATGGTGTTGATGGTCGACACGCCGCACCGAGCGATGCGCGAGAGACCTGCGGCCACCGGATTGCTGAGCCCGACCGTGACGACGGCCAGGGCCGCGCAGCCATCGGCCGCTTCCTCGGACACGACCGCGCGCTCGGTCGCCGCCCCGGTCAACAGTCCGACCCAGGGCTCCGGCACCGCCGAGTGCCGCGCGAATGCCGCGATCGTCTCCGAGGGATCCAGGCACGGATCGTTCTTCGCCACGTGGACGTTGAGGATGGCGCGCGCGTCGACGAAGCCGCCGAGGTGCACCGCCGAGGACACGACGCGGAGCGACCACGGGCTCGCCACCACCACCGCCTCCGCTCCGATCTCGACGGACACCCCGGCGATCATGCCGTGCCGCTCAGAACGACGCCCGGAGCCCGACGAGGGCGTTGACCCCGAGGGCCGGGAAGCCGCGCACCTCCGCGTACTTCTCGTTGAGCAGGTTCTGGATGCGCGTCGTCAGCTCGAGTCCCTCGAGCAGCCCCATCCGGCTCAGGATCCGCCAGGTGCCCCCGATGTCCACGCGGGTGTGACCGCTGTTGTAGACGTCGCCGTAGGGGTCGAACTGGCTGCCCACCGCGTACATCTGCACGAAGGTGGAGAGGCTGCTGAGCGGTTGCCAGGTCAGCCCGGCGCTGCCGCTGTTGCGGGGGACGCGCGGCAGCGGGCGCCCGGTGGAGAAGTTGTCGGTGTCGTTGTACGTGTACGTGAAGGAGGCGACGAGACTGGGCAGGATGACCACCTCGCCGCCGACCTCGACGCCGCGCGAGCGGGCGCTGCCCGCGTTGACGGGACCGCCGAAGGGCGCGGTCGGCAGGGGCGTGCAGCAGATGATGGCGTCGGAGAAGTTGGTCTGGAAGTACGTCGCCTTGAGGCGGACGCGCTTGTCCCAGAGGTCCTGGTCCACCCCGACGTCCCAGGACTGGCTGCGCTCGGGCTTGAGATCGGGGTTGCCGAAGTCCGGGAAGAAGAGATCGTTGAAGGTGGGCGCGCGGAAGCCGGAGCCGGCGCCCCCACGCAAGCTCGTGCCCGTTTCCTTGATCACGAAGAGGACCGAGCCCTGGGCCGTCGTCGCCTGTCCGAACACGCTGTCGTGCTCGATCCGGAAGCCGCCGGTGATGAACAGGCGGTCGAAGAAGCGCAGCTGCTCCTCGAGCATACCCCAGGGCACTTGCCGGGAGGCCTTGAACACCCCCTTGTTGTCCCCCTCCTCGTTGCGGAACCCCCCGCCGAGCGTGGTGGTGCTCCACTTGCCGAGGAAGAAGGAATTGAGCCACTGGCTCTCGAGGCGCTCGACGTCGACCTGCGACTTGACGAGCGTATCGAAGTCGAAGCCGGGATCCGGCGGGTCCTGGAAGCCCTGGTTGTTCGTGTAGCGCCCGAAGCTCGCCCGGCTCTCCCACCACTCGACGGGCCGCGTCTTGCCCTCCACGCTGATGACGGTGGTCTCGGTCTGCTGCTTGGCGTTCTGGTTGATGATGGGCACGATCGGCTGGGGCGGCGGGAAGATGCCCTTGATGGGCACGCCGGTGTCGTTCTTATTGTACCGGTAGACCACCGAGAGCGTGCTCTCCAGCGGCAACGTGAGACCGAGCCTCACGTTCCCTGCCCACATGTTCGAGTTGTCGTTCGGGAACTGTCCGTTGCTTTCGAGGTGGGAGCCCGACAGGGCGTAGTCGAAGATCTTGTAGGCTCCGCTCACCCCGACCCGGTTCTGGAGCGTGTCGTAGTTGCCGACGCTGCTCTCGACGGTGCCACCGACGAAGCGCCCGCCCCCCTTGCGGGTGATGATGTTGACCACACCGCCGATGGCGTCGGCTCCGTACAGCGTGGACTGGGGGCCCCGGATGACCTCGATACGATCGATCTGCTCCGGCGAGATGTCCGACAGGTCCGTCTGCCCGATGGTGGGACTCGACACCCGGACGCCATCGACGAGGATCAGGACCTGGCTAGAGTTGGCCCCCCGGATGCTGAGGGTGGAGAGCTTGCCGGAGCTGCCCTGCTGGGTGACGTTGACGCCCGGGATGTTCCGGAAGGCGTCGTCGACCGAGGAGTAGTGATAGGTCTTGAAGTCCTCCCCGGAGATCACGTTCAAGGCCACACCCAGCTGCTCCGACGGCGTCGCGACCGTGGTCGCGGTCACCACCACCGGATCCAGCTTCTTCTCTTCCTGCGCCCGGGCGGGGCCCGTGGCCGCCATTGCCAGCATGAACGCTGCTCCGATCGTCCTTCGCATGACCGCTCCTTTTCTCTCGAAAGGACGGCAACTGCTCGTCGCGGCCAGGTCTCCTGACTCGTGGATCGGCGTCGTGGCCCGGCCTTCCCAGGCGCGTCATTGATGACGCTCCCAGTGGCTCCCGATACGGGGTCGGGCGTGACTCCCCACTTACAGTGGCGGGACCGTGCCGGCTTCGGCTCGAACATGCGCCGGGACCGGCTTCCCTGAGCCGCGATGGTGCGTGTGATGGGCGCTTAGCGGTTATCACCTCCCGGGTAGATCAGATGGACGGTGGGACGGCGGCTGATCGGATGCTTGTCGACGATCACCCGGCATCCGTAGGCGGCCTCGAGCAGGGCCTCGTCGATCACCGCCTCCGGGGGGCCGATGCGCACGCCAGTGCCTCCTGCCATGAGCAGGAGCCGATCGGACAGCTCGGCCGCGAACCCCAGGTCGTGTGAGACGAGGACGATGGTCAGGTGCGCTTCGCGTCCGAGTCGGCGCAGAAGACCCGCAAGCTCGGCCTGGTAGCGCAGGTCGAGGTACGCGGTCGGCTCGTCGAGCACGAGGAGCCGGGGCTCCTGGGCCAGCGCCCGGGCCAGCATCGCGCGCTGCCGCTCGCCGCCGCTCAGCCGATCGAGCAGCGCCCCGCGCAGCTCCATCACGCCGACCGCCTCCATGGCGCGCCGGGCCGCCACGCGATCGTCGGCACTCTCGAAGAATCGACGCGGGGAACGGGAAAAGCGGCCCATCAGCACGAGCTCCTCGACCGTATGCGGAAAGCCTCGCGGCACGTCCTGTGTGACGACCGCCACCCGGCGCGCGAGGGCCGGACGGGAGAGGCCGGACAGGTCCTCGCCTTCCAGCAAGATGCGCCCTTCCGATGGCTCCAGAACCTTCGAAAGGAGGCGGACCAATGTCGTCTTGCCAGAAGCGTTCGGGCCGATCACGCCGAAGGTCTCTCCGGCCCGCACATCGAACGACAGATCGCGGATGGCGAAGGCGCCTGCCCCCACCTCCCGAGGGGCGTAGGCGAACTCCACCCGCTGGCACTCGAGGAGGGCGGTCACAGCCGTGGATCCCCCGTCCGCGAGCGCAGCAGATAGATGAAGAACGGCGTTCCGCAGAACGCGGTGATGACCCCCACCGACAGCTCGGCGGGAGCTATCACGTTGCGCGCGAGGGTATCGGCCAGCAGCAGGAAGGCGCCTCCACCCAGCATGGCCGCCGGGATCACCACGCGGTTGTCCGAGCCCAGCAGCATCCGGACGATCTGGGGCACGATCAACCCGACGAAGCCGATGGGCCCGACGAAGGCGACGGCGGCCGAGGTCAGCAGCGCGGCGCCCGCGAAGATCCGGCGCTTGAGCCCCTCGGCATCCACGCCGAGCTGCAGGGCGCTTTCCTCGCCCAGCGCGAGGAGATTGAGCGCGCGCGCCGGCCCGAGCACGAGCCAGAAGCCCGTGGCGGCCGCGACCGCGAACACGACGAGGCGGGTCGGCGCGATGGGGCCCAGGTTGCCGAGAAGCCAGTGCACCACGCCGCCGAGGCGGTCGAAATCCACGATCGAGATCAGCACCGTGATGGCTGAGGAGAAGAACAGGCTGATGATCACGCCGGCCAGGAGGAGGGTGTGCACGGGCAGGCCGCCGGCGCGCGAAGCGATGAGGTAGACCGCCACGCCGGCCACCAGCGCGCCCGCGAAGGCGCACGCGGCGAGCCCCACCGCCTCCACGAGGCCGCTCCCGAGGCCGAAGACCTGGGCCACGATCACCCCGAACGCGGCGCCGCTCGAGACGCCCAGCACCGATGGCTCGGCCAGAGGGTTTCGCGAGAGCGCCTGGAAACCCGCGCCCGCCACGGCGAGCGCGCCCCCGGCCAGCAGAGCGGCCAGGATGCGGGGTAGCCGCAGGCTCAACACCACGACCTGATCGACACCCTTCACGCGCCCGGAGAGGACCGCCAGCACGTCCCCGGGCGGGACGCTGGCGCTCCCGACGAAGAGGGCGCCCAGGGCTGCGAGCGTCACCACGAGCCCGAGACCGACCAGCAGCGCGGCAAGACGCGCTCCGGACATGGGGCCCGGAGGGGTCATCGGAGCGCCGCCTTGTCGAAAGCCTCGGGATGGATGAGGCGAGCGAGCCGCTCGAGGCCGTCCACCATGCGTGGGCCGTACCGGTGCATCAGGTTGCCGTCCATCGCATAGAGGCGTCCCGCCGCGATGGCGGGAACCTGGCTGAAGCGCTCCCACTTCGCGTGCACCAGCGGGCTGCGCTCGGAACCATGGCTCGCGAGGATGATGACCTCGGGGCTACGGGCCAGGGCGGCCTCCATGCTGTAGCGTGGGTAGCCCTGCCCACCATCGGCGGTCACCGAATCGCCACCGGCCAGGCCGATCAGCTCGGAGACGAGGGCACCCTGACCCGGCACGATGAGGGGGTCGGGCCAGACCACGTAGAGCACGCGCGGGCGCGGGCGAGCGGCTACCCGGGCAGAGACCGCCTCGATCCGACCGCGCATGGTGGCCACCACGCGGTCCGCAGCCTCGGTCCGCTCAGTCACACGGCCGAGCCGCATGACGAGGTCCAGCACGTCGGATACCGTAACAGGGTTCACCAGAAATACCGGGATCTTGAGCCGCTCTAGCTGATCGAATGTCTCGAGTCGGTTGCCGGCGGTGGTGGCGACGACCAGGTCAGGCTTGAGTGCGACCATGTCTTCGAGATTGGGAGCGAGCATGCCGCCGACACTGGGCTTACGACGTGCCTCGGCGGGGTAGTCGCAGAAATCGGTTCTTCCGACGAGCCGATCCTGGGCGCCGATCGTGAACAGGATCTCGGTCACGCTCGGAACGAGCGAGATGATCCGGGCGGGCGGGGCCGCCAGGTCGACCCGGCGTCCGGCCTGGTCGGTCATCGAGAATGCGACCCCCGCCTGCGGCAGGAGCAGGCTCAGCACGACCGCCACGAGGACCCGGATCACCCGGCAGCCCCGGATTGGTCGGCGCGACCGGTCACGCCGGCGGACTTGAACGTGGCCATCTCGTTGAGCATGCTGCAGGCGGCGCGAGCGAGGCTGATGCACAAGGCGGCTCCCGTGCCCTCGCCGAGGCGCATGCGGAGATCGAGGTACGCCTCGAGCCCCAGGTCCTCGAGGACGCGCGCGTGCCCGGGTTCGCTGGAGCGGTGCGCGGCCAGGAGCGCTCCCCGGATGCCGGGCTTCAGCCGGACCGCCACCAGCGCCGCCGCGCCGGCGATGAAGCCGTCCAGCACGACCGGCAGCCGGTAGGCCGCGCCGGCTAGAATGACGCCGACGAGACCCGCGATCTCGAAGCCGCCGACCTTGGCGAGGGTGTCGAGCGCATCCGCCGGGTCGGGCCGGTTTGCCTCGAGCGCCCGCCGGACAGCCTCGATCTTGCGCCGCCGGCCCTCCGCATCCACGCCCGTACCGGGCCCGGTGACGCTCTCCACGGAGGCGCCCGTCAGCGCGGCCACCAGCGCACTCGCCGCGGTGGTGTTGCCGATCCCCATCTCGCCGGTGCCGACCAGGTCGGCGCCCCGCCCGCGCTCGGCTTCGACCAGCGCGATGCCCACCTCCACCGCCTGCACTGCCTCCGCGCGTGTCATGGCGGGGCCGCGCGTCATGTCCATCGTGCCCGGAGCGACCTTGCTGCTCCGCAGCCCGGGATGGCTCGGCAGCGGGGCCGCGACCCCCAGATCCGCCACGACCACGCGGGCCCCGGCGTGGCGGGCGAGCACGTTGACCGCCGCGCCCCCGCGGAGGAAGTTCTCCACCATCTGGGAGGTGACGATCTGCGGGTAGGCGCTCACTCCCTGGGCGACCACACCGTGGTCGGCCGCGAGGGTGAAGATCACCGGGTCGCGAAGCGACGGCGGGCAGGCGCCCGAGATCGCGCAGAGCCGCACCACGAGCTCCTCCAGGCGGCCCAGGCTGCCCGGCGGCTTCGTGAGCTGATCGAGGCGGCGGCGGGCCTCCACCTCGGCACCGGCGTCCGGCAGCGCGACGATGCTAAGGAGCTTCTGGAGGGCGGTCATGGCGAAGGGTGGGAAGCGGCGCGTCCTTCAGGCTCAACGGGATGCCCGCCACCATGAGAGTGACCCGGTCGGCGGCGGCGGCGAGACGCTGGTTGACGACGCCGAGGAGATCGCGGAAGCGGCGTCCCAGCGGGGTTGGCGGATGCACGCCCTCACCGACCTCGTTGGAGACGATCACGAGCGTGGCCAGCCGCTCCCGCACGAGCTTGGCGAGATCGTCGGCGACCGCGAGCACCGCGACGTCGTCGTCGCCACGCTCGATGAGGTTTGCGACCCAGATCGTCGCGCAGTCGAGAACGATCGCGTCGTGTGAGGCGGCGGCGCGGCGGCAGGCGGCCACCACGTCGACCGGGGACTCGATCGTGGTCCAGTGGGCGGGGCGCTCGGCCCGATGGCGGGCGATCCGCGTGGCCATGTCGGAGTCGACCACGCGCGCGGTGGCCAGGAAGGCGACGGAGCCTCCCGTCTGTCGAGCCTGCTCGATCGCGTAGCGGCTCTTACCGCTGCGGGCACCTCCAACCACGAGGAGCGAATGATGGACGACCGTCACCCAGGTCCTCCCTCGAAGACCGGTGCGGGGTGGCAGTGCCGGGCAGGTCTCCTGGCTCTCGGATCACTCTACTCCCCGCGCCTTCCCGGTCCGGCTCGAGCCGGATCAGTGGCCGATCGCGGGTTTCGTCCCCGATTACAGTGACGGGGTCGCGGCGGATTCGCACCGCCTTCCCTGGGGGGCCCGCACCCGGCGGGCCGCCCGGACACCGTGGACGCGCCGACCGTAGCAGAGCGATGGCGCCAAAGCAAGGCGACACCAGGAGCCGGCGGCCTTAGCGCCCATCACCACCCGGCGAGGCGATCGATGCGGCGCCGTGCGCGCTTGGTGGGGCGACCGGCCCCCGGGGGCCGGTACACGGGCGGGGGGATCCTTTCCTCTCGTGGCGGAGGGGGCGGGGTCAGATCTTCGTACAGGAGCGCCGCCTCGCTGCCGCGGCCCCTGCGCTCAGAGAGCAGGGCCACTCGCACGATCCGGCGGCCGCGCGACAGGGTCACTTGCAGCAGGTCTCCCGGACGCACGACCTTCGATGGCTTTGCCGCGTCGCCGTTGACGTCCACCTTGCCGCCGTTACACGCGGCCGCCGCAAGGGCGCGGCTCTTGAAGAATCGCGCGGCCCACAACCACTTGTCCACACGCACGTCCGGCATCAGGTTTTTACCCTAGCACGGGCGACGCGTGAGACACTGTGCCGGTCCATGGTCAGGGTCCTGGTCTCGCTCTCGACTGCGGCCGCGCTTCTCGTGGCCGCCCTCCTGATCGTCGCGCCGGCCCCGGCCGCCGATCCCGCTACCCTCGTCGTCGAGGATTGGTCCAAGCAGTTGGTGGGCAAGACCGGCATCCCCGAGGGCTGGAAGGGACAGAGCTGGGGGAGCCCGAAGTACGATTTCCGCATCGAGGCGCTGGATGGTCGCAAGGTCCTTCACGTCAAGAGCGAGGGTGACAGCTCGGCCATCGTCAAAGAGGTGAAGGTCGATGTCACGACATGGCCGATCCTCCAGTGGAACTGGCAGGTGGTCAAGCTGCCCACGGGTGGTGACGCCCGCAAGTCGGCCACCGACGACGAGGCGGCCCAGGTCTACGTGGTGTTCCCCCGGTTCCCGTCGGCGGTGCGCTCCCGCATCATCGCGTACATCTGGGACACCACCGCTCCGGTCGGGTCCATGTTCAAGAGCGAGAAGACCGGGACGGTCACGTACGTCGTGATCCGCTCCGGTCCGGCCGATCTTGGCAAGTGGTTCACCGAGAGTCGGAACGTGCTCGAGGACTACAAGAAGATCTACGGGGAGAATCCATCGGAGGATGTCGGTGCGATTTCGGTCCTGATCGACTCGAACGATACCCGCTCGTCGGCCGAGTCGTTCTTCGGCGAGATCATGTTCCGGAAGCCCTAGGACGCGAGAGGAGACCCCGATGGCACGCTACGGCGTGACGTTGCTGCGGGTGGTCCTAGGAATCGTCTTCGTTATGCACGCCTACCTCGCGGTCGTGATCTTCGGGCCCGCGGGTATGATCGACTATCAGGTCAAGAACGGAATCCCCTTCCCCGAGATCGCCACGTGGTACCTGATCCTGGCGCACGGGCTCGGGGGCGTCTTCCTCGTGCTCGGGATCTTCCCGCGCTGGGCGGCCCTGGCCAATGTGCCCGTCATGTTCGGTGCGCTCGCCTTCGTGCACCTGAGGAACGGGTTCTGGGCGCACAAGAGCGGCTACGAGTACGTGCTGGTGCTCCTGGTCGCCTCCCTCGCCCTGTCGATGACCGGCGGGGGGGCCCTGACGCTGAAGCGGTAGCCGGACCGGCCTTACCGCGAGGCGGCGGGAGCCGCCGGCTCCTCGGCGGGCGTGGGGTCCGGCTTGTACTTGCCGGCCGGCACCGGACTCGTGGACTGGCTCAACGTCAAGCTCGTATCCTTGCCGGCCTCGACCGTGACCTTCTCGTCCCAGACCTTCGTCTCCTCGATCACCGCCACCACCCGATAGCGGCCGGGCGGGACGTCCTTGAAGTCATACGCATCACCGAGCCGGAACGCACGGCTGCGCTTGACGTCCTGGGTGACCGGCTCGTCGCCGATCAGGGACAGGTTGCCGGTGATCAGCTTTTTCCTCGGGGTCACGTCCGGCCACTCCGTCTTGCCGACGAGACGGCCGACCGTCGCGGGATCAACCGCACGCTTCTGGTCTTGCGAAGTGCTCTCGACCGCGGCGGCGGGGGGCGCTACCAGTGCGCCCACGCGGGTCAGCCAGCGATGCGCCTCCTGGTACTCGGTGGAGGTCGCGTCGGCGCGATCGACGACCCAGCGGAACTGGACGATGGCCTCGGGACGTCTGTCGAGGAAGGAGTACGCGGTGCCCAGCGCGAAGCGGGGCGGGATGGCCGCCGGTTCCAGATCGATGGACTGCCGGTACTTCTCGACCGCGTTCCCGTAGTCGGCCTTCGCCATGAAGGCGTCGCCTTCGAGACGGAGCTGCTCGGCCGGAGACACGGCAGACGCCGGCGTGTGCGACACCGGCGTCTGCTGACAGGCAGAGAGGAGAAGACTCGCGGCGAGGACGAGGGTCGTCCGTCGCACGCCTAGTTCTCGCGGTATCCGGAGACGCGCGTGTTGTACACGGCGCGAAGGGCCAGATCGATGGCCTGCTTGCCGTAGCGGATCTTCATCGTGTCGGACTGGTTCAGGAACTCGAAGTAGCCGCCTACCTCGGCGCTGTTTGTTTCGTTCGCGATGAGCGCCCCACGGATCTCGGTGTTGCTGCCCGAGCGGAAGCCCACGCCGACGTTCCGACCCGTCACCACCACGATGCCATTCCACGTGAACTGTCCCGACTGGAAGAACGAGAGGTCAGCCTCCTCCATAACCAGGACGCCGTAGCCCGTGATCGGCTGACCCCCACTGATTGCCATCCCGATGAAGTTCGAGCTCGGATCATACTCGCCCTTCACGTAGAGTAACGCCGGCGCCGAGGAGCTCCCCAGGTTCACCGTCTGGTTGACCTGGTTGGCTCCGGTGCAGTTGTTGGTGACGGTAACCTGATTGGCCGTGCCGGTCGAGACCATCCGGAGGCCTTCCGGCTTGCTGGAAGATCCGCTCGAATACTGGCACGCCTGCGTGCTGTTGATGATCTGGGTCCCCGGATTCGCTGCGAGGTTGGAGAGGAAGGCCTGGATGATCGGAGGACTGAGGGACAAGTCCGAGGCGATCGTGGGCAGGCCGGTTGTGAGTGTGCCGGGGCTGGTCTGGCTGTTACCCTGCACGTACCCCTGCTTCGCGGAGGTATCGAACCCCGCCTCGGCGTTGGCTTCGTAAGTGAGACCCGTGAGAGCCTCTGTTCCCGTGTACGTCGAGATCCCGAACTTGGTGCCGTTGGTACCGGTCGGAGACGACGTATCCGCGATCTTCCAATCCCGCCCGTCGATCGCGTAGGCGCCCGGGCTCGGAGGCGCGTTGGTGAACGTGTCGGTCTGGACGCCCGGGAGGCTCAGGGCGGCGTTGACGTTCAGGCTGCCGCGCTGCACCACCGCGGTGATGGTGCGGCTCGCCCCGTTGAAGGTGCCGGTAGACGACAGGATGACCACGCCGTTGCCGACGGTGCCGACCCCGTTGTCGTCACGCGTGCTCTGCGTCTCGATCGGAAAGCTGGTCAGCAGATTGTCGTTCGCCCGGTAGTCGTTCCGCATCGTGACCGTGAAGGTGCCGTTGCTCGCGGTGAGTCCCGGCAGCGTCTGGGCGCTTCCCAGCACGCGGCAGACCACGCCGCTCAGACAGCTGGCGCCGGTCGTGGCGGTGGACAAGAGGGTCGTGAAGTCCTGATTCGCGAGCTGGGTGAGGCCCCACTCGACTCCGCTCTCCGCGAGCTGCCGGGCGCGCGCGGTGTCGGAAAGATTCTGCGAGATCTGGGGCTCCACCGCCCCCAGCGACATGAACGTGATGGTCATCAGGGTGAGGACCATCAGCAGGATCATCGCGAGCGGCAGTGCGACACCGCGCTCGCTCCGGAGGATGCTACGCCACGTGGCCATGTGTTGCCTCCACTCTCTGACTTGGATCATCGGTTCCGCAGACGGATCCGGTCGGTCATCGTCACCATCGCGCCCTGGTTCGCGGTCTGGGCCGTGACGGTCACGGCCACCGTGCGGACGTCGGTCGCGGCGGTCGCTGCCGTCCCATCTTCCTTGAAGTACGTAAAGGTCATGCTATTGATCCCAGAGGCGACGGTGACCGGGCTCGCGTCGATCCCGACCTCCCGCCTCGTCAGGTTTCCACTCGAGAACGCGTAGATGACCTGCTCCCCGCGGCACGCGGTGCCGGTCGCGCACAGGAGCGGGTCGTTCACCGCAACCGACGATGGCGTGGTCCCCACGCTGGCGTCCCAGTTGTACTGAAGGGTGAGACCGGTGGCCGACTGGGACGCGATGGCGTCGAACTGGTAGCAGGGCACCGCGGCACACGTGGCGGGCGACGTGTTCGGGGGAACCGGATCGTAGCCGGCCTCTCGGATCTCGCGCACCATTCGGTCGAGCGCGATCCGCACTGTCTGCTGGGCGTCCACCTGGGTTGTCCCATACCAGTAGGCCTTCTGGCCTGTCATCACCAACCCCAGCAGGCTCGCCATCACCAACCCGACGATGGCGCAGACCACCATCATCTCCGCCAGAGTGAAGCCACGCTCGTTGTTCATGGGTTTGCCTCGGCTCACCGACTCGCCAGGAAAATTGACAGCGACACCGACCGCTCGGTCGAGAGCACCCCGCGACCGGTCACCGGCCGGTAGGAGACCGTCACGTCCACGCGCGCGCCGGTGACACCACCCGGGTTCAGGGTGATCGTCGTCGTCCGGCGGTAACCGGGCGGCGCGCCGGTGATGGACCCGTAGGCCTCGGTCGCGGGCAGGTTCGCGGTCGTCAGCGCGCCCAGATTGGGGGTGCGGGCGGCCAGATCCTTGGCCTGCTCGATGCGCTGCTCGGCCAGGAAGACCGCAGTGGACTGCTGGCGGCCGGCTTCTACACCGTCCACGCCATATCCGAATCCGGTGGCCACCGCGATGAGACCGACCGAGATGATGGCGCAGGCCACCAGGATCTCGGCTAGGGTAAACCCCGCTTCTCCGGATTGAGACTTCGGTCGGCTCGGGACGTGCATGTTGTAGTCCTCCAAGGCTCCGGCCGGGTACAGAGCAAGACAGGTGCCACGCGGAGCAGGGACTGACGAGGTCGGATGACGGCCCCTAACTATCTGGAAGAACTGAAGTGTTTTGAGGTTGTCACGACGAAATTCCTGCGGTTGCCCGCAGGGTCTACAACTTGTGACAGACGACCTACACGGAGCGTCAGCCGCGAGACGGGGCTCGACGCCAGCTCAACGACGCTGAGGGCGAGGGCGCCCCGGGTCGGGAAGCGGCCAGTCAGCCTTTCCCGACCCAGACCACCTCGAGCTGGGCCCCGCGATCCAACGAGTTCTTCGGGCCGTAGTTCCTCAGGCGCGGGGCCCAGGACGACACGTTCTTGGGATACGGGGTGTAGACGTAGTAGACCTGCGAGGCGGCGCGGCGCTGGATGTCGTCGATGATCTTCTTGCGCGACGACTTGGACGTGTAGCGTCGCTGCGCCTCCAGCATCACGTCGAGCTGAGTGTCGGCGACGTGGCTGCGATTGCTCGACTGGCCGCTGCGGAAGAAGCTATACAGGTAGCCGTCGACCTCGGTGAAGGCCGGCGACGGCCCCCAGCTCGTCTCGTCGAACTTGCCGAGGAACGAGCCGCGGATGTACTGGCCGTGGTCCTCGTTGATGATCTGCAGCTCCACCCCCACCTGCCTCAGGTTGAGAGCGAAGAGCTCCAGATCCTCGACGTACTCGGAACCATAGCCCGGCCAGTTGGTGCACCTGACCTTCAGGCCGGCGGCAAACCCGGCCTCAGCCAGCAGCTTCCGGGCGAGCTCCGGATTGTGCTGGAGGTAGCGCGCCCCGTCACCGAGCTCCCGGGTGGGTAGCTTCCAGTCCTTCATCGAGCTCGGCACCGGTCCGTGGTCCTCGTCGCCTTGCCCTCCCAGGTGCTCGGCCACCCAGCGCTTCCGGTCGACCGCGAGGCTGAGGGCGCGGCGCACCCGAACGTCGTTGAACGGGGGCTTGTCGGTCCGCATGGCGAGCGTGCGGACCGCGAGCGAGTCCCAGAACGCCACCGGGCAGGCGGGGTTGGACTTCTTGAAGGAGCCGACGTCCGATCGGGGGATCCGCCCGTCGTAGAAGGGAACATCCACCTGCCCGGCCCGAAAGAGGGAGAGCTGGGTAGCCCGATCCTTGATGAAGAGCCACTCCACCTTGTCGAGATGGGGCAGCCCCTTTTCGTAGTACGTCGGGTTGCGGGCAAACACCGCCTTGACGCCGGGCTCGTAGCGCTCGAGCATGAACGGGCCGCAGCCGATCATGGACTCGGCGGCCTTGAAATCGCCCATCCGGTCCTCCACCTCGGGAGGCAGGATGGCATTCCACGGCTCGGCCAGGTTGTGGAGGAACGGCGCGAAGGCGTCGGCCAGCTGAATTCGCACCGTGAGTCGATTCGGAACCTCGACCCTCTCCACGGGTCCGAGCAGGCTGGCGTACGGAGTCTTCTTGACCGCTCGCTCGATCGTGTACTTGACGTCGGCGGCCACCAGCTCGCGCCCGTTCACCGGCGGCTTGGCCTCCCAGCGCACCCCCGGGCGCAGGCTGATCGTGTACACCTTGCCGTCGGGAGACACGTCGGCCTTCAGCGCGAGGTCGGGCACAAGCGTGAAATCGGACGGACCGTACCTGGTGCCGTTGACAAACTTGAACAGGGTGCGGTGCACGAAGGACGAGATCAGCCGAGTCTGGTACGACGCGGTGGCGTGGATGTCGAAGGTGGGTGGCTCTAGGCCGATGTGCTTGAGCACACCGCCCCGCACCGGCTGCTCGGCCCGCACCCGAGGTGGCGACGCCATCGCGGCGGCGGCCCCCACGGAGGTAGCGAGAAACCGGCGCCGCCCCATCGAGGCGCTCGGGCCATCGGTCGACGCGCCGTCCAGGACCACCTCCGGACGGAAGGCGCGCGAGCTCATGGCAGGGGTTCGCAGTGGTTCAGCATCCGCAGCGTCCAGTGCGACCCGGCCCGCTCGAGCACGGAGAGGGCGGCGTAGTCCTGTCCGAGCGCCAGCAGCCGCTCCGGCCCGAGCTCGAGCGCGCGACAGAGGATCGCGCGATTGCTCCCGCCGTGCGCCACCACCGCCACCGTTCCGCCCGCGTGCCGATCGACGATGGCGTCGAAAGCGGGCAGGACCCGCGCCTCCAGATCCTGCAGACTCTCGCCGCCCGGGAACTGGAAGCGGCCCACGTCGGCCATCCAGGCCTTGAACGCGGCCGCATCGAGGGCCCGGATCTCGTCGGCGGTGAGCCCATCCCACTCTCCCATCGCGAACTCGCGCAGCGCCGGCTCCACGATCGGAGTGAGCCGATGAGGGGACGCGAGAATCTCGGCGCTCCGCCGCGTGCGGACCAGATCGCTGCAGTAGATCGCGTCGAACCGGATTCCCCTGAGGCGGGCCGCGAGCGCGACGAGCTGAGCCTCGCCGAGCGGCGAGAGCGGGACGTCGAGATGCCCGATGAAGCGGCGCGTCTCGGCTCCGACCACGCTGCCATGCCGAACGAGACAGATCGTGGTGGCGGTCACGGGGTCCCCCGGTGCGCCACGATGGTCCCCAGCAGGAGGACCGCGAGCTCCCCGAGCTCGACGACGGCCCCCAGCACGTCGCCGGTGACCCCGCCAAAGCGACGGCCGGCGAAGCCCGCCCACAGCAGCGCCAGGCTCCAGGCCACCGCCGCGATCGCGGCGCCCCGCGGACCCAGCAGCCACGTGGCCAGCGCGAGTCCGGCAACTGCGTGTACGCAGCCCGCCCAGGGGGACAGGCCGGCGGCGAACGCGGCCCCCAGCCCCTGCCCCGGCGTGGCCGGGCGTAGCCACGCGCCCACGAGGAGTGGCGTCACGCGACCCACGACCGGGGCCAGCAACAGGAGCCCGCTCCGCATGGGCGCGGCCAGCTCGGCGAGGGCGGCCACGAACAGAATGAGCACGAGGACGAGTCCGGTCGCGCCGAACACCCCGATGCGGCTATCTCGCATGATGGCGAGGCGCCGACCCGCGTCGCTACCGGCCAGACCATCGAGCGAGTCGGCGAGTCCATCGAGATGAATCCCGCCGGTCGCGACCTTCCAGCCGGTCACGAGCAGCGCCGCGCCCACGAGAGGCGGCGTCCAGACGTCGACGACGCGGGCGGCCCCGGCGAGCGCGGCGCCGAGGCCTAGGCCGACGATCGGAAACCACCACGCGGCGCGCCCGAGCGCCGACGGGCCTGCCCCGTCACGGCCCGGGACCGGGACGATGGTCAGAAAGCGGACCGCGAGGATCAACGACCCGATGATCGGGACACCGCGGCGCCGAACACGCCGCTCAGACGGGAAGGACCGGATTGCGTCGAGGCGGGAAGTCGAGCTGCTTGGACTCGGCGTAGGCCAGGCGCTTGATCAGCTCGTCGCGAAGCTCCGAGCCGCCGACGATCCCGTCCACCAGCATCTCGGAGGCGAGCTTGTAGATGTCCACGTCCTGGGCGTACTCGTCGCGCTTCTTCTGGACGTAGGCGGCCCGCTCCGCCTCCGGCAGTTCCATGATCTTGTTGTAGTACACCGCGTTGACCGCGGGCTCGGGGCCCATGATCGCGACCTGCCCCTGCGGCAGTGCCAGCGCCGCGTCGGGCTCGAAGGCGGGCCCGCACATCGCGTAGAGCCCGGCTCCGTAGCACTTCCGCACGACCACGCAGATCTTCGGGACGGTGGCCTGGGACGTGGCGAAGACCATCTTGGCCCCGTGGCGGATGATGCCGGCCCGCTCGACCTTGGTGCCGACCATGAAGCCGGAGACGTCGGCCAGGTACACGATCGGAATGTTGTACGCATTGCACAGCGAGATGAAGCGCGCCGCCTTGTCGGAAGAATCGACCATCAGAACGCCGCCCTTGACCTTCGGCTGGTTGGCCACGACACCGATCGCGCGACCGCCGATGCGAGCGAAGCCCACCACGATCTCCTGAGCGAACAGGCGCTTGATCTCGAAGAACGAGCCGGCATCGACGATGCGGTCGATCACCTCGTACATGTCGAACCACTTCCGTTGATCGTAGGGGACGATCTCCTCGATCGACCGGCCTGGCTTCGGAGCCTGCGCGTCCACCGCGGCGGGCCGCTCCCGGAACGAGCCGGGCATGTAGGAGAGGTAGCGCCGGCAGAGCTCGATGGCCTCCTCGTCGGAGGCGGCCAGCACGTCGCCGCAGCCCGACACCGTGCAGTGCATGCGGGCGCCCCCCAGCTCCTCGGGAGTGGTCTTCTCCCCGATGGCCATCTCGACCATCCGGGGCGATCCCACGTACAGGCTCGCCTTGCCGTCCACCATGATCACACAGTCGGTCAACGCGGGCAGGTAGGCGGAGCCGGCCGGCGAGGGACCGAAGAGGATGCAGACCTGCGGCACGACGCCCGAGAGCTGCACCTCGTTGTAGAAGATCCGGCCGGCATGGAAGCGACCCGGGAAGATCTTGATCTGCTCCGAGATGCGGCCGCCGGCCGCGTCGACTAGGTAGAGGAGCGGCACCTGCAGGCGCTGGGCGCGCTCCTGGATCCGTACGATCTTCTGGACCGTTTTCTCGCCCCAGGATCCCGCCTTCACCGTGTAGTCGTTGGCCATGATACACACAGTGCGCCCGCTCACTGTGCCCACCCCGGTGACCACACCGTCGGCGGGCGTGTCCGGCTCCTGGTTGCGCGCGAAGAGGAAGTCCTCCTGGAACTCGGTACCGGGATCGAGGAGGAGCTTCAGCCGGTCGCGGACGAACAGCTTGCCCTCTTCCTTGAGCTTGTCGCGATACTTGACGTGCCCCTGCTCGATGCGACTGCGCTCCTGACGATACCGGTGCTCGCTCATGGCCCCCTAGGGATTCGGGTTGGCCCAGAGAATGATGATCAGCACCCCGTTGCCGTAGGGCGGCCCGCCGAGTACCGCGGGGGCCCCGGGCGCCGCGAGGATCGCTGCGTTCATCTCGGGCTGCTCACCCCGCAACAGGCGCACGCGCATGCGCACCGACGTGCCCTGCAGCTGATCCGGGGTGACCTCGAGCCACCGCTCGCCCGGCACCGCGAAGCGTTGCTGGGTGCCCAGAGGCCCTTCCACCCGCTGGCGATCGAGCGTCGTGTAGTCCGTGTAGCGGAAGAGCGCGTGCAGCCGCGGCAGGATCTTCCGGAGGCGCTCGTCGGTCTCCACCTCCGGCTTGGGGGCCGGCGCCATCTTCTCCTGTCTGGGCTGCCCCTCTCGGGCCGTCGAGGCCTCAAGGATCCGGATGCCGAATCGAACGATCTGTTGGGCCTGGGCCGAGGCGGCCCATGACACGGTCAGGCCGACCCAGAGAACCACCGCGAGCATCGGCCCGAGAAGCCCCTTGAGCCGCTTGCGCGCGTTATGCAGCCTGGACATGACCGTCCCGATCGGGCAGTTCAACACCTCGGCGATCTCGCGGTACGAGAGGCCTTCGACGTCACTGAGCATGATAATCGCTCGCGCTTTGGGCGGCAAGGCATCGAGCGCTCGCCGGATGCGCACCCGCTGCTCGGCCCGCGCGGCTTCCTGATCGGGCCCGCCGCCCGGATCCGGCGTCGTGCGCGCCCACTCCTCCTCGCTCACCCGCTCCGGGCCGAACGCACGAGACTGAGCCCCGCGCTGGCGATGCCGATCGGTAGCCACGTTGACGGTGATACGGAAGAGCCAGGTGTAGAAGGCGGACTGCCCTCGGAACGAGGGCAACGAATGAAAGGCTCGTACGAATGCTTCCTGGGCCACGTCCCACGCCTCCTCGCGGTCGTGCAGCACTTGATAGGCCAGACGCCACACGCGCTGTCGGTACTTCTCGACCAACGGCTCGAACGCCGAGGCGTCCCCGGCGATACAACGCTGGATGAGCTCGCGCTCGTCGATTCCGGAGGACTCGGGGAGCCCGGCGGCACCGGCGGAGCCGGACGGCGTGTCGGGCGACATCACGGCCGGACCCGACCGTGGCCCTCGCGCCCCTTATGCGATCGCGGGTTGGACGGCAGGAAGGGCGCCCGCATTCACGGCCGGCGCCGGGGACCGGCCCGCCGGCCGCCGGACGCCACCGGCGATCCGCCCAGCAGCGCATCCACTCCGAGCAGATAGCTGGCGGGCCCGAATCCGGAGATCTGACCCACGGCGGCGGCGGCCACGACCGAATGGTGCCGGAACTCCTCGCGGGCATGGATGTTCGAAAGGTGCACCTCGACGACCGGCACCCGCTGCGAGGCTACCGCGTCACGCAACGCGATCGAGTAGTGCGACAGCGCGCCTGGATTGAACACGATACCGCGAAATCCCTCGCGCCCCGCCGACTGGATCCAGTCCACCAGGTCGCCCTCGTGATTGGACTGCCGGCACACCACCCGCGCGCCCCGGTCCTCGGCGTGCCGCTGCACCGCTCGATTGACCTCCGGAAGGGTCACGCGCCCGTAGACGGCCGGCTCACGGGCGCCGAGGAGGTTCAGGTTCGGACCGTGGAGGACGAGGATGGCGGGCGCGGTGCGGCGTGCCATTGCCGGGAGAGAATACACCGCCCGTGGCGAAGCGCCAAATATCGGGCCGCCGCCCGTATAATGCTGCCGCCTCAGCCGGGACGCTGGTGCACCGGCAAAGCCGAGGCCACCACGGCCTGGACATGATGGGCGAGCTCGCGCGCCGCGGTCTTCACGTCGGGGTCGGCGGGGGGTGCAACGAGCGGGTGATAGATCACGGTGAGACGGCCCGGTCGGGGTAGCCGACGGGCCGGCGGCCAGGACTCGTGACCGCCGATGATCGTGACCGGCATGATCGGCACGCCGAGCGAGCAGGCCAGCCGGAAGGCACCGAGCCGGAAGCGCTGGACGCGGCCATCCGGGCTGCGGCCGGCCTCGGGGAAGATCATGACCGCTTCCCCCGCGTTGAGGAGACGTACCGCGGTCCGCGTGGCGCCCGCGTCGGCGGAGTCGATGTCAACCGGGAAAGCCCGGAGCCGACGGATCAGCCAGGCCAGTCCACGGATGTGGAAGAGGGCCTTCCAGGCCATGTAATAGACGGGCCGGCGTACCGGAATGGTCGCGAGGACTGGGTCGGCATAGGTCACGTGGTTCGACACGATCAGGAGTGGGCCCGAGCGAGGAATGTGGTGAACACCCTGGAAGCGGATGCGGAAGTACACCCGCGCGCTGAGCCAGACCATCGGGCGGAACGCGTCGACCACCGGCGTGCCCACGGCCCGATAGTGCCACGCGCCGCCTGAGACCGACAATGCCCGAAGCCACCCGCCCCCTGGTCATCGCCCACCGCGGCGCCTCCGCCGAGGCGCCCGAGAACACGATCGCCGCCTTCGAGCTCGCCATCGACCAGGGCGCCGACGGCATCGAGCTCGACGTCCACCTCTCCGCCGACGAGCATCCCGTCGTCATCCACGACTTCACCCTCGAGCGGACCACCGAAGGAGCCGGGCCGGTGAGCGCCCACCGGGTCCGGGAGCTCAAGCGGCTGGATGCGGGCGGCTGGTGGGACCGTCGCTTCCAGGGCCAGCGCATCCAGACCCTGCAGGAAGTCCTCGAGCGATTCCGCGATCGGGCACGCTTCTGGGTGGAGCTCAAGGGGGGCTCCCGGCTCTACCCGGGCATCGAGGATCACGTGGTCTCGATGCTGGAGATCTACGACGTGGTCGACCGAACCCTCGTGCAATCGTTCGATCACGACGCCATCACCCGGATCCGCTCGCTGAGCCGCGAGATCCGGGTCGGCGCGCTGGTGGCGAAGGCGCCCCTGGAGGCGGCCCTGCTAGAGCCCGGGGTGGCGAGCGCGATCTGCCCGGCGGCCGACCTGGCGACCGACAGCCTGGTTGGGGATATCCGGCGGGCCGGGCTCGAGTGCTATGTCTGGACAGTCAACGAGCCGGCCCTGATGGACCGGCTCGTGGGCTGGAACGTGAACGGCATCATCACCGACCGGCCGGGCGTGCTGCGCGCCCGGCTCGGCCGGTAGGAGGAATCAGCGGCTACTCTTCCTCGGGCTCCTCGGCGTCCACCCCGGCGCCCACGGCCTCCAGGCGCGGAAGCATCCGCTCGAGACGATCCTGGCACCGCACACAGGTGGTGACCTCCGGCATGGCGCGAAGCCGGGCCGGCGCGATCGCCTCGCCGCACTCCTCGCAAACGCCGTACTCCCCACCCCGCAGGCGGTCAAGCGCCTCGGCCAGCTTGTTGGCACGCTCCACCAGGAGGCTCCGTGTGGCGAAGCTCATCTCCCGATCCTCGTTCAGCCGGATAACGTCGACCTCGTCGGCCGGCGTCGTGTTATCCACACGGCCACCAAGATCCTCGAAAGTCATCACCCCACCCATGTGGCGAATGCGCTGCATGGTGTGGCTGAGTTCTCGCTCCAAGCGCTTCTTGATCTCGTCCATCGTCTCTCCCTCCATGGGCTCCGGATCGTTCTGAGCCGGACCGCCCGGTTGGCGCAGCTTGCTGCAAGGGCTGTGCCCAGCCGCTGCAAGGGACAGACGGATGAAAAGCTCCATTATTCGTAGACATCACCGGTGGAGCTAGGACTACCAGGGCAAAACGCCCGGCATCGAGTAGGAAAATTCGTCACCGGGTGTGTCACTTCTGGACGATCGGGCTGGTCCGCGGGCAGGTCCCCGGGGCTAGATGACGACCCTCTGAGCGCCCTGCACAGCGTCCAGGGTCGCCCCCAGGGTGAGGATCCCGCGCTTCTGAACGAGGGCGAGGAGACGGACAAAGATCTCGGCGGTGGCCAGGGCGTCGCCGAGGGCGGAATGTCGGCCAGTGACGGTCACCCCCAAGCGCCCGGCGACGGCTTCCAGGGTGTGTGACTCCCCTGGCCCGTGTAGGCTCCGTGACAGAAGCCGTGTATCCAGGATCGGGCGGGCCGCGGTCAACGACGGCAGGCCCAGTCGCCGCGCGGCGGGCTCAAGAAACCGCAGATCGAACGAGGCCTCGTGCCCGACCAGCACGGCCGGCCCTACGAACTCGAGAAATGCGGGCAGGACCGTCACCATCGACGGCGCACCGATCAGCATCTCGTCGGTGATCCCGTGGATCCTCACGCTCTCGGGCGGCACGCTCCGGCCCGGATCCACCAGCGTGTCGAACGTCTCGTGGGGTCTGACCCGACCTCCCCGGACCCGCACGCCCGCGAGGGACACCACGCGGTCACCCGCCTCGGGCCGCAGCCCCGTCGTCTCGGTGTCGAAGACGACGAAGGTGAGCTCATCGAGACGGTGAGAGCGCATGGCGGGCCCGACGTGCCGCGCCATCTCCTCCGAAAGCGAGAAGTCGAAGAGCTCGGGGCGGGGCGGCGCTGGCAGCGGGAGGGATCGCCCGGCCCCGACGACCACCTCCGCCGATTCACCTGCTGGAGGCCGCAGACTCAGCAGAAGTCCGCCGCGGGCGCCCTCTTCAGCGGAAAGCGCGAACACCGTCCCGTGGAGGACCGTCCCGCCCGCGGTCTGGACCAAGACGCGCTCCGCCCCGTCGGCCGCCGGCCCGGCGTCCAGACGCACCGTAGTCGTGTCCCGATCCACGAAGTCGAACAGGCACTGGCCCAGCAATGGGTCGCCGCCCCGCAGGAGCGCTCGTGCGGCGTGATTGGCGAGCGTGATCCGCCCCTCCGAGGTGGCCACGACAACACCATCCGGGAGCCCATCGATGACGGCCGCCAGCCGCTCGCGCTCCGCCGTCACCTCACGCGTGGCCTGACGGAGCTCTTCGGCGAGTCCGCCGCGGGCGGCACGCAGACGATCTGCCAGCCGGTTGATCTCACCGCCCAGCGCCTCGAGTTCGTCTCCGGTCCGGACGTCGAGGCGGTGCTCGGGGTTAACGGTGGCGATCAGCTCGGCGCCGTGCCGGAGCCCTTCGATGGTCCGCACGAGGGACTGACCGATGCCATGAGCGACCAGGATCAGGTAGGCCACCATGGCCCCGAGGCCGATCACCACGGCGGCCAGCAGGCTCGCGGGATCCTCGAGGAGCCCGCGACGATAGAGGAAAAGCAGCGCAACGCCAGCTGCCACCGTGGGCGGAATGAAGAGGCCGAGCACGGCCAGGGTCAGCTTCCGCTCGAGCCGCATCAGGTCACCACCGCGGTCTGGAAACGATCCTCGAGATGACGCTGGACCCAGGCGATGCTCTTGAACGCTTCCTTGAGGAGGAGCCGGTCAGCCTTCCCCAGCGTTCTCGGGTCGATGAAATTGTCCGGCGCCAGCCCGCCCTCGAGGCACGCGAGCTGATGGACAAGCCGGACCCGGGCCATGACCTCATAGGCGTCCGACAGCTCCGCGACCTCGGATGGGCTGAAGAGGCCGCGGGCGCCCGCCGCCGCGAGGCGATCCAGCGTGTTCGTCTCCCGCACCCCGAGCGACAGCGCGTATGCGCGCATAGCCTGGGTGATGGGGAAGACTCCCCGCGCCTTGAGGTCGAGCTGGTTCTTGTGGGCGCCGGTTCGCTTCACCACGAATCCGCCGAAGAAGCCCAGCGGCGCGGGGGGATCGAGGGCGCTCTTGGCCATGTGGCGCAGGAAGAGGACGTGGGACGGAGCCTGCTCGCACACCCATTCCCACAGGGCGCGGCCTACCTCGTCGCCGCCGGCCACGGGTCGCAGGTCACAGAAGAGCGCGGCGCACAAGAGCGCTTCCGAGCCGGGTGTCTCCATCCAGGACTCGAAGTATCGCCGCCACACACGCTCGGGCTGACACCACCGCGGATTGGAGGCCATGAAGCCCCCCGTGCACGGGGGGAAGCCGAGTCGGCCGAGCAGCTCACCCATTTGAGTGGCCAGTCTCTCGAAGTAGATCGCCGCCTTGCTCTCCTGCTCGACAGGGGGATCCCGGTAGACAAGCCCATTGTCCTGATCGGTCTTGAGTGTCTGCTCGCGGCGGCCCTCGCTCCCGGCCGCGAGCCAGGTGAACGGCACTGGGGGCTGGCCGTGGCCGGCCGACGCGACGGCCGACACTACCATGTCGAGCGCGCGCCGCACGAGCCGGTCGTTCAGTTCGGCGACGAGGCGGCCGATCTCCGCCGCGCCGGCCCCGCCCGCCGCCAGCCATTTCACCACCGACGGGACACGCGGGGCCAGAGCGCCGAGGCTCTCCTCCGAACTGGCGGCCTCGATCTCGCGGGCGAGGCCCACTGGATGAGCCCCCTGCAGCAGCACGAGGTCATGGCTCGACACGACCCCGAGCAGCCGGCCCTCTGACATCACCGCCAGGTGGCGGATTCCTCGGCGTGTCATCTCGAGCAGGGCGTCAAAGGCGAGCGCCCCGGGGCCGATTGCGATGACGGGACCCGACATCACGTGCCCCACCGGCGTGCCCGAGGGCAACCCGCGCGCCACCACTCGCGTGCGCAAGTCACGGTCGGTGACGATCCCCGTCGCGGCCCCGTCCTCGCCGAGAATGATCACCGAGCCGATGCTCCGGCGGGTCATCAGGTCGGCCACTTCGGCCACCGTGGCGCCGGGCGCACAGGTCACCGGGGCCCCCTTGATGAGATCCCTCACGTGGCGGAGGTACAGGCCCATGTCACCGCGGTAGGCAGACGCGTCGAGGTCGGTACCCATGGCGAGAATCCGGCTAGGGCGAGGCGCCGCGGCCACGGGACGGCCGGCCGCACAGACCGGAGACGGCCAGGACCGTGACCCCCGCCATGTTCATCGTGATGAGGAGGATCAGCGCGAGCAGCAGGAGCACCATCACGGGGCGAACGACGTCGGCGAACCCGGCTTCCGAGGGCAGCATCTCCTGCAGGGCGAAGAGAGGCGCCAGCACCAGCGCGGGAAGGCCGATGACGACGATGAGCAGCGCGAGCACCCCGCGGCCGAGGCGGCTCAGCCCGTCGCGGGCGCCGGGACGCGAGCGCTCGACGTGGACCCAGAGCGCGGTGAGCGAGATGAAGAAGACGGCGAGACTGGCCAGAAAGGCTCCCTGGGTAAGCCAGCGCGAGCCCGCGGCGGCGTAGATCAGGGCGAAGGCCACCGTCGCGAGCGCGTTGGTCCCGGCCAGGAGCAGCACCCGGAAACCCTGCCCTTCAGCCGACGTCCAGGCCGCCCATGGCGCCGAGCAGCACCCGGGTACCGAGCCACATGGCGACCAGCACGATCAGGGTGATCAACCGCACCCGTGCCTCCGAAGTGCCCGGGGGAGCCCAGGCCCTGGCCGGCCGGGTGAGTGGCCCGGTGATCACGGAGAAGAACCAAAGCACGCGGTTGTCGGGGGCCTGGGTGACACGGGCCACGATCATGTGGAGGGCAAGGTAGATAGCCGCCATGTACGAAAGAAACCATACCAGGACCAGGAACCGGTAGATCAGTTCGTGCATGAGCGTGGAGCGCGGGCAGGGGCTAGAACGCCCCTGCCCGCGCCGGGTCGCGATTAGTGCTGCCCGAGCCCGATGCCCTGGGCCGACAGCGCGGTCGCCTGACCGGACTTCGGATAGCGGACACTGACCACGAGATCCTGCACGGCCTTGGGCGGCGCCGCGGTCAGGAGCGACACGATCCAGATGGTGAGGAACCCGGCGGGCAGGCCAAAGATTGCCGACGCGATGGTCTGCGTGCCGAACCAGGATACCCCGTAGAACCGACTACCGATCATGTAGTAGGTCGTGATGCCGAGACCGAGGATCATGCCGGCCACGGCTCCCGCCTTGTTGGCCCGTTTCCACCAGATCCCCATGACCAGCGCGGGGAAGAACGACGCACCGGCGAGGCTGAAGGCCCAGGCCACCAGCTCGACGATCAGGGACAGGCGGAACGTGGCCACCCAGGCCGCGATGATGGCTGTCACCACCAGGAGCACCTTGGTGATGGTGAGACGCTTGGTGAGCGAGGCACTCGGATCGATGACGTTGTAGTAGAGATCGTGCGAGATGGCGTTGGCGATCGTGAGCAGCAGCCCATCCGCGGTAGAGAGGGCGGCCGCTAGCCCACCCGCCATCACGAGCCCGGTGATCACGAACGGCAAACCCGCGATCTCGGGCATGGCGAGCACGACGAAGTCGGTGCTCTTGATCACGAAGTCGGCCCACTGGACGATGCCGTCTCCGTTCTTGTCCACCACGTCGAAGAGGCCAGCGGGCTGCCAGAGCGTCACCCACCGCGGCAGCTCGGCGATCTTGGTGCCGACCAGCTTCGCGTAAATCGTGAAGCGCGCGAAGGCCGCGTAGGCCGGCGCGGTGAAGTACAGCAGGAAGATGAAGAACAGCGACCACGCCACCGAGGTGCGCGCCTGGCGCACCGAGGGCGTGGTGTAGTAACGGGTCAAGATGTGCGGCAAGCCCGCCGTGCCCACCATCAGGCAGAACGTGAGGGCCAGGAAGTTCCACATGCCGACGCCGGTCGGCACGGTGAGGTAGCGACCGACCTTGGCGTCGTCGCTGGCCGCGGGCGCGGTGGCCTGGCGACCGGCGAGCGCGGCCTGCGCCTTCAGCTTGTCGACCTCGGCCTCGGAGATGCCACCGGCCTTGATCTTGGCGTTGAGGTCGTCGGCATCCTTCTTCCAGAGCGCGCGCGTCTCCTTCTCCTTGGCGTCGCGCGTGATCTCGATTGCCTTGACGTTATTCTGCTGCAGGACGCGACCGTAGGTCAGCTCGGGGATCGGGATCGAGAAGAGCTGCCAGGAGAGATACACGACGGGGACCAGGTAGGAGATGATCAGGATGATGTACTGGGCCACCTGGGTCCACGTGACCGAGCGCATGCCGCCCAGAACCGAGCAGAAGAGCACGCCCAGCAGGCCGACGAACACCCCGACGTTGAAGTCGAGGCCGATGAAGCGCGAGACGATCAATCCGACCCCGGTGACCTGGGCGATCAGATAGGTGAAGGAGCAGGCGACGGCGGCGACGACGCCGATGAGCCGGGCGGCGGTACCCCCGTAACGGGCGCTCAGGAAGTCCGGGATCGTGTAGGCGCCGAACTGCCGCAGATAGGGGCCGAGGAACACCGCGAGCAGCAGGTAGCCGCCCGTCCAGCCCATCACGTACGCGAGACCGGCAAAGCCCTGGGCGGACAGGGCGCCGCCCATCGAGATGAAGGAGGCGGCGGACATCCAGTCGGAGCCGGTGGCCATGCCGTTGTAGAAGGCAGGCACCCCGCGGCCGGCCACGTAGTACTGATCGGGGTTCGAGGTGCGCGTGACCACGCCGATCACGATGTAGATGACGAGCGACAGGGCCATGAAGATCCAGCCGATCCATCGGTTGGGAAGGCCGAAGGCCAGCTCGCCGATGCCGATGAGGATCGTCACCGCAAGGAACGAAACGGTGTAGATGCCAAAGATCTTGTCCAGGCTCATGGGCTAAGCCTCCTCGCGAATGCCGTACTCTTCGTCCTTCCGGTTCATGAGGTAGGCGTACACCGCGATCTCGACGACGAAGATCGCGAGCGACCCCTGGGCCGCCATGTAGTAGCCCATCGGGAAGCCGAGGATCGAGTACTGGTTGAGCGCTCCGGCCCACAGCCCGGAGACCAGATAGGTCACCACGAACCAGATCACCAGCAAGACCGTGGTGAGCTTGACGTTGTACCGCCAGTAGTTCTCTTTCTGTTTTTCGGTCAGATCTGCCATTGAATCCCTCCCCTGAGAGATTAGTGTCACCGACTACCGGGACCGGCCGCTAACCTGCGCGCAGTCTGCCGCCGCGGAAATGACGCGGACGCGAGGTAGAGGGGGAGAGAGCTAGTGGTCTTCGGTTGGCGACTGCGGGTCGGAATGCGGCGCGTGCGCCTGCCTCAGCTGCACGAACCACTCGGCCAGTGCCCGGGACCCGAGCCGGTGGCCGAGCAGGGGGCGCGCGAGCCCGGGGTTGTCACCGCCTGCGGGCACCGGGAGCGCCACCGCGCCGGTCTCATACAGGAGGGGTTCGTGCTGGCGTGCTACCCCATCCATCGACTCGTCGGCCTCGAAGTTGAAAGCGCAGCCGACGAACGGATTCGTAAGGTCGAAGGTCACGTACAGGGCAATGAGGATGGCAGTCTGCCGGTAGCGCATCGGCCCGGGGGCACGCACGGCCTATGCCAGGCGGTGGCTCCCTCTAACTGGCCGATCATATTAGACAGCGTGGGCCGGACCCGGTCGTACCTTTGGTACTGCTACCAAGAGATCCTGGCATCGATACCCGGCCGGGGACGCCCTCCATTCGGGGGCGTCCCCGGCGCTCGTTCACGCCCGGCTGCGCGACGCCTCGATCGCACCTTCCTCCCAGATGCTGTGCTTGCGTGTCTCCGGCATCACGAAGAGGGCAATGAGGAACATGACCGCCGGCACGGCGATGGGATACACGAGGGCCCAGCCCAGGCTCCCCGTGTTGAGATAGGCCGCGGTCGTGACGATCGGGACCAGACCGCCACCCCACCCGTTGCCGATGTGATAAGGCACCGACACCGAGGTGTAGCGGATGCGGCTGGGGAAGAACTCGGCCAGGAACGCCCCGATCGGCCCGTAGGTCATGCCCACGTAGTTGACCAGGATCACCACGATGAGAATCGACATCGTGTAGTTGACGTGGCCGGGTTCCGCGTAGGTGCCCAGCGCGGAGTAGAGCGGGTAGTACGTGAGGGCCGCCAGCAGCATGCCGCCCAGGATGATCGGCTTGCGCCCGATCTTGTCCGAGAGCCAGCCCCAGAAGATGAGGGTAGGCGTCGCGATCAGCAGAGCGATGCCCACGATGGCGCTCGAGGTCAGCACGTCGAGCTTCTTGACCGTCTGGAGGTAGTAGAGCGCCCAGAACTGCCCGCTGTACCAGACGCAGCCCTGTCCCAGCACGACCACGCTGGCGATCGCCACGTACTTGAAGTTGCTGCTGAGAAACGCCTCGCGCCACGGGTTGGTGGTGGTGCGGCCCCGCGCCTTTATGTCCTGGAAGATCGGCGTCTCACCGAGCGAGAGCCGGATCCAGATCGCGATCGCGACCAGAAGGAGCGAGATGATGAAGGGGAGCCGCCAGCCCCAGTCGTTGAACGCATCGACACCCAGATAGGTCCGGATCCCGATGATCGTCGCCAGCGACACGACGATGCCCAGGGTGGGCGAGGTCTGCAGCCAACCGGTGTAGTATCCGCGATGCTCGTCCTCGATGTGCTCGGCAACGTAGGTGATGGCGCCGCCGTACTCCCCGCCCAGGCAGAGGCCCTGGATCAGGCGGAGGGCGAAGAGGATGAAGGCGGCGGCGAGACCGATCGCCTGGTAGGTCGGCACGAAGCCGATGAGGGCCGTCGCCACGCCCATGCCGGTCAGCGTGACGATGAAGGTGTACTTCCGGCCCACCTTGTCGCCGAGCCAGCCGAAGACGAATGCCCCCAGCGGCCGGATCAGGAAGCCCACCGAGAAGATCGCCACCGTGCTCAGAAAGGCCGCCACCGGGTGGCCCTTCTCGAAGAACTTGACGGCGAGGATCGAGGCCAGGCTCCCGAAGATGTAGAAGTCGTACCATTCGATGATGTTGCCCACGGACGCGGCGATGACGACGCGGCGGAGCTCGTTTGGTGGAACCTTAGACGCCCGCATAGGCCTCCTCTGTTGTGGTCGCTCTTTGCCCGGTTCTGGCCGGGCCCTCGGGAGCCCGGCCACACGCCGGGCGTGGCCCCCGACCTAGCATCCCGAATGCCACGGACTGGGAGTCCCTAAACCATCGGAAACAAAAGGCCCAGCGCCGAGAGACGGCGCCGGGCCTGGTGGCTATACCCTGAACGCTTGGTACCGCTACCCCTTACTCCTCCTCGCCGTACTTCTCCTTGAGCGCGGCCACCACGCTAGGATCGGCCAGGGTTGTCGTGTCGCCGAGCGCCTTGCGCTCGGCGATGTCCCGGAGCAGGCGGCGCATGATCTTGCCGGAGCGCGTCTTGGGCAGGTCTGCCGAGAAGATCAGGTCGTCCGGGCGGGCCAGGGCGCCGATCTTCTTGGCCACGTGCCCCTTGATCTCCTCCATCAGCTCCTTGCTGGGCTGGGTGCCGTCCTTGATGGTCACGAAGGCTGCGATCGCCTGACCCTTGATCTCGTGGGGCCGTCCGATGACCGCGGCCTCGGCCACGTGCGGATGATCCACCAGCGCCGACTCCACCTCCATGGTGGACACGCGGTGGCCGGAGATGTTCATGACGTCGTCCACGCGACCCAGCAGCCAGAAGTAGCCGTCCTCGTCGATCTTGGCGCCGTCACCGGTGAAGTAGATGCCGGGGTACTTGCTCCAGTACTGGACCTGAAAGCGCTCCGGGTCCCGATAGATCCCGCGCAGCATGCCTGGCCACGGCTTCTTGAGCACGAGGTAGCCGGCCTTCGCCGATTCACCCCGATCGTTGACCACGTCCGCCTCGATGCCGGGGAACGGGCGGGTGGCAGAGCCGGGCTTGAGGGTGGTGATGCCAGGCAGCGGGGTGATGAGGATGTGGCCGGTCTCGGTCTGCCACCAGGTGTCCACCACCGGGCACCGGCCACCGCCGATGATCTTCCAGTACCAGACCCAGGCCTCCGGGTTGATCGGCTCGCCGACGGAGCCCAGCAGGCGCAGGCTCGAGAGATCGCAGCGCTTGGGATAGTCCTCGCCCCAGCGCATGAAGGTGCGGATGGCGGTGGGTGCCGTGTAGCAGATGGTGACGCCGTACTTCTCGACGATCCGCCAGAAGCGATCCTTGTCCGGATAGTCGGGCGTGCCCTCGTACATCACGGTGGTGGTCCCGTTGGCGAGCGGGCCGTAGACGATGTAGGAGTGGCCGGTGACCCAGCCGATGTCGGCGGTGCACCAGTACACGTCGGTGTCGTGCAGGTCGAACACCCACTTGGTGGTCGCGTAGACCCCGGTGAGGTAGCCGCCCGTGGTGTGCACGATGCCCTTGGGCTTACCGGTCGAGCCCGAGGTGTAGAGCAGGTACAGCATGTCCTCGGAATCCATCTTCTCGGGCGCGCAGTAGGCGGGCGCCTCCTTGACGAAGTCGTCCCACCAAACGTCGCGTCCCGGCTGCATGCTGATCTCCTGGCGGGTGCGCTTGAGGACGATCACCGTGTCCACGTCCGGGCACTCCTTGAGCGCCTCGTCCACGTTCTTCTTGAGGGGCACCACGCCGCCACGGCGGAAGCCGCCGTCGGCGGTGATGAGCACACGGGACTCCGCATCGTGGATGCGGTCGCGCACCGCCTCGGGCGCGAATCCGCCGAAGATCACGCTGTGGGGGGCCCCGATTCGGGCGCAGGCCAGCATCGCGATGGGCAGCTCCGGTACCATCGGCATGTAGATGGTGACGCGGTCGCCCTTCTTGACCCCGCTCCGCTTGAGCG
The DNA here is from genome assembly GCA_035519555.1 of Nitrosotalea sp. Lineage (GTDB taxonomy): Bacteria > Methylomirabilota > Methylomirabilia > Rokubacteriales > CSP1-6 > CAMLFJ01. The sequence continues at coordinate 1,515 of DATIWG010000078.1, read as the reverse complement.
CGCCCGCGAAGCGATTGACCTCCCGGTAGAGATCCCAGTAGGTGAGCACGCGCGTGTCACCCGGTTCCCCCTCCCAGATGATGGCGGCCTTGGTCTTGCGGGGCGTGGCCACGTGGCGGTCGAGGCAGTTGTAGGAGACGTTCAGCTTGCCGCCCACGAACCACTTCGCGTTCGGCGCCTTCCACTGCAGCACCGTCTTCCACGGCTTGAACCAATCCAGCTCCTTCGCGAAGCGCTCCCAGAACCGGGCCGGATTCTTCGCGGCCTCCTTGTAGATCGAGGGGCGGTTGGCATTGGCGCGCTTGGCGAACTCCTTCGGCGGCGGAAACTTCCGCTTCTCTTTCAGGAGAGCTTCGACGGCGCTGCTGCCTTTGGTCTCGCTGGCCATGGGGGACCTCGTTCTGTGGGTGAGATCGGCGCCTCAGCGCGCCGCCCCACTTCTAAACCATCCGCCCGGGAACTTCAAGTATCCTCGGCGGGATGGCCACCGCGCTCCCGCTCTACACCGTGCTGCCATTCGTCGCGATGCTCCTCGCTATCGCGGTGCTCCCGCTGTGGCTCCCGCACTGGTGGGAGTCCAACCGGAACAAGCTGCTGGTGGCCACCGGGCTCGGCGCGCCGGTGCTGGTCCTCTACCTGGTGCGCGAGCCCGGTGCGCTCGTGCACATGGCGACCGACTACGTGTCGTTCATCATCCTGCTCACCGGGCTCTACGTCATCACGGGCGGGATGCTCCTGCGCGGCGACCTCGAGGCCACCCCGCTCACCAACACCGTGTTCCTGGGCATCGGCAGCCTGCTCGCCTCGTTCATCGGCACCACCGGCGCCTCGATGCTCCTGATCCGCGCCCTCCTGCAGACGAACCGCGAGCGCACCCGCGTCACCCACACCGCGGTCTTCTTCATCTTCCTGGTCTCCAACATCGGCGGCATGCTGACGCCGCTGGGCGATCCCCCGCTCTTCCTCGGCTACCTGGCCGGGGTGCCGTTCGCGTGGACCTTCCGGCTCTGGCCCCACTGGCTCACGATGACCGCCGCGCTGCTGGTCGTGTATTTCGTCTGGGACTCGATCCAGTACCCACGCGAGACGAAGGCCGCCCGCCGGCGGGATCACCTGCAGGTCGAGCCCCTGACGGTCGAGGGCGCCTTGAACACAGTCTGGCTCGCCGGCGTCGTGGCGGCGGTGGCCCTCCTGCACGCGCCCGCGCGCGAGATCGCCATCCTGAGCCTGGCCGGCATCTCCCTGTGGCAGACCCCGGGCGAGATCCGGCGGGCCAACGGCTTCACCAGCTCGCCGATGGTCGAGGTCGCGGTGCTCTTCCTCGGCATCTTCCTCACCATGATCCCGGCCCTCGAGCTGCTCCACGTCCGGGGGGGAGAGCTCGGAGTCCGCGAGCCCTGGCAGTTCTTCTGGGCGGCCGGCACCTTGTCGTCGTTCCTCGACAACGCGCCGACCTACCTCACCTTCCTGGCCCTCGCCCAGGGCCTCGGGCTCGCCCCGGAGGTGGTGGGGATG
>DATIWG010000077.1:0-1271 GCA_035519555.1 Nitrosotalea sp. | reverse complement strand
TCAGCGCCTGGTAGCTGGTGTTCCCGGTGCGGACCGCGGCGAGGATGAGGCGGCGGGCGCGGGCCAGCGACAGGTCGCGGTAGCGGACGGGGAGCCCGGCGCGGCGTCCTTTCTTAGCGGGGGCGGCGGCGAGGGCGGCGTCGCGGGTGACGCCCCTGGTCATCTCGGTGGAGACGGCCCAGGCCGCGATTTCCTGCGCGATCAGCTCCGGGCTGCCGGAGCGGAGCATCGCCCCGGTGCCGGGCCCGGCACCGTGCAGCGGAGCCTTGGCCTCCCGCAGCGCCGTCTCGGACCCGTCCCACCGCCACCTGTACAGGCCGGCGAGCTCGGGGCCGGGGTACTCCCGCCAGTCGAGGAGATCGGTGACCAGGCAGAACATCTCCTCGACCTGCTGGCCCTCGATGTCGGCGAAGTACTCGGTGACGCGGACGGTCATGGTGACGCCGTCGCCGGAGATCTCCGCCAGGTACGTATGGTCGGGGTAGATCTCCGAGATCCTCTTCAAGGGGATGTCGCTCTTGAGCCGGACGGCGAAGTGCGTGAGCTGCGCGAGTGCCTTAAGCCGCGGGGTGCCGTGCCAGAGCCGGTCCAGGAGCCAGACCTGGCCTTTCGTGAAGACGTGCGGGAAGTCCCGCATCGCCGTGTCGAGAAGCGCCTGTTCGGAGGCGGTCTTGTCCGTCCCTGCCGGCCCCCACGGCATCGCGAGCAGCGACCTGGTGAGGCAGTTATTCAGCGGGAAGAGCCGCACGCACGGCCAGGCCGCCGAGTCGTCCGCGGTGCCGACGGACCCGAACGCGGCCCGGTTATCCGGCGTGTCCGGGACCCGCAGCAGCGACCCGTCGCCCGAGTGCACCGTCAGCGGCCGGGCCGTCCCGATGGTGAGGGACTGGCCGTCCCGGCCCGCGTGCTCGCCGGCGGCAGCGGCCAGCACCGTGCCCTGCAGTTCTTCCAGCGGGGCCGGGCCCAGCGCCCTGCGCCAGTCCAGGCAGGCGCGCTCCGACGCCGGGTGCCACCGCCTGGACCAGGGCAGCAGGGCCAGGTCCCCGGCCAGCGCGAGAATCACGTCGGACAGCTGCGCCTCCGGCATCAAGGTCCACAGCACGATCACCCGGATCATGAACGCCGCCGACAGCAGCCGCCGGTATCGTCCCTTGACGTACCTGCTGTCCAGGACCGCGCGCTCCGCGATGCCGTCGATCACTCCCGGCCCGGCCTGCGCGTCCAGCCAGTCCTCCACCGGGCCGAGCGTCGCGTGGTCATACGGGCGGCCC
>DATIWG010000076.1:0-61544 GCA_035519555.1 Nitrosotalea sp. | reverse complement strand
CGCACTTGAGCCCCGTGGCCATCCGCTTCCCGGCCCGGATCAGCCGCGCGCCCTCGGGGTTGGGGCCGATGCTCACCAGCAGGCGGTCGCCGGCCGGCCACACGGCCGTGATGCCCTCCTCGCGCATGTAGCCGCGCATCTGCGCGTCCACCCGTTCGGCGGCGCGGCGCAGCGTCAGCTCGCGCAGGGCGATCAGGTTTCCCTTGCGGAAGAAGCGCTCGACGGCGTGGGCGACCTGCTCCGGGAGGTAGACCTTGCCCTCGCGCAGGCGCGACAGCAGGTCGTCGGCCGAGAGGTCGGCCAGCTCGAGCTCGTCGGCGGCGTCGAACACGGAGTCGGGCAACGTCTCGCGGACGGTCACGCCCGTGATCTGCGCGACCACGTCGTTGAGGCTCTCGAGGTGCTGGACGTTCAGGGTGGAGTAGACGCTGATGCCGGCGGCGAGCAGCTCCTCGACGTCCTGCCAGCGCTTGGGGTGGCGCGAGCCCGGCGCGTTGGAGTGTGCCAGCTCGTCCACCAGCAGCAACCCGGGCCGGCGGGCCAGCGCCGCGTCGAGGTCGAACTCCTTGAGATGGATGCCGCGGTACTCCGCCTCGCGGCGCGGCAGTGCGGACAGGCCCTCGAGCAACGCCGCCGTCTCGGGTCGGCCGTGCGTCTCGACCACGCCGACGAGCACGTCCACGCCCTCGCGCGCGCGGGCGCGCGCCGCCTCGAGCATCGCGTAGGTCTTCCCCACGCCGGGCGCGGCCCCGAAGAAGATCTTGAGACGCCCGCGCGACGCGCGCCGCTCCTCCTCCCGCACCTGCGCGAGGAGGGCTTCCGGGTCGGGGCGGCGGTGCTCCGCGGTACTCACGCGCCTAAGCTAGCATCGCTCCGGAGCGAAGGTGAGGGTGCCGGGCGACCCGCGCAGGCCGCGCACCGGCTAGAGCTTCACCAGCAGGGCCGCGTTGATCCGGTTCTCGGTCTGCCGCAGGTCCGGCGTCCAGTTGGACACGGCCGAGCCCGGGGCCCCCTGGTTCCCGTTGGGCGGTGTCACGCCACCGGGGCCCGCGAAGTACGGCACGCTCGCGTGGCGGTGGTCGAACTCGATCCGGAACGTCACGAAGTCGTCCGGCATGTAGTCGAACGTGAGCGACGCGTCCCAGGCGCTGAACCGGTCGCCGGGGTTCTCCGTGAAGTACGGCGTTCCCGAGAAAGCCGTCGCCCCGTTGATGGGCGGCATCAGGACCAGGTAGCGCCCCGGATTCGTCATCTGGCCGCCGCCCACGGTCACGGCGTACCGGTCGTGCGCGAACCACGCCCGGTTGTAGACCATGTAGCCCAGGAACGCCTGCTTGGGGCCCAGCGACGTCCCGGTGCAGCTCACGCCGCCGCCGTTCTCGCATCCGGCGTCCGCGGTGATCGAGAACGCCAGCTTGTCCGGGAAGCCGGCCGGCCGGTCGAGGTACTTCACCTGCACGCTGTTGTCGGTGTGCACCCGGGCCCGGCCCGGGATCCCCAGCCAGTCGTAGCCGTAGTAGTTGTTGGACAACACCGAGAGGCTGCCGTTCGGCCGCCACAGGATCTGCATGCCGAAGCCGGGGCTCTCGTTGAACATCCCGTACGATTGCCAACCGTTGACGAGCCACGGCTCGATCTTGAGCTTGTCGCTCGGGAAGATCTGCAGCCGCATCCCGTTGAAGAACCAGGGCGTGTTGGACGACACGTAGGAAGGCTGGTAGGCCCAGTTGTCGAAGTTGTAGTATCCGAACAGCCCGACGTAGGACATGAAGATGCCGGCCTCGAGGTTGATCCCGCTCCACTTGTTCCAGTGGTAGCCGCCGTACGCCTCGGACACGTACCGGTAGGCGTTCGAGAGATCCCACTGGCCGCGCGCCGGACTGGCGTCGTTGCGCGGCGTCATCGTGGAGTACATGCCGAACTGCGTCATCAGCCGGCCGATGGCGTGGTCGGTGTGGAAGTCGCCGCCGATGCCGAGCTGCTGGACCTGGACCTCCGCCGTGCGCCCGCTCTCGGACGTGCCGACGAGCGTGTGGTCGGCCGGGTGGTTGAACGACCCGATGTAGGACACGTCCACCCGGAACTCGCCCGTGAAGTACTTCGAATCGAGCACCGACTGGTGGCTGCGCGGGTTGCCCTGGAGCCAGGTGAAGTCCGCGAAGGCGAAGGGCGGCTTCGCGGCCGTGTCCGCGGGCGCGGTCCGGGTCGTATCCTGCGCGGCGAGGAGCCCCGGCAGGAGCAATCCGGCGAGGGCGAGACGTCCGATCACTGACGACCTCCGAGACTGTCGAGTGCGAGGTTGAGCCACAGCACGTTGACGCGCGGCTCGCCGAGGATGCCGAAGACGCGCCGCTCGACGTGGCGGTCCACCAGGGCGCGCACCGCCGCCGTATCGAGCCCGCGGGCGCGGGCCACCCGCGGCACCTGGCCCATCGCGTTCGCCGGCGAGATGTCCGGGTCCACCCCCGAGCCCGACGACGTGGCGAGGTCGGACGGGATCTGGCCCTTCACCCAGTGGTCGAGCTTGACCGCGCTGTCCACCGCACCGATGACGAGCGTGTCGAGCTTCGCGCTGGTCGGCCCGAGGTTGGTGCCGGCGGAGAGCGTGTCGTCGTAGCCGGCCCCTGCCGCCGACGGGCGCGCGTGGAAGTAGCGGGCGCCGGCGAACGTCTGCCCGATCAGGAGGCTCCCGACGACGCGGCCGTCCACGCTGACGAGCGAGCCGTTGGCCTGCCGGGGGAAGAAGAGCTGGGCGACCGCCGTCACGAGGCCGGGATACGCGATCCCGGTGATCACCATCAGCACCACGGTGACCACGATCGCGGGACGCCACTGGGATCTCAGCATGGTCACGCCAGACGCAGGAGGGTGAGCAGCAGGTCGAGCAGCTTGATCCCGGCGAACGGGACCAGGATGCCGCCGACGCCGTAGATCCACAGGTTGCGGCGCAGGATCACCGCCGCCGGAGCCGGCCGCCACCGCACGCCGCGCAGCGCGAGCGGGATGAGGGCCACGATGATGAGGGCGTTGAAGATCACGCTCGCGAGGATCGCCGAACGGGCCGAGTGGAGGCGCATCACGTTGAGCGCCTGGAGGGCCGGGTAGGTCGCCACGAACATCGCCGGGATGATGGCGAAGTACTTGGCCACGTCGTTGGCGATCGAGAAGGTGGTCAGCGCGCCGCGCGTAATGAGCAGCTGCTTGCCGATCTCGACGACCTCGATGACCTTGCTCGGATCGCTGTCGAGGTCGACCATGTTGCCGGCCTCTTTGGCGGCCTGGGTGCCCGAGTTCATGGCCAGCCCGACGTCGGCCTGCGCCAGCGCGGGGGCGTCGTTGGTGCCGTCGCCCATCATGGCCACGAGCTTGCCCTCGGACTGCTGCCGGGTGATGTACGCGAGCTTCGATTCCGGCGTGGCCTCGGCGACGAAGTCGTCCACGCCCGCCTGCTGCGCGATGGCCGCCGCGGTCAGCGGGTTGTCGCCGGTGATCATGACGACGCGCAGGCCCATCCGCCGCAACCGCTCGAAACGCTGGCGAATGCCCGGCTTGAGGATGTCCTCGAGAACCACGACGCCCACGATGGCCGTGTCGTTCGCCACGACCAGCGGCGTCGCTCCGCGGGCCGCGACCCGGGTCACGGTCGGCATCAGCTCCGGGGGAACCTGACCACGCTGCTTCTCCACGTACGCGATCATCGCCTCCACCGAGCCCTTCCGGATGCGCCCGCCGTCGGGAAGGTCGATCCCGCTCATGCGGGTCTGCGCGGTGAACGGGACGAACCGAGTGCCGGGCGCCGGATTCTCCGTCACCTGGCGGACCTGGACCGCCGCGACGATGCTCTTGCCTTCGGGAGTTTCATCGGCCAGCGAGGCGAGGGCGGCCAGGCGCCCGACCTCCTCGGCGGTGAACGACCCGATCGGAAGGAACTCCGTCGCGCGGCGATTCCCTCGCGTGATGGTGCCCGTCTTGTCCAGCAGCACCGTGTCGACGTCCCCTGCGACTTCCACGGCCCTGCCGCTCTTGGCGATGATGTTGGCACGAAGGGCGCGGTCCATGCCGGCGATGCCGATGGCGGCGAGCAGGCCGCCGATGGTGGTCGGGATCAGGCAGACGAGGAGCGCGACGAGGGTGGGCACGTCGGTGCCGAGGCTCTTGATGGGCTCGCTGAGCCCGAGGTACGTCATCATGTACTGCTCGGCGTTCCACGCCACGGCCCAGAGCGGGACCACCACGATCGTGAAGATCAGCGTGAACGCGGTGAGCACGAGCGTGAGCGCGATCTCGTTTGGCGTCCGCTGGCGCACCGCGCCCTCGACGAGGGCGATCATCCGGTCGAGGAACGAGTCACCCGGCGCGGCGGTGATGCGGACCACGATCCGGTCCGACAGCACGAGCGTGCCGCCCGTCACCCCGGAGCGATCGCCGCCCGCCTCTCGAATGACCGGCGCCGACTCGCCGGTGATCGCCGACTCGTCCACGGACGCGATCCCCTCGATGATCTCGCCGTCGCCCGGAATGACCTGCCCGGTCAGCACAACGACGGTGTCTCCCGCCTCCAGTTCCGTCGAGGAGACCTGCTCGATCCCGCTCGGGCCCTGACGCCACGCGGGCGTATCGCGCCGGGTGCGACGCAGGGATTCGGCCTGCGCCTTGCCGCGCTCCTCGGCGAGGGCGGTGGCGAAGTTGGCGAAGAGCACGGTCAGGAAGAGCCAGGCGTCCAGCGCGATGAAGTATGTGATCGCGACCTGGCTCGACGACGCGCCCAGGGCCGCCTGGAGAACGAAGAGAAGGGTCAGGATCGCGCCAATCTCGACGACGAACATCACCGGGTTCTTCCACTGGATGTCCGGCCGCAGCATCACGAGCGCCTGCTTGAGCGCGGCGCGCACCAGGTCCGGCGCGAACAGGTCCTCGCGCTTGATCCGGCGCGTCGGCAGGGCGGGTCCGGCGGGGGCCGCGGGAGCACTCATCGCGGACACCTACCCACCGAAGGGGATCGGCCCGAGGTGCTCGGCAAGGGGCCCGAGGACCGCGATCGGTAGGAAGAGGAGGGCGCCGATGATGAGGATGGTGCCGAGCACCAAGAACCCGAACGTGGGCGTGTCGTCCCTCAGCGTTCCCATCGTGAAGGCCGAGGGCTTCTTTCTGCCCAGACCCGCGGCCAGCGCCATCGGCGCGACGATCGGCAGGTAGCGGGCGAACAGCATCACGAGACCGCCCGCGATGTCCCACGGCACCGCGGTCGGGGCCGGGTTCGGATTGTTGTTGAACCCGTAGGCCACGCTCAGCCCATTGAAAGCGGCGCCGTTGTTCGCCGAGGACGAGGAGAACTGAAAGACGATCTGGGAAAGCCCGTGAGCGCCGGGATTGCTAACGGCCCGGGTGCCCCACGGGGTCGCCGCGAACAATCCGCTCGGTCCCAGGATCATGATCGGGTGCACGAGCAACGCGAGCATCGCGAGCTTCATCTCGCGCGCCCCGACCTTCCGGCCCAGATACTCGGGGCTGCGCCCCACCATCTGCCCGGTCACGAAGATCCCGATGACCAGGAACACCAGCAGATTGATCATGCCGACGCCCTTGCCGCCGTAGACGCAGTTGAGCCACATGCCGACGAACGGCGACAGCGCGGCCAGGGGATTCAGGCTGTCCATCTCGCAGTTCACGGCGCCGCACGTGAAAGTGGTCGTGATGGCCGCGAACGTCGCCCCGGCGGAGGTGCCGAATCGCAGCTCCTTCCCCTCGAGGTTGCCCAGGTGCTGGTCCACCGGAAGTCCGGCGACAGCGGGAATGGAAAGCGCGCGCGTGCCTCCCGCCGCGGCCGCCCCAGGAATCTCGAAGACGCCACCGGCGGGGCGAGCGGTGAGGGCCGGATTCCCGTGGAGCGTGTCCCAGTAGATCGACCATCCGATCAGGCTGATCAGCATGACCAGCATGACGGCGTAGAGAACGATGGCATGACGCGGTCTACCGAGCATCCGGCCGTACATCAGCACCAGCGCCATCGGGAAGATCATCATCAGCAACGTCGTCAGGATGTTCGTCGCGGCGGTCGGGTTCTCGAGCGGATGAGCGGAGTTCATCCCATAGAATCCGCCACCGTTGGTGCCGAGCATCTTGATGGGGACGAAGGCAGCCAGGGGGCCGACCACGATCGTCTGCGGCCTCGGTTCCCCCTGGCCGGTCGTGCCCATCGATCCGGCGTCGAGCACGGAGACCTCGTGCGCGCTCCGATACGTCATCGGCATTCCTTGCTGGAGGTAGAGGAGCCCGGCGATCAGCGCGATCGGCACGAACGCATAGACCACGACCCGCCACATGTCGACGAAGAAGTTGCCGACCAGCGTCTGGCCCCGCAGGAGCCGGATGATCGCGGCCAGGGCACACAGTCCGACCGCGGCCGAGAGAAAGAGGTTCGGGATGACGAAGAAGATCTGGCTGAAGGTGGACAGGTGCTGGTCGCCCGCATAGTGCTGGAGATCGGTATTGGTCATGAACGAGATGACGCTGTGGAAGATCGTGGTCGGCGACAGCATGCCCCGCCCGAGCGGGTTCAGCGGCATGAGCGGCTGCAGGGCCAGGACGACGAACCCGTAGACGAACAGCGTCATGTTGAAGACGAGCAACGAGACCGTGTATCCCTTCCAGTCCTGAGGCCCGGTATCGAGCCGCTGCTCGAACCAGCGCAGCACGCGCGGCAACGCGTAGTTCCCCTCCATGATGAAGGCCGCGTAGCGACTCAAGGGAATCGACAGCGCCGCCGCGGTCGCCAGGATCAAGAGAGGAAGAAACCACATGGCGGACCTAGAATCGTTCCGGCCGGATGAGGGCCGCGAACAGGTAGATCAAGACGAGCACGGTGACGACGGCCGTGACGTAGATCACCGCGTCAGATCTTCTCGCACGCGATCACGAATGCCAGACACAGCCCCATCCCGGCGAGGCCTAGCAGGAACATTGCGGGCAGCCACACTACCAAGTTCATATCGCGCTCCCTTCCGCGCTCGGCCGCACGAACCCTGATTGGAGGAATGCAGGCAATATGCCGAGCGAGGGCGTGGTGAAAACCCGTTACGGGCCGGTGATATAGGCCCCCGCGCGGGCGGCGGAGGGTCTCCCCCGGCGTGGGGTGGGTCCGCCCCATATGTGGCGTCGCCGTCACACGCGACAGACCTCAATCTCCGCGATGCCGCGCCACCAGAACGGCACTGGAACGGGCCGCCAGCTCGTGGCAGGTCCCGTTGGGGAGACGAGCCTCTTCCCCCACGGCGCAGGCGTCCCACGGGGCGGGTTGCGCGGTATCGACCACGATGCGCCATTCTCTCGGCGGCGACGGCGGCGGGAGGACGAAGGGACTCGGCTCCGTATCGGCGTTGAACATGAGGTACAGATCGGCGTCATCCTCGGCCCGGATCAGGCACGCCAGGCGCTTCTGACGGCCGTCGAGCCAATCCGGGCTCCGTCCACTGGGATCGAACCAGTGGATATCCTCGTCGCGGTAGAAGGCCCCCTGACGCAGGACGGGGTGGGCCCGACGGAGGGCGAGCACGTTCCGGGTGAAGCGCACGATCTCGTCGTGCCGCTGCCGGAACGACCAGTCGACCCAGCTCGTCTCGTTGTCCTGGCAGTAGGCGTTGTTGTTCCCGCGCTGGGTGCGGCGGAATTCGTCCCCTCCCAGAAGCATCGGCACCCCCCGAGAGATGGCCAGGGTCAGCAGGAAGTTCTTGATCTGCCGCGCCCGTACCGCGTCGAGGGCCGGATCGTCCGCCTCCCCCTCGACCCCGTAGTTCGCGCTGTGGTTCTCGTCGGCGCCGTCGCGATTACACTCGCCGTTGGCCTCGTTGTGTTTCCGCTCGTAGCTGACGAGGTCGTTCAGCGTGAAGCCGTCGTGGCAGGTGACGAAGTTGATGCTGCACTCGGGGCCCTTTCCGGACCCTCCGTAGAGATCGGAGCTTCCACAGATGCGGCTGGCGAAGCGGCCGACCATTCCCGCGTCTCCCCGCCAGAAGCGGCGCACGTCGTCCCGGAAATGGCCGTTCCACTCGGCCCAGCGGCGCAGGGAGAACGCCCCGACCTGGTAGGCGCCGGCGGCGTCCCAGGCCTCGGCGATCAGCTTGGTGTCGCGGAGGATCGGATCCTCGGCGATGCGCTCGAGCAAGGGCGCATCCGCCAGCACGCGGCCCTGGCGGTCGCGGCCGAGTACCGACGCGAGATCGAAGCGGAACCCATCGACGTGCATCTCGATGACCCAGTAGCGCAGCGCATCGAGGATCACGTCCCGCACGACCGGGTGCGCCGCGTTGAGCGTCTGGCCAGTCCCGGTGAAGTCGCGGTAGAAGCGCTTGTCGTCCTGCAGCCAGTAGTAGATGGCATTGTCGACGCCCCGAAGGCACAACGTCGGCCCCAGCTCGTTGCCCTCTGCGGTGTGGTTGAAGACGACGTCGAGGATCACCTCCAGGCCCGCCCGGTGAAAGGCTCGCACCATCTCCTTGAACTCGAGGAGCTGGGCGCCGTGCTCGTGGATGCTCGCGTACCAGGCGCGTGGAGCGAAGAAGGCGATCGGGTCGTATCCCCAGAAGTTCTTCAGGCGCTCCCCCGTCTGAGGATTGCTGCGCGGCAGCTCGATGCCGCCACACTCCTGGACAGGCATCAGCTCCACCGCGGTGGCGCCCAGATCCTTCAGGTGCGGGATCTTCTGGATCAGGCCGCGATACGTCCCCGGGAACTCCGTGCCCGCGCTCGGAGCGATCGTGTAGCCGCGGACGTGCAGCTCGTAGATGACCGTCGATTCCCAGGGGTGGCGGAGAGGCTGATCGCCCTGCCAGTCGAAGTCTCCGTGGGTGACGACGCACTTGGAAGCCGTGTCCGCATTGTCCACATCGGAGAACGACAGGTCCTTCGCGGGCGAGGACGGATCGTAGCCGTCCGCGCGGTACACGTCACCGCGGGCGACGGGCGCGATGGCGGTCGCGTAGGGGTCTACCACGAGCTTGTTCGGATTGAAGCGGTGTCCCTCGTGGGGCGCGTACTGTCCCGCGATGCGAAACCCGTAGAGCTGGCCCGGCGGGATGGCGGCCAGCCACACGTGCCAGATGTCACCGGTCTTGTTGCGGGCGGCGTCGAGAACGATACTGCGCGTCGGGGTGGCGTCCTCGGCGTTGGCGAAGAGGTCGAGGCGGACGCCGGTGGCGTGCCGGCTGAAGATGGCGAAATTGACGCCTTCTGCCCGCGGGCGAGCGCCGAGCGGGAAGGGCACGCCCGAGCGGACGGCTTGCACCTCGCACAGGCCGAGCAGCCGCTCCAGCGCGGCCAGCTCCTCGGCGCGACGGGCGCGGGCGCGGGAGGCGGCTGGTGGCTCGGGAGGTCGCGTCGACATCGCCGGCGCCGCTATCGCAGCATGAGCTGCTCGACGAGCGGGCCGAGCGCCAGGACCGGCAGGTAGCTCAGTGCGCCCACGATCAGGATCGTCGCGATCGCGAGCCCGGCGAAGAGCGGCGTGTCGGTGGGCAGCGTCCCGGCGGTGACCGGCTTGCTCGGCTGCTGGGCGAAGCGGCCGGCGAGCGCCAGCGCGGGGATCGCGAGGCCGAAGCGGCCGGCCATCATCGCCAGCGCGGTCGTGACGTTGTAGAAGGGGGTGTTGGCGCTCAGGCCGGCGAAGTTCTGGCCGTTGTTGGCCATCGACGTCGTGTAGGCCACCAGGATCTCGCTGAGCCCGTGGGCGCCCTTGTTGGTGGTGAGGCCGGCCAGGCCCGCATCCGTCACCAGCGCCGCCGCGGCGAGCGGCAGGATCGTGAGCGGCGCGATGATGGTGTACAGCGCGATGAGCTTCATCTCGGTGACGGTGACCTGCTTGCCGAGGTACTCGGGCGTCCGCCCGATCATGAGACCGGCGACGAACAGGCCGACCAGCGCGATCAGCACCAGGCTGTAGAGCCCGGTGCCGAGCCCGCCGAACACGACCTCGCCGAAGAGCATGTTCAGGATCGTCACCAGGCCGCCGACCGGGGTGTAGCTGTCGTGCATCGAGTTGAAGGAGCCGGTCGCGCCGTTGGAGGTGGTGATCGCGGCCAGCACCGAGCCGCCGATCCCGAAGCGCGCCTCCTTGCCCTCCATGTTGCCGCCGGCCTGGAGATCGCTCAGGGTGTGGTCCACCCCCTGGGCCGCGAGGGTGTGGCCGCGGTGCTCGGCCATGTCGCACACGAGGAGGCCCGCCGCGAACAGCACGACCATCACCACGAACAGCACCCAGCCCTGCGCGGGCCGCCCGGTCATGCGCCCCAAGGTGTAGGTGAGGGAGGCAGGCAGGACGACGATGGCCAGCAGCTCGAGGAAATTCGCGAGGGGAGTCGGATTCTCGAAGGGGTGCGCGGCATTGACGTTGAAGAAGCCGCCCCCGTTGGTGCCGAGGTTCTTGATGGGCTCGAGCGCAGCGACCGGGCCCATCGCGATGACCTGCTCGGTGAGCCGCGCCTTCTTCGTCTTCGGCCGTCCGTTTTCGTCGAGGATGGGCTTGCCGTCGGGGTCGGTCACCGGCTCGTCGTACTCGACCGGCTGCACGAGCGGGACGTGCGCGTACCGCGCGAAGTTCATGGGCACGCCCTGCCAGACGAGCACCGGGGCGCTCACCACCGCGAGAGGCAGCAGCACCCAGAGCGTCGCGCGGGTCACGTCCACCCAGAAGTTGCCGAGCAAGGGCGTGTGCTGCCGAGCCAGGCCCCGGATGAACGCGATGCCCACGGCCAGGCCGGCGGCTCCGGCCAGGAAATTCTGGGACGTGAGGCCGACGACCTGGCTCAGGTAGCTCATCGTGGTCTCGCCGCCGTACGCCTGCCAGGTCGTCGTCGTCGCGAAGCTGATCGCGGTGTTCATCGCGAGGTCGGGAGCGAACGGCCCCGGCCGGTACGCCGGGTCGAACGTGTGGAGCAAGGGCTGCACCCGTAGTATCGCGTACAGCAGCAGCGTTCCGCCGAGACCGAATCCGACGAAGCACCCCGCATAGCGCTTCCAGTCCATCTCGGCGGCGGCGTCGACGCCCGCGAGCCGGTAGATGACTCGCTCGAGTGGGCGCATCACCGGGTCGAGCCAGGTCCGCTCGCCGCTGAAGACCCGGGCGAGATAGCCGCCGACCGGCCTGACGAGCAGGGCGACGATCAGCAGGAATCCGCCGTACTGAGCGAGATTTGCTGCGCTCATGCCCTTCCCTCCTCGCACCGCACTCCGCCTCCGGCGGGCCCGACGGGTCCGGCCATCTCCGCGGGAGGCTCGAGGCCGGCCCGGAGACGGCTCACATCCAGCGCGCATGGTCTCATGTATTCGGCGGGCCCGCGCGCCGTCGTGGCGCGCGGTACGGGAAGGGAGGTGAAGGAGCGCCGCCACGGAATGCGGGCGGGGCGGCGGCGCCCCTTCACCACGACACGGTCGGTCTCAGCTCGCGCGGTGGTCGCTCTTCTTGACGAAGGTATGACCGTTTGCGCAGACTCGCCACTGCGGCCGCACCCCCGCCCGGGACGCGGACCCGCAACACCCGCACCGCGCGTTCGAGTCGAATCCCTGAGCGGCGGCGCCCAGCGGCGCCGTCTTCTGTCCCCCTCTGTCGGCTGGCTTCTTGCCCATCTCACTCCTCCAGTTCCTGCTGCGTGCGACGCAGCATCCGATGGCCTTCCGCAGGAAGGCCCGTTGACAACTGTTCAGCGGCGGCGGCGCCTCCGGCGCGCGGCCCTGCGCCCCGGGAATCTCGGGGTGCCGGGATGCCGGTCCCCCTTTCCGTAGTCGGGGTCGCAGGCCGGGCTGCAGAACCGCGCTCCGTCGCCCGCGAACTCCTGCTTGCACGTCTCGCAGCGGGGCATCACGTCCCCTCCTTCACGCGGCGCGCTTGCCGTCGAAACCGCGCGGCGTTCCGCCGATCGACTGACTCGGCCGCGACGGTATCGTCGGCGACACGGCAGTGCTCCGTAGCATGCCGGCCTCGTACGCCCGCCGGCGGTACTTCGCGCGATTCCTCTTGGTCATCCGCCCCATCTTCAAGCTCATGTCGGGCCTCCTTGCCCATCGGGTTCCGATCACCTCAATTCAGATGGCGGAAGCCCCTCAGAGCTGCGTCAAACCGGAGGCGGCGGGCGTCAAGAGGACCTAAAGAATCGGGGGCCTCGCGGATCTTGACCATTTCTTGAGGCGGACGGCTCCCGGTTTACCGGCATCTTCACTCGCCGGGACTGTCTACTCGAAGCGAGGGTCGAGTACCGGTAGACCGCACCGGTCGCCGCTCGGTCACGTGCATGCCTGCGACCTCCAGAACGGGCCGTCTGCTGAGCCGGCTGGTCCGGGTCTCCTGCCGACGCCCGGGCCTGACGGTCCTCGTGTCCCTGCTGTTCGCAGCCTTCGGGGTCGCGTACACGCTGCACGCGCTGACCTTCAAGACCACCACGCGGGCGCTGCTGCCGCAGAACGCCGGGTATGTGGTCCGCTACGCCGAGTACGCCCGCGATTTCGGCGAGCTGCAGGACATCGTGGTCGTGGTTGAGGCGGGCTCGTTCGAGGGCGCGCGGGATTATGCCGTCCGCCTGACCGGGGAGCTGCGGCAGTCGCCGGTCAAGTTCAACCGTATCGCCTACCGCATCGACCCGAAGCGCTTCGAGGGCCGCCAGCTCCTCTATCTCTCCACCGGGGAGCTCAGGGAGATCCGCGACAAGATCTTCGACCACCAGGAGTTCATGGAGAGCTTCGCCGGCGACCCCAGCCTGGCCCGCCTGCTCGAGGGCATCAACAGCCAGATGGCGGCCGCCTTCGTCTCGAATCTCTTCGACCTGGGCCTCCAGGACAAGGATCTCCCGGTAGACACGCGCTTCCTCCGCGTGCTGCTGGACCAGATCTCGAGCCGCCTCGAGCGCCCGACGCCCTACCGGTCGCCGTGGGGCACGCTCTTCTCCTTTGGCGAGGACCCACCGGTCGACGCCGGCTACTTCCTCTCCGAGGACAAGAGCCTCCTCTTCATCCTGGTGGAGACACCGGAGAGCCGCAAGGGCAGCTTCGTCGGCGACCAAGGGGCGATCGAGGCCATCCGGCAAGCCGTGGCGCGCCTGCGACCCGCCTTCCCCAACGTGCAGGCCGGCGTCACTGGCGCTCCGGCCCTCTCCAACGACGAGATGGCGACGGCCTTCCGCGACAGCGAGCTGGCCACGGTCCTCGCCTTCGCCCTGACCCTCCTCGTGATGACGCTGGCCTTCGCCCGGGTGGGCAAGCCGCTGCTGATGCTGGGGGTGCTGGCGGTCACGCTGGCCTGGTCCATGGGGATCGTCACCCTCGCGGTGGGCCACCTCACGCTGTTCTCGGTGATGTTCATCTCCATCGTGATCGGGATCGGCACCGACTACGGCATCTACTACCTGTTTCGCTACGAGGAGGAGATCTTCCTGGGCCGGAATCTGAAGGATGCCCTGGACGTGACGGCCGCTCGCACCGGCCCCGGCATGCTGATCGGGGCTCTCACGGCCGGCGGCACGTTCTTCGTGCTGATGCTGACGGACTTCCGGGGCATCCAGGAGCTCGGCTTCATCGCCGGCATCGCGATCCTGCTCGCCTGGCTCGGGATGATGACACTCTTCCCGGCCCTCCTGGCGCTCGTGGACCGCCACCACGCCGCCCGGCCGCGCGACCAGAATCCGCCGGCCCACCAGCTCGCGCGCATCCACGTGCCGGTGCTGGACCGCCTGACCGCGTATCCCCGGACCATCCTCGCCTCGGCTGCGGTTGTCACCGCTCTGTCGCTGTGGGCATTGCCGCGCGTCGGGTTCGACTACAACGTGCTCAACCTCCAGGCGAAGGGGACCGAGTCGGTGACCTGGGAAAAGCGGATCCTGGCCACTACCGGCCGGTCCGGTTTCAACGGGCTGTCCTCCGCGGCCACCCTGGACGAGCTGCGCAGCAAGCAGGAAGCGTTCGAGCGATTGCCCTCGGTCTCCGAGGTGGACTCGGCGCTGCGGATGATCCCGGACGAGCAGCCGGAGAAGATCGCCATCATCAAGAGCTTCGCCCCGCTGGTGGCGCCGGTGCGGATCGGGCACTCGAGCCCGGTGGACCTCGACCGTCTCAAGAGCGCCCTGGCCGACGTCAAGCGCCGCTTCGACGTGGTGGCAGCCGAGGCCGGCTCCAAGCTGCCCGCCGACGTGAAGGCGGCTCGGGAGAAGACGACGGCGGTGCTGCGGCAGCTCGACCGCGTGAACCGGGACTCGGCCGAGGCCGCCCTGAACTACCTGCAGGTGCAGCTCTACCGGGACTTCGTGAACAAGTTCTACGGTCTGCAGCGCAACCTGGACCCTGCCGCGGTCACCATCCGGGACGTGCCGGAGGAGCTCCGGCGGAAATTCATCGGCGAGGACGGCCGCTTCCTCATCCAGATTCATCCGAAGGTGGACATCTGGGAACAGGAAGGTGCCCGGCAGTTCGTCGGCGAGCTGCGCTCCGTGGATCCCGAGGTCACGGGGCCTCCGGTGATCACCTACGAGGCCACGGTCCTGATGGAGCGGGCCTACCTCCAGGGGGCCATCTACGCCTTCCTCCTGGTCGGAGGGCTCAGCCTGCGGATGATCCGTCGCTGGCGTGAGACGCTGCTGGCGCTCCTGCCACTGGTGCTGGGACTGCTGTGGACCATCGGGCTCATGCACGTCTTCGGCATCCGATTCAACCTGGCCAACGTCTGGGGCTTGCCCTTGATCATCGGCACCTCGGCCGAGTTCGGGCTCAACGTGGTCCTCCGCTACCTGGAGGGGCGCTCCCACGGCGGTCCGCTGGTGGCCCGAAGCACGGTCATGGGAGTCGCGCTCAGCGGGGGTCAGACCATGGTGGGCTTCGGCAGCCTGATGATCGCGACCCACCGGGGGATCTTCAGCCTGGGTGTGCTGCTCACCATCGGAATGGCCTGTGGGCTGGTGGCGTCGCTGGTCGTCTTGCCGGTCACCCTTCGGGGGCTCGCGCGGAGGTCGGGCCGGGCGGCCGAGGTACTCCAGATCAGGTCCGAGCGCGTATGAAGGCCTCCGAAGAGGACGGTGCAAACAGTGCCCGAGGGCCCGGTGCTAGACTGCATGAGCCATGAGTTCGAAGTGCGTGCTCCTTTGCCCGGTCCGGAGATGTCGGCTGCCCCTCGTCGGGGACGAGCGCCGACTGTGCTGCTCACGCGAGCACTCGTTCGACGTGGCCCGGAGTGGCTACGTCAACCTCCTGCAGCCGCAGGATCGGCGATCCGCACGGCCGGGGGATGCGCCGGCGACGGTACAGGCGCGGCAGCGGCTCGTCGCGCGAGGACTCGAGGCGCCGATCACGAACGCGATCCTCGAATTGTTGGCGCTCGAGCCCGGCGACGCGGTGCTCGACATCGGGTGCGGTGAAGGCCACCATCTGGCCACCATCGCCACGCGGTTCGGATGCGAGGGGCATGGCCTCGACATCTCGGTGGCCGCGATCGAGGCGGCCGCGAAGCAATATCCGGGGCTTCACTGGGTCGTGGCAAACGCCGATCGGTTCCTCCCCTTTGGCGACGCGTCGTTCCGGCTGGTGGTGTCCATCACCGCGCAGAGGAACCCGGAGGAGTTCCGACGGGTGCTTCGCGACGACGGCACCTTCCTCCTCGTCATCCCGGCGCCCGACGACCTGATCGAGCTCCGCGAGCTGGTGCTCGGGAAGGGGCTCCAGCGTGACCGAGTCGAGAAGGCGATCGCCGCCTTCGCGCCGATCTTCGTCCTCGACCGGCACGAGCGTATCCGCCATGCAGTCCATCTCGATGCCGTGGCGGCCCACGACGTCATGGCCAGCTCCTATCGCTCCGGCCGCGCGAGCCGGAAGGCGAGGCTCGCCGCGGTCTCGGAGCTCGACGTCACCCTGAGTCGCGACGCCCTCCTGTTTCAACCCGCGCGTCCACGCCGACGAACCAAGACGGAGGAAGAGTCATGAACCGAGCCGACGATATTCGAGTCTGGATCGTGACGGGGGCGCTGGGCTCCATGGCGCTGGCGATCGTGCTCATCCCGCTCCGCACGGTGGTGGCCGCCTCGAACCTCGCGTTCGTGTTCAT
This sequence comes from Nitrosotalea sp., assembly GCA_035519555.1. GTDB lineage: Bacteria > Methylomirabilota > Methylomirabilia > Rokubacteriales > CSP1-6 > CAMLFJ01. Next base: position 45,478 of record DATIWG010000076.1, on the reverse strand, counting down.
GGCATTCACGATCATCGTGGCGGAGCTGGGCGGTCGCGCCCCGGCCCTCGTCACTGCGCTAGTGTCGGCGATGAGCCTGAACTTCTTTCTCACCGAGCCCTATCTCACCCTCGCCATCACCAAGCGCGAGGATGTGATCGCCTTCTTCGCGCTGGCCGGCTGCGGGCTCATCGCGGCCGCGTTTGGCCGGCGGCGGGAGCGCCTGTCCGAGGTGGCGGGCCGCGCCGATCGGGAGCTCGGCGTCCTGAGCCGGTTCGTGCAGCGCGCGCGGAGCGTGCGGGAGACCGGGAGCCTGCTCGAGGATCTTCGCGGCGACTTCGACTTGGGCGGGCTGGTGCTGCGAGATCAGAGCGGCCGGGTGCTGGCCGCCGCGCCTGAAGCCGCGGGGTCGCGTCCGGCCCCGCGAATGAACCTCACCGCCGACACCTTGTTCGCGGCGGCTGACGACACCCAGCGATTCGGATCCCGCGGCCTGCGGCTGCCTGACGGCGGGGGGCGGCTCACGCTGCAGACCGCGCGGGGTCCCGTCACCCTGGATCTCTGGGAGGGCAACGAGGAGGGCTTCCGCCAGGACGAGGCCCGGACGCTCGCAATCGCGGCCTCGATTCTCGGTCTCGGGATGCGGTAAGCGCTCGCCTTTCGTGGTAGCGTGGCCTATAGACATGAAGGGCACTTCGCCACGCGTCTATCTGGGCCTGGCCGCGCTCGCGGTGCTGCTCGCGTCGCCCTCGCTCGCGCTCGCGGTGAGCGAGCCGGAGCGGCTGTGGACCGTCGGGGATCGCGCGTTCCAGGACGGGCTCTACGCGCAGTCCCGGCGCATGCTCGAGCGGCTCGTCGAGCGCTTCCCCTCGGACAGCCGGGCGGGCGACGCGACCCTCCTGCTCGGCAAGGTGCGTCTCGCGCAGGGCCAGCTCGAGCCGGCGCTGCAGGCGTTCCGGCAGGCCCAGTCGCTCTCCCCGGTGCCGGGCCGGCCCGACGAGGCGCGGTTCTGGGAGGGCGAGACCCTGTTCCGGATGAAGCGCTATCCGGAGGCGCGGGCGATCTACGACCGGATCCTCACCGATAACCCGAGCTCGCCGAGCGCGCCCGACGCGGTGTACGGGCTCGCCTGGGTCAACGTCGAGCTGAAGCGCCGCGACCAGGCGGTGACCGAGTTCCGGCGGCTGCTCACGAGCTACCCCGAGAACTCCAACGTGCCGTCCGCCACCTTCTATCTCGCGCGCACCCTGCTCGAGCTGAAGCGCGCCGACGAGGCGGCGAGCCTGCTGCGCGGCTTCGTGACCAAGTACCCCGACAATCGCCTGCTGCCCGACGCGCGCTACACGCTGGGCCAGGCCCTCATCGCGAGCGGGCAGACCGACGAGGGTGCCGCCGAGCTGCGCGCCTTCGCCAAGGCCTATCCCCATCACGAATTGGCCGGCACCGCTCGACGCAATGTCGTCGACACCCTCGTGCGCCAGGGCAAGAAGAGCGAGCTGGCCGAGGAGTACAAGACGCTGGTCGCGCAATCGCCCGCCACCGCGGAGAGCCTCTACGACGCGGGGGTGGTCGCGGGCAAGATCGGGCGTCCCAAGGACGCCGATGCCGCGTGGGCGCGCTTGCGGAAGGACTTCCCCGATCATCCCCTGAGCGGGCGGGTCTCGCTCGAGATGGCCCAGACCGCGTTCGGCAAGAACGCCTTCAAGGACGCCTCCGTGCTGGCCCGCGCGGCGTCCCGCAGCCCGGAGGACGCCGTTCGCAGCGAGGCCTTCGTGCTGCTCGGCGAGAGCGAGCTGAAGCAGCGCCGCCACGCCGCCGCGATCTCCGCCTTCAAGTCCGCGGCCGACGCCCCCGCCATCGATCCCGCGATGCGCTACCGCGCGCTCGCCGGCACCGGCCTGGCCTACGAGGAGCAGCGGCAGTGGTCGCAGGCCGCCAAGTTCTACGAGGAGGCCACGAAGAGCCCGGACAAGACGCTCTCGGCGTGGGCCAAGGAGCGCCTCGCCGCGGTCAACGCCAGCGGCAAGTCGGACCCCGATGAGTCCAAGGCCTCCCCGAAAGCACCCACGAAGGCCTCCCCCGGCAAGTCCAGCGCCCCGAAGGGCACGAAGCCATGATGCGGCTGCGCGCGCTGGCCCTCGCCGCCGTCCTCGCCCTTGTGGTCGGATCGAGTGCGCGCGCCGAGATCACGCTCATGCTTCCGCCACCCGACGTGGCTTCGCTGCTGCCCCTGGCCGCGCCGCCGCTCGACAAGCCGCCGGTGCCGGTGCCGGCCGTGCCGCTGCCGCCGCTGCCGCAGGGCATGCCCGAGCTGCCGCCGGCGCCGATGGTGGGCAACCTGGGCGAGCGGCCGGTCGCCCCTCTGGCGCCCCCGCGCTTCATGGCGTGCAACCCGGTGGGCAGCCTGTTCGGGGTGGCGTCCGAGCTGATCGAGTGCGGTCGCGCGCGCTATCAGCGCGGCGAGCTCGAGCCCGCGCGCGAGGCCTTCCAGAAGGCGGTCCAGGAGGCCTCCGACCGCGGCCAGATCCGCGAGGCGCGCTACTGGCTCGCCGAGACGCTGCTGCGGCTGAACAAGCCGACGGAAGTCGAGCGGCTGATGGTGCAGGTGAGCCAGGACGATCCGCGGGGCGAGCTCGGTCTCTACGCGACCCACCAGCTCGGCTGGGTCGCGCTCGAGCTCGGCCGGCCCGATCGGGCGCTGACCTACTTCGACACGCTGCTCAAGTCGGGCGCCCCGCCGGCGGTGATCCCGTACGCGCGCCACGGCCGCGCGCTGGCGCTCTACGGGCTCAAGCGCTACCCGGAGGCCCGCGACACCTGGGCCGGGCTCCTCAATCAGAGCGCCCCCCGCTCGGTGGCCTGGGAGGGCACGTTCTGGCTGGGCGACACGCTCGGTCGGCTCGGCGACTATCCGGGTGCGGTGCAGCGCCTGCAGACCTTCGTGTCGGGCGGCCCGCAAGTGCTGATCGACGACGGCTTGCTGCGGCTCGGCTGGTGGAACCGGGCAGCCGGTCAGCCGCTCGAGGCCGTGAAGGCGTACCGCGGGATGCTCTCGGCCTACCCGCAGTCGCGCGAGGTGCCGTGGGCGCGCGCCGGCCTCGTGCAGGCACTGCTCGATCTCGACGACTATCCGGCCGCGCGGGAGGAGGCCCGCAGGCTCGAGCAGGCGAACCGGACCGGGCCGCTGGTGGTGCCGGCGCGACTCCTGCTGAGCCGCTGGGCCGCCGAGAAGGGCCGCGTCGAGGAAGCGCGCGAGATCAACGACGAGCTCCTTGCCCGCACCCTCGATCCGGCCACCCGCTCCTACGTGCTGGTGCTGAGCGCGGAGGCCAGCCGCCAGGCCGGCCAGGGCGCCGACGCGCGCGACCGGTTCGAGCTGGTGCGCAGCGCGCCGGGCTCGCCCGCGCTCGGCTCCTACGCCACGCTGCGGCTGGCCCAGCTGGACTTCGACACGCGTGAGTTCGCCCAGGCGGCCGCCTCGGCCCGCCGGCTGCAGGCCGACTCCGGCGTGTCCGCCGAGATTCGCGCGGCCGCCCTGGTGCTGGGCGGCGAAGCCGCCTACTGGGCGCGAGACTATGCGCAGGCCGCGACGGCCTACGGCAGCTTCCTGTCGGGCTACCCGACGTACCCGCAGGCGACGGTAGCGACCATGGCGCTGGGATGGGCCGAGCTGCGCGGCGGCAAGCCGGACGCGGCGCGCCAGCGCTGGACGCGCTTCGCCCAGCAGGCGCCAACCGACCCGCGCGCGCCGGAGGCGCTGGTGCTCGCAGCGGAGCTGGCCGGCCGCGCCGGTGACTGGGCGGGGGCGCAGAGCCTGCTCGACCAGGTGGTGGACCGCTATCCGAACAGCCCGCACGTCGAGGTGGCGATGCTGAACCGCGCGATCCTCTCGGTGCGCGCCGGCCGCGGGGCGGACGCGCTACCCGAGCTGGGCCGTCTGGTTCAGCGCGGCCCGGTCTCGCCCTACGTGGGGCGCGCCCGCGCCACTCGCGGCGTGGCCCTGCTGGCCGCCGGCAAGCCCGCCGAGGCCGAGCGCGACTTCCAGGCCGCGGTGACCGCGGGGGAGACGGGTGTCGCGTATCTCGGGCTGGGAAGCGCGGACTTCGCGCGGCAGCAGTGGGACGCGGCGGCTCGCGACTTCAGCAACGCGAGGGACGCGGGCGGGGCGGTCACCGGCGCCGCCAACTACGGCATTGCCGCGGTGCTGTTCAACCAGCGCAAGACCGCGGAGTTCAAGCAGTTGGCCACGCCGCTCGTGGCCGGGCCGATGGATCCGGTCACCACGCCGCGCCTGCTCCACGGGCTCGCCGCGGTGGCCGCCGAGGAGAAGCGGTGGCCCGAGGCGCGCACCCTGACCCTGCGGCTCGCCGACCAGTTCCCGAAGTACGAGGGCACGCCCGCCGCGCTGTCCGGCCTCGCGACGGCGGCGGGCCAGAGCGAGCAGTGGGCGCTCTCTCGCGACATGTACGCCAAGCTCGGCGAGCGCTTCCCGGGCAGCATGACCAGCGGAGGCAACCGGCTCGACTACGCGGAGGCGCTGCTACGCACCGGCGCGGCGGCGGAGGCCCGGCGGGCGTTGGAGCCGGCCACCGCGACGGGCGAGGGTCAGGCGCAGTCGCCGCGGGCCTCGATGCTCCTCGCGGAGGCCCAGGAGGCCACCGGCGATCGCGCCGGCGCCCTCGATACCTACACCCGCGCGGTCGCCTCGGCGGCCAGCCCAAAGGAGAAGGCGGTGGGGCTGCTGGGACAGGGGCGACTGCTGATGGCCGACGGCAAGTGGGACGAGGCGCGCCCGCGCCTCGAGCAGGCGCTCGACGCCGGCGAGGGCTCGATGGCCTCGGAGGCCGCCTACCGGCTCGGCGAAGGGTATCGCGCCACCGGCAAGACGCAGGAGGCGGCGGACATGTACCTGACCGCGGCCTATCTCAGCACCGACTCGCCGTGGACGCGCCGCGCGCTCGTGGCCGCCGGCCAGGCCTTCGCCACGCTCAAGCAGAAGGATGCGGCGGTGATCGTGTACCGGAAGGTGCTCGCGATGTCCGGCGTGGAGCCCGACCTGGCCGACGCCGCCCGCAAGGGCCTCCGCGGCCTCGGCGCCAGCTAGACCGGGATCGTTTTCACCACCTCGTCGAGATCCGGGTTATCCCCCGCGTAACGGTCGCGCCACTCGTAGCGCACCCGATCGCCCGGTCCCAGCACGAATGTCCCGCCCTGCTGGACCACGTCGCCCTGGCGGGTGCCTTGCCGGAATCCCTGCGCGACCGCGCGCACACCCTTCAGCACCGCGAGGGGATGATAGGTGCTGGCCCAGCCGTGCACCAGGCCCGCGGTCCGGAACGCGCGCAGCGACGGATCGACGAAGAGAAGGCCCTTGTAGCTCGTCACGGCGCGGAAGCCCGCGATGTGCTCGGGCCGGGCGGGGCCCACCACCACGAGCGTGGCGGAGCGGCGCTCGATCTCGGGCAGACGCGCGGCCAGACCAGCGACCTGCTGGCGACAGAACAGTCAGCCGAAGTGGCGGACGAGGGCGAGCACCACCGGCTGTCTGGCCCAGAAGTCGCCGAGCCTCACCGCGGCGGACTTCTCGTCGAGCACGGTGATCTGGGCCAGCGCGGCCGCGAGCAGATCGTCCATGGCACATGCATTGTAACCGGCTTGCATTCTCACTAGAATGGGCCGCGCACATGGTCACCCGGGGCTACGGCGGCCGCATCCTCTTCGTGGACATCACGGACGGCCGGAGCGAGGTCGAGCTCGTTTCGGACGAGATGGCCCGCAGCCTCCTGGGGGGCAACGGCTTCGCGGCGCGGCTCCTGCTCGACCACGTGCCCGCGGGCGTGGACGCCTACGATCCGGCCAACGCGGTGGTCTTCGCGGTGGGGCCCATCACCGATACCACCGTGCCCGGCAACAGCCGCGCCTGCGTGGCCTCGAAGTCTCCGCTCACCGGGCTCTTCTTCGACTCGACGTTCGGCGGCCGCTTCCCGGCCACCATGAAGCGCACCGGCTTCGACGCCGTCGTGATCGTGGGCCGCGCCGCCGAGCCGGTGTACGTGAAGGTGACGGAGGCGGGAGCGGAGATCCGACCCGCGCGCGGGCTCTGGGGCAAGACCACGCGCGACACCGTGGCCGCGATCCACGCGGTCGAGGGCGGAGACGCCGACGTGATGGCGATCGGGCCGGGAGGCGAGAACCTCGTGCGCTTCGCGGCGATGGGCACCTACTGGAAGAACCGCGAGGCCTTCGCGGGCCGCGGCGGGCTCGCGGCGGTGCTGGGCAGCAAGCGGGTCAAGGCGGTGGTGGTCGCGGGCGCGCGCAAGACGGAGCTGGCCGACGCCCCCGCCCTGAAGACACTGCTCGAGCAGCAGCGCGAGCCGCTCAAGACCGGCACCAAGGCGCTCTCCACCTACGGCACCCCGTTCCTGGTGAAGCCGATCAACACGCTGGGCGCGCTCGGCTCCTACAACCTCCGCCAGGAGGTGTTCACCGACGCGATGGCCATCTCGGGCGAGGAGATGCACGCGCACTTCCACGACCGGGACACCACGTGCCTGAAGTGTCCGGTGGCCTGCGGCAAGCAGTATGAAGTCCGCGAGGGCGAGCTGGCCGGTCTCCGGGCCAAGATGCCGGAGTACGAGACCATCTTCGCGTTCGGCTCGATGCTCGGCAACGCGCACGCCGCCTCGCTCGCTCGGGCCAACGACCTCTGCGACCTGCTCGGCCTCGATACCATCAGCATGGGCGTCACCCTCGCCTTCGTGTGCGAGGCGCTCGAGCGCGGCTGGCTCCGCGAGAAGGACGTGGGCCTGCCCTTCGGGTGGGGCGACTGGCGCGGGATGCTGCGCCTCATCGAGATGACGGCCGCTCGGGAGGGCTTCGGCGATCGCCTGGCCGAGGGCGGCTGGCGGCTCGCCGAGTCGGTGCACGCGGAAGGCACGCGCCTGGTCTACGCGGTCAAGCGGCTCGAGCTGCCCGCGCACTCGGCCCGCGCGCTCAAGGGCATGTCGATCGGCTACGCGACCGCCACCCGCGGGGGCAGTCACCACGACACGCGCCCCACCCCGCAGTACGCGCAGAACTTCGATCGCCGGAGCCCCGAGGGCAAGCCCGAGTTCGCGGTCCGTAGCCAGCACTTCACCGCGGTCGACGACTCGCTGGTGCTCTGCCGGTTCACCTCCGAGCGTGGCTTCGGGCTCTACGTCGACGAGCCGTACGCGCGGATGATCTCGGCGGTCACCGGCTGGCGCATGACCGTCGAGGAGCTCGAGCGGGTGGGGGAGCGCGTGATCAACCTCGAGCGCCTCTTCAACGTGCGGGAGGGCGTGCGCCGCCGGGACGACGCGCTGCCCTGGCGGGTGATGCACGAGCCCATCCCGGACGGGCCGTCGGCGGGTGCTTACTGCCCGGCCGACGAGCTCGACGCCATGCTCGACCGCTACTACGCGCTGCGCGGCTGGGACGGCGACGGCGTGCCCACCCGCGATCGTCTCTCGGCCCTCGGTCTCTAGCCTTTCCGCGAGGTCATCCCATGCCGGTCACCCGATTCGAGATCACGCTGCGGCGTCCCCTGGCCGGCGAGCCCGCCTACGAGGAGCTGAAGGGCCGGTTGCACTTCGCGATCGACCCGCGGCACGCGGCCAATCGCCGCATCACCGACGTGGAGGCGGCGCCGCGCAACGCGCAGGGCCGCGTCGAGTGGGACTCGGACGTGTCGATCCTGCTCCCGGTCGACCGAGCCGGCTGCAGCGGGCGCGTGCTGCTCGACGTCGTCAACCGGGGCAACACGGTGGCGGTGCCGAACTTCAACCGCGCCACCCGGCCCGCGTTCGGCCCCGGGTCGGACCCGAACCCGCCCATCGACGTGGGGGACGGCTTCCTGATGAAGCGCGGCTGGGTCGTGATCTCGTGCGGGTGGCAGGGCGATCTGCCGCGCGTGCCCGGGCTCATCGGTATGCGCACGCCCGAGGCCCGCGACGCGCAGGGCGTTCGGCTCCGCCGGCGCGTGTACACGCAGGTGCAGTCTACCGGACCGGTAGCCGACTTCCTGCTCTCGGACCGGGGACACGTGCCATATCCGGCGGCGGATCTCCAGGAGGTCGACGCGCTCCTCACGGTGTCCGATCAGCCCGACGGGCCCGTCACCGCGATCCCCCGCGATCGCTGGCGATTCGCGCGCGCGGAAGGCGGCCGCGTCGTCCCCGACGCCGGCCACATTCTGATCGACGGCGGCTTCGAGAAGGGCCGGCTGTACCGGATCACCTACACCGCGGAGGGCGCGCCGGTGCAGGGTCTGTCGATGGCCGCTCTGCGCGAGTCGGTGGCGTGGCTCAAGCACGGCTCGGCCGACGAGGGCAACCCCGCCCCCGGCCGGCTCCGCTGGGCCTACGCCTACGGCCGCTCGCAGACCGGCCGCCTCCTGCGCACGCTGATCTACGAGGACCTCAACCTGGACGAGCAGGGCCGCGAGGCGCTCGACGGTGTCATCGCCAACGTGGCCGGCGGCATGCGGGGCGAGTTCAACCAGCGGTTCGGCCAGCACTCCAAGGACCGTCCCCACATGATGGCGCACCTCTTCCCGTTCACCGATCAGCCGTCGGTGGATCCGGAGACCGGGACCAAGGACGCGCTCCACGCGCGGCTCGACGCGCGGGGCAGCCGGCTTCGTGTCTTCTACACGAACACCTCGGCCGAGTACCATCGCGGCGACGCCTCGCTGATCCACACCGATCCCGACGGCACGCGCGACACGGCCCACGGCCCGAATACCCGCGTGTACCACTTCGCGGGGACCGAGCACGGCCTCGGCATCTGGCCGCCGACCGATACCCAGACCGCGCCGGCCGATCCGACCGGGCCGGTGGAGCGCTCGCAGAATCTCCGCAGCGTGGCCGACTACTCGGTGCTGCTCCGCGCGTGCCTGGTCAATCTGGACCGCTGGGTGGTGGAGGGGATCGAACCGCCGCCGAGCCGGCATCCGCGCGTCGCGGATGGCACCGCGGTCGCTCCTGACCGGCTCGCGGCCGACTTCGCGCGCATCCCCGCCGCGCGCTACCCGCGTCACCACGCGCGCCCGCGGCGGCTCGACTGGGCGACTCTGCCGCCCGCGCCCGGCCGGTCCTTCGGCTCGCTGGTCTCCGCGGTCGACGCCGACGGCAACGAGCGGGCCGGGATCGCGCTGCCGGAGATCGCCGTCCCGCTCGCCGCTCACACCGGCTGGAACCTCCGTCATCCCGACATCGGCGGCGCCGAGCAGCTGCTGGTCTTCGCGGGCGCGACGATCCCGTTCGCGCCCACGAAGGCGGCGCGCGAGGCCACCCGCGACCCGCGCCCGTCGATCGCGGAGCGCTACTCCTCGCGCGCCGACTATCTCGATCGCGTGCGCGAAGCCGCCGAGACCTTGGCGCGAGGCGGCTATCTCCTCGAATCCGACATCCCGCTCTCGGTGGCCGCGGCGGCGCGCCTCTGGGACCACTTCACCCGCTGATCCACGGAGGCTCCGCATGTACGATCTCCTGCTCAAGGGCGGCACCCTGCTGGACCCGTCCACCAAGCTCGACGGAGCGATGGACGTGGCGGTCGAGCGCGGCGCGATCGCCCGCATCGGGCCCCAGATCGCGGAGACCGAGGCCGCGCGCACCATCGACGTGCGCGGCAAGATGGTCGTCCCCGGCCTCATCGATCTGCACGCGCACGTCTTCGAGGGGTTCAATCGCACCGGGGTGAACCCGGACCTGGGTGGCGTCTACGCGGGCGTCACCACCATCGTGGACGCGGGCAGCGCGGGGGCGGCTACCTTCGGCGGGTTCCCGCGCCACGTCATCCCGAACTGCCACACCGAGGTGATCCCGTTCCTGCACATCTGCCAGACCGGCCTCGCCACCCTGCCCGACATCATCGCGGAGAGCAGCATCAATCTCGACGACACGTTGAAGGTCGTGGCCCAGCACCGCGGGCTCATCCACGGCATCAAGGCGCGCATGGTCTCGCCCGCGCTCGAGATAATGGGCATGGAGATGCCGCGCCTGGCCAAGCGGGCGGCCAAGGAGAGCGGCGTGAAGCTGATGGTGCACATCGGCGACACCGAGAAGCGCTACGACCCGAAGGTCATCCGCTCGCTGCTGCCCCTGCTCGAGAAGGGCGACATCCTCACCCACTACTTCACGGCGAATCCGGGCGGCGTGCTCGACGGCAACGGCAAGCTGGTACCGGAAGTGCGCGAGGCGGCCGATCGCGGCGTGTGGTTCGACACCGCCCACGGGCGCATGAACTTCAGCTTCGACGTGGGCCGGCGCGTGATCGAGCAGGGCGTGCTCCCACACTGCATCAGCACCGACCTCACCGTGCCCGGCCGGGTCATGACCGTGCACAGCATGACCGAGATGATGACCCGCTTCCTCGGCCTCGGCTTCACGCTGCCGCAGGTGGTGACGATGTGCACCGCCAATCCCGCCAAGGCCATCGGAGCCGAGCAGCGGATCGGCAGCCTCGCCGCGGGGCGCCAGGCCGACATCTCGGTGCTGGACGTCCGTGCGGGCGACTGGATGGTTTACGATGTCCTGGGCGCCGGGCTGCGCGTCGATCGCGCGGTGGTGCCGTTCGTGACCGTGAAGAAGGGCCGCGTGTTCACCCCCGACTGGGGCCCGCGCTCCTGGGGCTGGGAGCCCGACCGCGCGCTGCCCGCGGGCGGGCCGATCCGCGGCGGCTGCTGCTGAGCGTCGGGACGACGAGGAGAGCGTGACGATGATGGTGGTGCCGGAGTGGTCGAGCCTCGGCCTGTTCGTGATCGCGGCCCTCGTGCTGCTGCTGACCCCGGGGCCCGCGGTCCTCTACATCGTGACCCGCAGCATCGATCAGGGCCGCCGCGCCGGCCTGGTCTCCGTGGCGGGCGTGCACGTGGGCACCCTCGCCCACATCTTCGCGGCCGCCGCCGGCATCTCCGCGCTGCTCGCCGCCTCGGCCACCGCGTTCAGCGTGGTGAAGTACCTGGGCGGCGCGTACCTCGTCTACATCGGCGTGCGGCGCCTGCTCGACCGGCGGTCGCTCGTCGCCGCTTCCCCCGGGGAGCCCAAGCAGCTCAGCCGCGCCTTCCTCGACGGTGTCATCGTCAACGTGCTGAACCCGAAGACGGGTCTCTTCTTCCTGGCGTTCCTGCCCCAGTTCGTGACGGTCTCCCGCGGGCACGTGGGCGAGCAGATCATCTGGTTGGGCGTGGTCTTCGTGCTGCTCGGCGCGATCACGGACTCGCTCTACGCGCTGACCGCCGGCTCCGCCGCCCAGTGGCTCCGCGGTAACCCGCGCTTCCTCGCGAGCGAGCGGTGGGTCTCGGGCGGCCTCTACATCGGCCTCGGGGTCGTGGCCGCGCTGTCGAGCAACCAGCGGAAGTAGTCCCGGCCGCGCAAATCCGAGCGGGGAGAAATTCCGCGAGCTAGAATCAGATCCTGCGTCGGTGGTCCACAGGCGGGTAGCTCAGCTGGGAGAGCACGGCCCTTACAAGGCCGGGGTCGGGAGTTCGATCCTCCCCCCGCCTACCAATTTTCTAACGGGTTAGCGAGCGGGGTTTCGGCCGCCTCGCCTGAACGGGATCGGAAACGGGACCGTCGGCAGCTTGGCGCGGCCTCCTGGAGCTGGACCGGGCTGACGATGTTGTAGCGGTCGAACACGCTGCGCGTCTTGTGGCCGGTGATCGTCATGGCCACCTTCTCCGAGATCCCCTCGTTCACCATGTTGCGGACGGCGGTCCGCCGGAAGCCGTGCCGGTACCGCGTCACCCCGGACGATCTTACCGAGTCGTTTCTCCACCTTCTTCACTCGCTCCACCTGGGCCGTCAGCAGGATGATCAGCTCAGGCGTGAGGTAGACGACGCGGCCCTCGTCGTTCTTGGTGCTGCCCGGATCGAGCCGCACCGTGCCCGCGGCCAGGTCGAGCTGGCGCCGCTCCAGCACCAGCACTTCGCTCTGCATGCGCCAGCCCGCTGATGGTCATCCCGATCAGCGAGCACCTGCGCAGGCTGGCACAGGCCAACGGCAGCGGGATCCTGCGGGCGCCCATCCACGCTTCCACGGAGGACGCGCGATGAGCGCGTCTCGGTGGGCCCAGGACCGCACGTTCCAGTTCGTCGAACTCATCGGCACCCGCAACACTCCGGGCGAGAAGAGCCACGCGCTGTGGTGCGTCCTCCGGCACTTGCTGGTGGAGCTTGGGCACGCCATGCTCAGCGTGGAGGTCGAGGCGTGACGCGAGAGCCGGAGAAGGCGGGAAATACCGCAATCGCCCCCGGAAATGGAAATGGCCTGAGGAGTGGTGGAGCTCATCGAATGAACCAGGGACTCCGGGCGTAGCGGTCCGGGGTTACCGGGGTCGGCGGAGTAGGATCAACGGTCTTTGGGAGATTCCGCTCGACCACGCGCCACTTCCGGAGGGTTGTCAGGCATTTGTCGAAAGCATACTCGCCGCGTGCATTCACGTTCAGTCGTTCGATCCAGATTTCGCCAGTGCTCCGGTCGATCGAACGGACCGTGGCATCGAACGCGGCCGACTCACGCTTGGCATAGTCGACGCAGGTAGCAACGTCCTGCCTCGCCTGGCGTTCGTACGCGGGCGTCACTGCGAATCCACAAAGGAGTCCTGATGCGGCAACGATGACAAGTCGTGTTCTCATGGCCGCCTCCGCGGGGCCGGTGGCCTCGGACGGAGGAACCACGACCAGTGCGAAGATCTGGGGCGCTGAAAAGTGCCCACCCAACGACCGTGGGCTCCGTCCTGGACCCGCGAAGATACAGCCAGCAAGGACCGGGCCATCGCTACCGACGATATCGAGGCCAGCGTTCCATGGCCCGAATCGCCGAACACGCCACACGGGATGTACGGGATCGTTCACAACAACCGTCGCAAATCTTCCGGAACTATCTCACCGTGTAAGAATTCCTAGCTCGGAATCGTAACTAGTTTCCCGTCCGCATACGGCCAATCCGTCACTTTTAGAGGATTCGACTCGTTTCAGGCTCGCTAGATCATCGTTCGCCCCGGCATGCGACTTGCTCTCGAACGCAACTCTAGCAACTGGTGCGGTGAGCATCAGAAGGAGGATTCAATGAGCGCGACCTGTAGGTGTGGAAGCCCTTTTCTGCGTCTGTTCGACGATCTCGGCTGTGTTGGGTGCGGGCGTCAGTGCTGCTGGGGCTGTGCCGTTGTCATCGAATCGGTTGCCTATTGTGTGCGCTGTGCTGAACGGCTCCTCGAAGTTCCCCAGTTCTCCGCGGACCGCGTAGTCCATCCTGCGCGAGATGACTCTCGCGCCGCGCCTCATGACGCATGTCACATCGGACATGCGCCTCCGGGATAGACGGCGTCGCCGGCACCAGACCGATAATTGCCGCGATCAGGGCGACATCAAGCGATGCGCCATTGCGCGAGGGAGGCACGCGCACCGCCCCCGCTGCGATCTGGGATGATCACGAGTTCGAGGACCGCCACGTCGGCTAGGTCGACCCGGTAGTCTTCGACCTCCCGAATTGTGTCCGGCGGGCCGAACGTCCATTGCTGCCGGAGGATGTCCTGGACAGAACGCCCACCGCTGGGCGCCCATCGCAGCACAAACTCCTGGGTGCGCGGCGTATCAGGTTCGACGAACAGCAGCCAAACGCGCGTGAGCCGTTGGGGCCGGTCGAAGAGGAGTCGAATCGTCTGCTCCCCAGGTTCGGCAGCCCGCCAACCCGACTCGTCACCGGGCTCCAGCGCTGCTTCGATGGGATGAAGCGTGTCCTCGGAAGTAACTTCGACCCGGGCCAGCTGCGCTACATCCAGCCAGTTCTCGTCGAGGACCGGGGAACCCTGTGCGATAGGACGGACTAGGCGCTTACGCATCGAGTGAGGTGTCTGGTCCGTGGTAGTTCGTGTGCCCTCGGGATCCCCATCGCGTACCACGCCTCCCGGGTTTTTGATAGACGCCCGATGTTTACCAGCCCAACGCGAGTTGACTCAAAAGCATCGTAGTAAGGAGGCCGACGCAAATCGCAACGGCATACGCGAGCCAATCGTCCATGGCCCTACTTCCTTCTCTTCCTGATCCGGCCCCCGGGCCCTCTTGCACGGCGCTTCGGCGCCATCTCCGTGCGCTAGCAGCAAGAATAGGACCAGGCCGCTTTCCGGGGAAACGGGTGGGCGGGCACCCGATTGACTGGATCGAGTCACTTGACTCCCTGACCGGCAGAAGAAATGACTCGAAAGAAACGCGATGGCCACCGGTCAGCCCACAACCCCTGCCTCGAGCCGCGAGCGAGGCCCTTCCCTGTCTGCTCCTGCTCATCGCGATCGCCGTGGTCCTGATCTGAGTCATCCAGGGGAGAAGACCGGTCTAGGAGCGAGGCCGGGCAAGAGGATGGATCCCACCCGCCCCTAGGTACCGGGGTCACTCCGGCAGCGTGTCGTCCGAGCGCTCCCGGATGCCTTCGATGAGATTCCTGATCGTCGGCACCAGCGCGATCAGGGTGTCTCGTTTGTTGAGGAAGACGTCCGCGCCGCTGTCGAAGGCCAGACGCCTATGCCGGTCGTCTGCGATAGAGCTGAGGACGACCACCTTGGTCTCGGGCGCCACGTGCTTGATGCGCCGAGTGGCCTCGAGCCCGTCCACGTGCGGCATCATCAGATCCATCAGGACGATTCGCGGGGTTTCCCGGCGCACCAGGTCCAGGGCGGCCTCGCCGTCACCCGCCTGACCGGATACACGCACGCGGGGATCGGCTTGAAGGAGCGTGACGAGAAGCTGACGGAAGTCCGCATCGTCATCGATCACGAGAACCTTGGCGGGTGTCATCGCGGGATCGTCCCAATAGGTGCATCTGCGGTGCCAGCCCATCAGCGGCGGACCACGGGGCCGCATCCCCGTCCTGAGGGCGGATCCACGATGCCGGCATGCCGTCGACCGGGAGCCCCGCGTAAGAACTACCGAGTCATCTGGTTAGCCCGCCTGGCCGACGAGGCAAAACCGGGGAGCGAATCACATCAGCGGCTGGCGTGTCAGCAGCTCGGCGAGCACGGTCGGGTTCACTGGCTTGGTGATCTGGGCATCAAAGCCGGCCGCCTTGGCGCGAAGTCGATCTTCGATCTGCCCATAGCCCGTCACCGCGATAAGAACCACATCGCGGTGTCCCGCGGCCCGAATGCGTCTCGCGACCTGGTAACCGTCGAGTCCGGGCAGACCGACATCGATAAGGACGACCTCGGGACGGAGGGCCAGGGCCTGCTCCAGGCCCCGGACGCCGTCCTCCGCTTCGTACACCTCGTGCCCCGAGAGCTGCAGGAGGTGGCGCAGCATCTCACGGCCGTCCTCGTCGTCCTCGACGACGAGGATACGGCGCCGGACGCCGAACGTCGGCGGCGCCGCCTCGGGGGCCGGGGCGCGCCGGACGGGGGCGATCCGGGGGAACCGGACGGTGAACACGCTGCCCTGCCCCGGCCCGGCGCTCGTCACGTCGATCCGCCCACCGTGGAGATCGACGAGCCGCTTGACCAGCGTCAGCCCGATGCCCAATCCGGCTCCCCGCCGGTGGAGGCCGGTCTGGCCCTGCACGAACAGATCGAAGATCCGGGGGAGCAGCTCGGCGGGGATGCCGGCGCCCGTATCCTCGACGCGGAAGAGCGCGTCGGCCGCGTCGCTGGTCACGGTCACCGTGACCCGCCCCTCGGCGGGTGTGAACTTCACCGCGTTGTTCAGCAGGTTCATGAGGATCTGCTCGAGCCGCGTCTCGTCGGCCTGGATCCACAGGTCGTCCGACGCATGACAGGCGATGTGCCGATCGGGCGCGCCTTCTGCGATGGTCATCACGACGCGGTGAGCGGCGGCGCTGAGATTGACCGGGCTCCGACGGAGGTCGATCTTCCCGGTGTCCAGCCGGTTGACGTCGAGCAGATCGTCCACGAGCCGAGCCAGGTGCCGGACCTGTCGCGCAATGATCTGCCGCGCCTTCTGGTCGAGCGACCCGGTGATTTCGACGACGTGCAACCAGACCGTGATGGCGTTGAGGGGATTGCGCAGCTCATGGCCGAGCATGGCGAAGAACTCGTCCTTGGCCCGACTGGCCGCCTCCGCCTCGGCCCGCGCCCGCTCACGCTCGGCTTCCACCCGCTTCTGCTCGCGCACGTCGAGGCCGATGCCGACGCGCGTGTCGTCGGCCAACCGGACGTTGGTCCACGAGGTGGCGACGACCCGACCGTCCTTGGTCGTCATGTCGACGTCGTGCCAGTCATTCGAGAGCGCGTCCATGAACGCTCGGATCCCTGCACGGTAGGCCGGATCGGGATGGCGCGGCGCCATCAGGCCGACCTGCCGGACGTCCGCGGTGGTCCAGCCGGTCAGCCGCTCGAACTCCGGATTGAGCCGCAAGACGTTCGTACTCGGCTCGTAGACGCTGATCATCACCGGGATGCGATCGATGACGGCCTGCAACAGCGAGCTCTCCCGATCGCGGACCCATACCAGCGCCGCGATGACCAGGGTCACGAGGGCCATCGTTGCCATGAAGGCCTGCAGGATGAGCAGCGCGTGCGCCGGGGGCACCAGCGCAAAGGACCCCAGCCCTTGGCGCGTCCCGTACAGGGCGAGCCCCGAGAGGAGGATGACCGCGGTCGCCGCCGCCCGCCGGCCGAAGCGGCAGGCGGCCCAAACCAGGGGAGCGATGCAGAGGAATGCCAGCGGGTAGCGCTCGAGCCCGCGCGGCAGGAGGCCGCCGAATGCCATCTCTCCGACGACGAGAATCGACAGGAACATGCCCATCGCCTCGAGGGGGTGGCCCAGCAGGGGCGACGCTCGCCGGTCGGCCCACAGGAGCAGGGGCGGCGTGACGATGAGCGCACCGGTGAGGTCCCCGAGGGCCCAGGTGGCCCAGATGGCGCCGAAGTCGGTCCACGAGGCGTAGCCGGCCAGCGCCAGACTGACGACCCCGATCGTGGCACTGACGAGTGTGCCGGGGACGACGGCCAGCGCGAAGGCGAAGATGTCCGATGCGCGCGCGAAGGCGTGCCGGCCGTTGGCGAAACGGTTGACAAGCCAGGCGCCCACAAGACCTTCGAGCGTGTTGCCGGCTGCGATGCCGAGCGACGTCGCGACCGACCCGGCGGTGGTGACGTTGACCAGAAAGGCGCCAACCGCCACCGCCGGCGCCACGCGGGGCCCGACCAGCAGGAACGCCGCGAGCGCGATACCGGTCGGCGGCCACACGGCGGTGGCGCTCGCGTGGACGAGGGCGAAGTGGAGCCCGACCTTCCCGGCCAGCACGTAGAGCGCGGTGAGGGCGGCGAGCAATCCCCAGTACCGCACCGTGGAAGCGGGCAGGCTCGGGCCATCCATGGCGGAAGTCATGGTAGCCGAAGGGCCCGAGATGGGCCAGTCGTCGGAGAGTGTAAGGCACTGCGCGAGGAGGAAGAAACGACCCGGTAGGAGCTCCCAGGTCTTCGTCGGCCTGTGGAGCGGTCGAGCGGGGCCCCTACAGAAATCGTGGACTTCGCTCCCATCCGGCGCGGGGATTGGTGGCACGTCGCTTGAAGTACCTCGGGACCCTCTCCGGGCCAGGAGGAGACGATGACACAGCAGGCCGAGACGCGGTCGACAATGCCAGAGGGCAACTGCTGGGGGGTCGTGCTCGCCGGAGGCGATGGCAGGCGCCTCCGCTCCGTGCTACGACAGGTGCTCGGCGACGAGCGGCCGAAGCCGTACGCACGGCTGCTTGGCCCGCACACCCTCCTCCGCCAGACCCTCGACCGGGTCTCGCTGGCGATCCCCGGGCCTCGGACGCTGGTCGTGACAGTGCGGCATCACGGCCACTACATCTCCGAAGAGTTCGCGGGCGCGCCGCATCCCACGATCCTCACCCAGCCACTCGATCGGGGCACCGCGGCCGGCGTCCTGTACCCGGCACACTGGATCGCGTGGCGCAATCCGGAGGCGACCGTTGCCGTCTTTCCTGCCGATCACTTTCTGCTGGGCGAGGTCAGCTTCATGGCGCACGTGGCCGAGGTGGTCGCGTGGGTGAGCAAGAACCCCGAGCGGCTGGTGCTGCTGGGCGCCCAGCCGACCTCGCCCGAGGTGGAGTACGGGTGGATCGAGCCGGACGAGAGCCTAGGCGATCTCTCCACCGGGCCTATTCGCACCGTCCGTCGGTTCTGGGAGAAGCCGGCGGTGGCCCGGGCCCGTGCCTGTCTCAAGGCGGGGCATCTCTGGAACACCTCCGTGATGGTTGGCAAGGTCACCGCGCTAGTGCAAGCCGGGTGGCAGGCGCTCCCGGCGCTGAGCGATCGGCTGGCCGGCATCGAGCCCTTCGTCGGCACCGCCGAGGAAGCCGGCGCCGTCCGGCAGGCCTACGAGCTGGCGCCGAAGGCGAATTTCTCCCGCGAGGTGCTCGAAGCCTGCCCGGACATGCTCGCGGTCTCCCGGCTGCCTCGGATCGTGTGGTCGGACCTGGGGAGCCCGCACCGGGTCATGGAGGCCCTGACGCGGATGCGAATCCGGCCCGAATGGGCGCGTACCCTCGCTCCCGCTTGAGCGCCGGGCCGGCACCCCTTACCGGGCTCGGGCATGGTCATTGCTCGATCAGAGGGCATGGCGGGGAAACCGCACATCCTGATCGTCGACGACGAGGAAGATTCGCGGGCCGCGCTGGAGAAGGTTCTCGGGACCTGGGGCTATGCGACCGATGTCGCATCCGAGGCCCGTGAGGCGCTCCGCAAGGCAACGACCGTGCGGCCGTCGCTCGTCATCACCGACCTGGTGATGCCGGACATCGACGGGCTGAGCCTGCTCGAGAGCCTGCAGCAGGAGTTGCCGCGCGTGCCGGTCATCATCCTGACCGGCCGGGCCTCGGTGGACACCGCGGTGGGGGCGATGCGCAAGGGCGCCTACGACTACCTCACCAAGCCGGTGGACCTCGATCGCGTGCGCCTGCTCATCGAGAAGGCGCTGGACCGGGCGAGGACGCTCGACGAGATCACGATCCTGCGTCGGCGGGTCAGGGAGGTCTGGGGCCTCGGGCGGCTCATCGGGCGCAGCGCGCCGATGCAGGAGGTCCACCGCTTCATCGAGCAGGCGGCCGCCACGCCCGCGCCGGTGCTGATCCACGGAGAGACCGGCACCGGCAAGGAGCTGGTCGCCCGCACGCTGCATGAGCTCTCGGCCCGGGCGCACGGTCCCTTCGTGGCGGTCAACTGCGCGGCGATGCCGGAAACGCTGCTCGAAAGCGAGATCTTCGGCCACGAGCGCGGCGCCTTCACGGACGCGCGTGACCGGCGCGAGGGCTGCTTCGAGCTGGCCCACGGCGGTACGCTCCTGCTCGACGAGGTGGCCGAGATGCAGCCGGGCATCCAGGTCAAGTTTCTGCGCGTGCTTCAAGAGGGCTCGTTCCGCCGGCTGGGTGGCAAGAGCGAGATCAAGGTGGACGTCCGGGTGGTCGCGGCCACCAATAAAGACCCGATCGCCGCCATCAGGGACGGCGCTCTCCGGGAGGACTTCTACTATCGTCTCAACGTCTTCAGCCTTTCGGTGCCTCCGCTCCGCCAGCGGATCGAGGACATCCCGCTGATCGTCACCGGCCTCGTCGAAGAGTTCAACGGCAAGTATGACAGGCGAATCCTGGGGGTCGATGACGCCGCCCTCAAGATCCTGATGTCGCACGCGTGGCCGGGCAACGTGCGAGAGCTGCGCAACGTGGTGGAGCGGGCCTTCATCGCCTGCGAGGGCGACGTGATCACCGCCAAGGTCCTGCCCGCCATCTCGCTGGCGACCGTGAGCACCGCGTGGAGCGGGAATGCGGACGCGCTCACGGTGCCGATGGGCCTGCCCCTGCGCGACGTCGCGAAGCAGTTCGTGCTCCGGACGCTTGCCGCCGAGAACAACAACAAGACCCATGCGGCGGATCGGCTCGACATCAGTGTGAAGACGCTCCACAACATGCTTCGACGCTGGGGGCTGTTGCACCCGACGACCTCGTCGAGCGGTCCGGGATCGGTGCCATGAACGGGCCGACTGTGATCGACGCGACCCAGGAAGTCATGAGCCGGCTCGAGCGGGTCGAGCGTACGCTCGAGCGGCTCTCCGAGGTGCCGGAGGGCGCGACGCTCGCCGCCGATGTTATCGCGCTGCGCGAGGCGGTGCAGCGGCTTCAACGGATCGAACGGGACGAACGGCACCGGTTCGGCCACGACCTGCGGGTGCCCCTGAACGCGATCGCGGGCTGGATCCACCTCCTCCGGAGCGACGCGGCCGCCTCGAGCACGGTGGCGCAGGCCGTGGACGTGTTCGATCGGAACGCACGGACGCTGACGCGGGTCATCGAGACCTACACCGCCGAGGTGGATCGCTAGCGGAAGCCCACGCCGCCCGCGCGGGAGACGAAGGAATGGGAAGATCGACACAGGCGCTCTTACCGCAGGCTCCGAAGTAAGTGTCGAGCGATAAGCGAGAACAGGGCAACCGGGTTCGACTGACCAGCCGCCAAGGGACGCTCGGCAGTGCGCGGCGTCACCTCGGCGAGGAGCACGCTATTGTGATGACGACCCGCGCCGGCGCGCTCGTGCTGGCTGTGTGTCTCGGTTTCGTCTTGGAAGGTTGGGCGGATCCCCGATCCGTCATCATCGAAGATTGGGCGATGGTGCCCATCGGGGTTCGGGGGGTGCCGCCCGGATGGCGCGGCGAGACGTGGGGCTGGCACTCAATGTGGGACTTGACCGTCGTCGAGGATGCGGGCTCCAAGGTGCTCCTTCTTCACAGTCGCGACGATCGCTCGACGATCAGTAAGGATCTTGGGAACCTGGTGGACCTTCGTGCAACGCCGATTCTGAGATGGCACTGGAAGGTCACGGCGTTACCCGCTGGGGGTGACGCGAGGAAGAAGGCGACGACCGACCAAGCCGCACAACTGTACGTCGTCTGGCCACGGTTCCCAGGGATCCTCCGGTCCCGGATCATCGGGTATGCCTGGGACACCACAGCGCCACCGGGTAGCATCGTCCGAAGTCAAAAAACCGGGACGGTGACATATGTGATTGTCCGGTCGGGGACCAGGGATCTCGGGCAGTGGCTCACGGAGCGACGCGATGTGTGGACCGACTACATGACCGTCTTTGGGGACGTGCCAGACAACCCCAACGCGATCGCCCTCTCGATTGATTCCGACGATACACATACATCAGCCGAATCGCTCATCGGGACGATACGGTTTCGGCCGCGATGAGTGGTCGTGACAGGAGCACCCACGAGGTCTTGACGCGATGAGTGAGAGGACTCTGCCTCTGCTGCGCGGCTATGGTCGGCCCGCCGGCCGACTCCGTTTACTCGCGGGCGCGGTCGTATTGGCCGGCGTCGTGGTCGCCTGTGCCCGGACGCCTATTCCGATCACGCTCCCGCGCGTCTCCGTGGAGAACGCCTCCTTTGCGCCAACGCTCGAGGCTTATACGGCAGCTCCGGTCCGATCGGGGAACCGGGTCGACGTGCTCCTCAACGGGGAGGAGATCTTCCCGGCCCAGCTGGCTGCCATTCGCTCGGCGCGGACAACGTTCACGTATGCCCAATACCTCTTCGAGACGGGGCCTCCGGCGAAGGCGCTCGTCAGAGCCATGAGCGAGCGGTGTCGGGCGGGCGTGCGCGGGCACGTGCTCGTGGACGGCATCGGCTCCCAGCGCATGCCGGCGGAGTACAGAGCGACACTGGAACGGGCGGGGTGCGAAGTAGCCATCTTTCATCCGGTGGATCTTCCGACGATCGGCGAGCTAGACCACCGAAACCATCGCCGCATTCTGGTCGTGGATGGGCGCGTCGGATTTACCGGGAGCTCCGGCGCGAGCTCGAAGTGGATGGGCAATGGGCGCCGTGAGGGCTACTGGCGGCAGACCGACGTCCGGATCGAAGGCCACGCCGTGACCGATCTCCAGGCCGCGTTTGCCGAAGATTGGCTGGAGGCGACGGGGCACGCGCTGGGCGGGCCGGGGTATTTCCCACGCGAGGAGGCTCGGGGTCAGGTGCCAGTCCAGGTGGTGCGCAGCTCGCCGGGGCGAGGCAGCCTTGCGATGTACACGATGTTCCTCTTCGCGATCTCTTCTGCCCGGCGGACGATCAGTATCACGAATCCCTACTTCGTCCCCGACCAGCGGATCATGGAGGCGTTGGTTGAGGCGCGGCGGCGCGGGGTGCGGATCGTGCTTCTGCTGCCCGGCCCCATCGATCATGGGCTGGTCGAGGACGCCAGCCGAGCCGGGTTCGGCCGCCTGCTGGATGCAGGGGTCGAGATCTACGAGTATCAGGCAGGACTTCTGCACGCCAAGACGGTGAGCATCGACGGCGTCTGGTCCACCGTGGGTAGTGCCAACCTGGACAATCGCTCGCTCGCACTCAACCAGGAGATCACTTTGGTCGTGTATGACCAACAGATTGCCGGTCGCCTGGACGACATTTTCGCCGCCGACGTCCGTCACGCACGTCGCGTGGATCCCGAGCGCTGGCATGCTCGAAGCCTCTGGCAGCGCTTCCGGGAGGTCCTGTCGGCGCCAGTGCGAAACGAACTCTAGCGGGAGACCGCCGCGCGTTACGGGCTGGCGTCTCATCCCCTGGTGGCAGACCGCCTCCGAACTCGGGTAACCACGCGCCAAGCACTTGTTGCAGTTTCTGCAACTTCGCTCACTCGATCAGCTGATCCGCCCGCTGCAGGAGCGACGGCGGGATCGTCAGACCGAGCACCTTGGCGGTCTTGAGGTTGACCACCAGCTCGAACTTGGTGGGCTGCTCGACGGGCAGGTCGCCGGGCCTGGCTCCCTTCAGGATCTTGTCCACGTAGGTGGCCGCGCGCCGGAACTGGTCCGGATAGTCGGTGCCGTAGCTGACAAGCGCGCCGGCCTCCGCGTACTCCTTCGCCGGCGTCATCATGGCCAGCCGGTTCTGGATCGCCAGCTCGGCAATGCGCTTGCGGTCGGCGACGAATGGCGTGTTCACGCCAAGGATGACCGCGTCGGCGTGGGCCCGCTTCATGGCCAGGAAGGCGGCCTCGAAGTCTCTTCGTTCCCGAGCGTCAAAGCTCTGCACCACGACCCCCAGGGACTTGCCCGCGCTCTCGGCGGCGCGCACGGAGAGCGTGGAGGTGCGATTGTCGGGGTCCCGCAGGACCGCGATTCGAGAGGCTCGCGGGATCATCTGCTTGAGAAGCTCCAGGCGCTTTCCTACCAGATCGCTGTTCAGCGAGATCACACCCGTGACGTTTCCGCCCGGCCGGGCCAGGCTTTCGACGAGGCCCAGCTCCACGGGATCCCCGCTCGTCGCCATGACGATAGGGATCGAGGTCGTGGCCTGCTTGGCCGCGCGGGCGGCTTCGCTGGTGGCGGTCACCACGATGTCGACCTTGATGCCGACGAGCTCGGCGGCCAGGCCCGGCAGTCGAGCCACCTGTCCGTCTCCCCATCGAGGCTCGAAGACGACGTTCTGTCCCTCGAGGTACCCCAGCTGGCGTAGCTGCTCGCGCAACGCCTTCCACCGGGCAGCGCTCGAGGGATTGGGTGCGCCGTAGTCCAGCAGACCGATCCGCACCATCTTCCCCGGCTGCTGCGCCCCGGCAGCGAGCGGCACGGCGAGGAGGAACATGGTCACGCTGTGCAAGAACGCTCGTCGGTCCATCCGGGACGACCCCCTTATGATCGCCAATGTGTGAGAAACAGAGCGGCACGGCGGCCGGGCGCGACGACCATACACCAGCGTCGAGAGAGTCCGCCAGGACGGTGTCCCCGCCCATCGTAGCGCAGCGGGGGCCGCAGGACGAGACCGTGCGGTAGACTTGGCCGCCATGAGCGAGCCACTGCCCGAGATCCTGCCCGCCGATCCACTGTCGCTGGCCGCGCGCTGGCTCGACGAGGCCGCCAAGGTCGTGAAGAGCGCCACCGCGATGGCGCTGGCCACCGTCGACGACGAGGGACGCCCCGGCGCCCGCATGGTCATCTGCCGGGGCTTCGACGCGGTCGAGGGCTGGCTCGTCTTCTACAGCGACCGCGACAGCGCCAAGGGGCAGGCGCTCGAGAAGAACCCGCGGGCCGCGGTGGTCTTCCACTGGGACGTCTTCGAGCGGCAGATCCGCGTGGAGGGGCCGGTCACCCACGTCCCCGAGGCCGAGTCCGACCGCTACTGGAGCACACGCCCGCTCGACGCGCGGCTCGCCGCGGTGGCGAGCGAGCAGAGCCGGCCCATCATCTCGCGCGCCGCCTTCCTGGCCCAGATCGAGGCGGCGCGCCGCGCGCACGGCGCGAGCCCGCCGCGGCCGGCGCGCTGGGGCGGCTACCGGATATGGGCGGAGCGCGTGGAGTTGTGGGCGGGGCAACCGGGGCGCGCCCACGATCGGGCGGTGTGGACGCGCGCACTCCAGCGCACCGAGACGGGCTTCACCGGCGGATCGTGGAGGGCGACGCGACTACAGCCCTGAGGCTAGGAGTGCGCGGCGGGGTGCGGCGGTAGCGTCGAGGCGCACCAGAGGGCGAGGCCGAGCGGGGTCATCGGGACCGGCGCGACCCCGCCCACCGCGAGCACGAACACGATCACCGCGAGGATGCGCAGGGCGAAGCTCACGCGGCACCTCCTGACTTCTGGCCGCCGGCGTCGGGCGACGTGAGGCGCCGGAGGCGGTCCTCGGCCTCGGTGATCGGCGAGCCGCCGTGCATCATCGCCCGGGCGAACTCGAGCATCGGATAGCCGTTCCGTGCCTCGTCCTGGAACCGCTGGGCGAACCCGCCGCTCTTGATGTCCTCGAACGTCTTGCGGAAGCGGGTCGCCATCTCCTCGCGGTCCATCTCGAGCGACCGGGTGATCCCGCCGAACACCGCGGTGGGCCCGTGGTCCTCGGAGGCGCGGAAGAAGCCTTTCTCCCGGAACGCCTGGAACACCGCCTCCATCTCGCCCGACATGTACATCTCGAGCACCAGCGCCTCGCTTGGCACCCCCGCGTCTCGCGCGACCTCGAAGGCCATCATGATGGCCATGCCGAGCATCGCGCCCACCGACTGCTCGATGAAGAGGTCGAGGGTGGCTTCGATCTGGGCGCTCATCTGCACCGCGCCCGCACGCAGCACGCCGAGCGCGTCGGCGAGCCCGAGCATCCGCTGCTGGGCGCGCCCGCTGCGATCCGCCTCCACCCCCACGCAGGCCCAGAAGCCCTGGCCCTCGAGGTAGCGGGTGCGCGCCTGAGTCCCCGCCATGCGCGGCGCGACCAGCAACACGTCGACCGACGCGGGCGGGTGGATGAGACCGAAGGCGAGGCTGTAGCCGGAGCCGAAGGCGATGGCGCTGCCGGCTCGTAGCTGAGGGGCGATCTCCGCGTCGAAGAGGGTGGGGATCACCTCGTCGGGCAGGAGCACGTACACCACGTCGTCGACCGCGGCGGTCGTGATCGGGACGACCTCGAAGCCTTCCGCGCGCGCCTGACCGGCGTACTCGTCCTCGCGATTGCCGATACGGACCTTCGCCCCGGAGTCACGGAGGTTGAGGGCGGCGGTGCGACCGAGATGTCCGTACCCGAGCACCGCCACCGATTCGCCGGCGAGCGCTCCCGGCGGGGCGTCGGCCGCCCGGTATACCTTGACCGGCGACTCTCCCGGATTCGTCATGGCGTGATCCTAACCCAGATCTCCCGGATTTGCTTCGAGTTACGGTCGTGGCCGCCCTGGCATTGTAGCATTGGAGCGCCATGACCGGCGGAACGCGGGTGGTGACGTGCTGCGTGGTGGGTGGTGGGCCCGCCGGCATGATGCTCGGGCTCCTCCTGGCCCGCGCCGGGGTGTCCGTACTGGTCATGGAGAAGCACGCCGACTTTCTCAGGGACTTCCGGGGCGACACCATCCATCCTTCCACGCTCGAGCTGATGCGCGAGCTGGGCCTGCTGGAGGAGTTCCTGAAACTGCCGCATCAGGAAGTCCCGCGCCTGATCGCCCAGTTCGGCAACCTGACCGTCCCCATCGCCGATTTCACGCATTTGCCGACCCATTGCAAGTTCATCGCCCTGATGCCGCAGTGGGACTTTCTGGACTTTCTCGCCCGGCAGGCCGCGTGTTATCCGACCTTCCAGCTCCTGATGCAAACGGAGGCAACCGGGCTCGTCGAGGACGCGGGGCGGGTGACCGGCGTGCGCGCCACCGCCGCGGCGGGGCCTCTCGACGTCCGTGCCGACCTCGTGGTGGCGGCGGACGGGCGCTCCTCGGTGCTGCGGGAGCGGGCAGGGTTGCCCGTGGAGGAGCTGGGCGCGCCCATGGACGTGTTCTGGTTCCGGCTCTCGCGCCGGCCGACCGATCCCGCAGCCACCATGGGCCGCTTCGACGTCGGTCGCATCTTCGTGCTGATCAACCGAGGCGAGCACTGGCAGTGCGGCTACGTGATCGCCAAGGACTCGGCCGACGAGGTCCGCCGGCGCGGGCTCGACGCCTTCCGCGCCGCGGTGGCCGGCCTGGTCCCGTTCGCGTCGGACCGGGTCGGGCAGATCCGCGACTGGACCGACGTCAAGCTGCTCACCGTGAAGGTCGACCGGCTGCGCCGGTGGCATCGTCCGGGCCTCCTCTGCATCGGCGATGCGGCCCACGCGATGTCGCCGGTGGGCGGCGTCGGCATCAACCTGGCGATCCAGGACGCGGTGGCCGCGGCCAACCGGCTGTGGCGGCCGCTGCGCGACCGCGGTCTCACCACCGAGCATCTCGCCGACGTGCAGCGTCGCCGCGAGTGGCCGACCCGCGTGACCCAGGCGCTGCAGGTGGCCGTCCAGCGTCGGCTCGTCACCCGGGCGCTGGGCGGCGGCCCGCTCACCCCGCCGCTCTTCGTTCGCCTGCTCGTCCGCTTTCCGTTCCTGCGCCGGCTGCCCGCGCGGGCGGTGGGCGTCGGCATCCGCGCCGAGCACGTCCAGACCCCCGCGGTCGCCCGGACGGCGTCGGCATGAGCGCCTGTCCGCGCTGCGCCCACGCCGCGCCCGCGGGCGCGCGCTTCTGCCCCGCCTGCGGCGGCCGGCTGGCCGGGCCCGAGCCCGCGCGCTTCGCGTCGCCCGACGCCTACACGCCGCCGCACCTGGCCCAGCGGATCCTGGACAACCGAGCCGCGCTCGAGGGCGAGCGCAAGCAGGTGACGGTGCTCTTCGCGGACATCCACGGCTTCGTCGACGTCCTGGGCGAGCGCGATCCGGAGGAGCTCGGGCCCGCCCTCGATCGCGTGCGCGAGCTGATGATGGAGGCGGTGCACCGCTACGAGGGCACCGTCAACCAGGTGGTGGGCGACGGGATCATGGCGCTCTTCGGGGCGCCGCTGGCCAACGAGGACCACGCGGTACGCGCCTGCTACGCGGCGCTGCGCATGCAGGCCCAGCTGGCGGCCTACCGCGAGCAGGTGCAGCGTGCGCTCGGCCTGCCGCTCTCGATCCGCGTCGGCATCAACTCGGGCGAGGTGGTGGTGCGCTCGATCGGCAGCGATCTGTCGTTCACGTACACCGCGGTGGGCCAGACCGTGCACCTGGCCGCCCGCATGGAGCAGATGGCCAGGCCGGGATCGGTCCTCGCCACCGACGACACCGCCGCGCTCGTGCGGGGCCGCGTGGCCACGCGGCCGCTCGGCCCCGTGCCGGTGCGCGGGCTGCAGGCGCCCGTCGAGGTGCACGAGATCAGCGCGGCGGTGCCCATCCGCTCGCGGCTCGACACCGCCTCCGCCTCGCGCCCGCGCACGCCGCTGGTCGGGCGCGAGGCGGAGCTGGCCCGGCTCGACGCCGCCATCGACGCGATGCTCGCGGGCAGTGGCCAGGTCGTCTCGATGGTGGGCGAGGTCGGGGCGGGCAAGTCGCGCCTCTGTCTCGAGTTCGCCCGGCGCTGCCGGGCCCGCGGCTGCCTCGTGATCGAGGCGCCCGCGGTCTCCTACGGTCGCGCCGCCGGCTATCGCCCCGGAGTCGAGCTCCATCGCCGATATTTCCAGGTCGAGAGCGGCGACGACGTGGCCACCGTTCGTGACAAGGTCACCGCGCGCCTGCGGGCGCTCGATCCCGAGCTCGAGGACGGTGTGGCCGCGATCCTGTGGGTGCTCGGCGTGCCGGACAGCGGGCTCTCGATCCTGGACCCGGCGATCCGGCGGCGGCACGTCATGCGCACCGTGCATCGGCTGGTGGCGCGGCAGGGACGGCTGCAGCCGTTCGTGTTGATCCTCGAGGACCTGCAGTGGGTGGACTCGGAGACCCACGCGGCGATGGACGCGCTCGTGGAGGCGCTGCCGCCCTACACCCTGGTGGCCGCGACCTACCGGCCGGAGTACGTGGATCGCTGGTCCGGGCATCCGGGCTTCACGCAGGTGCGAGTGGAGGCGCTCGAGGCCCCGGCCACCGACAGCCTGCTCGACGCCCTGCTGGGCCGGGGCCCCGGCCTGGCCCCCCTCAAGCGGCTGGTGGCGGAGCGGACCAACGGCAACCCGCTCTTCCTGGAGGAATGCGTGGCCAGCCTCGTCGAGACCGGCGCGCTCGCGGGCGAGCCCGGCGCCTACCGGTTCACGCGGCCGACCCTGAGCCTCGAGGTGCCGGCCACCGTGCGGGCCACCATCGCCTCGCGCATCGACCGGCTCCGCTACGAGGACAAGCGGCTGCTGCAGGCCGCCTCGGTGATCGGCGACGAGGTCGAGGTGCGCCTGCTCGAGGCCATCGCCGACGTCCCCGTCGACGAGGTCCGGCGCGGGCTCGACCAGCTCCACGCCGCCGGCCTGCTCGACCCGCGCGCGCTCTTCCCCGATCTCGTGTACGGCTTCCGGCACGCGCTGGTGCACGACGTGGCCTACGAGAGCCTGCTCCACGAGCGGCGGCGCGGCCTGCACGCCCGCATCCTGGAGGCGATCGAGCGCTTCTACGCGGGGCGACTCGTCGAGCAGACCGAGCGGCTGGCCCATCACGCCTTCCTCGGGGAGGTGTGGGATCGCGCGGTGAGCTACTGCCGGCAGGCGGGGGCCCGCACGCTCCAGCGCATGGCGAGCTGGGAGAGCGTCTCGTTCTTCGAGCGCGCCCTCGCCGCCCTCGGCCACCACCCGCCCGAGACGATCGAGCGCGGGCTCGCGGTCGACCTCCGCTGCGACCTGCACAACGCGCTGGTGCCGCTGGGCCAGCACGCGCGCAGCGTGGCCACGCTGCGCGAGGCGGCCGGCTTCGCCGAGCTCCTCGGCGATCAGCCGCGCCTGGCCCGGACGCTGTCGTTCGAGAGCACGGTGCACTGGGAGATGGGCGACTCCGACGAGGCGGCGCGCGTGGGCGAGCGCGCGCTCGCGATCGCAGAGGCGACGAGGGACGTGGGGCTGCAGGTGGTGGGCAACCTCACCGTGGGCGCGGGGCGCCGGGCGCTGGGTGACTACCGCCAGGCCCTGGTGGTGCTGCGGCGCAACCTGCTGCTGCTGCCCCCCTACGCGAGCGCCGAGCGCTTCGGCCTGCCCGGCATCGCGGTGGTGCTGACGCGCTCCCACCTGGCGTGGACCCTGTCCGAGCTGGGCCAGTTCGACGAGGCGATGCGCGCGGCCGAGGAGGGCCTGCGGCTCGCGGAGGAGCGCCGCGACAGCTACAGCATCACCTACGCGCTGCTCGGGCTGGGCGGCACGCTGGTCCGCCGCGGGCAGATCCAGGAGGCCGAGCCCGTGCTCGAGCGCGGCATCGCGCTCTGCGGGGACATGCCCGCGTTCTACCCCCCATTCGCGGGCGACCTCGCGCTGATCTACGCGCTCACCGGCCGCAGCGCGGAGGCGCTCGAGCTGGCCGAGCGCGGCGTGCGCCAGGCCCTCAGCATGCAGCGGCTGGGCCGGCTCGCCCTCATCACGGTGCACTTCGGCGAGGCGCGTCTGGTCGCGGGCCAGATCGCGGCCGCCACCGCGGAGGGACGGCGCGCGCTCGCTCTCGCCGAGGCCCACAAGGAGCGTGGCAACAAGGTATACGCCCTCCGCCTCCTCGGGCTGGCCGCCGGGGAAGCGAGCCCGCCCGAGATCGAGCAAGCCCGCGCGCACTACGCGGAAGCCCTCGCCCTGGCCGGCGAGCTCGGCATGCGGCCGCTCGCCGCGCGCTGTCATCTGGGTCTGGGCCGGCTCGCCCGGCGCGCCGGTGACGGCCCGGGAGCCGAGAAGCACCTCGCGCTGGCGCGGGAGGGCTTCCAGGAGATGCGGATGACGTTCTGGCTGGAGCGGCTCGGCGCCGATCAGGCCGGGTCGGCGGTCACCGGACCGCCCGGCATCTGATCGTCAGGTCTCGAGCACCCACTGCACGAGAGTGCGGAGATCGTCCACCGAGAACGGCTTGGTCAGGACGGGATCCCCGGTCTCGGCCAGGAAGGGCACGTAGTCGTCGGCCTCCGCGTGGCCCGTCACGAAGATCACCCGGGGCAGGGCCTGCCCGTAGCGCTTCCGGAGGGCCTCGTGCAAGCCGGGGCCGTCGAGGTTCGGCATCCGCAGATCGCTGATGATCAGGTCGTAGGAGCGCCGCTCGATGCGGTAGAGCGCCTCCACTCCGTCGCGCGCGGTGTCCACCTCGTGGTCGTCGAGCAGCAGGATGTGGGCGATCAGCTCGCGGAGACTGCCCTCGTCCTCCACCACCAGGATCTGCCGCGATTTCACGACGCGAGCATGCGCCTGACCAGCTCCAGGGCGGGACCGGGCCGGAACGGCTTCATCAGCACCGGCGCGCGCAGGTCGGTGAGGAAGCCTCCGTACTGGGGATCGAAGGTCTGTCCGGTCAGGAACACGACGCCGGGCAGCGCGTCGGCGAAGCGCTCCTGAAGCGCGGTGATCAACTGCGGGCCGTCCAGCGCGGGCATCCGCACGTCCGCGATGACCAGGTCGTAGCGGCGCTGGTCGAGGAGCAGCAGTGCGGACTCGGCGTCGTCGGCCCCGTCGACCTCGTGGCCCTCGAGGCTCAGGAGATCGATCAACGACTGCCGCACCGCGAGATCTCCCTCCACGACCAGGATCAGACGCGGGTCCACGGCAGCACCATAGCGGGTCGACCGTAGCTGAGCAAGATCCGCGGCTCGGGGCGGCGAGGCCCTAGCGGCGTGACGGCGGTGGCGGCCCCGCGCTCTTCCAGATGCCGAGCCGCGAGGCGCGCGCTTCCTGCTGGCGGCGCAGCAGAAGGTCCTGGTAGCGGACGTTGGGGCCGCCGCCGACCACCTGGCCGTAGCCGCGTCCGATCACCTCCGCGTTGGCCATGACGTCGCCAATCCACACGTAGGCGAGCAGCCGCCCGTCGGGGTCGCGCTCCTGCGCGTCCAGCTCGAGCCGGACGTTCTTGAGATTGACCAGGCCGCGGTTGAACTGCAGGGCCGCGCGCCCCTGCGGGTCCCCGCCCTCCACGCTCTCGCCGGGCTCGGGCGAGGTGACCCCGATGTAGCGGACGCGCTCGACCTCGCCGTTGACGAAGACGTTGATGGAATCGCCGCTCACCACCCGGACCACCGCGGCGGGCAGGCTGCGCGGTCGCGGCCCGTCCTGCGCCCACGCCGCCGCGAACCCGCCGAGGAGCCCGACCAGGACGAGCGCGTGGCGGCCGGCTCGCCCCACTACTTTCGGCCTTCGCTCAGCGAGCGCTCCAGGGCTTCGCGGCGGAGTCGCTCGGCCGCGAGCTGATCGGTGAGCTCCTTGGCCTGGTTGTTCAGACGCTGCAGCTCCTGGGTCTGCTGGGCCCGCAGGGCGGCCTGCTCCTGCGCGCTCTTCTGGCGCCACAGCGTGTCGGCGGCGACGCCGCCGCCGATCAGACCGAGGACGACCCACACCGCGATGCGCTTGACCGCCGCCTTTCCCAGATCCATTGCGCGTGCCTTTCGTCGGGCTCGGAGTCAGTCCACGAGGGCGATCGCGCGCACCGGCGAGCCGTCGGCGCCGGTCACGCGCAGCGGCAGGGCGATGAAGCGGCAGCGCGGCGCCCCGATCTGATCCAGGTTCGTCAGGTACTCGACCACCGTGATGCCCTGCGGGAAGAAGACGTGGTGCGTGGTGCACTCCTCCCGCGCGACCTTCGTCTCCGGTGAGAAGATCGAGGTGCGGATGCAGTAGTCGGGCGGATAGTCGTAGCCTAC
The DNA here is from genome assembly GCA_035519555.1 of Nitrosotalea sp. GTDB lineage: Bacteria > Methylomirabilota > Methylomirabilia > Rokubacteriales > CSP1-6 > CAMLFJ01. The sequence goes on along the minus strand of DATIWG010000076.1, from coordinate 13,440 downwards.
CGCCTTCGCCCCGCGCGCCACCAGCCACTCGCAGGCGCTGCGCCCGGTGTAGGGGGCGTCCTTCCAGAAGCGCTCACTCGCCACCGGGCAGCGCCGCGGCCAGTCCGTGCGCAGCAGCACGATGTCGCCGGCGCGCACGTGGGTCGCGTGCCGCTCGAGCGCGGCGGCGGTCACCTCGCCGTTGTCGTCCAGGTGCGTGAGATCCACCACCGCCGCGTCGCCCATCCACTGGTCCACCGGCATCGAGGCGATGTCGCGCTCGCCGGGCAGGAAGTGCACCGGCGCGTCCACGTGGGTATAGGCGTGGCAGCTCACGGTGAGGACGGTGGACTGGAAGTTCGCCCCCGCCTCGTGGGTCGAGCGGCGCTCGCTCGCCACCATCCAGCGGAAGTGCGGCCCGATGGGAAAGCTGAGGTCGACCACACGCATAGCGGCCATCATGGTGTCCCGCGCCCTGCAACTTGTCAATGCGTCTCGCGCGCGGGCCGCGGCTTGACACCGGCGGGCGCGCCGCCCATAGTCCGCTCGGTGACCCATGGCTGACCCCCCGGTTCGACGCGTGGCGGTCGTGTTGTTCGAGGGCTTCACCGTGCTCGACGTCTACGGTCCCGTGCAGGCGTTCGCGAGCGTCCGGCTGCCGCGTCCCGACGGCTCGTGGCACCGGCTGTTCGAGATCATCACGGTGGCCGAGAAGGCCGGGCCGATCAAGAGCGGCGAGGGGCCCACCACCCACGCCGACTATGCGTTCGCCGACGCGCCCGCCTACGACGTCCTCCTCGTTCCCGGCGGCTTCGGCACCCGGCAGGCGGTCGGCAACACGCCGCTTCTGCTCGCCCTCAACGCGGCGAGCCGCAAGGCCGCGGTGACGACCACCGTGTGCACCGGCTCCGCCCTGCTGGCCCGTACCGGCCTGATGGACAACCGCCCCGCGACGTCGAACAAGATCGCGTGGGACTGGGTCGTCCAGCAGGGCCCGCGCGTGCGCTGGAAGCGCTCGGCGCGCTGGGTGGACGACGGCGACCTGGTCACCTCGTCCGGCGTCTCCGCCGGCATCGACATGGCGCTCTCGGTGGTGGCGCGCCTGCACGGCGTCGACACGGCCCGCCAGGCCGCGCGCTTCATGGAATACGTCTGGCACGAGGACCCCGCCGCGGACCCCTTCGCCTGAGGCGCGCCGTGAAGCAGCCCATGCCCACGCTGGCGACGCTCGAAGCCATCCAGAAGAAGGTGCTCTGGTTGAGCGCCCTGCTCGTCCACCACGCCAACTCCGTCCGCCCGAATCCCGACGGCACCAAGGTCGGCGGGCACCAGGCCTCGTCCTCCTCGGTCGTCGGGCTGATGACCGCGCTCTACTTCCAGGCGCTGCGGCCCGGCGACATCGTCGCCACCAAGGCCCACGCCTCGCCGGTGCTGTACGCCATCGAGTACCTGCGCGGGCGGCTCACCGCCGAGCAGCTCCAGGGACTACGGACCCTGGGCGGGCTGCAGGCGTATCCGAGCCGGCGCAAGAATCCGCAGATCGTCGACCTGTCGACCGGCTCGATGGGGCTCGGCGCGGTGAGCGCGGCGTTCGGCGCGCTGGCCGCGAAGTACGTGAGCCAGCACGGCGGCGGCGAGGCGATGCCCCGGCGCTTCATCGCGATGCTCGGCGACGCCGAGCTCGACGAGGGCAACGTGTGGGAAGCGCTGCTCGAGGAGGCGGTGCGCGAGCTCGACAACCTCCTGTGGATCGTCGACGTCAACCGCCAGAGTCTCGACCGCATCACGCCGGACGCCCGCCGTGGCCAGCTGCGGGACTGGTTCCGCGGCGCCGGCTGGCACGTCATCGAGCTCCGCTGGGGCGGGCGGCTGCGCGCGCTCTTCGAGCGGCCGGGCGGCGATCGACTGCGCGCCCGTCTCGAGGGCCTCGGCAACGCGGAGTACCAGTCGCTCCTGCGCCTGCCGCCGGGCGGCGCGCGCAAGATCGTGACCGCGAAGCCCGGCGGCGACGTGGACCCCGCGGTGGACCGCTTGCTCGCGAACGTGCCCGACGAGGCGCTGGGCGCGCTGGTGGCCGACGTGGGGGGGCACGACCTCACCTCGATCCTCGCCGCCTACGAGGAAGCGGGCCAGCCCCGCCGCGGGCCCTGCGTGATCCTGGCCGACACCATCAAGGGCTGGGGCTATCCCTTCCGGGCCGATCCCATGAACCACGGCGCGCTGCTGACCCAGAGCCAGCTCGATGAGCTCCGCGCTTCGCTCGGCGTCGCGCCCGGGGACGAGTGGGCGGCCTTCGCGGCGGCCAGCGCGGAGGCGGAGCTGATCCGCCGCGGGCCGAAGCCGTACGTGCCGCCGCCGCTCGACGACCGAGCGCCCGAGATCCCGGCCTCGCTGGACGAGAGCTACCCGCCCCAGAGCTCGACCCAGGAGGCCTTCGGCCGCATCCTCGGCCGGCTCGCCCGCCTGCCCATCGGCGATCGCGTGGTCACGCTCTCCGCCGACGTGTCCGTGACCACGCATCTGGCCGGCTGGATCAACCGCAAGGGCGTCTACTTCCCTCGCGCCAAGCCCGGCTTCAGCGCCGACGGCCCGCAGGCGGTGCAGTGGAGGGAGTCGCCCGAGGGGCAGCACATAGAGCTCGGCATCGCCGAGCACAACCTCTTTCTCGCGCTGGGCGCTCTTGGCCTCACCCACGAGCTGTCGGCCACGACGCTCCTGCCCATCGGCACGCTCTACGATCCGTTCGTGAGCCGCGGGCTCGACGCGCTCTACCACGCCCTCTACGCGGGAGGGCGCTTCATCGTGGCCGCGACACCGTCCGGGGTGAGCCTCTCGCCCGAGGGCGGCGCGCACCAGTCGGTGATCACCCCGGGCATCGGCATCGCGCTGCCCGCCATCGCCTACTACGAGCCGACGTTCGCCCGGGAGCTGGAGTGGATCCTGCTCGACACCCTCACGCGTCTGATCAACGGTGAGGACGCGACCGAGAGCCTCTACCTGCGTCTGTCCACCAAGCCGATCGAGCAGTCGCTGGCCCCCGCGCCGTCGGCCGCCCATCGCGAGGCGGTGCTGCGCGGGGGTTATCGGCTGATCGACGCGCGGCAGCAGCCCGGCTACGACCCCGAGAGCAACGCGGTGCACGTCTTCGCGGCGGGCGTGATGGTGCCCGAGGCGGTGGAGGCGAGCCGGGCGCTCGGCGCCGACGGCGTCTGCGCCAGCGTGTTCGTGGTCACGAGCCCCGATCTGCTGTACCGCGGCCTGCGGGCTACGCGTCCGTACTTACTCGACCTCGTGTCGGCGGAGGAGGAAGGGGTGCCGGTGGTGTCCGTGCTCGACGGCCACTCCCACGCCTTGGCGTTCGTGGGCTCGGCGCTGGGCGTCCCGCAGATCCCGCTGGGCGTCGATCACTTCGGGCAGTCGGGCGCGCGGCGTGATCTCTATCGCCACTACGAGATCGACGCCGCCGCGATCGCGCGATCGGCGCAGTGTTTGCTTGCCCGCGGCCCGGCTCTGGGGTAGATTCGGGCCATCCGCAGTGCTGTGCCACGCGCTCCAAAGGAGGAGCCCTCGATGGACAATCGTCTAAAGAATCTGGCCGAGCAGCTCGACGCAGGTCTCATCGCCCGCCGCGAGTTCCTCCGCAAGGCGGCGGTCGTCACCGGGGGCACCGCGGCCGGGCTGCACGCGCTCCGCGGCATGGCGCCGGCGCAGGCCAAGACCAAGCTGCGGGTCTGGCTCTTCAAGAGCTTCGTCACCGCGGGAAATGATGTCCTCGCCAAGCAAGTCGAGGCGTGGGCCAAGGACAAGAACGTCGAAGTCGAGATGGACTGGGGTACCTTCGGCGATCGCGAGCAGAAGTACGTGGCCGCCATCGAGGCCGGCAACCCTCCCGACCTCGGTGAGATGAACATCTACGGGCCGATGCGGTACAAGGCCGCGTTGCGCGACGTGAGCAAGGTGGCGGGAGAGGTCGCGACGAGCAAGGGCGGACTCCTGCCCTTCGCCGAGCGCGCCATGAAGGCCGACGGCAAGTTCCTTGGCGTCGCCCGCTACTCGATGACGACGGTGTTCTTCATCCGCAAGGACATCATGGAGGCCAAGGGTCTGAAGGTGCCCAAGGTCTACGATCCGGATGTGGTCGAGTTCGCCAAGAAGGCCCAGGACCCCGCCAAGGATCTGTACGGCTTCGGCCAGACCCTGAACCGCTCGGACGACGGCGACGGGTTCATGTCCAACATCCTCTGGGACTACGGCGGGGGCGTGTGGGACAAGGACGGCAAGCCCGCCCTCGGCACCGCCTTCCTCAAGCAGAACACCCAGGCCCTGCAGTTCGCGGTGGACACGATCAAGAAGCACGGCATCCAGCCGCCCGGCGTGATGGGCTGGACCGACGTATCCAACAACGAGTCATACATGGCGGGCAAGCTGGTGACCACCAACAACGGGGCCAGCCTCTACTTCGCGATGGTGTCCAAGAAGCACGAGCTGGCCGCGAAGACGCTCTGCGTGCTCACCCCCGGCGGCCCCGCCGGCTCGTTCGTCGGCTCCTCCTGCTACAACTGGGCGATCTTCCAGAAGACGCAGAAGGCCGATCTCTGCGAGGATCTCATCCGCTACCTCGAGGACGAGAAGCGCTTCAACGAGTACATGCAGGTCTCGGTGGGGCAGGCGGGTCCGGTCTACAAGGGCCGTGCGGACAACCCGTACTGGAAGTCGGATCCGAACTTCGACGCGATGATGCAGAACATCATTCGAAGCGTCAACCTCGGGTATCCCGGGCCCATGACGGCGGCCGCCGCCGAGGTGCAGGGTCAGAAGATCCTGACCGACATGGCGGGGCGCGTGGTGGTGGGCGGTCTCTCGGCCGAGGCGGCGCTGAAGGAAGCGCACGCGCGAGTCGAGGAGATCTACAAGATCCGCGGCAAGGCCTAACGTCGAACGTCCCATGGCGACTCCCGCCGCGCAGCTCCGCGCGAAGGCGGGTCTGATCCGGCCCCGGGTCGGGCTCGAGGTCACGCTGAGGCGTGTCTTCGGGCCCGACTACCGCATGGGGTTCCTGTTCGTCGCCCCCATCGTCGTGCTGGTGCTGGCGTTGGTGGCGTACCCGTTCTGCTACGCGGTGTACCTCAGCATGACCCGCAAGTACGTGGGCATGCCGCCGGTGTGGGTCGGACTCGAGAACTACGTCCGGCTCACCCACGACGGCTTCTTCCAGCGCGCGGTCGTCAACAGCTTCACCTTCACGTTCGCGTCCGTGGCCATCAAGACGGTGCTGGGCATGGGCATGGCGCTCGTGCTCACCTCGAAGATCCGCTTCCGGTCGTTCTGGACCGGCGTGCTGCTGATCCCGTGGGTGGCCCCCACCGTGGTCTCCGCGCTCAACTTCCTGTGGATCTTCGACTACAGCCTGGGGGTGCTGAACTACCTGCTCGTCAATGTCTTCCGCGTTCTCCCCCACGGGGTGGGCTGGCTGAGCGAGCCCAGCACCGCGATGGCCTCGGTCATCGGGGTCAACGTGTGGCGTGGCTTCCCGTTCTTCGGGATCAGCTTCCTCGCCGGCATGAAGGCGATCTCCGGCGAGCTCTACGAGGCGGCCGCGGTGGACGGCGCCACCGTGCTGCAGCGGTTCCGCTACGTCACGCTGCCCGGCATCCGCAACATCGTGATGATCGTGCTGCTGCTCTCGACCATCTGGACCTTCAACGACTTCGCGATCGTCTACATCCTCACCAAGGGCGGGCCGGGCGGCGCCACCATGGTGCTGCCGGTGCTGACCTACGAGATCGCCTTCGGGGCCCAGCGCCTCGGGGAGGCCATCGCGGTCGCGCTCTACATGCTGCCCGCGCTCGCGTTCGTGATCATCGTGCTGTCCAACTACATGAGGAAGGGCCGGACCCGGTGATCGTCCGCGCCGGCCGCAGCACGGTGCAGATCGAGCGGACGCAGTCCGCGCTCTCGTACGCGATCCTGATCACGTTCCTGCTGTTCGTGGTCTTTCCGTTCTACTGGATGATCGTCACATCCTTCAAGGGCGAGACCCAGATGCGCAGCGTGGTCTCGATGTTCTGGCCGAGCCCGTTCGTCACCGAGAACTACGAGCACCTGCTCGGCAAGACCGAGTTCGTCTCCTGGTTCAAGAACAGCATCATCGTGTCGGTCTCGAGCACGTTCCTGGCCACCGCGGTGGGCACCCTCGGGGCGTACGCACTGGCGCGGCTCAAGTTCCTGGGCCGCGCGTTCATGGCCAGCACCGTGCTGATCACGTACCTGGTGCCGCCGTCGATCCTGTTCATCCCGCTCTACGCGCAGATCCGCAACCTGGGAATGGCCGACAGCCTCACCGGTCTGATCGCGGCCTACCCCTCGTTCACGGTGCCGTTCGTGACGTGGCTCCTGATGGGCTACTTCGAGTCGATCCCGGTGGAGCTGGAAGAATCCGCCATGATCGACGGGGCCACCCGCTTCGGCGCGTTCCGCCGCGTGATCCTGCCGCTGGCCGCGCCCGGCCTGCTCGCGAGCGGGCTCTACGCCTTCACCCAGGCGTGGAACGAGTTCCTCTACGCCCTGGTCTTCATCACCAACGTGAGGCTGCGCACGCTGCCGGTGGGCCTCTCGACCTTCATCACCGGCGATGTCTACGGCTGGGGCTACCTGATGGCGGGCGCGGTGCTGACCACGCTGCCCGTCATCGCGGCCTACATCTACCTGCAGAAGTACATGGTAGAAGGCCTCACCGCCGGCAGCGTGAAAGGCTAACCACGGGGTCAGGTCTTACATTCCGACATTTGCCGCACCGCGATGTCGGAATGTAAGACCTGACCCCTTCTCACTTCAGCAGTTTCTTGTAGGTTTCTTCTTCGAAGCCGACGATCAGCGTGCGGCCCTTTCGCAGGGTCGGCGCGCGCAGATTGCCGGTGGGCCCCAGCAGCAGCCCCAGCAGCGTGGCGCGGTCGGGGCGGCTCTTCTTGAGGTCGACGTGCTCGACCTTCTTGCCCTTGGCCACGTACAGCTCATCGACGCCGTGCAGCACGTCGAGCGCAGCGGCGCCCTTGATGGTGGCTTTCTTCGCGTCGGCCTGCTCGGTCACGGTCACCTTGTGCCTGGCAAGGAACCCTTGCGTCTTGGCACACGTCATTCAGCCGTTGCGGTGGTAGCTCCAGTCGATCTTGGCCATGTCTTTCTCCCTCGTTGGCGTGCAGGTGACGATCGCGGTTGATGGCAGCATGGCGGCGGAACGGGATGCTAGCACAGCTTTACGCTACTGGAAGACCTGGCCATAGCGCTCGCGACTGGCGATGGCGGCGAGGGGCTTGCGGCTCTTCCGGCCTCGCCCGAGCTGGTCGGCGGGGTAGCCGAACGGCAGGATGGCTAGCGTATCGAGCGCGGGGGGCAGCCCCAGCAGTGCGTTGACCTTCGGCAGGCTCCCGAAGCCGACCCAGTTGGACCCGACTCCTTCCGACCACGCGACCAGCATCATCGCATGAATCGCGCGGCTGGCGTCGGACACCGCGTAGCCGGTCTTCTCGACCGCCACCACGATCGCCAGCGACGCCTGGGCGATGTAGGGGCCGGAGCGGGCCAGCGCCCCCAGCTGGCGGAGCGTGTCGCGGTCCTGTATGACGACGAAGTGCCACGGCTGGAGGTTCATGGCACTTCCGGTGAGACGTCCCGCCTCGACGATCTTGTGGATGATGGGGTCGGGCACCGGTCGGTCCAGGTAGCGACGGACCGCCAGCAGGGTTCGAATCGCCTCGAAGGTCTCCATCGCCGCTCCCCCTCGGTCGCGACCGGCCGACCGGCTCGTTGACAGCCTCGACTCCTGACAATAGGCTCCTACCACGGCGAGGAAAAGCCCGGCGGGGAAACGCCAGCGGAGCAAGGAGGCCAGCCCATCGTGTCGAGACGGACTCGCCCGCCATCCTGCCCTGGTAGTTTGTCCTCCGGCCCCCACGGCTCGATGGCCACGCGATCCGTCCCCAGGGCCGCCTCGACGGTAGCCGGGATCGTCTTCGTCGCGGCGGCTCTGGCCGCGGGGTGTGCCTCGACCCCCTCGCCGCGAGCCAAATACGGCGATGCGGCGACCTGCGGGCCGCTCGCCCTCGAAGCCTACTCGTCCCCCGCGGTCACGCGGGCGGGCATCGGGAAGCTCGAGATGGGGCCGGGCGCCGTCGCGGTCGATGGGGCCCGGCCGGCGTACCGGACGTACGTGGAGACGCTCCGGGAGCGGATCCGGCTGAAGTGGCGGTCCCCGGGCGCCGCCGTCGCGGACCGGACGCAGGGAGACGTGACACTCGATCTCTTCATCGCCCGGGACGGTCGCCTGGAGCACGTGCAGCTCGCGGAGTCCTCCGGGGCCCAGGCCCTCGATGACGCGGCGGTGCTGGCCGTGAAGTCGGCCCAGCCCTTTCCGCCGGTGCCCGAGGATGTCTGCCGCCAGACGCTGGGTCTGACGATGGACTTCTGGTACCAGCTGAAGTGACGCGTCGACGATCAGCGAGTGTACCGCCGCGCATACTGGGCCACGCACGCCGCCTCGAGCGTGGCCGCGTCCCGGTAACCGGGGCCAAAGCGCTCGACCGAGAGCGGCGCGAGATCGGGATCGCTCTTGCCGTCGACGATGAGATCCGCCAGGGCGCGCCCGGTGGCGGGTGAGAGGCTGAGCCCGCCCACGCAGCAGCCCGAGGCGACGAAGAGCCCGTCGAGCCCGGGCACGCGGCCCACGATGGGCCGGCCGTCCGGCGTCATGGTGGGCGCGCCGCCGCGGTGGACGGCGATCTTCGCGTCGCGCAGGGCGGGGAAGTGCGGGGCGACCTCGTCCACCATTGCGCGCAGCACGCCCAGGTCCAGCTCGAGCGCCGCGATCTGGAAGCCGGGCGCCAGGCCGTCGCGGCCGAGCACCCGTGGGGCATCCTCGTAGCCGCCGAAGAGCAGGCCGCCCTGCTCGTAGCGCACGTACACGCTGGCCTCGACCAGCCGCACGATGGGCTGGAGCGGCTCCACCCCGGCGATCGGCTCGGTGATGAAGAGCTGGTGCCGCACCGGAACGATCGGCAGCGCGATGCCCGCGCCGGCGGCCACGCGCGCAGCCCAGCCGCCCGCCGCGTCCACCACCACCGGCGCGCGGATCTCGCCGCGCGGCGTCGCCACGCCGGTGGCGCGGCCGCCCTCGCTCAGGAGGCCCTGCACCGGGGTGAAAGGCATCAGACGCACGCCCAGCTCGCCCGCGCGGGTGGCGAAGCCGATCGCGACCTTGGCCGGATCCACCCAGCCGTCGCTCGGCACGTGCAGGATCGAGCGCGCGGCGCCCGGCTTGAAGTGCGGCGCCAGCCGCTCGGCCTCGGCCGCGTCGATCAGGCGCGCCTCGATGCCGAGGCTCTTCGCGGTCTCGTGCGCCAGCCGCACCCGCTCCACCGCCGCGTCGGTGTAGGCCGCGCGCAGGCTGCCCGAGCGATGGAAGTCCACCGAGCGGCCCATCACGCTCTCGAAGCGCTCGAAGGCCTCGCAGGCCTCGTGGCGCAGACGCGCCAGCGTGGGCAGCGGGTCGGCCTTGCTGGTGAGGCCGGCCGCGCGCGGGGAGGTCTGCGAGCCCAGGGCGTGCTGGTCCACCAGCGTGACCTTGAGCCCGCGCTTGGCCAGGTGGTACGCGGTGCTCGCGCCGAAGGCGCCCGAGCCGATGACGATCGCGTCGGCGGTGAGCGCTCCCGTCGCCACGTCAGGCGAGCCTCGAGCCGTGCGCGGTCTCCTCGTCGGTCACCGGGCGCCGCCCCCGCAGGAAGTCGAAGTCGACGCCCTCGTCGGCCTGCAGCACGTGGTCGAGGAACATGCGGAGATAGCCGCTGGTGACGCCGTCGGGCCGGGGGATCCACGCCGCGCGTCGGCGCGCGATCTCCTCGTCCGCCACCCGCAGGGTCAGCCGCCGCTCGGGCACGTTCAGCTCGATCTCGTCGCCCTCCTGCACGAGGGCCAGGGGACCGCCCACCGCGGACTCGGGGGTCACGTGCAGCACCACGGTGCCGTAGGAGGTACCGCTCATCCGCGCGTCCGAGATGCGCACCATGTCCTTCACGCCCGCCTTCAGGAGGCGCGCCGGCACCGGCGCGGCGCCCCACTCGGGCATGCCCGGCCCGCCCTTGGGCCCGGCCTGCTTGAGCACCAGCACGGACGTCTCGTCGATCCGCAGCGAGGGATCGTCGATGCGCCGCTCGAGATCGCGGTGATCCTCGAAGACCACCGCGCGGCCGCGATGGACCATCAAGTGCGGGGAGGCGGCGGACTGCTTCAGTACCGCACCCCCCGGGCACAGGTTGCCGGTGAGGATCACGGTGCCGCCCTCGGGCGAGAGCGGCAGCGATAGCGGCCGGATGATGTCGGCGTCGTGGCACGGCGCGGTCTCGACGTTCTCGCGCAGGGTCTTGCCGTTCACCGAGCGCGCGCGGCCGTCCAGCAGTGGCAGCAGCTCGCGCAGCACCGCGGGCACGCCGCCCGCGTAGAAGAAGTCCTCCATGAGGTGCTTGCCCGACGGGCGCACGTTGGCGAGCAGCGGCGTAGTGCGCGACAGCTCGTCGAAGCGCCGCAGCGGCAGGGGGATGCCCGCGCGGCCGGCGATGGCCACTAGGTGCACGATCGCGTTGGTCGAGCCGCCCAGGGCCATGTCGGCGCGGATCGCGTTGTCGAAGGCCGCCGCGGTCAGGATCTCGGAGGGCTTCGGCCCGCGCGCCAGCGCGATCTCGACCGCCCGGCGGCCGGACAGCTCGGCCAGCGCGAGGCGGCGCGAATCGGCGGCCGGGATCGCCGCGTTGCCGGGCAGGGCGAGGCCCAGCGTCTCGGCCATCGCGGCCATCGTCGACGCGGTACCCATGACCATGCAGTGGCCGGCCGAGCGCGAGAGGCACGCCTCGATTTCTGCCCACACTTCGTCGGTGATCTCGCCGGCCCGTTTCTGGGCCCACATCTTGCGCGCGTCGGTGCCCGAGCCGAGCTCCTGGTTGCACCACATGCCCTTGAGCATGGGCCCGCCCGTCACCATGATCGAGGGCACGTCGGCGGACGCGGCGCCCATCAGCATGGCCGGGGTGGTCTTGTCGCAGGCGGCCAGGAGCACGACCGAGTCGAGAGGATAGGCGCGGATGCACTCCTCCACGTCGATCGCCATGAGGTTGCGGAAGAGCATGGTGGTCGGCTTCATCAGGATCTCGCCGAGCGAGATCACCGGGAACTCGAGCGGGAAGCCGCCCGCGCTCCACACCCCGCGCTTCACCGCCTCCGCCACCTGGCGGAGGTGCGCGTTGCAGTTGTTGAGCTCGGACCACGAGTTGCAGATGCCGACCACCGGCCGCCCGTCGAACACCGCCTCGCTGAAGCCCTCGGCCTTGAGATAGGCGCGATGCATGAAGCCGTCGAGGTTCTTGGCGGCGAACCAGTTGCGGCTGCGGAGCGATGGCGTGGCGTCGCGTGAGGTCGTCATGAGGTCCACATTCTGCCTTGTTTGCTAGACTTCCGCCATGAGAGCGTCGGGCCCCGGCTGGCTCCTCTGCACCGCCGCGCTGGCCGTCGCCTGCTCGACGCTGAGCCCGTCCCAGGACAAGAGCCTCGAGGAGGTGCGGGGCTTCGCCGACGACACGGCGCGCCGGTACAGCCTGCCGCCCATCCACGTGCTGGTGAGCCACGACCCCGAGAGCCCGGTCGGCAGCTACCGCCGCGGCTTCTTCGCGGTCAACGAGCTGGTGCTGGCCTCGGAGTACCGCGACGCCATCGTGGCGCACGAGCTGGGCCACTACGTCCTGGGCCACGACGCCCCCCTGACCGGCGTCACCCCCGAGATGCGCCTGCGCGAGCGCGAGCAGCGCGAGATGGACGCCAACGCCAAGTCGGTCGAGATCCTGGTCTGGGTGCGGAAGGTGCCGGAGGACCAGGCCCTGCGTCTGGTCTACACGTACCTGCTCAACGTCCACCGCCGGCTGGAGCGCTCCCCGAGCGAGGACCTGCTCGGCCACCGGCCCCCGTGCGAAGAGATCGCCGACCTGCTGGCCCGCTACCCCCGGCAGCTGGGATGGACCTCGCGCCTGGAATGCGCCCCCGGCCGGTCGTCAGTGGGCGGATAGACAGCCCGGGAGCCCACATGGTATAAACATCCGTTCCCGTCACGGGCTCGTGGTGCAGCCTGGTTAGCACACTGGACTGTCAATCCAGAGGTCGCGGGTTCAAGTCCCGTCGAGCCCGCCAAATAATCGCACGGTTACGAGGGGGCGACTTCAGTCGCCCCCTCCACTGTGCCCAGAACTGTGCCCTCGATCCTTCCACGGTGAACGGGCGGGCATGACCGAGACTGCGATCCTCGTCGGCTGCGTCCGCGAAGTCCGTCGACACGCCCTCATCCTCGCCGCCGGCACGCGCATCACGATCCCACCCGAGCTATCCCCCCGCAAGTAGTGGACTCCCAGCCCAAGTCCCTCAGCGGCAGGCGTTGCCGTGTGGGCGCAAGCCTAATGCCATGAACCGGAGAGTCTTCCTCTCAACCGTGACGGGGGGCCTCCTCGCCGCGCCGCTCGCCGCCGGGGCACAGCCGGCAGGGAAGATGGCTCGCGTAGGAATTCTTGGCATCGGTCCGACTCCGAGCCCACAGGAGCTGGCGCGGTCGGTCTCGACGAATCGCTTCTGGATATCGATGAGAGAGCTAGGCTGGGTCGATGGCCAGAACATGGTCGTCGAGCGACGGTTCGGGGAAACTGCGGATCAGCTTCGCGCAGGTGCCGCTGATCTCGTGCGCCTCAAAGTCGACGTACTGTTCGTGGGAAGCGCGGGCCTGGCCAAGGTCCTTCAACTGCAAACGAAGACCATCCCCATCGTGGTTGGTCGCGCCGAGGGCGATCTCGTGGCCGCCGGACTGGTGGACAGCCTGGCCAGGCCTGGGGGCAATATCACGGGGTCACAGCTTCTCAACGATGATCTTCTCCCGAAGCGCCTCGAGCTTCTCAAGGTGCTGCTACCGAACCTTTCGAAGGTCGCGCTCCTTCGAGAGGATGTCACGACCTCGGCCCTCCCCCGGCTACCCGCTCGCTACGATCAACAGGCTGCTGCGGCAGCGCGGACCCTCGGCATCGAGCTCCATACGTTCATCGTGCGCCAAGGGGCGGATTTCCCTGCCGCATTCCTCGGCATGACGAAAAATCAGGACCAAGGCGTATTGGTGACGTCGTCGACCTTCATGTTCGTGCATAGACGGGCTATCGTGGATCTGGCGGCCGCGCATCGGATCGCCGCCGTCTACGAGCTCCAGGGGTTGATCGAGGAAGGTGGGCTCATGTCCTATGGAGTAAGTTCTTCGGAGATGGAGCGACGAGCCGCTACCTACGTGGACAGGATTCTCAGGGGCGCGAAGCCGGCCGACCTGCCCGTCGAGCAGCCGACCAAGTTCGAGCTCGTCATCAACCTCAAGACCGCCAAGGCCCTCGGCCTGACGAT
>DATIWG010000075.1:0-74074 GCA_035519555.1 Nitrosotalea sp. | reverse complement strand
GTACTCGCCCGCGAACACGGTCTTGACGAGCATCTCGCGGTCGATCGCCAGGTCGATCGCCTGCCGCACCCGGACGTCCGCGAGCGCCTTGCTCTTCGGGCCGTTCGCGACGTTCAGGGGGATCATCTGGTAGCCGAGCTCGGGTACGCCCAGCACCTTCAGCTTGGAGTCGGCCCGGATCTCGCCGAGATCCGTCGGCGACACGCGCTCGATCATCTGTAGGTCGCCGGAGCGCAGGCTGGCCAGGGGCGAGCTCGAGTCGGTGATGGGTACGGACTCGATCCGGTCGATGGAGAAGCTCGCCTTGTCCCAGTAGTCGGCGACGCGCTCGACCACGATTTTGCCCTGGGCCACCCGCTGGACGAATCGATACGGGCCGGCGCACACGGGCTGGGTGCCGAGCTTGTCGCCGAGCGCCCGCGCCGCCTTGGGCGACACCATCATGCCGGCGCGGTCGGTCAGGGCGGTCAGCAGTGGCACGAGCGGCTGCGCGAGGTTGAGGCGCACCGTGAGGTCGTTCACCACGTCCACGCTCTGGATCTCGCCGATCTCCGACTTGCGGAACGATCCCTGCGTGGTCAGGTGCCGCTCGATGTTGAAGCGCACCGCCTCGGCGTTGAACGGCTCGCCGTCCTGGAAACGGACGCCCGGGCGCAGCTTGATCACGATCGACTTGCGGTCCGCGGCCCATTCGTAGCCGGTGGCGAGCTGGGGCACGATCTTGAGATCGGGCGTGACGTCGAAGAGCTTCTCGCAGAGCGCGGCGAAGACAAGGCGGCCGGTATAGGCACGGCTGATGGTCGGGTCGAGCGCGTCCGGGTCGTCGTTGAGCCCGATGCGGAGCACGTTCTGGGCGCGGGCGGGGCACGGCAGGAGCAGCAGGAGTGCGGTCAGGGCGGTCAGGATGGCTCTCACGGTTGTCCTCCGACCGGGATACTGCGGTGGCGGCGCGGCACTGTCAAGGCAGGCCGGATCGCGGTACTGTATCCGTCGCGCCGCGGAAGGCGGCCTCCCGAGGAGGAGTCATCGATGCCACGGATCATCGACATGGAGTGCAGCGTGCCGTACGGGGCCGGTGCCGAGGCGACGCCCGCCCCCGCGGCCCCGGGTCCGCAGGCGGCCGGCACCGAGCAGCCCGCCGGCTACGGGATGGCCAACTACGGGCGGATCTTCCGCGCCCGGCGCGAGGGGGCCGACCACCGCCCGGACGAGGAGCTCGACGCCTACGTCGAGAAGCTCGGCAAGCTTGGCATCGTGCGCTCGGTGCCCTTCGGCGTCTCGAACGAGGAGACGGCGCAGCTCCTGCGCCGGTTCCCCGGCCGCTTCCTGGGGCTGGCCCGCATCAGCATTGCCGCGCTCCACGGCATGAGGGGGGTGCGCGAGCTGGAGCGGCTGGTCCGCGACGAGGGCTTCTGCGCCCTCGGCGTCTCCGCCCTGGTCGACTGCATTCCCGCGAGCGATCGGCGCTACTACCCGCTCTACACCAAGGCGGCCGAGCTGGGCATCCCGGTGCGCATCTACTCCTCGATGAACTACGCGAACGATCGCCCCTACGACCTCGGTCATCCGCGGCATCTCGATCAGGTGGCCATGGACTTCCCCGAGCTCAAGCTCATCGGCGGGCTTGGCGGCTGGCCCTGGGTGAACGAGATGGTAGCGCTGGTGCGCCGCCATCCGAACCTGCACGTCGATACCTCCGCGCATCGGGCGAAGTACCTCGGCCAGCGCGGGTCGGGCTGGGAGATGCTGATCCAGTTCGGCAACACCCTGATCCAGGACAAGGTGCTGGTCGGCCTGTCCGCCGGGCTCGTCGGGCAGCCGTACGAGACGCTGATCGAGGAGTATCTCGGGCTGCCGCTGAAGGACACGGTCAAGGAGAAGTGGCTCTACGGCAATGCGGCCCGCGTCTTCGGGCTGAGCTGATGACCGACGCGCTGGGCCTTCCCGACGCCGGGCGCGGCGGCGCGCTCGCCGGGGTCGTGATCGTGGAGCTGGCCGGAACCCCGGCCGGCGAGCTCGCGGGTGGGCTCCTCGCCGACCTCGGGGCCACCGTCATCAAGATCGAGCCGCCGGGCGGATCGCCGATGCGGGCGCGGGGTCCCGGCCTCGAGGGCGAGGACTCGCTCGCCTTCCAGTCGGAGAACCGCGGCAAGCACTCGGTGCGGGCCGCGCTCCCGGAGCTCTCGACGGAGCCGTGGCTGGCGCGGCTGCTGGCTACCGCCGACGCGCTGATCGAGGACCTGGGGCCGGGGCGCCTCGAGGCGGCGGGGCTGTCGCCCGAGGAGCTCGAGCGCCGCAACCCGCGCCTCGTCACCCTGCGCATCTCGCCGTTCGGCCAGACCGGGCCGCTGGCGGGCGAACGCGGCGACGACCGCATCGCCCAGGCCTTCTCCGGCATGCAGTTCGTGACCGGGTTCCCCGACCGCGCGCCGCTGGCGGTGACGATACCGCTCGCCGAGAGCTGGACCGGCATTCACGGCGCGAACGGGCTGCTGATGGCGATCTTCCACGCCCGGCGCAGCGGCCGCGGGCAGGTCGTCGACATCGGCCTCTACCAGACCGCGCTGCGGATGCAGGAGGAGGTGGTCGTCCGCCACGACCGGAGCGGGACGGTGGCCGAGCGCCTCGGCACGGAGTCGCCCATCGTGGTCCCCGCGAACGTCTACCGGACGCGGGACGGCGGATGGATCGCGGTCTCCGGCGCGGGCGACCAGCCCTTCGCCCGCCTCTGCGAGGCGATCGAGGCGCCCGACGCGCCGAACGATCCGCGCTTCTCCACCCCGGCCGCGCGTCTGCAGAACCGCGCGGCCTCGGACGAGCTCGTCGGCTCCTGGATCGCCCGGCACGACCAGGCCGACGTCGAGGCCCGCTTCGCGGCGGTGGGCGTGGCCGGCACCGCGGTGCGCTCCGCCGACGACATCATCGCGGACGCGCACGTGAAGGCGCGCGGGGCCATCCTGCACCTCACGTCGACGACCGGCCGCGATTTCCTCGCGCCCGCGCCGGTGCCGAAGCTCTCGCGGACCCCGACGGTGAGCCCGCGGCGCGCCCCGACGCTCGGCGAGCACACCGAGGCCGTCCGGTCGGCGCTCGAGCGGATCGAGGCCCGGACGAGAGTCGACGCGCCGGGCCGAGCGGCCTCCGGCGACGGCCCGGGAGCTTGGGGGCCGCTGGCCGGGGTCCGCGTGCTCGACCTCTCGCAGTGGCTGGCCGGTCCGGCCGCCGCCGCCCTGCTCGCCGACTTCGGCGCCGACGTGATCATGGTCGAGCTGCCGAGCGTGGCCGCGGACGCCCAGGGCCGCAAGAGCCCGGGCTTCGTGGTGACCAACCGGAACAAGCGCAGCATCACTCTCGACGTGCGCGCGCCCGCCGGCCGGGAGACGTTCCTCGCGCTGGCCCGCGTGAGCGACGTGATCGTGGAGAACTTCCGGCCCGGGACGCTCGAGCGCTGGGACCTGGCGCCGGCCACGCTCCTCGCCGCCAACCCGCGGCTCGTGCTCCTGCGCTCGTCGGGCTTCGGGCAGAGCGGGCCGTACACCGGGCGCGCCGCGTTCAACCCGGTCGGCCTGGCCTTCGGCGGCATCACCTATCTCAACGGCTGGCCCGATCGGCCGCCGCTTCGCGACGGCGTCATGTCGGGCGACTACTCGACGGCGCTCTTCAACGTGCTGGGCATGGTGGCGGCGCTGCTACGGCGTGACGTCGACGGCCAAGGGCAGGTGGTGGACACCGCCATGTTCGAGGCCGCGCTGCGGCAGACCGGCGACCTGCTGGCGGTGCGCAGCGCGCTCGGCCTCCGTCGCGAGCGCGCCGGCGGCGATTCGCCGCTCTATCCGGCCAGCGTCACGGTCGAGGCCGCCGACGGCCGCTTTGTCAACCTGTCGGCCCCGTCCTGGCAGGACGTCTCGGTCGCGCTCGTGCGACTGGGCCGGCGGCCGCCCCCGGAACGCGACGATGTCCGGGAGGACCTGGCCAAGCTGGTGGGTACGCTACCCGCTGTCCACGCGGTGTCCACGCTGCGGGGAGCCGGGCTCGCCGCGAGCGCCGTGAACTCGGTGGCCGATCTGATCCGCGAACCGCATTGCTGGAGCCGCGGTGATCTGGTGCGGCTCGCCCATCCGGAGATGGGAGAGATCCTCACGCAGGGAATCGTGCCGTTGCTCTCGCGCACCCCGGGCCGGGTCGCCGGCTGGTCCCCGCGTCCGGGATCCGACAACGAGGCCGTCCTCGTAGGGCTCCTCGGCACCGGACGAGAGGGGCCGCCGCCGCATCGTAGCTAGGGGAGGGGCTACTCGGCGGCGAGGCGCTTCGCTCCGTGCGCGGCGTAGCCGCGCTCACTCCGACGCGCCCCCGTTTTGGAAAGGAACTTGCGTGTTTTAGTCACAGGGAATAGGTTCCCGGAGGCCGCCCATGCTCACGCCCAGTCAGACCGAGGCCCGGAGGCTACGCTTCCGCCTGTCCCACCCGATCTCCTGAGGAGGCGCAATGATCACCGCCACCGTCCGCTACAAGCTGCCGCCCCACATCGACCACGCCGCCTGCCGCGAGCACTTTCACACGATCGCGCCCGGGTTCCAGCACGTGAAAGGACTGATTAGCAAGCACTTCATCTGGAGCGAGAGCGGCTGGGCGGGCGGCGTCTATCAGTGGGAGACCCGCGAGGACGCCCAGGCGTTCTACGGCGGGGCGTGGCTCGACGGCATCGTCGAGCGCTACCGCATGCGCCCGCAGATCGAGTTCTACGAGGTCTTCGCGCTGACCGACAACGCACACGGCCGCGTCGAGCTCTTCCAGGCGGATGCCCATGCTCGCATCGGCCAGTGAGACGCTCCAGACGCTCAGCGCCACCAGCCGATCCCTGGCGATGAAGCTGATGCGGTGCGATGTTGTTCGACGCATTCAGGCGAGAGCTTTGGCCACCACTGAGGTGTGGTAGGCCGCGGTGACCGGCTGCGTCGGGGCTCCGTCGGGGCCTTGATGGGGAAGGCATCGAGCTGGTCCCCCTGCTCCCAGATCGGCGCCCTTGACACGGAGAAGGTCCCAATGTATTGGGTTCGATACAAATGAGGTCGCCGACCGGTGTCGCCTATCATCCATCCGTCCCGCGCCACCTGCAGGTCCAGCGTGTGCTGCGCGGGCGGATCGAATCGGGCGAGTGGGGAAGCGACCACCCGATCCCGACCGAGATGGAGCTGCTCGCGGAGTTCGGTGTGAGTCGCACCACGATTCGCGAGGCGCTGGGTGTCCTCACGCGCGACGGCCTGATCGCTCGCCATCGGCGCCGCGGCAGTTTCGTGCGGCCGCGGGTGGAGTGTCCGCCCGCCGTCACCAACCTCATCCTCGGCTACCAGGCGCAGATCAAGGTGGTCAGGATGGAGACGACCGCGGCGCCGGGTCATATCGCGGCAGCGCTCGGCGTCGAGCGCGGCACGCTGGTGACGCGCCTCGTCCGGCTCGAGATCGTGGGCGGGGCCCCTCTCGCCGTCGCGGTGAACTACATGCCGACCGCCCTCGGTGAACGCATCCGCCCCCGCGACCTCACGCGCATCTCGCTGCTCGAATTCCTGCGCGATCGCCTGCGCGTGCCCTTGGGTGCGATCCACCAGTCGATCGAAGCCCGGTTGCCCGACCTCGAGACGGCCGGCTTGCTGGGCACGGATCTCACCCAGCCGGTGCTCGCGGTCCGCCTCGTCGTCACCGACACGTCGGGACGCCCGGTCGAGGTGTCGGACACCTTCTATCGCGCCGATCGCTACCGCTACGAGCTCGAAACCCGGCTGCCGCCCTCAGGGCGCCGGCCCGATGCCCGGGATACACGCCCGCGTCGCGCCCGGACAGTCCGTCAACCCTAGCCCGCGCGCGGACGGGCACGCCAGAGGAGCAACGAGATGGCCAAAGACACCGATCGCTTCGGCAACCGTTTCGCCCCGAATCTGTCCTATGCGCGCGGCAAGATCCTCGCCGCCACGTCGGATGACTTCACCAAGCTGCAGCGGGCGTGGGCGATCATCCGGGAACGCGGTCCCGAGTCGATCTACATCTTCACGGGCCTCGATCATTCGTTGCCGATGGAGCCGGCGGACCTGCGCTGGGCCGATGACGAGATCGCGCCCGCGCTGTACTGGGACCGCCTGAAGGCGCTCACGCTCGAGCACCTCGGTGGCACCGCCCCGACGCACGACATCGCCGTCTTCAACCGGCTGACCGGCGCCACGCTCGCGACGCACTTGACGCTCGTGAAGCCCGGCGACGCGGTCATCGGGGTCTCCGTCAGTCACAGCCACCCCTCGGTGCTGCGAGCGGCGTCACACGTCGGCGCGCGCTTCACGGATACCTCGGGCCTCGAAGAGTTCAAGCGGGCGCTCGATCGCGAGCCAACCGTCGCGCTGGTCGATCTGACCCGGCTGGCGGTCACGTACGAGCTCCTGCCGTGGGAGACGATCCAGACCATCGTACGGCTCGCGCACGAGAAGGGCGCACTGGTGTACGTCGACGACGCGGGGGGCGCGCGGGTCGGACCGGCGAGCTTCGACCAGCCGAGGACGCTGGAGCTCGGGGTGGACGTGGGGGCCACCGGGCTTGACAAGTACGGCACCCTCGGGCCGCGGTTCGGCCTCCTGGGCGGCAAGGCCGATCTCGTCGGGCGGATCCGGGCCAAGGGCTTCGAGTGCGGGCTCGAGACGCGACCCATGCTCTATCAGTCGGTGGTGCGGACGCTGGAGAAGTACAGTCCCAAGCGGGTGCAGGAGCTGATCGACACGACGAAGGCAGTGGCGGCCGCGCTGAAGCCCATCTTCGGCCCGCGCCTGCATGAGACGCCGACCACCGCGCAGCTGCTCGCCGACGACGTCCTCCAGATCGCCATGGAGCGGGGAGGCGTCAAGCAGGCGCCGATCGTCCCGTACGAGGCGTCGGCGGCATTCTGCATGCTGCTGCTGCAGGACCACAACATGCTCACCGTGCATTTCGTGGGCATGCCGCCCGGCGGCGCTGACATTCTGTTCAAGTTCATCCCGCCGGAAACCCTCGCCCGCTTCGGCGGCCCCGCCAAGTTTGCCGCGGCGGTGGACGCCAGCCTGACCACGCTCGGGTCCCTTCTGAAGGACCCCGAGCAGATCCGGCGCCTGCTCCTCGGAGGCAAGTAACGGGGCGCCGATGGCCTGCCTCATCGGCAATGCGGATGACCAGGGTCTGAGGCCCGTTGCGCGCGCTGTCCGGGGCATTGACGGGGAAGGTGGTCTGCGCATACGGTTCCTGATCTGGTCCTGGTGAGACCCGAGTTCAAAAAGGAGGCGGTCATGCTGAAATTCCGCGCTCGCCATGTCTGGCCGGTGGTGCTCATTGCCATCCTGGTGGCTCTGAGCCCGGCGGCCGGCGCTGAGGAAAAATCGCGCCTGGATGTGGTCCTGGAACGGGGCAAGCTCATCGTGGTGACGCTCACGACCGTGCCCCCGTTCGCCTTCAACGACGACAAGGGCCAGCTCGTTGGGTTCGACATCGACATCGCCCGACTGTTTGCCCAGGCGCTGTTCAAGGATCCGAACAAGGTGGAGTTCGTCAGCGTGACCGCGGAGGGCCGGTGGCCGGCCATCGAGAGCGGCCGCGCGGATATGGGCGTGGGCGGCACGACGACCTATCCCGATCGCGCCATCCGGGTGGCGTTCACGCGTCCCTTCATCGATTCGGGTATCTCGGTGCTCGTCAGCAAGAAGAGCGGCATCAAGACGCTGGCCGATCTCAACCAGGACAAGTTCACGGTGGCCAGCCTGAACAATCCCCAGATGGCCGATCGCGCCAAGCGCTTCTTCCCCAAGGCCAAGGCCCTGACCTTCGACACGCCCGCGGCGCAGTTCTTGGCCGTGCGGAGTGGGCGAGCGAATGCCCTGCAGATCGACACGCCGTCGGCGGAGTACTGGGCCGCGCACAACAAGGATGAGATGGAAGTGTTGCCGGGCCTGCTGGGCGCCTCCCAGAACAACGGCATCTTCCTGAAGCCCGGCGACTTCAAGTGGTGGCTCTGGCTCGATACCACCGTGGCGGAGCTGCGCACCGGATCGTGGTATCCCCAGTACACTGAGATCTATCAGAAGTGGTTCGGGAAGAATCCACCCCCGCAGAAGTTCTACCTCTCGCAGTGAACGGCTGAGCGCATGCAGGGCCCGATGCGGGGCGGGTCCCACCGCGCGACTGGTGAAGGCACGCCCGCGTGAGCTTCGCCCGGTGGGTGGCGATCTACGGACCGACCTACATGACCGGGTTGGCCTGGACCGCCCTCATCGCGCTGGGGGCGAGCGTCGGTGCCGTCGTCTGGGGCTGCGTCCTGCTGCTCATTCGGCTGTCGGCGGGCCGGTGGGGTGCCCGGGGCGTGGATGCCTACGTGCAGCTCTTCCGCAACACGCCGGTGCTCCTGCCGATCTATCTCATCTATTTTGCGTTCCCGATGATCGGTCTGCCCTGGCCCGCGGTCGTCTGCGGCGGCCTCGCCCTGATCTTGCAGAATGGCGCGTATATCTCGGAGATTCTCCGTGGCAGCGTGAACGCCGTCGATCGCGTCCAGTTCGACGCGGCGAAGAGTCTCGGTCTGGCGTCGTGGAGCACCTTTCGCAAGGTCGTCCTGCCGCAGGTGCTGGTGTACTCGATCCCGGCGCTCGGCAACCAGGTCGTGCTCCTGCTGAAGGACACCTCGCTGCTGTCGGCCATCAGCATCACGGAATTGACGATGCAGGCGAAGCTCCTGACGGAGCAGACGGGCGCGGCGTATGAAGCGTTCATCGTCGTCGCGCTGCTCTATCTGCTGCTCGTGTCGAGCACGGAGATCCTCTTCCGTGTCGCGCACCATGCCGTCCGGTGGCGGTAGACGGAGGTCCTGGTGATACCGCCGGGTAGCCTCGCGCTGCTCGCGCAGGGCGCGGCGATCTCCCTCCTGCTCGCCGCGGCCGCCATCGTCGGCGGCACGGCCCTCGCCATCGTCCTCGCTGCCGGCGCCTTTTCGCGCATCATGGCCGTGCGGGCTGCGTACCGGGTCTACGTCTACGTCGTCCGGGGCACGCCGCTCCTCGTGCTGGCCCTGCTCATCTTCTATGCCATGCCGGCCCTCGATCTGCGCACCGGCCCGTACATCGCGGGGACGCTGGTGCTGATCATCTACACGGGCGCGCTGTTCGCCGAGGTGTTCCGCGGCGGCGTCCTGGCGATCCCGCGGCCCCAGTGGGAGTCGGCGCGGAGCCTCGGGTTGCCGCCGCTGGCCATGTTCCGGAAGATCGTGGCGCCGCTGGTCACCCGGTACACGCTGCCCCCGTACATCAACGTGTGCGTCATGACCGTGAAGGCGTCGTCCGTCTTGTCCATCATCAGCGTCTGGGAGCTGACGCTGGCGGCCCGCGAGATCATCGAGCGCACCTTCGCCGTCTTCACCATCCTCGGGTTGGCGGCGGTGTTCTATTTCGTCATGTGTTTCGGCATCGACCGGCTGGGGCGCCGGCTGGAGCGACACCTGGCCCTGAAGGGCTTCGCGGAAGCGCGGGCATGATCGCGATTCGCGGGCTGCGGAAATCGTTCGGCAGCGCCCGGGTGCTGCACGGCATCGATCTCGACATCGGCGACGGCGAGGTGGTCGCGCTCATCGGCCGGAGCGGGTGCGGCAAGACCACGCTCCTCCGCTGCATCAACTTCCTGGAGGAGTATGATGCCGGCGAGATCCGGCTCGACGGCGAGCCGCTGTGGTACCGGGCGACCCCCGGCGGCAGCCGCCAGCGGGTGGCCGAAGCCGACGCCCGCCGGCAGCGGCAGCAGATGGGGATCGTGTTCCAACAGTACAATCTGTTTCCGCACATGACCGTGCTCGACAACGTGCTGCTCGGGCCACGGTTCTCGCAGCGCGTGTCCGCCGCGGAGGCCGATCAGCTCGGCCGGCGGTTGCTGGCGCGGGTGGGGCTCGAGGCGAAGATGGGGGCATACCCGGCCCAGCTCTCCGGGGGGCAGCAGCAACGCGTGGCCATCGCCCGTGCGCTCGCCATGCGCCCGAAGGTGCTGCTCCTCGACGAGATCACGTCCGCGCTGGACCCTGAGCTCGTGGGCGAGGTCGAGGACGTCATCCGATCGCTCCTGTCCGAGCGCATCATGATGGTCATCGTGACTCACGCGCTCCGCTTCGCCCGCGAGGTGGCGCACCGCATCGCATACCTCTCGGACGGCGCCATCCTGGAAGTGGGAGCGCCGGCCGAGGTCCTCGACCGGCCGAAGGACCCGAGCCTCAAGGAATTCTTGCGACACGTGCGCTGAGCGTCGACCCACAAAGGAGCCCGGGGCATGGCGGAACGCGTGGTCTACCTGAACGGGCAGTACGTGGCCGAGCGGGACGCGAAGGTCTCCGTCCTCGATCGGGGATTTAGGTGGGGGGACGCGGTCTACGACGCGACGCGGACGTTCGAGGGGCGGCTCTTCAAGCTGCACGAGCACGTGGAGCGCTTCTTCCGCTCGCTCCGCTACGCACGCATCGATCCACGGCTCGACCAGGCCGCGGTGGCCGCCCTGTGCGAAGAGGTGGTGCGGCGCAATGAGCCCGCACGCCAGGCGGCCGACGGCGACTATCTCCTCACCATGCAGGCGAGCCGCGGCATGGTCAGCGGGATCTACGCCCCGGGCGCGACCGTGCCGACCGTCACGGCGTATTGCCTGCCGCTCGCCTTCCCCACCCACGCCCGCTACTACCGCGCCGGCGCCCCCGTCATCGTCACCGCCACCCGGCGGACGCCGCCCGAGTCCGTGTCGCCGCGCGCCAAGGTCTCCAACAAGATGAACCACTTCCAGGCCGAGTTCGAGGCCAAGGCAACGGATCCGGACGCCTTCGCGCTGATGCTGGACACGGACGGCAATATCGCCGAGAGCAGCGGCTCGGATTTCCTCTTCGTCTCCAACGGGGTGCTGCGGATCCCGCAGCGGCGGACGCACTTGACGGGGGTCAGCCTCCTCACCGCGGTCGAGCTGGCCGAGAAGCTCGGCGTGCCGACCGACGAGGGCGTGTTCACGATGTTCGACCTCTACCAGGCCGAGGAGGCGATGCTGACGGCGAGCACGTACTGCCTGTTGCCGGTGGTCAAGGTCAACGGCCTGGCGCTGGGTGACGGCACGCCCGGGCCGATCGTGGGACGGCTGCTGCAAGCGTGGAGCGAGCTGGTGGGGATGGACATCGTCGCCCAGGCGACCCGGCGCGCCGGGTAGCGCACAGACGGCGAACCGAAGGCGGAAGGCCCGTGCAGGGGGACAGCATGGATCAGGCGAGAGTGCGGGAGATCATGGATCGCTGGGTGATGCCGACCGAGGAGTCGAGCTATATGGGCGGGCTCGACAAGCGCCCCGTCCTGGCCTCGGCCCACGGCAGCACCGTGGTGGACACGGCCGGCAAGGAGTACCTCGACTTCCAGTCGGGGCAGATGGGCGCCGCCCTCGGCCATCGGCACCCTCGCGTCATGGCCGCCGTGCGCCGGGCCACCGAGACGTTCGTGCACGCCTCGAACATCATGCTCAACGTCCCGCGGCTCGAGCTCCACGAGCGCCTGGGGCACCTGCTGGTCCCCCCGCTTCAGAAGTCGCTGTTCCTCGTGACGGGGAGCGACACGATCGAGGCCTCGGTCGACCTCGCCCGCAAGGCGACCGGCGGCCTGGACATTCTGGGCCTCCACGACGGCCTGCACGGCTCGACGTCGTACATCTCGCGGTCCCTCAGCTTTGCGTGGCAGCGCCAGAAGCACGCTTCGATCGCGCCGGGGACGGCGGCCATTCTCACCCCGCACTGTTACCAGTGCCCGGTGGCCTCGACCTTTCCGAAATGCGACTTCCTGTGTCTGAAGGCGAGCATGGAGCTCGCCGACGCGAACTTCACCAGCCGGCCGGCCGCGGTGATCGCCGAGCCGATCCTCAGCGCCGGAGGCGTCATCGTGCCGCCGCCCGGATACTTCCAGGCCGTGCGGCAGGTGTGTGCAGACCGGGGGATGCTGCTGATCTTCGACGAGGCGCAGACCGGGCTCGGCAAGACGGGCAGGATGTTCGGATTTCAACACGAGGGCGTGGTGCCGGACATCGTGGCGCTGTCGAAGCACTTCGGCGGCGGCGTGCCGGTGAGTGCGGTGTGCACGACCGCCGAGATTGCACGGCGCGCCGTGGCCGCCGGCTTCTTCGCCACGCGGTCCCACGCGACGGACCCCCTCCTCTGCGCCGCCGGCGTCGCCAGCCTCGACGCGATCGTGGAAGACGACTTGCCGGGTCGCGCGGCCCGCATCGAGGAGCGGATGAAGGCCGCCTTCGCGGAGATGGCGACGCGCTACGAGGTGATCGGCGACTTTCGGGGCCGTGGCGTCCTGCTCGGCCTGGAGCTGGTGACGGATCGGGAGCGCAAGACGCCGGCGAACGAGGTGGCGGCGGAGGTCGAGCGCCGATGCCTCGAGGCGGGCCTCATCCTGCAGCTGCGGGGCACG
This sequence comes from Nitrosotalea sp., assembly GCA_035519555.1. Taxonomy (GTDB): domain Bacteria; phylum Methylomirabilota; class Methylomirabilia; order Rokubacteriales; family CSP1-6; genus CAMLFJ01. The sequence continues at coordinate 61,601 of DATIWG010000075.1, read as the reverse complement.
GGCCCGGGCCGCAAGAACGTGCTCCGGCTCGTGCCGCCTATGACGACGACGGAGGCCGAGATCGACCGGGCCCTGTCGATCCTCGACGAGGCGTTGGCGGGGGCGGGGGGCCACCCGCCCAGGATCGGCAGGAAGGGCGCCCCCGGGCGCCTTGACAGGCGCCCGAGGATGGGGATGTACTAGGGCCGCGATGAGGCGAGATGGCTCATCGTGGTAGGTGCGTCATGGAGGCAGGGATGGACACGCCACCGGACCACGTAGTCGCGTCATCGGCGAGGTAACAGGCCGCCGATGACGCCCCGGCAGTAGCGCAGCCTGTACTGAATCCCGACTCGTGCCGGGCCGCGCACCGGGAGGTGCGCACATACCTGAGGGACCCGCGGGCGGGGCGTCTGTCCCGCCCGCCCCCTCATCCCACCGAATGACGGCCGGTTCCCCCCGCCTCAGTGCATGACGAGGCCGCCGTCGACGCTGATGGCCTGGCCCGTCATGTAACTGGCCTTGCTGGAGGCGAGGAAGCCGATCACGTTCGCCACGTCTTCCGGGCGTTCCATCCGGCCCAGGGGCACGCTGGCCAGGCGCCGACGGGTGAACTCCGCGGGCGGCACCCCGGTCAGCGCGCCGAGTTCCGTGGATACGCTCGTCCACATGTCGGTCTCGACGAAACCCGGGCAGACACAGTTCACCCGGATGCCGTCGCCGGCGTGCGCCAGGGCCAGGCTCTTGGTGATGCTGATGACGGCCGCCTTGCTGGCGTTGTAGGGCAGGTTGTTGACACTGCCGATCTTGCCCGCCATCGAAGCCAGGCTGACGATCACCCCTCGCTGCTGCGCGATCATCGTCGGCAGCACGGCCTGGCTGGCAAAGAAGACCGCCTTGGCGTTGATGGTCAGCACCGTGTCCCAGTGATCCTCCGTGATCTCCAGCGTCGACGCGGCCCGATAGATCCCGGCATTGTTCACCAGGATGTCGAGGCGCCCGAAGGCCGCTCGGGTCTGCTCGACCATCGCGGTGAGGTCGGCCCGTCGGGTCACGTCGGTCGGCACGGCGAGCGCGCGCCGCCCGACCGCGGTCACCTCGGCGGCGGTGCGCTCGGCTCCGGGCTTGTCGAGTTCAGCGACGACGATGTCGGCGCCCATCCGGGCCAGTTCAAGCGCCGTCGCGCGGCCGATCCCGCGGCCGGCGCCGGTGACGATCGCGACCTGTCCGTGCAGTTCCATGCGGTCTCCTTCCGTGAAGCCGGTGGCGTTCAGTCCTCTGGCCTCGACACCGCTCACGCGCGACTGTTCAACACGTAGAAGGGCTTGACGTCCTCGGGCGTGAGCCAGGCATTGTACCAGTCCTGGTAGTAGGGCTTGAGTCGCTGGAGCATCTCGGCGTGGCGCCGCTGCTTCGGCGAGATGGCGCGCGCCGCCTTTCGGACCTCGCGATAGAGGGCGTCCACGTCGATCGTCGTCATGTGCCGGTGCTCCATCACCACCCGGCCGCCGACGATCGCGGTGTCGACGTCCTGTCCCATCGCGCGGTGGATGAAGGCCTCGGCGATGGGCAGCTCGGCCGTGAGCCAGGGATCGTGGAGGACGCGATCGAGGTTGACGAGGATCATGTCCGCCTTCATGCCGGGTCGCAAGGCCCCGATCTGGCCGGCGAACCCGACGGCCCGCGCGCCGTTGAGCGTGCCCATCCGGATGACGTCGGCCGCGGTGAGCGCCGGCGTGCGCAGGTCGTAGTCCGGCACGCGGTGGAGCTTGTGCAGCATGCGCAGCTCCATCACCGCGTCCTCGTCGTCGTTGATCGTCTTGTCGTCGAGCCCGAGGGCCACGTTCACGCCCCGCCGGTGCATGGCATAGATGGGCGCCAGCCCGTTGCGCATCCCGAGGTTGCAGCTCGGGTGGGTGGTGACCGACGCGCGCCGCGAGGCGAGCCGGTCGATGTCGTCCTCCGTCACCCAGATGGCGTGGCCGAGCACGAGGTTGTCGTCGACGAGCCCCAGCGCGTCGAGCCACGCCACGGCGCTCTGGCCGTACTTCCTGAACGAGAACGCCTTCTGGATCGGCGTCTGCACGCAGTGCATGTGGATCGGCACCTTCCCGAGCCGATCCGCGGTCTCCTTGGCCCGGCGCAGGAAGGGCTCGGTGCACGCCTGGGCCCAGCTCGGCGACAGGAGAATGCGGGTCTCCTCCGACGCGAAGTGCTGGTGGAGATGGTCGAAGAGGGCGAAGTACTCCTCTTCCACGCGCTCGCTGTCGATGTGCACCAGGGGCTCGGCGAACGCCTTGAGCTCCGGCGGCAGTGTGCCCAGGAAACCGGTGGAGTCGAGGACGAGCTTGTCGACATTCCGGACGCCCGGGGCGAACGCCAGGCGGATCCCGCAGCGGAGATAGGTGCGGATGGCCGTCTCGGAGTGGGCGCGCGCGTGCGGGCCGTCCGTGTCGAAGCCCATGTGGTGGAGGGTCGTGCAGCCGCTGCGCAGGTGGCGCCAGGCGCCGAGGGCGGCGGTGAGCTCCGGGTCGAAGCCCGGCATGAAGGCCCAATCGAGCAGGTTGTTCTCGAGGTAGTCGTTGAGCACGCCCTTCTGGATGGGGCTGAGCGCCCGGCCGTGGCTATGGGCGTCGATCAGGCCCGGCATCAGCAGCTGTTTGCCGTTGCCCACAACGCGAGCCCGCGGGTGACGCCGGCGAAGGTGGCGCCACGCGCCGACCGCGGTAATCCGGGCGCCGGAGACGAGCACCGCCGCGTCGCCGCGGATGCCGGCGTCGGCCGCGGCCGGGTCCGTGATCACGTGTTGTCCACGCACCAACAGCTCCATGCGGGCACCTCCGCGTCGGCTCCGGCAGGGAGGCGAGATCAACCGGTCCTCCCTCCCGGGGGCGGATGTCATGTGGAGGACCCTATTGGAACATGGGTTCCACCCTCTCCGCATGGCGCCCCGGGCGGCGGCCGCCGCCACGAGGCCTAGGCCCGCTAGTCCAGCAGCCAGCGCGGGCGCGCTACGCCTCGATCGCGCGGCTGACCGGGCTCGAGCCCAGCTCGCCCCCCATCCAGCCCGGGACCACCGCGGAGAAGCGGCCGGCAGTGCCGCCGGCCACCACGATCACGATCTCGCCCACGGACGGAAACTTCGGGATGCGCTCGTCCGGCCGCGCCTCGCCCACCAGGTCCTTGAGCCGACCGGTCTCGGCGCCGTCGGGACCGGGGGCGAGCTCGCCCGCGGGGCGCCGGATCGTCTCGAAGAGATAGCGCTTCACGTCGGCCTTCGACCAGCCGTCGCCCGCGATGGTCTTGGCATGCTCGGGCCCGATCACCCAGAGGGTGTGGCCGTACACCGGGAAGCTCTTGTGGTTCCACACCCCGGCCGCGGACCAGCCGAGGGAGGCCACGAGCTGGGGCGCGGTGCGGCTCAGGTGATCGTTCACGGTGAACGGCCCCTCGCCCGAGAACACGGTCACCGTGCTCTGCGCCCGCGCGAAGCCGTGCTCGACGTGCAGCGGCTCCCAGGGCGAGGCCTCCTCGTGCTCGCCGATGCAGTAGGTGTAGCGGCCCGGGTGGCCGAGCGTGGACATGGAGATCTCACCGGCCCGGGTGCCGCCCAGGTTGATCATGATCAGGCGCAGCGCTCGGCCGATCGTGGCGTTGGCGCGGTAGCCCGGCCCGAACACGCCGGCCGCGCAGTTGACGCCGAGCCGCCCGCGCACCGGGCCGTTCAGGATGATGAGCGGCGAGGCGGCGTTGGTGGTGCCGGACTGGCCGTGGAGGTTGAACGCGGGATCGCACACCGCCTCGACCACCGCCAGCACGGTCGGGAAGTAGTCGGGCCGGCAGCCCGCCATCACCGCGTTCACCGCCAGCTTCTCCACGGTGCCGCGGCCGTAGTTGGGCGGGATCTCGGCGACGAGGGTCTCCGGGGAGCGGCGGGTCGTCGCGAGCATGCGCTCCACGCGCTCGCGCGTGGGCGGCACCACCGGCAGGCCGTCGGTGACGCCGCGCTCGAACCAGCGCTCGATGTCGTCCGCCATCGGTCAGCGCTGCCGGATGACCTCGCGCACCAGCTCGTCCCGGAGCCCCTCGGGGCCGCGGGTCTGGAAGGCGTCGCCGAGCGCGCGCGGCAACTCGGGGCTCAGGGTGCCTCGGAGGCGCGCATAGATCACGCTCGAGCCGGCGGCGCCGAGCAGGACCAGGTCATCGATGGCCCCGCCGCCCTCGCGCACGAGCACGAGCGTGGAGCGCCCGGGCTGTCGCGCACGGACCACGGGCTCCCAGCCCCGGATCGCCATCCGGGTGAAGTCGAGCGCGGCCCCCTGAGGGCTGGACGCCGGCACGTCGTAGAAGGCGAGGTCGAACCCCGTGAGCCCGGCCAGCGGCAGGGCGCTCGCGCCGCCGCCGAGCGCGGTCCGGATCGTGCGCATCGTCACCCGCCCGAGCTGGATCTCGAAGACGTACTGCGGGTCGGCGCCCGTCTGGGCCGCGATCTCGCTCCGCACACGCTGGGGGCTGAACGAGGTCGCACACCCGGCGACGGCCAGGCCGAGCACGATGGTGAGCAGGCACCGCGACGGTCTCATGCGTCTCATCCTACTCGTTCCCCCGCGGCTCGCCTATGGGGCACCGTCTCGGGGTTGCGAGCAGCGGCATGGGGTCCGGCGGGGTCCTTGAGTAGTCCGGACTGCCCTGGTATTCTCCGCCGTGGCTGCGAGTCCATGGTGGACCGCAGACCTGCCCACCGTCGGGCCACCGCTAGCGACGAGGCTGTGGCGACTCCCAGCACCTCCTCATTCAACAGGCCTGTCCAGGGAAGGGGAAACACATGGCGAGAATCACTCACAGCGGGACTGGTGAGGGTGCCACCGGCGAAGGCGAGCGCGAGGGCTCCGGCACGCGGGTGAACGAAGGGCGGCGGGACTTCCTCAAGGGCGCCATGGCGGCGGGCGGTGCGGCGGCGTCGTTCGCGGCGGCCGGGCTCTCCTCGGTGACGACGGCGCAGGCGCAGCCCGGGATGGTCCCGGGGACCAAGAACCACTACTACGTTCCCGCGACCGACAAGACGGTGCACTGGGGCTATTTCAGCAAGCTGCTCAAGCCCCAGGTCGAGGTGAGCTCCGGCGACTTCGTCACGATCGAGGTGCTCACGCACCACGCCAACGACGACGCCGACCGGATGGTGAAGGGCGATCCGGGCGCGGAGAGCGTCTTCTACTGGGACAAGCAGCGCAAGGGCGTGGACCGACGCGGCGCCGGCCCGATGAACCCGACGCTCTTCGGTCGGGGAGCCGGCGAGGGCCTCGGCGTCCACATCTGCACCGGGCCGGTCGCGGTCCGCGAGGCGGAGCCGGGAGACATCCTCGAGGTCCGGATCATCGACGTCAAGCCGAGACCGTGCGCCAACCCGCAGCACAAGGGCAAGAGCTTCGGGAGTAACGCCGCCGCGTGGTGGGGCTTCCACTACAAGGACTTGCTGACCGATCCCAAGCCGCGTGAGGTGATCACCATCTACGAGGTCGATGCGAGCGGGGAGCGGAACTGGGCGAAGGCGGTCTACAACTTCCGCTGGACGCCGCAGACCGATCCCTCCGGCGTCGTGCACAAGACGATCGACTACCCCGGCGTCCCGGTCGACCATCGCACCGTGCAGGAGAACCAAGGCGTGCTCAAGAACATCCGGGTGCCCATCCGGCCCCACTTCGGGGTGCTCGGCCTGGCGCCCGCCGAGGCCGACATGGTCGACTCCATCCCGCCCAGCTACACGGGGGGCAACATCGACGACTGGCGCATCGGCAAGGGCGCCACGATGTACTACCCGGTGGCGGTCAAGGGGGCGCTGCTCTCGGCGGGAGACTCTCACGCCTCGCAGGGCGACTCCGAGCTCTGCGGCACGGCCATCGAGTGCTCGCTCACCGGCACCTTCCAGCTCATCGTGCACAAGCGCGCGAGCCTGACGGGGACCGCACTGGCGGGACTCAACTACCCGCTGCTGGAGACCCAGGACGAGTGGGTGCTGCACGGGTTCAGCTACGCCAACTATCTCGCGGAGCTCGGACCCGATGCGCAGAGCAAGATCTACGAGAAATCGTCGATCGATCTGGCGATGCGCGATGCGTTCCGGAAGATGCGGCACTTCCTGATGACGACCAAGGGCCTGAGCGAGGACGAATCGATCTCGCTGATGTCCGTCGCGGTGGACTTCGGGGTGACGCAGGTGGTGGACGGCAACTGGGGCGTCCACGCCATCATCAAGAAGAGCCTGTTCGCAGGCGCCTAGGACTAGCCGACTGTCCCATAGTGGAATCGGGCACTGCCGCGATAGCGGCTGTGCCCGATTCGCTTCCCGACCAGTAGGTCGTACCGGCTCAAGTCTCCTGAGCCGCGGCCCGGAGCGCCGACATGAGGTCTTGCGCGGCCTCGAGTCCCTTGCGCAAGGACTTGTCCCAGGCGTCCCGGGAGAGGCTCTCGACGGCGCCGCTGACGTCCCAGGTCGGCTTTCCGCGTGTCGGCTTCGAGTGAACCAATCGGTGCCGCGCGCGATCGATCTCCAGAATGGCCTCGGCGGCGGCAGGCGGAATTGCGTTCACGGTCGACGCGAGAGCAACCCGGGAGGCCATGGGCAGCGAGGCCAAGGCATCGAGAATGGGTTCGATGTCCGCGGCCAGCTTCGCGGCCAAGACCTGCGTGACGAGGCGATCGAGGAGGGCATGTACCGCGAGGAGGCGAGTGAAGCGGTCTCCGATGGCCTCGAGCAGACCGGGCCAGTCGAGCGTGTCGGCGGGGGTTGGACGCTTCTTGGGCTCGATCCCCCTCGCGCGCGGCGGGGCCTCGGCCCGCGCGTCTTGCCCTCGAGGCTCAGACGGTATCCGCGGAGACGCGACGGTGTTCCCGATCGGGGCGCTGGGCCGTGGAGCACCGGTGAGCGCCCGAGCCTCGGCACGGTTTGCCGGGGCGCTGGAGGTCTCCTCTCGCTCGATCGTCTCGATCCACGCCTTGGCCATCTTCACCGCCACCGTGTCGGCATCGGCGCGCGTTGCCCGTGTCTCCCGAGGTGCGGCTCGCAGCGGGGGTTTCGGCGTCACGACCCCGCGGTGGTTGGCGGCAAGCTCCGCCACGGGCAACCACCGGCCGTCCGGCTGCCGCTCGGAGTTCGGCACGATCGTGTAGCCCTTGTAGGGGATGTCCATGTCAGGCCGCTCTCAGGCCAGCGTATGAATTGTATACCGGTTGCCAACCCTCGCGCAGGAGCCTGCGGGCCGGCTTTACGAGGGGCTGGCGTGCGGACCCTCTGGGCGACGTCGGCTCCGAAGTTTCGGGCATTGTCACAGCGACGGATGCTCGGCGCTCGGCCGCATCCGTTGCCTCGGGGGTGGCGCTTTGGAGGAGGCACGTGTACCAATGGGAGGCGATCGAGGTGGCCGGACGCTGGACGGAGGAGGATGCGATGAAAAAGAGCAAGCCGCGCGTGTCCGCGAAGAAGAAGACGCCGGCCCGGTCCAAGGCCGGGTCCTCGAAGTTCTCGCCGGGCGAGTACGTCCGCATCGTACCGCTCCACTATCCCAAGCCCTCCCTGTCGATCGACGAGCTGGGGCGACTCAAGGGCGAGCCCCCCGACACCGATCTGTTCGACGGCCAGCCGCATGTGGCCGCCCCGACCGCGCACCTGACGTACAGCAACGGGCCGCTCCTCACGAGCGTCCAGGTGTTCACGATCTTCTGGGGCCAGAAGTGGAGCCAGGCATCCGGCAGCACGATGATGCACAACGTCAACAAGTTCTTTCAGGCCATCGTGGTCAGCCCCCTCATGACACAGCTGCAGGAGTACAGCGTCCCCGGCAAGACCATCGGGCCCGGGTCGTTCATCGGGACCAAGCTGATCACCGCCAACGCGCCGGTGGGCAGCGTCACGGACTCGACGATCCGCAACCAGCTCAAGGCCTGGATCGCCGCCAAGACGGTGCCGAAGGCCACGAGCAACACGCTGTACTTCATCTACCTGGAACCGGGCATCGTCTCCATCATGGGCGGGAGCAAGTCGTGCCAGAACTACTGCGGCTACCACGACGCGGTCGGCAAGGTCTACTACGCGGTGATGCCGTACCCCACGTGCGCCGGCTGCCTGGGCGGGGTCGCGGCGTTCGACGCGCTGACCGGCACCAGCTCCCACGAATTCTGCGAGGCCGTCACGGACCCGGTGCCGGGGTCCGGCTGGTACGACCAGGTCAACGGGGAGATCGGCGATATCTGCGCCTGGCACTTCAAGAAGGTGGCCGGGTACAACGTGCAGATGGAGTGGTCGAACGCCCACAACAAGTGCATGTGACGTCGATCAGGACGGGCGCCGCGCGTCATCCTACTCGTTCGCCCGTGGCTCGCCCATGGCGTCGTAGGCCGTGCAGCTCGCGGCCTGTCTGGGCAGGAGGTGAGGCCGGAGCGCGGTCGCGCACATCAGAGCGAGCGCCCGGTGTCCGCTGCACTTGACGTGGCCGACCACGTCCTCGCCGTGGCGGGAGAGCTCCGGGCCGATGAAGTTGGGATCTTGAAGCCCGATGACCACCTCGGAGATCTCCACCCGGCCGCGCGTCGCCACGAGGGGCTTCGGGAAGCGGACGTACAGGTGAGAGCCGGCGCGGGCGCCTTGCCACTCCGCGGGTAACGACCGCGCGGCGAAGAGATCGGGAAACGTCACCGACGTCATCCCGCACCCGACCATCAGCGCCGCGACTCGCTTCGCGATCTGGGCCTGCTCCGGCTCGGACAGCGTGACCGGGGCGCCCTGCGCGACGAGCGTGATGTGGGGTCCGGGGTCGGCGGCTTCCGCCACCGACGGAGCGAGCGCGAGGAGCGCCGGTCTCGCGGCGATCATGGGCCTCGGCGGCGCCCCGCTAGTCGAACAGCGACAGATCGACCGCGTCGCCCATCGCGTTGTAGCCGAGATCGCTCGGGTGGAGGTGGTCGTCGCAGTCGTAGACCGGCAGCATGCGGGTCGGGTGGACCGGATCGCGCAGCGCCTGATCGAAGTCGACCACCGCATCGAAGGCGCCGCCGTCGCGGATCCAGGCGTTGACCGCCTGCCGTCTGGTCTCGCGCTCCGGGGTCCAGGCGCCGGGGAGAAAGGTCTCGTTCTCGAACGGCGTCAACGTGGCGCCGAAGATCTTGATGCCGCGCGTCCGGGCCCGCACCGCGAGCTGCTTCAGGCCGGCGATCATCGCCTCGGCGGTGACCTCTTCCTCGGGCTTGGCCCAGCGGTTGCGGAGATCGTTGGTGCCGAGCATGACGATCGTGTGGGTGACGCCGGGCTGGACCAGCACGTCGCGGTCGAAGCGGCGCAGCCCGCTGTCGCCCCGGATGTCGTGCAGGATCCGGTTGCCGCCGAGCCCCTGGTTCATGACCCCCATCGGCCGGCCGCCGGTACGCGCCTGCAGGCGGCGCGACAGCTGATCGGGCCACCGGCAGAACGCGTCGATCGTCGAGATGTTGGCGTCGGTCAGCGAGTCGCCGAGCGCGACGATCCCGCCGGTGTCGGGCGAGGCCAGCACGTCGACGCCGCAGACGAAGTACCAGTCGTCGGTGATCTTGCCGACCGGCATCGCGACCGCCGCGGTGAAGTCGCCGGGCGGGGAGATGTAGTTCGTCTGCCGCGAATAGCGGCCGGTGATCCCGAAGCTCGTCGGCAGGTCGCCGGGCAGATGGACGCTGATCGCGAGGTCGGAGAGCGGCGGCAGGGGAAGGGACACCGGATCGCTGACCAGGAGCGCGCCCGCGGCGATCGTCGCGGTCTCGGCGCCGCCGAAGGTCAGCTTGCGGTCGGAGCCCGGGACGATGTTGGGGCCGACGTCGCGCAGCCCGATCCGTGCTGCACCGACGACGAGCTTGCGGCTGCCGTAGGCGTTGGACAGGCGCACCCGCAGCGTGTCGCCGCCGATGCTGGCGCGGATGTTCATCCGCAAGGTGTGGTTGCTGAACGCGGCGCCCTCGGCCGGCGCGGGTGCGGTGGTCCAGGTGCCGACCCAGTGCTGATCGCTTGGCATCGATGTCTCCCTCAGGACCAGAACCGATCCTCCCGCTGCTCGTCGCCCTGATACTCACGGAACTCGACGGCCTTGCCATTCCTCAGCCGCCAGACGTGCACTTCCGGGAACGACGCGGACACCCCGTTTCGCTGCGCATTGACGGTGACCAGGGCGACCACGAGATCGCCGTCGGCCAGCACGTTGTGCACGTCGATGTGGAACACGCCTTTGGCGCGCTCCATGGTGCGCTCGAAGAACCCGCCGACCTGGTCATGGCCGGTGAAGTCGCCGGACAGCGGGCTGTGCCCGGGCACGTGCCAGACAATGGCCGCGTCGAGCACGGCGAATACCGCGGGAATGTTTCCCTTGGCAAAGTCTTCGTACGCCTTGCGAATGATCGCGCAATTCGACTCGCTCATGGCTCGTCTCCTTTCCTCTACCGGATGACCTCGTCGGCCCTCAGGAGAAGCGACGGCGAGATCGTGAGACCCAGCGCCTTCGCCGTCTTGAGGTTGATGACCAGGTTGAACTTGGTCGGCTGCTCGACGGGGAGATCGGCGGGTCTGGCGCCCCTGAGAATCCGATCGATGTACTTCACGGCCCGCGCGCAGCCCTCGAACACGTTGGGCCCGTAGAACAGGAGCGCGCCGTCTTGAGCTGCGTTCGGCTCCCCGGAGATGCTGGGCAGCCGGTGCCTGAGCGCGAGCTGCGCGATCCGGACGTTGTTGTGAACGAAGAACGGCCCCTGCGTGCTCATCACGCCCTGGGCGCGTCCGGCGGCCGCGGAGTCGAACGCCGCCGAGAGATCGTCCACGCCCCGCACCTCGATCACCTGGAGCTGGACGCCGAGCTGCCGGGCGGCCGCCTCCATGTCCCTCACGACGAGGTCCTGCAGCCGCCCAGGGAGCCGGAGCACGGCGAACCGCGAGGCTCTCGGCTCGACCTCCTTGAGGAGCTGCACGCGCTTCGCCATGAGCTCGGGGGTGAAGTGCGTGACGCCGGTCACGTTGCCGCCCGGGTGCGCGAGACTGGCGATGACGCCGGACTCGACCGGGTAGAAGCTCGACGCCAGCACGACGGGGATCGTCGTGGTCGCGTCCTTCCAGACGACCGCCGCCGGTCCCGAAGCCGAGACGATGAGATCCACCTTCGTCCGCACGAGGTCGGCCGCGAGGGTCGGGAGCAGCTCGACGTGATCTTCGGCCCAGCGCATCTCGAGGACGTAGGTCCGGCCCTCGACGTATCCGAGCTCGCCGAGGCCGCGTCGCAACGCGTCCACACACGCGGAGTTCGTCGGGGACTCGAGCGAGAGCACGCCGATCTTCGGCAGCTTCGCCGGCTGCGCCTCGGCGGCGAGCGGCACCGCGAGGATGCCGGAGGTGATGGCAACGAGGAGGGCGCGCGCGAGGAAGGCGGCCGGCATCAGGGCAGCAGGTCCGTCACCGAGATGCCGACATGAGCCAGCGCCAGTGGGGCCACGAGCTCGCCAGCCCGCAATGTCGTCACCGAGCCGTAACGCCGGCCACGGGGCGCATCCGGATCCGCCACCGGCTCCCGGTAGACCTCCAGCACTTGTTCCACGAGATTGAGGATCCAATAGTCCGCGATCCCGGCCCGCGCATAGAGGCTGGCCTTCTCACCGCGATCGAACTCGAGGCTCGACTCGGCCACCTCGACTATGAGGACGGGGTGCGAGGGATGACTGCGGCTATGGTCCCGTCGGCTACCCGGGACCACCGCGATGTCGGGCGCCGGCTCGGAGTTGTCGTCGAGCGCGATGGGACCCTGCGCGCGAATCGTCCAGCCGGCGCCGAAGGCGGCGCGCAGCGCATCCTCGACGAGCCCGACGGCCGTGAAGTGAGGACTGCCTTGCGGCTCGCAGATGAGCAAGGCCCCGCCGATCAGCTCGATGCGCTCGCCAGGTCGGAAGGCGCCCAGGTCGATCAGGCGCTCGTACTCGAGACGGGTCCAGTGCTTGGAGCGGACGGGGGGAAACTGCCATGGCGCCCAGGCTAATCCGGCGGTGTTCGCGCCGTCAACGTGCCTCCGGCGATACTCCAGGCCCGGGCACGTCCCCGTCCCCCTACCTCTCCCAGGAGGGGAGAGGGTCGGTCCACCGGAGCTAGTCGGAGGCGACGCGGCTCACGGGACGCGTGGCGTAGCCGCGCTTGGCGAGGCACTGGGCGAAGACGGTGCCCAGCGCGGCGTCGCGCCCGGGCTCGCGGCGGAGGACTTTGACGTTCACCCACTCCACCGCCTCGGCCAGCTCCAGCGGGCGGGCCCCCGCGACGGCGCCGGCCTCGGTGGCGCAGGTCTGCAGATCGAGCCGTACCTGGCTCTGGGGCGGGGCCTGCTTCTTGCCGGCCGACACGGTCAGCTCGGCCATGGTCCAGTACGTGGCGGCCGAGACGTAGGTGCGGTAGCCCTGCGCGATCATGCAGGACATGTAGTCGGCCCGCCGCTCGAACTCGGCGCGACCCGTCGCGGTCTGCTCGCACGCCTGCATGTCCGTCTCGAGCTGGCTGGCGCTCGGGTAGGCGGGGATCGCGCCGGACAGCGACGACGCGCATCCGGCGGCGAGCCAGCCGGCGAGCGCGACCACGACCGCGAGGCCGCGCATCACGTGCCCGCCCGGAGCAGCCGCTTGATGATCCGCCGCAGCGCGGTGATCTTGAACGGCTTGGTGAGGAGTGGCGCATGGATGACCTGGAGAAAGCCGTCGTACGCGGACGTGTTGCCCAGTCCGGAGACGAACAGGACGGGTGGCGGGCTGATCGGCCATCGGCGGGTGACCTCCGTGTAGAGACTCGGTCCGTCGAGCTCGGGCATCTTCAGATCGGAGACGATCAGGTCGTACCACTGCCGGCCCAGCATCAGGAGCGCCTCGAAGCCGTTGCTGCTGGCGTCCACGTCGTGGCCGTCGGCGCGCAGGCTCGAGACGATGAAATCGCGGGCGCTCTGGTCGTCATCGACGACGAGGATCCGCCCGGAGCTGGTGCTCACGTTCGTTAGAAGGCTCATCGGAACCACCTCGCGCTGGACGACAGCGCCGCGTCGCCCGGGTCTACCGCAAGGACTGCATCGGCGGTGCCACTGATTTAGCCCTTGTACGAAGCAGACTTGCGCGACCTTCCGCCCGCGGATGTTCCCGGGGTGACGCTGGGACGGGTAGGAATTACACGCGGGGGCCGGCGGCGGTCCGGATGGCCTGCCAGACCCGCTCGGGGGTCACCGGCATGTCGAGGTGCCGGACCCCGAGCGGGGCCAGCGCGTCGTTGACCGCGTTGAGCAGCGCGGGCAGCGCCCCCACCGTACCGGCCTCGCCCACTCCCTTGGCGCCCAGCGGGTTCACCCGCGTGGGGACCTCGTGGGCGTCCACGTCGAAGAGCGGCACCTCGTCGGCGCGCGGCATCGCGTAGTCCATGAACGAGCCGGAGAGCACCTGGCCCGCCTCGTCGTAGGTGAGGACCTCGGCGAGCCCCTGGCCCAGGCCCTGGACGGCGCCGCCGTGGATCTGTCCCTTGACCAGCAGCGGGTTGATCATGCGGCCGACGTCGTCGACGACGGTGTAGCGGACGATGCGCACCGCGCCGGTCTCTCCGTCCACCTCGACCTCACAGACGTGGCAGCCGTTGGGGAAGGTGACGGCGGGCGGCGTGAACGCCGCCTTGTCGCTCCAGCCGGGCTCGAGGCCGGGCGGCAGCGCACGCGACTGATAGGCGGTGCGGGCCACACGGCTCCAGGCGACGTCGCGGTCGGTGCCGGCGACGACGAACCGCCCGTCGCGGAGCGTGACGTCCTCGAACGCCGCCTCCAGCAGGTGCGCGGCCACACGGCGACCGCGCTCGATGGCTCGGTCGGTGGCGCGCAGCACCGCGGAGCCGCCGACCGAGATGGCGCCGGACCCGCCGTTGCCCCGGCCCGCGTCCAGCGCGTCGCTGTCGCCCCAGAAGACCTGGATGCGGTCGGGCGGCAGGCCGAGCCGGTCGCTCACGATCTGCGCGAAGGCCGTCTCGTTGCCCTGGCCCATTGACGTCGAGCCCGCGAAGAGTGAGACGGAGCCGTCGGGGTTGACGCGCAGCTCGGCGGTGTCTGGGTTGACCCCCGTGTAGGGGCCGCCCGCGACCTCGATCGGGTTGGCGATGCCGAGGCCGAGGAGCTTGCCGCGCGCCCGCGCCTCGGCGCGGCGCCGCTCGAATCCCGCGCGGTCGGCCTGGGTCAGCGCCATCGTCATGATTTGCTCGAACTCGCCGCAGTCGTAGGTGAAGACGAGGCCGGTCTTGAAGGGCATCGCCGAGGGCGGAATGATGTTGCGGCGGCGCAGGTCCACCGGGTCGATCCCGAGCTCGCGCGCCGCGATGTCGATGACCCGCTCGATGGCGTACGTGGCCTCGGGGCGCCCGGCGCCCCGGTACGGGCCGGTGGGCGTGGTGTTGGTGAAGACGCCGGTGCTCTCGATGTGGATGGCGGGCGTGGTGTACACGCCGGCGAGGCCGCCCACGTTGTTGGTGGCCGGGCCCGCGCTGCGCGGCGTGAGGTAGGCGCCGATGTCCACCTTGAGCGCGACGCGCAGGGCCAGGAAGCGGCCATTGGCGTCGAGGGCCAGCCCGGCCGAGGAGACGTTGTCGCGCCCATGCTCGTCGCTGAGGAAGCCCTCGCGGCGGCTCGACGTCCACTTCACCGGCCGGCCGAGGCGCCTGGCGGCCCAGAGCACCAGCACCAGCTCCGGGTACATGCCGCTGCGCATGCCGAAGCTGCCGCCGACCTCGCCGGTCACCACCCGCACCTGGCCGTGCGGCACGCGGAAGATTTGCTCGGCCAGCTGCGCGCGGAGGCCGTGCGGGCCCTGGATGCCGGTGTGCAGCGTGTAGCGCCCGCTGCGGCGATCGAACTCGCCCACCGCGGCGCGCGGCTCGAGCGGCGCGGCGGCCACGCGCGTCACCACGAAGTCGAGGCGCGTGACGTGCGCGGCGCCCGCGAAGGCACGGGTCACCGCGTCGCGGGAGCCGGCCTCCCAGACGAAGGCGACGTTGTCGGGCGCCTCGTCCCAGACCGCCGGCGCGCCGGCTCTCGTCGCCCGCACCGCGCCGGTCACCGCGGGGAGCGGCGCGTAGTCGACGGCCACCAGCTCCGCGGCGTCCGCGGCGGCTTCCGGGCTCGTGGCCACCACGAGGGCGACCGGATCGCCGACGTGGCGGACCCGCTCGCGGGCCAGGGCGGGCCGCGGGGTGGGGAAGGCGGGCGAGCCGCCGCGGCGCTTGCGCGAGGCGTCGGTCGGCAGGTGACCGACGCCGTCGGCCGCGAGGTCGGCGCCGGTGAGCACCGCGAGCACGCCCGGGGCCTGGCGGGCGGCGGCGGTGTCGATTCCGGCGATGCGCGCGTGCGCGTGGGGCGAGCGCACCACCACCGCGTAGGCCTGCCGCGGGAGGTTCACGTCGTCGGAGTAGCGGCCGAGCCCCTGGACGAGGCGCGGGTCCTCGACGCGGGAGACGGACTGGCCCATCGCGAACTTCTGGACGGTGATCGGGTCGCTCATGTCGGCGGGCGGCTACTATGCCACGCCGTGGGCGGAGGAGCAACGCGGGTTAGCGGCGGGGGATTCTCACCAGCTCGGGGAAGTAGGGGCGGACGGCGCCGAGGCCGGTGCGGTCGGCGAGCGAACGGACCAGCTCGCGCACGTTGCCGCGCGCGCCGGGATCGTGCAGGCGCAGCGAGAGCGTGGCGGAGGCCAGACGGCCCAGCGCGGAGAGCAGGAAGAGTACGTGCAGGTTGGTCCACGCCTCCCCGCCGAGCGCGAAGTGGACGGGGATACAGCTGGCGAGCTGGCCGGCCAGCATCGAGGCGGCGCCGAAGCCCAGGCCGCCGGCGGTGGCGAAGGCGGCCAGGTAGATGGGCCGCGACGACCGCGGGGCGAGGCCGATCGTCAGATCGAAGGCGGCGATGCCGTGGCCCGCCCAGAGGAACGCGGCGAAGCCGGCGTCGAGCGCGATCGGCCAGAGGCGGTCCGGCGTGACGAAGAACCACGTGAGCGGCACCGCCGCGATGCCGAACGAGCAGAAGACCAGCACCGGGCCCGCGCCGATGCGGTCCACCGCGCGGCCCCAGAACCGGGCGGAGGCGATGCGCACCGTGGCCACGCCGACGCCGTGGGCGGCCACCACCAGGAAGCCGGTCTGCAGATTCGTCAGCATGTGGTAGGCGAAGAAGCTGGCCGAGATGCCCACCGCCGCGTTCCAGGCGAGGAGGTAGCCGAGGAACGGCCGCGCGCGCCGATCGTGCAGGGCGAGGCGGAGAGCCTGCCAGGCCGGCACGCCGGGCTCGGCGGCGGCGGGCGGCTCGTGCTGGCGGCGCATCAGCACCACGCTGGCCACGCCGGCCAGGCAGGCCGCGGCGGTGAGCACGGAGAGCGCGGCACCGGTCCAGCCGAGCGGGGCGAGCCGGTCCAACAGGATCGCGGCCCCGAGAGAGGTGAGCGTGCCTGCGATGCTGAGGAAGATCGTCCGGCGGCCGAAGAAGCGCCCGCGCAGGCGGTCCGGCACGAGGTCGCCCATCCACGCGACCCAGGCGCTGTTGCCGATCACGCTCGCGAGGGTGCTGACCGCGATGATGCCGAGGAAGAGGTGCAGCTTCGTGGCCGACTCCACGTCCAGCGTCGGCAGCCCGAGCAGCGGCAGGAACGTCATGCGCGAGATCCCGACGGCCCAGAGGGCGACGGTCTTGCGGCTCCGCGCGCTCGTGAACCACGCCGCGGGCAGGCTCGCGACCTGGGCCCCGAGCGGCAGCGCGCCCAGCAGGCCGATCACCGCCGCGCTCGCGCCCAGGTAGAGGGCCCAGCCGGTGATGACGGCGCCGGTGGCACAGGCCGCGAAGATCTCGGCGAAGGCGCCCTCCGCGACGGCCGCGTTCAGCGAGCGGCGGAGCGGGCGGCCGGGCGTCGGGGGCTGGCCGGGGGTGCGCTCCGATCCGGGGGCACCGGCGAGCGCGGGGCTCGAAGCCGGGAGCGATTCACCAGGCTGGGGGATGGAGAACGCCGAGGCGATGCGGGCAAGCGACGCGAGAACGACGGAGGCACGGATCGATTTCAACGACTCTTCTCCTTCGGAATGACCTTCACGCGTAAGGAATGCACGTCTCAGGCCACGGATTCGGCGTGAGATTTTCTCCTGAAATCGCGCGGTCGCGTAATTCTGAGATGGCGGCCGCACGCTCCGCTCGACGATCGGTGTCAGTTCACTGACACGGGTCGGCGCGCCGTGGATGAGGTAGACTCCCGCCCATGCGAATCGGCGTCCTCATTCCTACGCGTGGGGTGGTGATGGAGTCGGCGAAGCGGCCGCCGCTCGACAGCTGCTGGACCATGGCCCGGCGAGCCGACCAGGCGGGGTACGACGCGATCTGGGTGGGCGACAGCATCGTGGCCAAGCCGCGGCTCGACGCGGTCACGACCCTGGCCTACCTGGCCGGGATCACCACCCGGGTGCGGCTCGGAACGGCGGTGCTGCTGCCGGCCCTGCGCCACCCGGTGGTGCTGGCCCAGCAGCTGGCCAACGTCGACCAGATCTCCCAGGGGCGCCTCCTCCTGGGGCTGGGCGTGGGCTGGAGCCTGCCCAGCGCCGAGCGGGAGTGGGCGGCGTGCGGGGCCAACCACAAGGCGCGGGTGCGCCGGCTGGAAGAGCACGTCGACATCTGGCGGAAGCTCTGGACCGGAGACCCGGTCACCCACCAAGGCTCCGACCTGGACCTGGTGGACCACACCATCGGGCCGCTGCCCTGGCGGACGGAGGGCCCGCCCATCCTCATCACCGCCGGCAACCGCGGCGAGTTGCTGCCCGCCCAGTTCGAGCGCTTCGGCCGCCTCGGCGATGGCATCATCACGACGTACGTGAACTTCGATGAGATCCCGGTCATCCGCGAGCGGGCGCTCGAGGCGCTGGCGCGACACGGGCGGTCCCGCCCGGGCTTCCCGCTCTGCGTCTACACGACGGTGCGGCTCGACGACGACGTGCGCACCGCCCAGCGCGTCACCAGCGAGTTCCTGGCCACCTACTACGGCGGCGGCGTGCACGAGCGGGGCGCGATGGGCCTGGGACCCGCCGAGGTGGTGATCGACGTGCTCGCCCGCTATGCGGCGGTCGGGGTCACCGATCTGTGCATTCGCTTCATCGGCAACGATCAGCTCGCCCAGCTCGACCGGTTCACCGCCGAGGTGCTGCCGGGGGCACCGAAGGAGAGATCGCGATGACCGAGTTTCCCAAGCTCACGTACGAGGCGCTGACGGTCGGCGAGGAGTTCGTGTCGGACACGCATCTGGTGACGCCGGAGGACCTCGAGGCCTACGCCTTCGCGGTGGACGACCACAATCCCTGGTTCTCCGAGGACTCGCCCTTCGGCGGGCCGGTGGCGCATCCGACGCTGATGGCCAACCAGGCCCTGTCCCTGCGCCACAGCAAGTACATCGTGCACGCGGGGCTGCACGCCAGGATGGAGTTCAATTTCGTGGAGCCGATCCGGCCCGGCATGCGCGTGCGCTCGCACGGGCGGGTGATCGACAAGTACGAGCGCCGCGGCCGCCAGTACATGGTCACCGAATATGTCACCGAGGACGAGCGCGGAGCCACGCTCGTCCGGGGGCAGTTCACCCAGATGCTGATTCCGGAGGGCACGCGCCATGTCGGTCGCTGAGGCGGTCGCGGTCGGGCAGGAGCTGCCGTCGCTCGTGAAGGAGATGTCGCAGCGGCGGATCGACGTGTTCTCGGGCGTGCGGCCGCGCTCGATCCACACCGACGAGGCGTGGGCGCACCAGAAGGGGTTCCGCACCACGCTGGCGCAAGGCATGATGTCGACCGCCTACGTCTCGGAGATGATGACGCGCCTCCTCGGCGCCGGATTCGTGAAGGGCGGCACGCTGTCGATGGCCTTCATCAAGCCGGTCTACGCGGGGGATCGCCTCACCGTGCACGGGAAGGTGAAGGAGACGCGGCCCGAGGGCGCGGGCACGCGCGTCGTCGTCGAGGTGTGGTGCCAGAACCAGCACGGGGAGAAGACCGCCGTCGGGACCGCCAGCGGGCTGGCGCCCTAGCCGCTCACCGGGTCGCTAGATCGCGAGCACGTTCCGCCCGAGTGGGCGACCTTCGCGTAGCGCCGCAAACGCGTCCTCGAGGTCGGCCAGCGGGATCACGCGGTCGACGATCGGCTTGATCCGGCCGCGCCCCACCAGCTCCATCGTCTCCGCCAGCTCCTGCTTGGAGTTGGCGCGCGAGCCGACGATCTCGAGCTCGTTTCGCACCAGCTCGTGCGGCATCACCGGCAGCGGCTGCCCGGGGGTGTAGCCGACGAAGACCAGCCGCCCGGCCCGCTTGACGCTCTGGTAGCTCGACGGCAGCGTCTGCTGGCTGGACACGAACTCGAGCACCACGTCCACGCCCTGGCCGCCGGTCAGCTTGCGCACCGTCTCGTGGAAGGGCCCTCTCCGCGCGTCCACCACCGCGTCGGCACCGAGGCTGCGGGCCAGTTCGAGGCGCGCGTCGTTGACGTCCACCGCGATCACCCAGCCGCCGGCGAGCCGGGCCATCTGCAGGGCGTGCAAGCCCACCCCGCCGACGCCGACCAGCGCCAGCGTGGTCCCGGGCCGCACCTGGGCGCGCTTGGTGATGGCGTGATACGAGGTCGCGACGGCGTCGCCGAGGATGCACGCGGCCTCGAGCGAGACGTGGTCGGGGACCCTGCAGAGGTTCACGCCGGGCGTCTTCACGTACTCGGCGAAGCCGCCGTCGATGCTGAAGCCGTGCTGGCGCACCTCGGGGCAGAGGGTGTCGCGGCCCACGCGGCAGAACTGGCAGCGGCCGCAAGTGATGTAGAAGTTGACGACGACGCGGTCTCCCGGCGCGAAGCCGCGCACCTCCGCGCCGACCGCGGCCACCTCGCCGGCGATCTCGTGGCCCATGATCAACGGGATGACGCCGAGACCCATGCGGTCGGCGCGGATCTTCACGTCGGTGCCGCAGACGCCGACGTTCCGGACGCGGACCAGGGCTTCGTGCGGGGCGATGGCCGGGGTGGGGACGTCCTTCGCGATGAACGGGCCGTTGAATTGCTCGAGGACCAGGGCGCGCATGGGCTTCGCCTCCGCGGGGAGGAGGATCTATCGGCCGGGGCGTGGGGTCAAGCACCCTCTCCCCTGAGGGGAGAGGGTGGGAGTAGGCTCTGGGCATGGCACGTGCCGCGGCGACGGGCTCCCGGCAGGAGCGGGCTGAGCGCGCGGTCGTGCTGGCCGAGGCGCTGCTGGCCGAGGCTCGGGCCGGGCAGACCGCGGAGGAGCGTGCGCGGGCCGAGCGCCTCGCGCGGCTCATGGAGGACCCGCGGGGCAAGGAGCTCACGATCGCGCTCACCGACCAGTGCTTCCGGAGCCGGCGGGCCGAGCGCATCGCCGATCAGCTCCACTACCTGCTCGAGCGATACGGCGCGCCGCGGTTCATGGAGTGGTGGGAGCGCATCGGGCTCACGCTGGGCGCGCTGATGGGCCAGTACATGCCGAGCCTGGTGGTGCCGTCGATCGTGGCCCGCCTCCGCCACGAGACCGAGGCGCTGATCCTGCCTGCCGAGGACGAGGACCTGGCCCGCTACCTGGCCGAGCGGCGCGCTGCCGGCATCCGGCTGAACCTGAACCAGCTCGGCGAGGCGATCCTGGGCGAGGCCGAGGCGGCGCGCCGGCTGGCGGCCTACCTGGCCCTGCTCGCCCGCGAGGACGTCGAGTACATCTCGGTGAAGGTCTCCTCCGTCTCGAGCCAGATCGAGCTGACTGCGTTCCGGCACACCGTCGACGGGGTGAAGGAGCGCCTGCGCACGCTCTACCGCCAGGCCCTGCGGCACGAGTATCGCCACCCGGACGGGCGGGTCACGCCCAAGTTCGTGAACCTGGACATGGAGGAGTACCGCGACCTCGACCTCACCGTCACCGCGTTCCGCGAGGTGCTGGACGAGGCGGAGTTCCAGGTACTGCCCGCCGGCATCGTCTTGCAGGCCTATCTGCCCGAGTCGCACCGCGTGCAGCGGGCGCTGGTGGCATGGGCGACGGCGCGGTGCGAGCGCGGCGGCGCGCCGATCAAGCTGCGCGTGGTCAAGGGCGCCAACCTCGCGATGGAGCGGATCGAGGCCGATCTGCACGGCTGGCCGCAGGCGCCGTTCGCGGACAAGCGCGAGGTCGACGCCAGCTTCAAGCGCATGCTCGAGTACGGCTGCCGGCGCGAGCACGCCGCCGCGGTGCGCCTGGGCGTCGCCAGCCACAACCTCTTCGACGTCGCCTACGGGCTGGTGCTCCGCGAGGCGGAGGGCGTCGAGGCCTGGACCGAGTTCGAGATGCTCGAGGGCATGGCCAACCATCAGGCGCGCGCGGTGCAGGCGCGGGCCGGCGGCCTCTTGCTCTACGCCCCGGTGGTGCGGGCCGAGGACTTCCACAGCGCCATCGCCTACCTGGTCCGGCGCCTCGACGAGAACACCGCGCCGGACAACTTCCTGCGCCACGTCTTCGGCCTCGAGCCGGGCTCGCCCGAGTGGGCACTCGAGCGCGACCGCTTCCTGTCCGCCTTCGATCTCCTCGACGGCTTGCCCGACACGCCCCGCCGAGGTGGGGTCAGGTCTTGCATTACGACATTTTCCGCACGGCCAGACGTCGCCCCGGCCGACTCAAATGTCGTAATGCAAGACCTGACCCCATTCGAAAACGAGGCGGATACGGACTGGGCGCTGGGGGGGAACCGCGAGTGGATCGAGCGGGTGCGGGGCGAGTGGAACGAGCGCGCGCCAGAGACGGTGCCGCTTCAGATCGCGGGAGAGCTCGTCGCGGGTGCCACGCAGGTCGAAGGTCGCGACCGGTCGCGGCCCTCGCGCGTGGCCTATCGGCATGGGCTGGCGGACCGCGTGCAGGTGAGCCGCGCGCTCGATGCCGTCCGCGCGGCGCAGGCGGCGTGGGCCGCGCGGCCCGCGGCGGAGCGGCGTGGGCTCGTCGACGGCGCCGCGGCCGTGCTGGCCCGGCGGCGCGGCGATCTGATCGGGGCCATGATCGTCGACGGCGCCAAGACGGTGACCGAGGCGGACCCCGAGGTGTCGGAGGCGATCGACTTCGCCCGATACTACGCGCGGGCCATCGGCGCGCTCGACACGGTGGACGGCTGCCGCATGGCGCCGCTCGGGGTGGTGCTGGTCGCGCCGCCGTGGAACTTCCCGCTCTCGATCCCGGCTGGCGGCGTGCTGGCCGCGCTGGCCGCCGGCAACGCGGTGCTGCTCAAGCCCGCGCCCGAGGCGGTGCTGGTGGGCTGGCATCTCGCGTCCGCGCTCTGGGAGGCCGGCATCCCGCGCGCGCTGCTGCAATTCGTGCCGTGCCCGGACGACGACGTGGGCCGCGCCCTGATCACCGATCCCCGAGTCGACGGCGTGATCCTGACCGGCTCGGTGGAGACCGCGCGCCGGTTCCTCGCGTGGCGCTCCGATCTGCGGCTCTTCGCGGAGACGAGCGGCAAGAACGCGATGATCGTCACCGCGCTGTCGGACCGCGACCAGGCCATCCGTGACCTCGTCCGCTCGGCCTTTGGCCACGGCGGCCAGAAGTGCTCGGCGGCGAGCCTGGCGATCTGCGAGGCCGAGGTGTACGACGACCCCACGTTCCGCCGCCAGCTGCGCGACGCGGCCGCGAGCCTCGCGGTCGGCAGCACGTGGGATCGCGCGAGCCGCGTCACCCCGCTCACGCAGCCGCCCGGCCCCGCCCTCAGCCGCGCGCTCACGACCCTCGACGAGGGTGAGGAGTGGCTGCTCGAGCCTCGCCGGCTCGACGACGACGCGCCGCTCTGGTCGCCCGGCATCAAGCTCGGCGTGCGCCGCGGCTCGTTCTTCCATCGCACCGAGTGCTTCGGCCCCGTGCTGGGCCTCATGCGCGCCGCGGATCTCGACGAGGCGATCGACCTGGCCAACGACCAGCCGTTCGGCCTCACGAGCGGGCTCCACTCGCTCGACGATCGCGAGCACGCGCGCTGGATCGACCGGATCGAGGCCGGCAACCTCTACGTCAACCGCCCGACCACCGGGGCCATCGTCGGCCGCCAGCCGTTCGGCGGCTGGAAGGCCTCGTCCGTGGGCCCGGGCGCCAAGGCGGGCGGGCCGAACTACGTGCTGCAGCTCGGCCACTGGCGACAGATCGCGCATCCCGCCGCCGGCGCGCCGCCGGCCGCCGCGGTGGAGGCGCTGCTGGAGCGCTGCGTCGAGATCGTCGCCGACGCGGAGCCGCGAGCCATGCTACGCGCCAGCGCGGCGAGCTACGCGCTGGCCTGGCGGGAGCACTTCGCGCGCGAGCACGAGCCGATCCCCCTCCTGGGGGAGCGCAACGTGTTCCGCTACCGTCCCTGCCGGCGCATCCTCGTGCGCGCGGAGGCGGCCACGCCGGCCGGCCGCCTCGCGCTCGCCCAGGTCCTGCTCGCCGCGCGCACATGCGGCGTGCCCGTCGAGATCAGCCTCGTGGATGGTGGGCTCGACCCCTGGCCGGGCGCGGCGGCCGACACCGCCGGGGTGGTCGAGAGCGAGGGCGAGCTGGCCGCGCGGCTCGGCGGGGCGGGCGTCGAGCGGCTGCGGGTCCTGACGCCCATCGCGGCGGAGACCCGGGCAGCGGCGCACGGGGCCGGCGTGGTCGTGCTCGACGCGCCCGTGCTGTCCACCGGGCGGCTCGAGCTGCGCGCCTACCTGCGCGAGCAGACGGTCTCGCGCATCGTGCACCGCTACGGCACCGTGATGGATCCGGGCGTGTCCTTCCGGGCGTGAGCCGGCGTCAGCGCGCGCGGGCGAGGATGTGCGTCACCACGGTGGCCCCGGTGCCGCCGATGTTCTGCACCATCGCGATCTCGGCGTCCGGGATCTGGTTCGGCGCGGCGGCGCCCGTCAGCTGCTGCCAGCTCTCGACCAGCTGGTACACGCCGGTGGCGCCCACCGGGTGGCCGCGCGCCTTGAGCCCGCCCATGGTGGAGATCGGCAAGCGCCCGCCGATCGCGATCTCGCCGTCCTTGCCGAAGTGCACGCCGCGGCCGGGCGGGGCGAAGCCCGCCGCCTCGAGGCTGAGCGCGGTGATGACCGTGTAGGCGTCGTGGAGCTCGAAGAGGTCGACGTCGTCCCGCGTGACTCCGGCCTGCTCCAGGGCGCGGGCGGTGGAGAGCGCGGCGCCGTCGAGGGTGAGGATCTCGCGGCGGCCCTTGAGTGCCAGCGAGTCGGTCGCGATCGCGGAGCCGCGGACGCGGACCGCGGGCCGGCTGGCCCGCTCGGCGGCGCGGGCCACGTCGCGGGTGGCCAGCACCACCGCGGCGGCGCCATCGCAGATCGGCGGGGCGTCGAGCAGCTTGACCGGCGCGGCCACCTCGCGCGAGGCCAGGTAGGCCTCGAGGTCGACCGGCTTGCGCAGGAACGCGTGCGGGTTGCCGAGCGCATTGCGGTGGGCGTTGATCGCGAAGTGGGCGAAGTCCCGCGAGCCCACGCCCCAGCGCTCCATGTAGCGCGACATCAGCACCGCGTTGAGCGAGAGGAACGACTCGCCGACGCACCCCTCGAGCTCCCAGTCCGCCGCGGTGGCCAGCGCCGCCGTCGTCGTCTCCTTCGGGGCGTGGGTCATGCGCTCCATGCCGCACACCACGACGACGTCGTGGAAGCCGCCCGCCACCGCCATGTAGCCCCAGCGGGCCGCCGCCGCGCCGGAGCCGCAGGCGGCCTCGACGGTGGCGGCCTCGACGCCGCGCAGCCCCGCCACGTCGGCGTAGAGGGCGCCGAGCTGCTGCTGCTGCGCGAGCATGCCCGACATCATGTTGCCCACGTACAGCGCGGAGACCTCGCGCGGCTCCAGCCCGGCCTCGGCGAGCGCCGCCCGGATCGCGCGCGCGGCCATGTGGCGCCCGCGGCCCTGGCCCTGCTTGGTGACCGGCACCTGGCCGGTGCCGACGATATAGACCTCTCGCATGCGTGGACCTCCGCGGCCCTAGAGCACCAGCTCGCGCGCCACGCCGCGCAGGTCCATCTCGAACTCGAGGCCCTGGATGGGCGGGCGGCTCGGGTACCAGTGCACGCCGTGGATGGCCGCGTCGCCCGCCCGCTTCAGGATCTCGTCGGCCAGGAAGCCGTGGATGGGCTGCGCGGTGTAGATGTCGATCGCGGTCACCCGCGACCAGTCGCCGCCGAGCGTGCGCAGGCGCTCCTGCATGGTGGCCATCACGAAGCGCGCCTTCTCCCGCATGCCGTCGGGCGAGGTGTCACCGTGGCGCACGATGCCCTCCGGTCCCTGCGCGCGGTCGCGCAGCTCGCCCGCGCCCGCCACGATGAAGGAGGGCGCCCGCGTGCTCCCGGGTCCCCCGCCGGCGGGGATCGTGTAAGAGAAGGCGTAGAGCGAGGGCTCCGACGGGGCCGCCGCGACCGGGCACACGTTGGTGCGCGGGATCGGGTTGTCGTCGCCCACCAGGATGCCCCAGTCCGCGAGCAGCGCGCGGTAGCCCTCGTTGAACTGCCCGAAGCCGTCGAAGGTGAACGGCTGCGGGCTGCGCAGCTCGATGCCGCAGAGGGCCGTCCGCGCCCGCTTCTGCTCGCCCAGGTGCCGGTCGATGCGCGCGAAGCCGGCGCGCCAGGGCATGAGCGCGGCGAGCGTCGCATGCACGATCTCGTGGCCGGGCTTGGCCACGGTGCCGCAGGAGAACGCGCTGATGCCGGGCATGTAGCGATAATCGCCGCTCGGATGGTCACGGAGCATGGGATCCCTCTGCGATCAGGAAGTTGCCGGCCTCGAAGGCCAGCGGCGGGGCGGCCTCGTCGAAGCCCACGCCGATCGGGTCGCGCCCCTGGCCCACCGCCTCGAGCTGCTGCCGCAGCAGGCGGCGCACCAGGGCCACGCCGCGGTCGCTCGAGACCAGGTTCTCCTCGGAGTGCCAGGTGATCGGGCCCTGGCCGACCTGGGCCTCGTAGTCGCCGGGGAAGTCGCGATGCTCCTCGGGCGTCAGCTCCTCCCAGAGCTTGCCGTTCAGGCGCGAGCGGACGCTGACGAGCTCGCCCGGGCGGCGGACGCGGCCGGCGGTGTAGATGCGGAAGCTGGTGTCGTCGATGGGCAGCACCCAGCCGATCGTCTCCACGCGGGCGTACTGGGCCACGCGCGGATTCGGGATCACGCGCAGCGTCGGGAGCACCGCCTCGCTGATCCGGTGGAGCACCGTGCCGTCGGGCAGCCGGCGGTCCGAGACCGCCTTGACGCCCCTGTCGGTGATCGCCCACGTCACGTCGGGCATCAGGCCCATCGGCGCGGTGAACTGCGGGCCGCTGAACGAGCCGTGCAGGATCGGCACGTGCAGCGTGTCCATCAGGTTCTCGTAGTGCTGGAGCCAGTTGCAGGGGATGACGGCGGGCCCGCCGCCGCCGATGCTGCTGGCGTCCGCCTCGAGAAACTCGTCCGGCTCCAGCATCTCCAGCACCTCGTAGCGCGGCAGCGCCGGCTTGCGCGCGGGCGGCCCCATGTAGGCGAAGATCAGCCCGTAGCGCTCCCGCGCCGCATACCAGGGCTGGCGCATGCGGTCACGCTGCGGGCCGCCGTCGGGCTCGCACGGCTGCTCGAGGCAGTGGCCTTCAACGTCGAAGAGCCAGCCGTGGTAGCAGCAGCGGATCCCCCGCTCCTCGACGCGGCCGTAGTGGAGTGTGGTCCCTCGGTGGGCGCATCGCGCGGTCACCAGGCCCGGCCGCGCCTTGCCGTCGCGGAACAGCACGAGGTCCTCGCCGAGCACGCGCAGCGCCCGCGGCGTGTCGGTCGCGTCGCCGGCGAGGCCCACCGGGTGCCAGTAGCGGCGCAGCAGCTCGCCCATCGGCGTGCCCGGGCCCACGTCGGTCAGCTCGCGCATCGCGGTGGGCCGGGGCCGCCCGTAGCCGGTGCCGCTGTCGAGGTCCTGGCCGCTCATGGCCGGCATCGTACACCGAGCGCGCCTTGACCTGCTCGGGGACCGGCTGCTAGGCTGCGGCCCTGACGGCGCCGCCCCGCCGCACCCCATCAAGGGAGATGAGCATGATGCGACCGCTCGTGCGGACCTTTCTGCCCCAGTGGGTGTCCCTGCCCCAGTGGGTGTCCCTGATCGTCGCGATGGTTTCTCTGGGGCTGGCGGGCGGCCCGGCCCGGGCCGACGAGCCCTATCCCACGCGACCGATCACCATGGTGGTCGCCTTCCCGCCGGGCGGCCTCGCCGACAACACCGCGCGCCCGGTGGCCACCGCGCTCGAGCGCATCCTGAAGCAGCCGGTGGCGGTGCTGAACAAGGCGGGCGCGGCCGGTGCGGTGGGCAACCAGACGGTGGCCACGAGCAAGCCCGACGGCTACACGGTGCTGATGGCGCTGGTGAGCATCTCGGTGCTGCCCGAGGTCGACAAGCTCTTCGGTCGGCCGCAGAACTACACGCGCGAGCAGTTCACCGGCATCGCCCGCATCAACGCCGATCCCTCGATGCTGGTGGTTCGCGCCGACACGCCGTGGAAGACGCTCAAGGACTTCGTGGACGACGCCAAGAAGAGGCCGAGCGAGATCGTCTTCAGCTCGTCCGGGCTCTACGGCACCGCGCACATCCCGATGGAGATGCTCATGCTGGCCGCGGGGATCAAGCTGCGCCACCTGCCGACCACGGGGGGCGGGCCGATGATGAACGCGATCCTTGGCGGGCACGCGCAGGCGGTGATGACGCCGGTGAGCCTGGCCGCCGCGCACGTCAAGGCGGGCAAGCTCCGGCTCCTCGCCCAGACCGGCACCGCGCCGGTGGCCGCGTACCCGGAGGTGCCCACGTTCAAGTCGCAGGGCTACGACGTCGAGTACACCGCGTGGGCCGGGCTGGTGGCGCCGAAGGCCACGCCGCCCCAGGTCATCAAGATCCTGCGCGACGCGACCCGCCAGGCGGTGCAGTCGCCCGAGGTGGTCACCTCGCACGCCAAGCTCGAGACGCCCATCGCGTACATGGACGCCGACGAGTTCAACGCCTGGTGGGCCAAGGACGCGGCGCGCCTGGCCGAGGTGGTCAAGCAGATCGGCAAGGTGGAGTGACCGCGGGCCGGGTACGGGCCGGGCGATGACGATCGACCGCATCGCGGGCCTGGCCCTCGTCCTGGTCGGTCTCGTCGCGATCGAGGAGAGCCGGGCCTTCCCGTTCGGCTCGCTGCACCGGCCCGGGCCCGCCTTCATGCCGATGCTGCTGGCCGTGCTGCTGGTCGTCTTCGGGGCCGTGGTGTTCGCGATGGGCGCGCGCGCGCGGCGCCTGGCCGAGGTCGGCTGGCACGAGTGGCGGCACGCGGTGGCCATCTTCGCGGCGTGCGCCTTCGCGGCGGGCTTCCTGGACCGGCTCGGGTACCGGATCACGATGGCGGTGGTGGTGGCCTTCCTCCTGCTCGTCCTCGAGCGCAAGAGCGTGGCGCTCGGTCTCGCGCTCACCTTCGTGATGGCGTGGGGCAGCTTCTTCCTGTTCGACACGCTGCTCCGCGTGCCGCTGCCCCGCGGGCCCTTCGGCATCTGATCGTGCTCGAGACGCTCCAGAACCTGGGCACCGGCTTCCAGGTGGCGCTCGCGCCGGGCGTGCTCTGGTACGGCTTCATCGGCTGCCTGGTCGGCACGCTGGTGGGCGTGCTGCCCGGGGTGGGGCCGCTCGCCGGGATCAGCCTGCTGCTGCCCGCGACGTA
Source organism: Nitrosotalea sp. (assembly GCA_035519555.1). GTDB lineage: Bacteria > Methylomirabilota > Methylomirabilia > Rokubacteriales > CSP1-6 > CAMLFJ01. Next base: position 32,904 of record DATIWG010000075.1, on the reverse strand, counting down.
TGGGCTCGACGCCACCCGCGCGCTGGTGATGCTGGCCGGCATCTACTACGGGGCCATGTACGGGGGCTCCACCACGTCGATCCTGATGCGCATCCCCGGCGAGGCCGCCTCGGTGATGACGTGCATCGACGGCTACGCGATGGCCCGCAAGGGGCGGGCCGGGCCGGCGCTGGCCATCGCGGCGGTGGGCTCCTACGTGGCGGGCACGGTGAGCGTGATCGCGCTGATGGTCCTGGCCCCGCCGCTGGCCGCCTTCGCGCTGCGCTTCGGGCCGCCCGAGTACTTCTCGCTGCTGCTGCTGGGCCTGCTCGTGCTGGCCTACATGAACTCGGGCTCGATGGTGAAGGGCCTCGCCATGGCCGCGCTCGGGCTGCTGCTCGGCATGATCGGCATCGACCAGATGTCGAGCTACTTCCGGTTCGCCTACGGGGTCACCGAGCTGGGCGACGGCATCGGGGTGGTGCCGGTGGCGGTGGGCCTCTTCGGGCTCGCCGAGATCTTGCTGACCGCGGGCCAGCCGAACCCACCCGCGGTGATTCGGCCGCGGCTGCGCGACCTGCTGCCGTCGCGGCAGGAGTGGCGCGAGGCGCACATGCCGATCTGGCGGGGGACCGGCATCGGATTCCTGATCGGCATCATCCCGGGCTCCGCGCACGTGATCTCGACCTTCGTCTCCTACGCGATCGAGCGGAAGATCTCGAAGCACCCCGAGGAGTTCGGCCGGGGTGCGGTGGCCGGCGTGGCCGGGCCGGAGTCGGCCAACAACGCGGCCACCTCCGGGGCCTTCGTGCCCATGCTGGCGCTGGGCGTGCCGGGCGTGCCAGTGGCCGCGCTCTTGCTGGCCGCCATGATGGTGCACGGGGTGACGCCGGGGCCGCTGCTCATCCAGCAGGACCCGCGGCTCTTCTGGGGCTTCATCGCGTCGATGTACGTGGGCAACGTGATCTTGCTGATCCTCAACCTGCCGCTGGTCGGGCTCTTCGTGAACCTGCTGCGGGTGCCGTACCCGGTGATGTACCCGATCATCCTCGTGTGCTCGATCCTCGGCGTCTACGCGGTCAACAGCAGCGTGGTCGACGTGTGGATCATGCTGGGCACCGGCGTGCTCGGCTACGTCCTGCGCAAGCTCGACTTCGAGACCGCGCCGATCGTGCTCGGGCTGGTGCTGGCGCCGATGATGGAGCTGTCGCTGCGCCAGTCGCTCGCCATGTCCGCGGGCAGCTACGCCATCTTCATCACCCGCCCGATCTCGGTAACCCTCCTGGCCGTCGGCGTCCTCCTGCTTGTGCTGGCCCTCCGCCCCCTGATCTCGCGCACCCTCGACTGGCGCGCCCGCCTAGCCGCCGAAACCGACACCTAAGCGGGGGTCAGGTCTTACATTCCGACATTTCGAGCGTTCAGCGGCTCACGCGACGTGAAAAATGTCGGAATGTAAGACCTGACCCCATCCGAGAGGGGAGAGATGGCCGAGTTCGCTGGGGTTGTGAGGCGGCGGGAGGATCCGCGGTTGATCACGGGGGCGGGGGAGTTCGTCGACGATCTGCGGGTGCCGGGGTGCCTGCATGCGGCGATGCTGCGGAGCCCGCACGCGCACGCGCGCATCCGGGCGATCGACGTCGCGGCGGCGCGGCGGGCGCCCGGCGTGATGGGCGTGTTCGTGGCGGCTGACCTGGGCCCTGCGGGCGAGCCGATGCCGATCTACGCGCCCCACCCGGCGCTGCCGGTGCCCTGCAAGATCCGCCCGCTCGCCCACGACCGGGTGCGCTTCGTCGGCGAGCCGGTGGCGGTGGTGATCGCCGACGACGTGTATCGCGCGTACGACGCGCTCGACCTGATCCGCGTCGAGTACGACCCTCTGCCCGCCCTGGTCGAGGTGGAAGCCGCGATTGCCCCGAACGCGCTGATCCTGCACGCGGAGATCGGCAGCAACGTGGTGGCCGAGTGGCGCCAGCGCGTGGGCGACGTCGACGCGGCGCTGCGCGAGGCCCCGGTGGTGGTGCGCACGCGCATCCGCCTGGCCCGCGGCGGCGCACACCCGCTCGAGCCACGGTCGCTGGTCGCGGAGTGGAGCGGTGACCGGCTGACGATCCGGGGCGCCGTGCAGATGGTCCACCGCCATCGCGGCGTGATCGCGGGCCAGCTCGGCCTGCCCGAGGATTCCGTGCGCGTCATCGCTCCGCCGGACGTCGGCGGCGGCTTCGGTACCAAGGGCATGTACTACCCCGAGTACATCGTGGTGGCCGAGCTGGCGCGCCGGCTGGGCCGGCCGATCAAGTGGATCGAGACGCGCCGCGAGCACACGCTGGTGGCCTGCGTGGAGCGCGACCAGGTGCACGACGTCGAGATCGCGGCCACCCGCGACGGCCGCCTGCTCGGGCTACGCGACGATTTCCTCCACGAGATGGGCGCCTACACGATCTCCGGCCTCAACCTGCCCCAGAACGCGATGATCCACTCGGTGGGCTCCTACGTCATCCCGACCCTCGACCTGCGCTTCCGCGGCGTGGTCACTAGCACCACGCCGGTCGGCGCCTACCGCGGCGCCGGCCGCCCGTACGGCACCGGGGTGATCGAGCGTGCCATGGACGCGCTGGCCCGCGCGCTCGCGATGGATCCCGTCGAGCTGCGCCGCCGGAACCTGATCCCGGCGGACCGGCACCCGTACGCGACCGGCCTCACCACCGCGGGCCGCGGCCCGGTGGACTACGACAGCGGCGACTATCCCCGCTGCATGGCCCTGGCGCTGGAGGCGCTCGACCTGCCCGCGGCCCGGCACGAGCAGGCGCGCCTGCGGGGTCAGGGTCGGTACCTCGGCATCGGCCTCGTCAACTACGTCGAAGCCACCGCCACCGTGCCGAACGAGAGCGCGGTGGTGCGCGTGCACCCCGACGGCGCGATCACGGTGATCAGCGGCGCCGCGCCGCAGGGCCAGGGTCACGCGACGATGTTCGCGCGGCTGGTCGGCCGTCAGCTCGGCGTCGATCCCGACGCCATCGAGGTGCTGACCGGAGACACCGCGCTGGTCGCGACGGGCGGCGGCACCTACGGAAGCCGGACCGCGGCCATCGGCGGGAGCGCGGCGCTGCTCGCCTCGCGCGCGGTGCTCGACAAGGGCCGGCGCGTCGCCGCGCACCTGCTGGAGGCGGCCCCCGCCGACGTGATCGTGGCCGACGGGAAGTTCTCGGTGCGCGGGCTGCCGAGCCGCACGCTGGCCTGGGCCGACGTGGCGGCGGCGGCGCACGGTGGCCGCGTGCCCGGCGAGACGGCCGATCTCGAGGACACGCAGGTCTTCGCGGTCTCCCAGTCGAGCTTCGCCAACGGCACCCACGCGGTGGTGCTCGAGGTCGATCCCGACACCGGCGCGGTGTCGATCCGGCGCTGGATCGTGGCCCACGACTGCGGCCGCGTGCTGGAGCCGGGCATCGTGGAGGGGCAGATCCACGGCGCGGTGGTGCAGGGGCTGCCGGACGCGCTGAACGTGCAGCTGGCCTACGACGAGGGCGGCCAGCGCCTCACCGCGACCCTGATGGACTACGTGCTGGCCACCGCGGCCGACGCCCCGCCGGTGTTCGAGCTGCGCCACCTCGAGTCGCCCACGCCGCTGAACCCGCTCGGGGCCAAGGGGGCGGGCGAGGGCGGCATCATGCCGGTGCACCCGCTGATCGCGCAGGCGATCGAGGACGCGCTGGCCCCGTTCGGCTGCGCGCCGATCGAGCGCGTGCCGGTGACGCGGGCGGACGTCCACGCGATGGTGACGGCGGCGCGGCGGTAGGGGTCAGCGCGAGAGCAGGGCGACGCCGAGGACGATCAGGACCGCACCGGCCACGACGCGCCAGTTGAGGCGGATCGTCTCGCTCGGGAAGAGGTAGGCGATCAGCAGGACGAAGAGCGGCGCGGTGCCCGCCAGCGGGATGATCACGCTGACGTCGCCGAATCCGAGCGCGAGCAGGACCAGAAAGACGCCGCTGTTCTCCGCGATCCCGCCCCCGATGAACCAGAGCAGGCTCCGGCGATCGCAGCGCAGCGATTGCAGATTGCCGGAGGCCGCCACGAACGTGGTCGAGGCGACCAGCGCCGCGGTGACGTTGATCGCCGCATCGAAGAGCGGCCCCGCGGCACTCAGCCCGAGCTTCCGGACCACCGCGACGGTGCCGAAGCACGAGGCCGCGATGAACGGATACGCGAGGTCGCGGGGGCGGAAGCCCACGTAGCGGCCGCTCAGCGAGAGCAGGATGGTGCCGCCGACGATGACGAGCGTGCCGGCGAGGATGGGCAGGGTCACGTGCTCGCCGAGCAGCACGATGGCGAGGCCGGTGGCCACCAGCGGGGCGAGGTTGTTGACCGCGGCGGCCACCGGCGCGCCCACCTTCTGGATCGCGAGCACGCGGAAGAGCCGGCCGCCCGCGGTGCCGACCACGCCCGAGAACACGAAGTAGGGCACCGCGCGCCAGGTGTAGGCGTGCCAGGGGACGAGGATCAGCGTCGCGAGCCACGCGGCGAGCGCGCCGACCACCACGTTGATCCAGGCGCCCGCGTAGAAGTTCGATCGCTGGAGCCCGCGCTGGATGAGCATGGTGGCCAGCGCGGCGCACAGGGCGCTGCCCAGGGCCAGCACCTGCGGCGGCGGGGTCAACGCGGATCAGCCGACTTCGGCGCGGAGGCGGTCGTGGAGACGGCCGAGCTGCTCGGTGATCGCCTCCACCGAGCGTGCGCCGGCCTGGAAGATCGCGGTGGCGTTGAGCGCCACCCACCCGAAGCCCATCGCCTTGAGCGCGGCCACGCGCGCGACCACCGCGTCGTGGTCGGCGTAGAACGTCTTGCCCGCCGCGTCGCGGGGCGGCGGCGCCACCATGCTCTGCAGCCCGATGGCGCCCGGATCGCGCCCGGCCTGCTCGGCGTGGCGGTGGATGGCCTCGATAGCCTCGCGCGCGCCCGCTGCGTCGGTCACCCGGCTCGCGAGCCAGCCGTCGCCCAGGCGCCCGACGCGCCGGTAGGCGGCCTCCGAGTTGCCGCCGATCCAGATCGGCAGCCGCGCGCCCTGCGGGGGCTTCGGCTCCATGGCCATCGATACCGTCGGGTAGTGCGCGCCCGGATGGCTCACCTCGGCGTCGGTCCAGTAGGAGCGCAGCAGCCGGATGGCCTCGTCCATGCGGGCGCCCCGCGTGCGGAACTCCTGGCCGAGCGCCTCGTACTCCGATTCCTGCCAGCCCACGCCGACGCCGAGCCGCACCCGTCCGCCCGAGAGCGTGTCGAGGGTGCTCACCTGCTTGGCCACGAGCGCGGGCTGGCGCTGGGGCAGCACGAGAACCTCGGTGCCCAAGGTCACCCGCGTGGTGACGGCGGCGAGGTAGGACAGCGCCATCAGCGCCTCGAGGATCGGCATCGCCGCGTTGTAGGGCCCGCGCGGCCGGCCCTCGATCGGCACGCCCATCACCACGTGGTCGAAGATGTCGATGTGGTCGTAGCCGATCCGCTCGATGGAGCGGGCGAGGCCGGCCACCGCGGCCGGGCCCTCGCGGTAGGACACGCTGGGAAACTCGACGCTGAGCTTCATGCGCTCGCCTCCTTGTGAGCGCGTGTACGGTACCACGGGAGCCGGGAGGGCGGTATCGCGCGGTGCTAGAGTGAGACCCGAGATGGCCCGCCCCGCGCTCCTGATCGACGTCGTCGCGCCTTACGCCGAGCCCGAGCCGGCCACGGTTGGGCCGGCTCCCCGCCTGCAGTCGCTGGACGTCGTTCGCGGGATGACGATCGCGGCGATGCTCCTGGTCAACAACCCGGGGAGCTGGAGCCACGTCTACGGGCCGCTCGAGCACGCCGCGTGGCACGGCTGGACGCCGACCGATCTGGTGTTCCCGTTCTTCCTCTTCATCGTCGGGATCACCACCACGTTCTCGCTGGGCGGGTTGATGGACGCCGGGACTCCGCCCCGGGATCTCTTTCGCAAGGTCCTGACGCGGGCCGCCATCATCTTCGGGCTGGGGTTGCTGCTCCAGGGCTTCCCCGACTACGAGCTGGGCACCATCCGCGTGCTCGGCGTGCTGCAGCGCATCGCCATGTCGTACCTGGTCGCGGCCATCATCGTGCTGTCGGCGGGCGTGCGGGGCCAGATCACGGCGCTGGTCGCGCTGCTCCTCGGCTACTGGGCCCTGATGACGCTGGTGCCGGTGCCGGGCATCGGGCCCGGCGGCGTGCTCGAGCCCGACCTGAATCTCTCGAACTGGCTCGACTTCCGGCTGATCGGCCGGAACCACATGCAGCACGAGACCATGACCTGGGACCCCGAGGGTATTCTCAGCACGCTCGGGGCCATCGCCACCGTGCTGTGCGGGGTGCAGGCCGGTCACTGGATCCGCTCGCCGCGCGGGGTGCCGACCAAGGTGCTGGGGCTGCTGGCCGCGGGCGGCGTGAGCATCGCGGTCGGGTTGACCTGGGGCGGGGTGTTCCCGATCAACAAGAATCTGTGGACCGGCTCCTTCGTGCTGCTCTCCGCGGGGATCGCCTGTCTGGTCCTGGCCTCGATCTACTGGGTGGTGGACGCGAAGGGGTACCGGAGGTGGACGTCGCCCTTCCTGGTCTTCGGCACCAACGCGATCACCGCCTACTGGCTGTCGAGCTTGGTCGGGATCGTCTTCGACTGGGTGGTGATCACGAGCCCGGAGGACGGGGAGTCGCTCGTCCTCAAGACCTACATCTACGAGACCGTCTACGTGCGCTGGCTCTCGCCCGAGACCGCGTCGCTCGCCTACGCGGTTACCTACGTGCTGCTGTGGCTCGGGCTCCTGAGCCTGCTCTACCGCCGCCGGATCTTCATCAGGATCTGAGGCGCGCGTAATCGCGGTAGTTGATGAGCCGGATGCCTTCCTCGGCGATCAGGCCGCGGATGCGCGGGTCGGTCAGCGTCTGCAGCTCGACCTCGCGCTCCCGATTGTAGACCGCGTCCGAGCGCGACTCGAGCGTGCCGGGATGGCAGGAGACCTCGGTCACGCCGGGCTTCAGCGACTGGAGGAGGCCGCTGAGCGCCTCGACGCTGATCTTGGTCAGGTCGGTCTTGCCGAACTCCGGCTGGCCGTAGAACCGTCCGACGAACACCACCTCGGTGAGGCCGCGCACCGGCACCCGGTGGCGGCGGCCCGCGTTGAGGAACAGGTACGCGACGTTGAAGAGGCGATGTACGTGGTGGTGAGAGTCGATGTGATCCGGGGGCCCGCCCGTCATCCGGACGAACAGGTCGAGCTGACGGTCGATCTCGCGCTTCGCGGCGTCCAGGTCCTGCACGTTGACGTGCCACTTGCCGCGCGTGTCGAACGCGACGTGGATCCCGAGGCCGAGCGTCGGACGCCGGCGGGCCTGCTCCACGGCCGCTTCCGCGTCGGGGGAGTCGACGAGGAGGCTCGCGCTCGTCACGATGCCGCGGTCGTGCGCCTCGAGGATGCCGCGATCGATCTCGCCGGACATCCCGAGATCGTCGGCGTTCACGATGACCAGGCGATCCGGCGGGGCCGCGCGCGACGGGAGCGGGAGGGCGGGCATCGACGCGAGCGCGCCCAGGGCGGACACGAGAAAGCGCCTCCGAGACGTGGGTTCATCCATGGCAGGAGGTCTTTCCTCAACACTAGCGTGAAGAGCGAAAAAATGAGGCGGAGAGTCGGGCTGGCCGACGTGCGATGATCGTACGCGTGCTGGCCCTTCTTCTCCTCCTGTTGTTGCCCGGTGCCGCGTGGGCGCAAGGGCCGCGGGCGCACGAGCCGGAGCAGTCTCGTCCCTGGGCCGTCTACTTTTCCCCCGACGACGGCGCGCAGGCGGTGGTCGAGGCGCTCGGGCGCGCTCGGAAGAGCGTGCGCGTCCAGACCCTCGCGATGCGCTCGCCGCAGATCACGCGAGCGCTGGTCGACGCCCACCAGCGTGGCGTCACCGTCGAGGTCATCCTGGTCGGCAGACCGGCGAAGGGCCGCCCCCCGGCTGGCCCACTCGCGCAGGCCGGGATCGCGGTGCTGATCGACAAGGTCCACGCGTCCGCCGGGAGCAGCGTGATGGTGATCGACCGTCAGGTCGTCCTCACCGGGAGCTTCGGCTTCGCGCCGGTCGCCGACCGGCCGGGCGCGGAGGACCTGCTCGTGATCAGCGATCCCACGCTGGCCGCGCGCTACGGCGAGAACTGGCAGGCCCACGCCGCGCACTCGGTGCGGTCGTCCGTTCAGTAGCGACGTCCGGCTCGGCGTCACCGTTCTGGCTCTCGCACTGTCGGTACCGATGCTGCTCGATGCAACGATCGCCGCGCCCGCGCCGCGCTACGTCCGCGAGGCGCAGCGCGCGCTGCGCGACCTCGGCTATCGGCCCGGCCCGGGGGACGGCGTCGTGGGGGCGGCAGACCAAGGAGGCCCTGGTGAAGTATCAGCGGTCCCAGAAGATCGCGGTGACGGGTCGCCTGGATTCGGAGACCATGGTGCGCCTCGACATCCAGAAGCGCCTGTTCCAGGGGCAAGCGCGCGCCCGGTAGCGCGAGGCCACCGGGCGCGCGGTCGGGACGCGGAGCGCCGGAGGGCTACGCCTCCACCCAGGGCGTCCAGAGCTGGAACCACTCCTCGGGCGGGTTGACGAAGCCCTTCACCTTCGGGCTCAGCACCACCAGGTTGAGGTCGTTGCAGATGGGGAAGAACGCGGCGTCCTCCTCCATGATGATCTTGTCGATCCGGCGGTAGACCGCGGCGCGCTTCTTCTCGTCGAGCTCGCCGCGCGCGGTGTCGAGGAGGGCGTCGACCTTGGGGTTGGCGTACCATCCGACGTTGACGCCCTTGTCGGGCTGGCGCGACGACCGCGCCACGATGTCGATCCAGAAGTTGGTGGTCATGCCCCAGGAGAGCTGATAGGCCCCGTGGCCGGGGCGCAGCCCCTGGAACATCTTCGACAGATAGGTGATCCAGTCGAAGGTCTCGAGGTTCACGCGGATGCCCACCTTGGCGAGGTCGCGCTGGATCCACTCCGCCATCGCCACCGGGATCATCTGGCCGGAGCCCGAGGTCGAGGTCCAGAACACGGTCTCGAAGCCGTTGCCGAGGCCCGCCTCCTTGAGAAGGGCTTTGGCCTTCTCCGGGTCGTAGGAGTAGGGCTTGTACTTGGGATCGTAGGCCGCGGTGGCGGGGGAGATCATGCTCCATGCCGGGCGCGCGGTGCCGCGCAGCAGCTCCTTGCACATCTTCTCCTTGTCCACCGCCATCTGCAGGGCCTTGCGGACGCGCACGTCCTTGAACTTCTCGTCCTTCATGTTCAGATGCCAGTACCAGATGTGGGGCGCATTGGACTGCAGCACCTGGAACTTGTCCTTCTTGAGGGCCTCCACCTCGTCGGGCGGCGGAGCGAGGATGAAGTCCACCTCGCCGGTCCGCAGGGCGGCCACGCGGGCCGCCGGGTCGTCGAGGCGCCGGAACACCAGCTTGTCCACATTGGCCTGCGGGCCCCAGTACTCCTTGAACCGCTCGAGCACGATGCGGTCGCCCGGCACGTTCTCCACGAACTTGAAGGGGCCGGTCCCGACCGGGGCGTCCGCGAACTTCTCGTTGCCCGTCTTCTTGACCTGCGCCGGGCTGATCATCATCGGCTCGCCCCAGCTCTGCAGCGTCATGCGCTCCCACTCAGCATAGGGCTTGCTGAACGTCATCTTGAGCGTGTAGTCGTCGACCGCCTCGACCCCGGTGATGTACTCCACCACGTAGTTGGTGTAGCTGTTGGCCCGCGGGTAGAACTGCGGCGCGTCCTTCTTGAACATGCGCTCCCAGGAGAAGACGGCGGCCTGAGCGTTGAACGGGCTGCCGTCGTGGAACTTCACGCCCTTGCGGAGCTTGAACGTCCGGGTGAGGCCGTCCTTGGAGATCGTGTAGGACTCCGCGAGCTTCGGGATCACCTTCGGGATCGCCACGTCGGACTTCGTCAGATCCTCAGCGAGCAGGCCCTCGAACATCTGGAAGGTCACGCGATACGTCAGCCAGCAGCCGGTGGCCTGCGGGTCCAGGATGTCGGAGGGGCCCTCCATGCCGTAGACGAGCGTGCCGCCCTTCCTGGGAGCCTGGGCCCGCGTGCGCTTCGGCACGGCCAGGGCGCCGGCGGCACCCGCGGCGCCGGCGGCGGCGGTGCGGAGGAAGTCGCGGCGGCTCACCTCGGGGAACATCCGCATCATGAGGTCGATCTTCTCGGCGTCCATGACTCTTCTCCTTGGGCTCGACCGGGGGGTCATCGGCGCGCGCGTGGGTCGAGGGCCTCGCGCAGGCCGTCTCCGATGAAGTTGAACGCCAGCGCTGCCACGACGATCACGATGCCCGGGATGGTGGCCACGTGCGCGGCCCGGTACAGCACCAGGCGGCCGTTGCCCACCATGACGCCCCAGTCCGGGGTGGGCGGCTGCACTCCCAGGCCGAGGAAGCTCAGGCCGGCCGAGGCCACGATCATCATGCCGACCAGGGTGCTGGTGTAGACCAGCAGGGGCGGCAGCACGTTGGGCAGGAGATGCCGGCCGATCAGGCGGCGGCGGCTTGCGCCCAGGGCGCGGGCGGCCTCCACGAACTCGAGCGGCTTCACGGAGAGGGTGGCGGTCCGGACCACGCGTGTGCTGTACGGCACCAGCACCACGGCCAGCGCGAACATCTGGTTCTGCATGCCGGGGCCGATGACGCCGACGATCGCGATGGCGAGGAGCACGAGTGGGAAGGCGAAGAACACATCGAGGGCCCGCATGACCAGGTGGTCGGTCGCGCCCCCGACGTAGCCGGCGAGAAGCCCGAGCGCGAGCGCCACGAGGCCGGCGGCCACCGTGGGCAGGATGCCGACCAGCAGCGAGGCGCGGCCGCCCCAGATCAGCCGGCTCAGGATGTCGCGGCCTTGCTCGTCGGTGCCGAGCAGGTGACCGGCCGTGCCGATGGGCGCGAGCCGCTCCGCCGCCCCCGAGGTCAGCGGATCCCACGGGCTGATCAGCGGCGCCGCGAGCGCGGCCCCGCCCGCGATCGCGACGATGGTGAGGCCGAGCACCGCCTGGCGGTCGCGGAAGAACACCCGCAGAAAGCTGCCGAGCGCGGTCGGGTCGCGGCGAGCGCGGGCCTCCCGGGGCTTCACCACCAGCGCGGAGGTCGTGGTCGCCACGCTCAGGCCGGCCGCGAGCGCGGATCGAGGTAGAGGTTCAGCAGGTCCACCACGAGGTTCACGAGGACGAACGCCAGCGCGATGAAGAGCGCCGCGCCCTGGACCACCTGCACGTCGCGCGCGATGACCGAGGAGACGAGCTGGCGGCCGAGGCCGGGCCAGCCGAAGACCTCCTCGGTGAAGACCGCGCCGCCGAGCAGGTAGCCGAGCTGGAGACCGGAGATGGTCAGGATCGGCGGCCACGCCACCCGGAGCGCGTGCAGGCCCAGGACCGCGCGCTCGGAGAGGCCCTTCGACCGCGCTACCGTGATGTAGTCCTGCCCCAGGATCTCGAGCACGGAGGCGCGCGTCATGCGCGCGATGATGGCCCCGGGCGCGGCGGCGGTGGCGATGGCGGGCATGATCAGGTGCGCGAGCAGGTCCTCGAGGCCGCCGGGCCCGCGGGTCGAGTACATGCCGAGGCTCGGTAACCAGCGCAGGTCGATGGCGAAGAACACGATCAGCACGAGGCCCAGCCAGAAGGGCGGCATGTTGCCGACCACGAGCGAGGCGCCCATCGTGGCGCGGTCCACCAGCGTCTGCTGGCGGGATGCGGCCAGCACCCCGATCGCCACGCCGCCCACCACGGCCAGGACGAAGCTCGCGCCGGCCAGGATCAGGGTGTTGCCGAACTTGGGCAGCAGCAGCTCCACCACCGGCTTGTGCACGATCGGCGAGAGCCCGAGGTCGCCGTGCAGGGCGCGCCAGAGCCACTTGCCGTACTGCACGTACACCGCCTGGTCGAGGCCCAGGGCGTGGCGGAGCTGAGCGAGCGATTGGTCGGTGGCCATCGGGCCGAGCAGGGCGCGCGCCACGTCGCCCGGGATCAGCTTCATGGTGAGGAAGATCAGCACCGAGATGCCGAACAGGACGGGGACCAGCCCGAGCAGCCGCTGAAGGATGTAGATGATCATGGGGGGCCGATCACGCGGGCCGCCCCGGCGGCCCGATGCGCGCGCGCAGGAGCTCGCAGTAGGCGGCGGCCTGCTCGGCGAAGCGCGTCTCGAAGAACTCGTCGACCGTGCGGCTCAGGATCGCGTCGGCGTCGGTGCGGATCGGCAGCGGGCTCCGGCTCCGCAGGGTGTTCACCGCGAGCGTCTTGAGCGGGGCCGCGATGTCGTAGTCGAGCGTGAGATGTACGCGCACCCCCGCGTCGGCCGGCTCGAGCCACCAGCGCCCGGTGATCGTCACGAGCTCGCCGCGCAGCGTGAAGCGTCGCGCGCGCCGGCCGTTCTTGCCCGCGCGGCCGACCGTGAGGCTGACCGCCTGCTCCTTCCGGTCCACGATGGGCAGCTCGAGCGCCTGGTCGAGCTTCGTCCCTGGACGGGCGCCCGCGCGCGGGGCGACGCCGGGGAAGTAGAAGTACGTATCTCGCCGGCCGAGCGCCACCCACGCGTCGTCCGGGGAGCACGACAGGGACGTCTCGACGGTGACGGTGACCATCGCTCTCCAGAAAGTCCACTGGCCCGATCGGCGCCGGCTCTTGCCTCGGTGATTGGCACGCCACGCCGCGGGCCGGGCCAACTATAGTCCATGGCATGATGCACCCGCAACCGGGCGCCGGGGCAATGTGCTTCGCCATACTTCGTTGCGGCCGGCCCGCCAACCCTCGACGTACACCCACGTACGCCTCGGGCTGCCGGGCCGGCCGCGCCTCGTCTGGCTCGCACCTTGCCCCAGCGCCGGCGGCCAAACTGCCCACTACAAGATGCCGACCGGAGGAGGACGTTCATGTTGAGGCGACCAGACGTCGATGAGGTGATGGAGTACGGCCGGGCCCTGGGGTTCGATCTCACCCCGACCGAGGCGCGCATGATCCAGGCGCGCATGATGAACACCGTCGCCGCGCTCGAGGCCTTCGACGAGCTGCGCGTGGAGGAGCGGCGCCCGCCGCGCACCTTCACGGATCGCGACCCGGGGGGACGGCCTTCGGAGGAGGAGGACCCGCTGGGCGCCTTCATCACGAAGTGCCGGGTGAGGGGTGCCGACTCGGGCCCACTGCGCGGCAAGACCGTCGCGCTCAAGGATCACATCGCGCTCGCCGGCGTCCCGCTCACGTTCAGCTCGCACATGATGGATGGCTACGTCCCCGACTTCGACGCCACCGTGGTCACCCGGCTGCTCGCGGCCGGCGCCACCATCGTGGGCAAGCTCAAGATGGAGGAATTCTCGTGGGGCGGGCCCGGCCTCTCCGGAGTGGGCGACTACGGGCGCCCGCTCAACCCGCACAATCGCGAGCACGTCACCGGCGGGTCGTCGTCGGGATCGGCCGCGGCGGTGGCGGGCCGGATGGTCGACGTCGCGCTGGGAGGCGACCAGGGCGGCTCGATCCGGCTACCCGCCGCGTGGTGCGGTATCGTCGGGCTCATGCCGACGCACGGGCTGGTGCCGCACTCCGGGGTCTTCGGGCTCGAGCCCACCATCGACTACGTGGGGCCGATGGCGCGGACGGTGGAGGACATCGCGGTGTCGCTCCAGTGCCTGGCCGGGCGTGACGGGCTCGATCCGCGTCAGGCCGAAGTGCCGGCGACGCTGCCCCGCTATACGGACGCGCTCGAGCGCGGGGTCAAGGGCCTCCGTATCGGCCTCCTGGAAGAGGGCTTCGGCGTGCCGGGCGGCGACCGGGCGGTCGACGAGGCGGTCACCGACGCGGTGGGTACGCTCGAGCGCGCGGGCGCGCGCGTGACGCGGGTGTCGGTACCGCTGCACACCCGGGCGCTCCCCGCCCTGCTGCCGATCTACCTCGAGGGCGGCAAGCGGATGTACGACACCCACTTCGGCGGTTCGTTCGCCAAGACGTACTATCCGTCCTCGCTGATCTCGATCTTCGGACGGCTCAAGGAGAGCCACGCGCGGGAGTTCTCGCCGAACCTCAAGCTCAACCTGTTGCAGGGCTACTACCTGCAGCGCAACTACGGCGGCCGCCTCTACGCCAAGGCGCAGAACGTGCGGCCGACCTTCGTGGCCCAGTACGACCGCGTCTTCCGCGACGTCGACGTGCTGGCCATGCCCACGATCCCGATGACCGCGCCCCGCTGGCAGGCGCCGCGCGACTACGAGGACGCACTCGAGCGGACCATGCTGGGCGGCACGCGGAGCCTCGATCTGGGCCCGGTCATCGCCAACACGTGCCCGTTCAACTACACGGGCCACCCCGCGATCAGCGTGCCGTGCGCCAAGCTCGGCGGCATGCCGGTGGGACTGATGCTGGTGGCGCCGTACTTCCGCGAGGACGCGCTGCTACAGGCGGCCACCGCGTATCAGCGGGCGGTGGACTGGGACGCGCTTCTGAGCCCGGACCCACCGCGGGCGTGATCGACGCGGTCGAGGCGCGCGCCGCGCGCACGGTCACGCCCGTGGCGAGCGGCGCCATGGTGTGGCGAGGCTGGGGCGGGGGGTCGCCGCTCGTGTTGCTCCACGGAGCGAGCGGCTCCTGGACGCACTGGATCCGCAACGTGCTCCCGCTCGCCGAGCACTTCCAGGTGCTGGCTCCCGACATGCCGGGCTACGGCGAGTCGGACGCCCCACCTGAGCCCCACACCGCCGACGGGCTGGCCGAGCTGGTGGCGGCCGGGATCGACCGGATGCTGCCGCCGCCGGCCGTCTTCGACGTGGCCGGCTTCTCGTTCGGGGCCATCGTGGGCGGCCTGCTGGCGGCGCGGCTCGGCGGGAGGGTCCGGACGCTGGTGCTGCTGGGCCCGGGTGGGCTCGGCCTGCCGCCGGCGCCCCCGAGGGCGCTGCTCCGGCTGGAGCCCACGATGGGCCCCGAAGCGATCCGGCACGTGCACCGCGAGAACCTGCGCGCGTTGATGGTCGCCCGTCCGGAGAGCGCCGACGATCTCGCGGTGACGATCCAGATCGACAACGTGCGCCGCGCGCGCTTCAAGTCGGGGGCGATCCCGGTCTCGGATGTCCTGCGCCGGGCGCTCCCCGCCATCCGTGCGCGCCTGGCCGGTATCTGGGGCGGCCGCGACGCCTTCACCAGCCACCACCTGGAGGAGAGCCGGCGGGTGTTGACCGCCATCCACCCGGAGCTCGACATGCGGGTGATCGAGACCGCCGGGCACTGGGTCAACTACGAGGCGGCCGACCGGGTGAACGACCTGCTCGTCGAGCTCCTGACCGGGCGGGCGCGATGAAGGCCGGTGCGCTCCCGCCTCAGCGCCCCCGAAACTGCGGCCTCCGCTTCTCGGAGAACGCCTTCACGCCCTCCTGGTAGTCCTGGCTGTTGAAGCAGTCCGCGATCAGGCGGTCGAGCATCGCGAGGTCGCGGTCGGCGGACGGCCGCACCAGCTGCTCCACGCTGGCCTTGGCGGAGCGCAGGGTGAGCGGGGCGTTGCGCGACATCATCAGCGCGTAGTCGCGGGTGAAGCGCTCGAGGTCCGCCTTCGGCACCACCTGGTTGACCAGGCCCATGCGCAGGGCGTCCTGGGCGCTGAAGTCGGTGCGGGCGGTGAAGAAGAGCTCCTTGGTGTAGGCCGGGCCGATCAGCGACATGAGCTTCTCCATGCCGCGGTAGTGATAGCCCAGGCCCAGCCGCGCGGCCGGGATGCCGAAGCGCGCATCGTCGGCCGCGATCCGCAGGTCGCACGTGATCGCGATCGAGACGCCGCCGCCGATGCAGAAGCCGTGGATCATCGCGAGCAGCGGCTTGCGCAGGTTGGTGAGCGACTCCGACCCCGCGCCGGAGATGCGCCGGTACTCCTCCTCGTCGGCCGCGTTGCGCCGGCGGTCCTTGAACTGGGAGATGTCGGCCCCCGCCACGAAGGCCGCCTCCCCGGCGCCGCGCAGGATCACGACCCGGATGGAGTCGTCGGCCGAGAGGTCGGCCACGTACTCGGGCATGCGCTGCCACATCTCCTGGCTCACCGCGTTGCGCTTTTCCGGCTGGTTGAACGTGATCCAGCCGATGGGGCCGTCCTTCTGGAGCAGCAGCTTCTCGGTCGTCGCGGTCTCGGTCATCGCGGTCTCCTGGGTACGGGGTTGCCGGCGGAGACTGGTGTATCCCGTCCGCTCGCCCCGCGCAAGTGCGGTATGCTCTGGGGCCGGCACCGCATGACGAGCCGGCCCCGCTACCAGGACGCGCGCCAGGCCTTTCGCTGGGAGGCGAGCGCCCGCGCCCTCGGCTGGACTCCGGGCGAGCCGGTGGACCTGGGGCGCACCATTGTCGATCGCCACGCCGGCGCCGCCCGCCCCGCGCTGCGCTGGCTCGGCCGGCACGGCGAAACCCGGACCTACACCTTCGACGAGCTCGCCCGGCTGACCGCCCGGTTCGCCAACGTGCTGCGCGCGCAGGGAATCGGCCCCGGCGACCGGGTCGCCGGCTTCATGCCCCGCGTTCCCGAGATGCTGATCGCGATGATCGGGACGTGGAAGGCGGGCGCGGTCTACGTGCCGATCTTCACAGGATTCGGTTCCGACGCCATCGACTTCCGCGTGCACCACAGCGGCGCCAACGCCCTCTGCACGCACCGGGAGCATCGCGCGCGCCTGCCCGCGACGCTGCCGGCGGCCACGCGCGTGATCACGGTGGCGGGCGACGACGGCCCCGCCACCGGCGACGTGGATTTCTGGCGCGCGATGCGCGAGCAGCCCGAGGCCGCGATCCCGACGACCTACCAGCGAAAAGACGCGGCCGTGCTGCTCTACACCTCGGGCTCGACCGGCCCGCCGAAGGGGGTGAAGATCGCCGCCAACTTCTTGATGGCGATCCATCCACATCTCGTGTTCGGCGCCGACCTCCGGCCCGACGACGTCTTCTGGCCGACCGGCGATCCGGGCTGGGGCTACGGGCTCGTGTGCTACATGGGCGCGCTCGCGCTCGGGGTGCCGGTTCTCTCTCACGAGACCGCCCCGACCGCCGAGTACTGCCTGGCCCAGCTCCGCGCGCAGCAGGTGACCAACCTCGCGACCACCCCGACCCTCCTGCGAGGGGTGATGGCGCTCGGGGCCGCCGCGCGGGGCGGCCCCCTCCGGCTTCGCACCGCGAGCAGCTGCGGGGAGCCGTTGAACGCGCAGGTGGTGAGCTTCTTCCAGGAGCACTGGGGCGTCACCGTCCGCGACCAGTACGGCTCGAGCGAGCTCGGCCTGCCGATCGGCAACTTCGGGCCGATCGAGATGACGGTCAAGCCGGGCTCGATGGGCCTGCCGCTGCCCGGCTGCGCGATGGCGGTCGTGGACGACGAGGGCCGCGAGGTCGCACCGGACGTGGTCGGCCACGTCGGGATGAAGCCGCACCCGGAGGGCTACTACTCGCTCGGCTACTGGAACGACGCCGAGCGGGACCGCGAGGGGTACCGCGGCGAGTGGCTGACCTGCGGCGACCTGGCCCGCCGAGACGCCGACGGCTACTTCTGGTTCGAGGGTCGCGCCGACGACGTGATCAAGAGCTCCGGCTACCGGATCGGCCCCTTCGAGGTGGAGAGCGCGATCCTCAAGCACGAGGCGGTCGCGGAGGCCGCGGTGGTGGGCAAGCCCGATCCGCTGCGGGGCCAGATCGTGAAGGCATTCGTCGTGCTCAAGCCAGGCCGCGCGGTGCGCGGTGGGCTCGAGACCGAGATCGTCGACGTGGTGAAGACGCACCTGGGCTGGCACCAGTACCCGCGCGAGATCGAGTTCCTCGCCGAGCTGCCGAAGACCGAGACCGGGAAGATCCAGCGCTTCCTGCTGCGGGGGCGGTGACGCCGCCGCTCTCCGAGGAGAATGCGATGCCACCGTACGAGGTGATCACCGGCCCGAGCCCGTGGCCGGCCCGCTACACGTTCTCGCCCGCGGTGCGGGCGGGCAATCTGCTCTTCATCTCGGGAATGACCGCGGGGGACGAGTCCGGCCGGATCGTCGGGCCAGGCGACATCGTGGCCCAGACCCGCTACATCTTCCAGAAGCTGGGCAAGCTCCTGGGAGCAGCGGGGGCCGGCTTCGAGCACATCGTGCAGACCACGGAGTACGTCACGACCACCGAGAACTACGCCAAGACCGCGGCGGTGCGCCGCGAGTTCTTCAAGGAGCGCTTCCCCACCGCCACCGGCGTGATCGTCGCCGGCCTGCTGCGCGAGGGTGCGCTGATCGAGATCTCCGCCGTCGCCGTCCTCCCCGAGTGAGGGGGCGAGAAGAGGAGAAGATCCCATGGCCGACACGCGATTGATGGACCAGGCCTTCCAGCGCATCATGCGGAGCCTCGTCGACACCGGGAGCGCACCCCACTACGCGGAGCTGGCCCGCGCCCTCGCTCTCCCCGCCGAGGAGGGGCGGTCGCTGCTGCGCGACGTCATGGCCGCCTACCCGATCGGCTGGCTGCATCCCGAGACCGACTACATCGCGTCGTTCCCCCCGCTGAACAGCCTGCCCACCCAGTACCGGATCACGGTGCGCGGCGAGCAGCGCTGGTTCGCCCAGTGCGGGTTCGAGGCCACCTCCGCGACCTGGCTCTTTCCCGGCCAGACCGTGCGCGTCGACGCGCCATGCCTCGACTGCGGAGACCCGGTGACGGTGGAGATGCGCGACGGGCAGATCACGTGGGTGGATCCGCCCGGCGCGGTGGGACATCTGGCCTTCGGCTTCGGGGCGTCGCGCGGCCGGCCGTACTATCTCTGAACCGGCATGAACCTCTTCCGGTCGGAAGAGCACGCGCGCCGCTGGAGCCAGTTCCAGCCGAGATCCGAGGAAGGGTTCATCACGCTGGCGGAGCTGGCCGGGTTCTTCGGCACCGAGAGCCGCCGGCACATGCTGGACGGCGACTATCTCTCCACCTGGTACCCGCGGAGAGGAGCGGAGCGCCGCACGTATCTCGAGGGGATCGGCAAGACGTCGCCGTTCTGGATGGGAACCCCGGACCCGCCCGAGCGCTGATCGGGACGGGCCGGGGCCGCTGCTTCGCGGGTCGGTCGCGGCTAGCTGGCCGGGACGAGGAGCTTCGCGCACTCAGCCGCGACACGGCTGTCCGCTTTCTTCTCCGCAGATCGGCGCCAGCCGGGTCACCACCGCGTCGGCCCCCGCCGCCTCCGCCATGCTCCGCGCGGTGCCGCCGGTCACCCAGCCACCCCAGGTGAAGCCGAGAATCATCGTGACGACCGCCGAGGCGACACAGGCCCAGAACACCGCCGTCTTGGTCGGTCGCGCGGCACCCCAGCGCTGACCGAGACTGACCTTCTGCGCAGACTGCTCCATGACTTTTTCTCCCGCACGCGATTTGAAAGGCGACAAGGGGGACGACGAGCGAGGACCCGAGAGGACGACGAGCGCGCCAGTGCTCGTGAGACTCTTCCGCGAAGAGGGCTCGAGTAAACGGGAAAGTGGTGCGGTATGCTCGGGGACCGGCGGCGCGCCGCCCGCGGTCTCGTCGAGAGCCGCCGCCCACAAAGGAGCCCGCTCATGAAGGCGATTCGCGTTTCCGAGTACGGCGGTCCCGCGGTCCTCAAGCTCGAGGAGGTGCCCACGCCCCAGCCCGGCCCGGGCCAGGTGCTCGTGCGCAACCACGCGGTCGGGATCAACCCGGTGGACACCTACTTGCGCTCGAACACCGACAACCGCGGACCCAAGCTGCCCTACACACCGGGTGGTGATACCGGGGGCGTGGTGGAGTCGGTGGCCCCGGGCGTCACCGCAGTGAAGGCGGGCGACCGCGTCTACGTGGGCGGCACCGTCTCCGGCGCCTACGCGGAGTACTCGCTCTGCGAGCAGAGCCAGGTGCACCCGCTACCCGCCAATGCGAGCTTCGCGCAGGGTGCGGCCATGAACGTCCCCTATGCGACGGCGTTTCACGCGCTCTTCAACCGCGCGCACGGCGAGGCGGGCGAGACCGTGCTGGTGCACGGGGCCTCGGGGGGCGTCGGCATCGGCGCGGTGCAGCTCGCGCGGGCGCGCGGCCTCACCGTCATCGGCACCGCGGGCACCGAGCGAGGGCGGAAGATGGTGTCGGAGCAGGGGGCCCATCACGTGCTCGATCACAACGCCCCGGGCTATCTCGAGGAGTGCGTACGGCTCACCGGCGGGCGCGGGCCCGACATCATCATGGAGATGCTGGCCAACGTGAATCTGCAGAAGGACCTCGGGATCATCGCGATGCGCGGGCGCATCGTGGTGATCGGCAACCGCGGCATGGTGGAGATCAACGCGCGGCTGGCCATGAACCGAGACGCGGCGATCCTGGGCATGGCGCTCAACCACGCCACCCCGGCCCAGCACGCCGGCATCCACGCCGCGCTGGTGGAGGGCCTGCGGAATGGCTCGCTGCGCCCGGTGATCGCGCAGGAGCTGCCGCTGGCCCAGGCCGCGCGCAGCCACGAGGCGGTCATGGAGGCCGGCCACCACGGCAAGATCGTGCTGGTGCCGTGAGGCGCTAGACGAATTCCGCGCGCACGGGGCCGACCGGGTCGAAGCGGGCCTCGATCCGGTCGCCCCGCCCGATCGGGTACTGGCGGGTGAAGGAGCCCGACATCACCTTCATGCCCGCCTCGAGGGCCAGGCCGAACTCGGCGAGCTTGTTGGCGAGCCACGCGATCGAGGCGGCCGGCGTGCCGAGGACCTCGCGTCCGAGCGCGCGCTCCGCGACGGTGCCGTTGACGGTGAGCTCGAGCGCCACCGTGGCCAGGTCGAAGCCGGACGGCACCGGGGCGGCGCCACCCGTCACGTAGGCCCGCTGCTGGGCGTTGTCGGCGAGGCTCACGTTGAGGTCGGCCGAGAAGTCACCGCGCTTCTCGATGATCTCGAAGGCGGGTGCCATCGCGGAGAGCGCGGCCTGAGCCCTTTCCGGGGCGACACCGGGACCTCGAAGCGTCGTGCCCACCGTGAGGCACAGCTCGTTCTCGAAGCCGGGATTGATCAGGTCGGCGAACTGGAAGCGGGTGCCGCTCGGCTTCTCGCCGCTGGCGAGCAGGAAACCCAGCACCGGCTCGTGCACGTTCTGCTGGATCTGCATGGCCTTGGACGTGAGCCCGACCTTCCAGCCGGCCTGGCGCTCGCCGGCCTGCACGTGGCGCGCGAGCACGCCGAGCTGCACGCGGTACGCCTCCTCGCGGCTCAGCCGCTTCATCCATCCGGGGGACGGTGCGGTGCGGTTGCGGGCGCAGGTCCAGAACGCATCGGTGGCCTCGTCGACAGTGCTCATGGGTCTCCTCGGCGTACCTCGCAGAGATACGAGCGCAGCGCGACCGTCCCGCTGATCGGGTCGACGGTGTCCGGATCGATCAGGTTGTTGTAGTTGCTGCTGGCCGGGCCGTCGGCGTCGTACCCGCCGAGCCCGAGCGGCTCGCAAGCCTGCCACCAGCCGAACTGCGAGCACACCACGTCGGGCGCAAGGCTCGAGTTGAGGCGGGCCCGCGCCCGCATGGTGGCCTGCGGCGTCTCGACGACCACCCAGTCGTCGCCCGTGATGCCGCGGGCCGCCGCCGCGTCGGGATGCAGCTCCACGAGCGGGTCCTGACTGTGCCGGCGCAGCCGCGGCAGGCTCCGGTGCTGGCTGTGGCAGAACTGCACGACCTTGGCGGTGGTGAGGTGCAGGGGGAAGCGGCTGGCGAGATCGGGGCGGCTCCGCGGGCTCGCGGCCGGCTCGACGTACTCGGGCAGCGGCGCCTGTCCGTGCTCGAGCAGCTCCGCCGAGTAGATCTCCACCCGGCGGCTCGGAGTGGCGAAGCCGACCGGCGTGTCCGCGTCGTTGGTGTCGGCGTAGCGCCGGTAGCGCGACGGGGTCTCGGTGCGCACGCCCCCCGGGCTCGCGCGCAGCTGTTCGAGGGTGACGCCGGTCGGCTCCAGCAAGAAGCGGCGGCCCGCGTCCTCGTCGCCGCCGAAGAGCTGGTCGCCGAGGCCCAGCCGCTTCGCCAGCTCGCACGCGATCCAGGTGTCCGAGCGCGCCTCACCGCGCGGGGCCAGCACCTGGCGCCTCAGCTGCACGTGTCGCTCCCCGTCCTGCGTCGGGCCGAAGCCCACCTGGAGGCCCTCGCGCTCCCACGCCGTCGACACCGGCAGCACCACATCGGCGAGGGCTGCCGTCGGGGTCAGGAAGAGATCGGCGTAGACGAGGAAGTCAAGGCCGGTGAGCGCGGCGCGCGCGACGCTGGCCCCCGGGGCCGACAGCAGGAGGTTCGTCCCGAAGCCCACCATGCCGCGCACCGGGTAGGGCGTGCCGTGGAGCATGGCGCGGTACACGTCGGCCGCGGTGGCCCAGCCCTGGCGCGCGGGGCCGAGCGGTCGCTCGGCGAGGCCGAGGGCCTTCGCGCGCTGCGCGTCCGAGAAGAGCGCCAGCGGGGCGAGGTTGTTGACGGGCGGGCGGCTCGGCCGCACGTTGCCGCCCGGCGCGTCGAAGCAGCCGGTCAGCGCGTAGAGCAGCGACAGCGCGCGCACCGTCTGGCTCGCGTTGGTGTGCTGCTCGAGCCCGGTCCAGTGAAAGTAGGACACCGGGCGGCGCTCCCAGAGGAGCCGGGCCGTCGCCACGATCTGCTCGGCGGGCACCCCGGTGATCTGGGCCACGCGCCCCGGCGGATACCGACGACAGAGCGTCGCGTAGGCCTCGAACGTGGGCCGGCAGGCGACCGGGCCCGAGCGCGTGGGGCAAGTCATGGGGCCCTCGAGCTGGGGCTCGGCGATGCGCTCGGTGAACCGGCCGGCGACCGGATCGTACGCGACCGCTTGCCCGGCGGCGCGGTCCCACGCCACGTGATGCGCGGGATCGCCGCTCCCCAGGTCGGCCGCGCTGAGGAGCTGCCCGGTGTCATCGCGTACGAGCAGCGGACCGTTGGTCCAGTCGCGCACGAAGTCGCGATCGTACCAGCCGCGGGCGAGCATGACCCCGGCCAGGCCGAGCGCGAGCGCGCCGTCGGTACCCGGTCGCACGCGTAGCCACTGATCGGCCCGGGCCGCGAGCCCGGCGTGCCGAGGATCCACCACGACGAGCGCGGCGCCCCGCGCGGTCGCCTCCGTGATCGCGGTCGCCTGGGCCAGGTAGGCGGTCGGCGGGTTGTGGCCCCACAGGAGCAGGCAGCCGGTGCGGTCGAAGTCGGGCGTGCCGATGTCGGTGCCGAAGGTGAACGCAGTGGCGAAGTCCCGGTGCCACGCGCACAGCTCCTCGCCCCACACTAGGTTGGGGCTGCCGAAGGCGCGGATCAGGCGGAGGACCCACAGGAAGCCGTCGGAGATCGCGGTCCCGGACGGCGTGGTGACCCCGAAGGCGACCGCCTCGGGCCCGTGGCGCTCGGCCACCGCCCGCATGCGCGCGGCCGTCCAGTCGAGGGCCTCCTCCCAGCCGATGCGCTCCCAGCCCGCGTCCGGGTCTGACTTCGGGCGCGTGCGCCGCATCGGATGGAGCAGGCGGTCGGGCGCGTAGACCAGCTCGGGCGCCGCGCGGCCCTTCACGCAGAGGCTGGCGCCGGTGGGGTGCGACGGGTCGGGCTCGACCGCGACCAGGCGCCCGTCCTCGACCACCGAGACGCAGCCGCAGCGGGAGCGGCACAGCGCGCAGTAGCCCTGGACCCGCTCGGCGGCCATCGTCGCCTTACGGTAGCAGGTCGGAGATCGCGATGCGCGAGAGCGGCGCGGACAGCGGGAACACCACGTCGACCGCGGTGAGGGTGCGCGTGCTCGCGTAGCGCCAGCCGTACGGGGCGCGGTCATCGACGACGGGCTCGCGATGGACCTCGAGCACCCGCGACACCAGGTTGACGATCCAGTAGTCCTCGACTCGTGCGCGGGCGTAGAGGCTCGCCTTCTCGCGGCGGTCGAAGGTCAGGCTGGACTCGGCCACCTCGACGATCAGCTCCGGGCGCGACGGCAGCGTCCGGTCGGCCTGGGCGAGACTGCCGCGGACCACCGAAACGTCGGGCTCCGGCTCGGACTCCTCGTCCAGCGCCACCGGCAGCTGGACGCGGACCCGGTAGCCGATGCCGAACGCCTTCTGGAGCGCGGCGGCGGTCATCTCGGCGCCGAAGGCGTGGGTGTCGCGCTGCCGGTCGCGGGCCACCAGGACCCCGCCGATCAGCTCCAGGCGCTCGTCCGGCGCGATCTCTCCGCGCTCGACGAGGCGCTCGTACTCCACGCGGCTGTAGCGGCGAGGGCCGACGTCGGTATCGTGCATGGAATCGCTCATGGCTGTCACTCCTGGCCGGAGACTATCGGAGACCTCTCGGCTTGACAAGCCCCGCCTCGGCGCATACACCTTGTCCCCGCAGCTCGAGGAGCTCATCATGCATCGACTGCCGCTCGCGGAGGTCAACGAGGGTGTCACGGCGATGCGCCGGGCGAGGTGGTCCGCGGGGTGCTCGGCTTCGACTCGGTGGTATCCTCGGCGGCATCCAGCGACAGGAGGCGGACCGAATGAACGGATCGGACGGACGCGAGATCTACCGGGTGCTGTGGCCGCGCGGGGCCAGGACGGTGCAAGCGACCGACGTCGCCCCGCGACTCTCAACGCTCGAGGGCAAGACCATCGGCCAGCTCTGGGACGATCTCTTCCGCGGCGACGAGATCTTCCCGATCCTCGAGGAGGAGCTCACCCGGCGTTTTCCCGCCGTCCGCTTCGTGCGCTACGACACCTTCGGCTCCACCCACGGCCGGGACGAGCAGCGGGTGCTGGCCGAGCTGCCGGGCAAGCTGAAGACGCTCCAGGTCGACGCGGTCATCTCGGGGATGGCCTGCTGAGGGAGCTGCACGCCCGCCGTGTTGCGGGCCAGTGCGGTGGCGGAGCGGGCGGGGGTGCCGACGGCCTCGCTGGTGTGCGAGGGCTTTCGCGGCCAGGCGGCCACCACCGCCACCGGCCTCGGGCTGCCCGGCTTGCCCACGGCGCTCGTGCCCGGGCACGTCGACGTGCAGAGCGTGGACGAGCTGCGGCGTAACGTGGCCGCGGTGACCGTCGACGCGGTGATCCGGAACCTCACGGAGGCACCGGCGCGGGCGGGCGGCGCGGTGGTCGAGCCCGCGCCCGCCGACGTCGTCTTCGAGGGTAACCTCGACGAGGTCAACCGCTTCTTCTACGAGAACGACTGGAGCGACGGCCTGCCCATCGTGCCGCCGACCGCCGAGCGGGTGGCCGAGTTCCTGCGCTTCAGCGACCGGCCCGGCGAGGCCGAGCTCGGCGTGCTCCTGCCGGACCGGCGGCGCGCCACCGTGTGGAACGTGGCGGTCAACGGCGTGATGGCCGGCTGCCGGCCAGAGTACATGCCGATCCTGGTGGCGCTGGTGGAGGCGATGGCCGACCCGCGCTACGGCGTCGAGCACAGCGGCAACACGCCGGGGGCCGAGACCCTCATCATCCTGAACGGGCCCCTCATCCGGGAGCTCGGCTTCAACTACGAGCAGGGCGCGCTGCGTGACGGCATCCAGGCCAACACCACCATCGGGCGGTTCTGGCGCCTCTATCTCCGGAACGTCGCGGGCTTTCTCCACCACCGGACCGACAAGGGCACGTTCGGCAACACCTGGCGTGTGGTGCTGGCCGAGAACGAGGACGTGCTGCGCCGGATCGGCTGGACCACCGTCGCGGAGGACGAGGGCGTGACGGCCGCCAACGCGGTCACGATCTCGCGCTACACCGGCGGCGGCGTCATCGCGTCGGTGTTCGGCAACACTCCGGAGCGGATGCTGCCGTACCTGGCCGATTCCATGGTGCGGAAGATCGGCTGGGAGCTGATGTTCACGGTGGGCATGGGAGTGGGGAGCCAGCGGCCCCTGCTGCTGCTGAGCCCGATCCTCGCCGAGACGCTCGCGCGGGGTGGCCTCGACAAGGCCGCGCTCCGGCAGCGGCTCTTCGAGCTCGTCCGCATGCCGGCCTGGCAGTTCGAGCGCTACATCGGCGACTGGACCAATCTCGTGCCGGGGCGACCGTCGCTCAGTGGGCTCGTGAAGGCCGGGCAGATCCCGGCGGTCTTCGCCGAGTCGGAGGATCCGGAGCGGTTGGTGCCGATCGTCTGCCGGGCGGAGGACCTGATGGTGGCGGTGAGCGGCGATCCGCTGCGCACCAACGCCTACGCGTTCGCCCACAACGGCATCCTCGGCTATCCGACCACGAAGCCGATCCGTCTCCCCGCGGAGTGGCCGCGTCTGCTCCGCGAGGCGCGGGGTCGCTAGGGCGCGCGAGCCCGGTCCGCGTGGACTCGCTCTGGGTGCTGCTGCCCGTGGGCCAGCGCGCCTCGGGCGAATGGATCGACGACACGCTGCGGGCCCGCGCCGAGGAGAAGGGCCTGCTCGCCCGCACCCCGCTCGCCGGCCGGTTCCCGCGGCAGCGCGTGGAGCTGATCCGCGGCGCCGACCCCACCGAGGAGATCAACCGCCTGTACCGGTTGCGCGGCTGGACCGACGGGCTGCCGATCGTGCCGCCGACGCTCGCTCGCGTCGAGGAGATGCTCGGCGCGGGCCCGCTCGAGCGCCACGCCTCGCTCGGCGAGATGGAGCCACTGGGCGGCGTGGCCACCGTCGAGAAGGTGGCGGCCAACGCGGTGATGGCGGGCTGCCGGCCAGACTACTTCCCGGTCGTGCTGGCCGCGGTGCAGGCCATCCTCGATCCCGCCTTCAATCTGCGCGGGGTGCAGACCACCGACGAGAACGTGGCCCCGCTGCTCATCGTCAACGGGCCGGTGGCGCGGCGCATCGGGTTGAACGCGGGCTGGGGCGCGCTCGGCCCGGGCTGGCCGGCCAACGCGACGATCGGTCGCGCGGTGCGCCTCGTGATGAACAACCTGGGCGGCGGCTGGCCCGGCGCGGTCTCCTTCGCGGGGCTCGGCCAGCCCGCGCGCTACAGCCTCTGCCTCGCGGAGCGCGAGGGCGACACGCCGTGGCCGCCGTTGCACGTGGAGCTCGGCTACCGGCCGGAGCAGAGCACGGTCACCGTGCTGAGGGCCGAGACCGTGATCAACGTGACCGGCGGGCTCGACGAGCTGGCGAGCGTGATCGGCTCCGCCGCCTCGCTCTTCGGCATCCTGCACAGCGGCAAGGCCGGCGTGATCCTCTCGCCATTCATCGCGCGCCGGCTGGCCGGGGACGGGCTCACGCGAGCCGATGTCCGCGGCGAGCTCTTCACGCGCGGTCGGCTTGCGGCCGAGACCTGGCGCCGGTCCTGGATCCACGGCACCGTGCGCCCGACCGACTGGCCGGAGTGGGCGCGCACGGCCGCTTCGCGGGAGGGCGCGATCCCCGCGGTGCGCGAGCCCGATGACATCACGCTCGTGGTGGCGGGCGCCGATCTCCCGATTCCCCAGCACGCCTACTGCCCGTCGTGGGGGTATCCCCCGTGTCGTGTCACGCGCGAGATCGCGCTGCCGACGGCGGGCGGGTAGGGCGAAGCCCCGGCCGGTGAACTTGCGCGCGGGTGCCTTCGGCGGTCCGGACGCGGTACCATGACCGGGCCATGACGACCCCTCGCGTCCCGACCCGTGCCCTGGCCGCCGACGTCGATCCGGTTCGATTCGAGGTCATCCGCAACGCGCTCCTCGCGATCACCGAGGAGATGGGGGCGACACTCCGGCGCGCCGCCTACTCGACGAACATCAAGACCCGCGGCGATTTCTCCTGCGCGTTCTTCGACCGCGACCTGCGGACGATCGCGCAGGCCTTCGCCCAGCCGTCGCACCTGGGCTCGCTCGCCCACATCGTGCCGCGGGCCATCGGCGCCTACGGGGCTGATCGCTTGGCCCCGGGCGACGGCATCCTCATCAACGACCCGTACCTGGGCGGCGTGCACCTGAACGACATCACCCTCATCACCCCCGTGTTCCACGAGGGCGCGCTCTTCGGCTACGTGGCGAACATCGCCCACCACGTGGACGTGGGCGGCGGCGCCCCGGGCAGCATCGGGGTGTCGAGCGAGATCTACCAGGAAGGGCTGGTCATCCCGCCGCTGCGCTTCGTGAAGGGCGGCCAGATCGACCAAGACATCTTCGCCCTGATCCGCTCGAACTTCCGGGGCACCCGCGAGATCTCGGGCGACTTCCGAGCCCAGACGGCGGCGAACCGGCTGGGTGCGCAGCGGATCGAGGCGCTGGTGGCGCAGCACGGCGCCGCCACCCTGGCCCACTACCTGGACGAGCTCCTGCGCTACACGGAGCGGCGCACGCGGGCGGCCTTCGCCGAGTTCCCCGACGGACGCTTCGCCGCCGACATGCTCATGGACGGCGACGGCGTCACCGACGAGCCGGTGAAGCTCGCGGCCATCGTCACCATCGAGCAGGGCCGGCTATCCGTCGATCTCACGGGCTGCGACGACCAGCGCAAGTCGCCCACCAACGCGACGTCGTCGCAGACCTACTCGGGCGTGGTGTACGTGCTCAAGTGCCTCATCGATCCGGACATCCCGGTGAACGACGGCTTCTACCGCCTGATCGACATCCGGAGCCGGCCCGGCTCGGTCGTTCACGCGCGGCATCCCGCGGCGGTGGCCGCGGGCTGGGAGATCGCCATGCAGCTCTGCGACCTGCTGTTCAAGGCCTTCGCCCCCGCGCTGCCCGATCGCGTGGTCGCGGGCACGAAGGGCTGCGTGTGCAATATCGCGTTCGGGGGCGTGAACCCGGCGAGCGGGGAGTACTTCACGTACTACGAGACGATCGCGGGCGGCTACGGGGCCACGCTCACCACCGACGGCATGGACGCGGTGCAGGCGCACTTCCAGAATACCGAAAACGCGCCGGTCGAGGAGACGGAGGCCAACTATCCGGTGCGCATCCTACGCTACGCCCTCATCGAGAACTCGGAGGGCGGCGGGCGGCAGCGAGGCGGCCTCGGCGTGCGGCGCGACTACACATTCCCCGGCCACGAGCCGAGCTTCTCCATCCTCTCCGACAAGGCGCGCTACGCGCCATGGGGGCTCTTCGGCGGTGGCGCGGCGCGGCCCGCGAAGTACATTCTGAATCCGGACACTTCAAACGCGCGGGAGCTGCCCTCCAAGATCACCTTCCAATTGGCGCCGGGGGACGTGGTGAGCGTGCAGACCCCGGGAGGTGGCGGTACCGCGGCGGCGACCGAGCGCGATCCGACCCGCGTGGCGGCCGATGTGGCCCAGGGCAAGATCTCGGCGGAGCGCGCTCGCGCGATCTACGGCGTGGTCGTGGATCCGACCTCGCAGGGCCTCGACGCGACGGCGACCGCGGCCGCGCGTGCGAGGCTCCACCCCCGATAGGCCGATGGCCATCCCCAAGCAGCCGTTCGAGCCCGACCGCGAGGGGCCGCTGCACGGAGTCCGCGTGCTCGATTTCTCCCGCCTCGTGGCGGGCAACATGTTGAGCCTCCAGCTCGCCGACTTCGGCGCCGAGGTGGTCAAGGTCGAGTCGCCCGGCCGGGGCGACACGCTGCGCGACTGGCGCGAGGCGGGGGTGAGCGTGCACTGGAAGGTGTACGCCAGGAACAAGAAGAGCATCACGCTCGATCTGAAGGTGCCGGAGGCGCCCGGCATCATCCTCGATCTGGTTCCGCACTTCGACGTCATGATCGAGAGCTTCCGATTCCGCTATCTCGAGCGCCTCGGCGTCGGGCCCGACACGCTGCTCGGGCGCAATCCGAAGCTGGTCCTCGTGCGGGTATCGGGATTCGGGCAGACCGGGCCGTACGCGAAGCGCCCGGGGTTCGGCACCCTCGTCGAGGCCATGTCGGGCTTCGCCTCGCGCAACGGGTTCGACGACCGCGAGCCCGTGCTCCCTCCGCTTGCCATGGCCGACATGATCGCGGGGCTGTCCGGCGCCATGGCCACCGTGATCGCGGTGCGCAACGTCGAGGTCAACGGCGGCCGCGGCCAGGTCATCGACCTGAGTCTGCTGGAGTCGATCTTCTCGATCCTCGGCCCGAGGCCGCCATCTTCAAGCTCTCGCGCAAGGTCCGCAAGCGCGTGGGCAGCGCCTCGGAGGGCACCTCGCCCCGCAACGTCTATGCCACGAGCGACGGGGGCTGGGTGGCGATCTCCGCGTCGACCCAGGCCATGACGGAGCGCCTCTTCCGCGCCATCGGCCGGGACGATCTGAACCAGAACCCGGCCTTCAAGACCAATACCGAGCGCGTGAAGCGCCGGGCGGAAGTCGACGCGATCGTCGGGGGTTTCATCGAGCAGCGCACGCTGGCCGACGCCATCCGGTTCTTCGAGGAGGCGCAAGTCACGGCCGCGCCCGTCTACGACATCGGTCAGTTCCTCGAGGACTCGCACGTCCAGGAGCGCGGCATCGTGGTCGAGGCGCCGGACGACGACATGGGCGAGGTCCCCATGCACGCCATCGTGCCGCGCCTCAGCGGCACGCCCGGCCCGCTGCGCTACCCGGCGCCGACCGTCGGCCAGCACAATCGCGAGATCTTCTCCCGCATCGGCTACTCCGACGAGCGCATCGCCGCGCTCACCCGGAAAGGGGTCATCTGACGATGGCCGCCGCCGCGTACGCTCGCCGCTCGTCGCTGATTCTCCCGGTCAACGTCCGGCGCTTCGTGGACAAGGCGTACGATCGCGGCGCCGATGCCATCGTGCTCGACCTCGAGGACTCGGTGCCCGTCCAGGAGAAGGCGAGCGCCCGAAGGCTGGTCCGGGATTCGTTGCCCTTGGCGGGCCGCGGCGGGGCCGAGGTGCTCGTGCGCGTGAACAATGACCCCGCCCTGCTCACTGCCGACATCGACGCCTCCGTGCACCCGGGGCTCGATGGCCTGGCTATCCCCAAGGCGGAGTCCGCCGCCCAGATCCACGACATCGTGGCCCAGATCGAGCGCCTCGAGGAGAGCCGCGGCCTCGCGCGCGGGCACCTGCGCCTGTCCCTCGCCATCGAGACGCCGCGCGGCTTCCTGGCCGTAGAGGAGATCGCCCGGTCGAGTGACCGCATCGCCACCATGAGCATCGGCGTCGAGGACTACTGTCTGGAGCTGGGCGTGGAGCCCTCGGCCGACGGCATCGAGCTCCTCTACCCGGTGGCGCATCTGGTGACGGTCTGCAAAGCCGTCGGCGTGCAGCCCACCGGGCTCGTCGGCAGCATCGCGGGATTCCGCGACCTCGCCAGCTTCGAGCAGGCCGCCCAGCGCGCGCGGCAGCTCGGCTGCGAAGGCGCGGGGTGCATCCATCCCGACCAGGTGACCGTGCTGAATCGCGTGTTCACCCCCGATCCCGCCAAGGTGGACCACGCGCGGAGAGTGGTCGACGCGTTCGAGGACGGCGTGCGCCGCGGGACGGCCTCCGTCAACCTCGACGGCCGGATGGTCGACGTGCCGGTGTACAAGCGCGCGCAGGTCGTCCTGGCGCGCGCCCGCGTGGTGGCGGAGACCGAGCGCCGCAAGGCTCTGGCCCTCGGGCGGAGGGGGTGACGTCCATGACCACGTGGCGCGTGGGCATCGACATCGGCGGCACCTTCACCGACGCGGCCCTCGTCGACGGCGAGACCGGCCAGGTGCGGGTGGTCAAGGTCCTCACCACCCCGGAAGACCCCGCGAAGGGCTTCATGATCGCGCTGGAGCGCGGCCTCGCGGAATGCGGGGCCGGAGGACGCGATGTGGGGGCGGTGGTCCACGCCACCACGGTGGCGACCAACGCCATCATCGAGGGCAAGACGGCGCGCGTGGGCATGCTCGTGACGCGCGGCTTCCGCGACATCCTCGAGATCGGCCGGCAGATCCGCTCGCGGCTCTACGACGTGCATCTCCAGAAGCCGGCGCCGCTGGTGCCCAGGCGATGGAGCCTCGAGGTCGGCGAGCGTCTCGACGCCGAGGGACGAGTGCTCGAGCCGCTCGATGTCGGCGAGGTGCGGGCGGGAGTGCGCCGGCTGCGAGCCGAGGGCGTGGAGGCGGTCGTGATCTGCTTCCTCCATTCCTATCTGAATCCGGCGCACGAGCGCGCCGCGGCGGCCATCGTGCGCGAGGAGATGCCGGAGACCTGGCTGTCGGTCTCGTCGGAGGTATGCCCGGAGTTCCGCGAGTACCTGCGCGGCAGCACCGCGGCGGTGAACGCGGCGGTGATGCCCATCGTGTCGCGCTACGTGGACGCGCTCGAGTCCCGGCTCGCCGCCCTCGGCGCCACCGCGCCCTTCTACGTGATGCAGTCCAACGGCGGGGTGATGACGTCGGCCTCGGCCAAGGAGCGGCCCGTCTACATGGTCGAGTCGGGCCCGGCCGCAGGCGTGATCGCCGCCGGTGCCGTGGCCGCGCCCTACCACTACGCCAACGTGCTCTCGTTCGACATGGGGGGCACCACCGCCAAGGTCGGGCTGATCCAGGACGGGCGTCTGCGGCTCTCCACCGAGATGGAGGTGGGCACGCAGGCGGTGACGCCTCTCGGCGAGGGGCGCGGCGGCGGCTATCCGGTGCGCACCCCGGTGATCGACCTGGTGGAGGTGGGCGCGGGGGGAGGCAGCGAGGCGTGGATCGACGCGGGAGGCGCGCTTCGCGTGGGGCCGCGCAGCGCGGGGGCCCGGCCGGGGCCGGCGTGCTACGGCCTGGGCGGCACGACCCCGACCATCACGGACGCGAACCTCGTGCTGGGTCGGCTCGACTCCGCGTTCTTCCTCGGTGGCGAGATGAGGCTCGACGCCGGGGCGGCCCGGCGGGCCGTCGCCGCGCAGGTGGCGGGCCCGCTCGGCCTCGATCCGCTCGCAGCGGCCAGCGGCATCGTGGAGATCGCCAACGCCCACATGATCGGCGCAGTGCGCCTCGTCTCGGTGCAGCGCGGCTACGATCCGCGCGACTTCGTGCTCGTCGCCTTCGGTGGCGCCGGTCCCCTGCACGCCAATGCGCTCGCCCGCGAGCTCGGCATTCCCACCGTGCTGGTGCCCCCCAGCCCCGGGATCGCCTCGGCGGTGGGCATGCTCG
>DATIWG010000074.1:0-68401 GCA_035519555.1 Nitrosotalea sp. | reverse complement strand
CTCGTCTACGAGATCCTGGAGATCGACCGCGATCGGCACTGGCAGTTCTCCCTCCACCGCGGCGCGATCCACGTGCTGCCCACCGCCTGATGGCGGCGCCACCGGTCGTTGCGCTGCACGGCATCCAGGTCTCGCGGGCAGGGAAGACCGTTCTGGACATCCCCGAGCTGGCGGTGGACGCGGGCCAGGTCCTGGCCGTGATCGGTCCCAACGGGGCGGGGAAGTCCACGCTCCTCCGGGTGATGGGTCTGCTCGAGACGCCGACCGCGGGCAGCGTTCGCTTCCAGGGTGAGCATGTGAGCCCGACCGACCGACTCGCGATTCGCCGGCGCATGGCCAGCGTCTTCCAAGAGCCCCTGCTCACCGACGCGACCGTCCAGGACAACGTGGCCCTCGGGCTCCGCTTCCGCGGGCTGGACGGCGAGCGGGTGGCGCCGCGGGTGGCGGAGTGGCTCGCCCAGCTGGGCATCGCCCACCTGGCCGACCGGCAGGCCCGCACGCTCTCGGGCGGCGAGGCCCAGCGCACCGCGCTGGCCCGCGCCCTGGTCCTCGAGCCCGAGCTGCTCCTGCTCGACGAGCCCTTCTCGGCTCTGGATCAGCCCACCCGGGAGGGGCTGATCGATGACCTCGGGCGCATCCTGAGGCGTCGTCGGGCCACCGCGGTGCTCGTCACCCACGATCGGGGCGAGGCCCAGACGCTCGGCGACCGGGTGGCGGTCGTCCTCGGGGGCCGGCTCCTCCAGGTGGACCACGCCGCCCAGGTCTTTCGGGCGCCGATCACGGAGGAGGTCGCGCGCTTCGTCGGGGTCGAGACGCTGCTGGAGTGCCGGGTCCGGACGGTCACGAGCGGCCTGGCGATCCTCGAGGCCGGCCGGCAGACGATCGAGGTCGCGCAGCCGGCCGAGGCCGGCGAGTGGGTGCGGCTCTGCGTCCGGCCCGAGGACGTGACGCTCACCGTGCGAGCCGGCGACGGCACGTCCAGCGCGCGGAACCACCTCCCTGGCCAGATCGTGCGCCTGACCCCGAGCGGGCCCCATGTGCGCGTCACCATTGATTGTGGCTTCCCTATCGTCGCCCTTGTGACGCAGCGCTCCGTCGAGGAGCTCGGCCTCGAGCCGGGCCGTCCGGTGACCGCGCATTTCAAGGCCACCGCGCCCCATCTGCTGCGCCACGGCAAGCCTTGACAGTGCGAAGAGCCGGGGAGTATAACCCGGGTACCGAGCAGGATGGGGCAGGGTCCTGACAAGCCTCGCAAGGAGGTCCGCATGCCCGACGCCGAAGCGTTCATCGAGCGGCTCACCACCGAAAACCACGATTTCCGCAAGCTCCGCGAAGAGCACCAGCGATACGAGCAGGAGCTGAGCGACCTCAACGGTCGCGGCTTTCTCTCCCCCGATCAGCAGTGGCGCGTGAGCGAGCTCAAGAAGCTCAAGCTCATCGCGAAGGATCGGATGGAGAGCCTTCTCCGACACGCGCGCGCCGCGACGCACGCCTGAGTCGGGGCCCGCGCCCGGCCGATGTCCCCGCCGCGGGAAGTGGATAATTTCCGCGGCCTGTCCCACCTGACTCCCGCAGGTGAGGCGCGCATGGTGGACGTCTCCGCCAAGGCGGAGACGGTCCGCGAGGCGGCAGCCCGCGTCACGCTCAGGATGAAGCCGGCGACGCTGGCCGCGGTCCGCGCGGGACAGCTCGCCAAGGGCGACGTGCTCGGAGTCGCCCGCACCGCGGGGATCATGGCGGCCAAGCGCACGCCCGATCTCATCCCGCTCTGCCATCCGCTCCGGATCACCGGCGTTGACGTGGAGTTCCAGCTCGACTCGCGCCGCGCCACGATCACGGTGCAGGCGCGCGTGCGCACCGTCGACAAGACCGGCGTGGAGATGGAGGCACTGACCGCGGCGGCGGTGGCCGGGCTCACCGTGTACGATATGGTGAAGGCCGTCGACCGCGGCATCGTCCTCACGGACCTCTGCCTCGTCGAGAAGTCGGGCGGCAAGTCCGGCATCTGGAAGCGTCAGAGCTTGGCGAGGCGCAGTGGCCTGGCGAGGCGCAGCCGCAGGCGCGTCGAGCGGATACAAGAATAAAAGCGGGCCTGGGCTATCGCGACGAATCAGACATGACCACCACCGCGATCATCTACTCCGACGAGTGGCGCCACTTCGACTACGGGCGCGAGCATCCGCTCCGCATGGAGCGCCTCGGGCTCACCTGGCGGCTCATGGAGGCCTACGGCCTCACCACGCTGCCGCGCGCCAAGGTCCTTGCTCCCGAGGCGGCCCAGCTCGAGCAGATCGCATGCTTCCACAGTCGCGAGTACATCGAGATCCTGCGCGCGGTGAGCGCGGGCGACTGGGTGCCGCACGCGGCGCGCTACGGGCTCGGGCCGGGCGACAACCCGATCTTCCCCGGGCTGTGGGAAGCGGCCCAGCTCGCGGCGGGAGGCTCGCTGCTCGCCGCGCAGCTCGTGGCGGGCGGGGAGGTGGACCGCGCGTTCCACTTCGCGGGCGGGCTGCACCACGCGATGCCCGGACGCGCGTCGGGCTTCTGCTATGTCAACGACGCGGTGCTCGCGATCATGCGTCTGCGCGAGCGCGGCCTGCGGGTGGCCTACGTCGACATCGACGCCCATCACGGCGACGGCGTCCAGTTCGCCTTCTACAACGATCCCCACGTGCTCACCATCTCCACCCACGAGCGGGGCGACCGGCTCTTCCCGGGCACCGGCTTCGTGGTGGAGATGGGCGAGGGCGACGGCCTCGGCTACTCGGTCAACGTGCCGCTCCAGCCGCTGACCGACGACACGGTGTATCAGGAGGCCTTCGAGGCGGTGGTGCCGCCGCTGGTCACCGCCTTCAAGCCGGACGCGCTCGTGATCCAGCTCGGCATCGACTCGCACCGGACGGATCCGCTCACCCACCTGAGCCTCACCGTGCAGGGCTTCACGCGGGCCGTGCGCCGGCTCGTGCCCCTCGCGCCCCGCGTCGTTGCGCTCGGCGGCGGCGGCTACGACCTCGCCAACGTGGCGCGAGCCTGGACCGCGGCGTGGGCGGCCATCAACGACATCGAGCTGCCGGACGTGCTGCCCGGCGAGAGTCATCCGGACATGCAGCGACTCGGGCTGGAGCAGCTGACTCTCTCCGATCCCTTCGAGGCAGTGCCCCCCGACACGCACCGATGGGCGGAGGAGTACGCGCGGCGGCAGGTGGGCGAGATCCACGAGCGGATCTTCCCGCTGCACGGGCTGTAGGCCGCCGGCCCGTGGCGGCCACGTCGAACGAATCGGCCGCGACGCCCGCGGCGACCCCCGACACCGCTGCGGCCGTCTCGCCCCCGGAGACCTCGCCGATCCGGGTGCCCCTGAAGGTCAAGCTGAGCCTGCTCATCACCGCGCTCGTGGTCCTCACGGTCGCCCTCGTCGGCCTCTTCCTCCTCCGCGAGCAGCAGCAGAGCCTGACCGCGGAGATGACCAAGCGCGGCCTCACCATGGCCGAGAACTTCGCGGCCGGGGCCAAGACCCCGCTGCTCACCGGCGACGAGCTCACCCTGGGCGTGCTCGTCACCGACGCCATGAAGGACCCCGACGTGGCCTACGTGATCGTGGCCGATCACGACGGCCGGGTCCTCGCCCATTCCGACCCACGGGCCGCGGTGAAGAGCGTGGTGGAGCGTCCGAAGGGCCTCGAGCCGCTCAAGAACCGGCTCCTGGTCCAGACCTACAAGACGCCGCAGGGCCGCATCATCGATTTCGCGGTGCCCCTCGTCTATAGCCGGGTGCCGGTGGGCGCGCTCTACCTGGGCTTCAGCGAGGAGGCCATCAACGCGGCGCTGGCCAGCGCCCGCAACCAAGCGCTGCTCATCACGCTCCTGATGGTGCTGGCCGGGCTGGGCGGTGCGGTCGGCCTCGCCGCGCTCCTCTCGCGCCCGATCTTCCGGCTCGTGCGGGCCACCGGAGCCATCGCGGCGGGCAATTTCAACATCTCGCTCCCGGTGGCCTCTCGCGACGAGCTGGGTGCACTGACCGAGTCGTTCAACCGCATGGCGCGGAGCCTGCGCGAGAAGGAGATGATCAAGCGCGCCTTCACCCGGTACGTGGCGCGCGAGGTGGTCGAGGAGATCCTGAAGAATCCGGAGCAGCTGGCCCTGACCGGCGAGCGCCGGGAGGTCACCGTGCTCTTCTGCGACGTGCGCGGCTTCACGCCGCTCTCGGAGCGCATGAGCCCGGAAGACGTTGTGCTCCTGCTCAACGACTTCTACAACCTCATGATCGAGACCACCTTCAAGCACGACGGGACCCTCGACAAGTTCCTCGGGGACGCGGTGATGGCGGTGTTCGGCGCCCCCATCGCCCACCCGGACCACTCCGCGCGCGCCATCCGGACCGCGCTCGCCATGCAGGAGGGCATCGGCGGGCTCAACGAGCGGCGCGCTCGCCAAGGCAAGGAGCCCATCTCCGTCGGCATCGGCGTCAGCGCGGGGGAGGCGGTCGCGGGCACCGTCGGGACCGAGGACCGGATGGAGTACACCGTCATCGGCGACAGCGTCAATCTGGCCGCCCGCCTCGAGTCCAACGCCAAGCCCGGCCAGATCCTCATCAGCCACCGGACCTACGAGCGCGTGCGCGACCTCGTGGACGCCCGCCCGCTCGGGCGGATCCGCGTCAAGGGCAAGGAAGAGGAAGTCGAGGTCTACGAGGTCCTGGGGCTGGCTCCAGTAGTTTGATCCCCTTATCCGCCCCGGTCGTTTAGGATAAGGGGATGATGAATTGTTGCGCACGGGCGCGGGCACTCCTGCTGGCCGGCACCGCCCTGGTGCTGTCGGCCTGCGCCTCCGCCGCGCCGGCGCCCACGCCGGCGTCGACCCCCACCGCCGCCCCGGCCAAACCGACGCCTCGGCCGGCCGCCTACCAGTCGGAGGACTTCATCATCACCTTCGCCCAGCCGGGCGACACGCCCGAGACGCTCGCCGCCCGTTATCTGGGTGGAGCCGATCGCGCGTGGATAATCGAGGACTACACGGGCCTCCGCGCCTTCGCGCCCGACCAGGAGGTCGTGATCCCGCGCCGGCCGTGGAACCTGTCCGGGGTGACCCCGGGCGGCTACCAGATCGTGCCGATCCTCACGTATCACAACCTGGCCGAGCAGGCGAAGGGCCGCCTGGTGCTCGCGGCTGCGAGCTTTCGCGAGCAGATGCGTTATCTGAAGACGAACGGCTATCGCGTGGTGAGCCTCGCCGACTTCGTCGAGTTCACCCGGCTCAACCGCCAGCTGCCGCAGCGGTCCGTGGTGCTGACCTTCGACGACGGGTACCGCTCGTTCAAGGAGTACGCTTACCCCGTGCTCAAGGAGCTGGGTTTCACCGCGACGCTCTTCATCTACACGGACTGGGTGGGGGCCGGGCGCGGCGCGCTCTCGTGGAGCGATCTGCGCGAGCTGGCCGGCGAGGGCTTCGACGTCCAGGCACACACCAAGACGCACGCCGACCTGCGCCGCGCCATGGGGGAGACCGAGGCGCAGTACGCGCGCCGCATGCAGGTGGAGCTCGAGCAGCCGCAGGAGCTGTTCAACAAGAACCTCGGCCGCCGGAGCCAGATCCTGGCCTATCCCTACGGGCGCTGGGAAGAGGGCCTGCTGCCCAAGGTCAAGGAGTACGGTTACGTGGCCGCGTTCTCGGTGCGGCGTCAGGGCAACGCCTCGTTCGTGCGGCCGCTGGCCGGGCACCGAAGCCAAATCTACTCCGAGATGACCCTCGACGATTTCGTGAAGAACCTCAACGTCTTCCAGGAGGAGAATCTCCGGTGACGCGCGGGCACGGCCTGGGCCTCCTTGCAGCGGCCGCGCTGGCCCTCGGCGGCTGCGCCTCCCTGGGCGGCACGACGGGGTCGGGTGCGCCCGGCGCGGTGGCCGCGCCGCTCGCACGCGATCCGCTCGCGGCGCGTCACCGCCAGCAGGCCGAGGCGCTCGAGCGCGACGGCCAGCTCCGCCGCGCCGCCGAGGAGTGGAAGATCGTGCTCACCATCACGCCGGACGACGCCAAGGCGCGGGAGAGCCTGCGCGCGCTCCAGGCCCGGATCGACCAGATGGTGGCCGAGCGCATCGACGAGGGGCGCAAGGCCCTCGCCCGTGGGGTGCAGGTCGAGGCCCGGCGCAAGTTCCTGACCGCGCTCGCGCTGGATCCGGGCAACCGCGCCGCCTTCGAGGCGCTACAGAGCAGCACCCGCGAGGTGGAGTTCATCAGTCACACCGTGCGGGCGGGGGACACGCTCGCCGGGCTCGCGCAGCGGTACTACGGTGACCGCTCGCGCTTGGAAGTCATCTGGGAGACCAATCAGCTCCCGCCCAATCCACGCCTGACCCCGGGCACCACGCTGAAGATCCCGGAGATCCCGGGGGTACCGTTCGTGCATCCGGAGGCGCGCAAGCCCGCGCCCGTGGTGGCCGCGGTTCCCACCCCCGACGTGCCTCGGCCGGCCCCCGCCGCGCCGGGCGCACCGGCTCCGCCCGCGGCCCCGGGCGTGGCCGCCCCGAAGGAGGAGCTCGCCCCGGAGGTCAATCCGCTGCTGGCGGAAGCGCGCGAGGCCCTCGAGCGCAGCGACTACGGAGACGCCCTCGGCACGGTGGACAAGTACCTGGCCGGCAAGCCGGGGGACCGGGAGGGTCTCACGCTGAAGAAGCAGGCGCTCTACGGGCAGGCCAAGAGCCAGATGGAGGCCCAGCAGTATCCCGAGTCCATCCACAGCCTGACCCTGCTGACACGCCTGCAGCCGGACTACGAGGACGCCTCCGCCCTTCTCAAGAAGGCCCGCACCCGCAATATCGAGCAGCACTACACGCAGGGGGTGCGGTTCTATCGCGAGGAGAAGCTGAAGGAGGCGATCGCGGAGTGGCGCGTGGTGCTCGAGATGGACCCGAGCCACGCCAACGCCCGCCGCAATATCGACCAGGCCGAGCGACTCCTGCGCGGGCTCGAGCAGCGCATGAAGAAGTCGACCACCCAATGACGCCACGACACCCCAGGAGGTCATCCAAATGACTAGACGCCCACTTCGTTCAGTGCTGACGGTGCTTCCGGTGCTCTCGCTGACGCTGCTACTCGCCGGATGTCCGAAGCGGCCCGCGATGACCCAGGCCAGTGCGCCCCCGCCCGTGCCGCCGCCTGCGGCGGCACCACCGACGCCGGCGCCCCCGCCGCCCGCCCCCGCTCCGGCTCCGGTGGCTCCGCCGACCGTGGCGCCCACGCCGCCGCCCGCCCCGCCGAAGGAATACCGCGCCAACGACGCGCTCAAGCAGGTCTTCTTCGCCTTCGACAAGTCGGACATCCGTCCCGCCGACGCGAAGGTGCTCGATGCGAGCGCCGCGTACCTCAAGGCCAACCCCAATCAGCTCGTGCTGATCGAGGGGCACTGTGACGAGCGAGGGACCGCCGAGTACAACCTGGCCCTCGGCGAGCGGCGAGCCAAGTCGGCGATGAACTATCTGGTCGCCAACGGCATCGAGGCCAGCCGCATCACCACGATCTCCTACGGTAAGGAGCGGCCGGTCTGCACCGAGAAGAACGAGGCCTGCTGGTCGAAGAACCGCAACGACACGTTCCTGACCAAGGAGAAGTAAGGTGATTCGCTCTCACGACCCGCGTATGACCGGGAGATGACGATGCCGGCCCAAGATCTGATCCTGGATCTGGCCATCCGCTACGGATTCCAGGTGCTGGGCGCGATCGTCATCCTCTTCGTGGGGTTCCTCGTCGCGTGGTGGGTGGGCAGCGCGGTCGAGCGCCCGCTCACCCGCATGGCGATCGAGCCGCCACTGCTCCGGCTCATCGTGCGGGTCGTGAGAGTCGTCGTGCTGCTGTTCGCGCTGGTCATCGCGCTGGACAAGTTCGGTTTCCAGATCGCTCCGCTGGTGGCCGGAATCGGGGTGGCCGGCCTCGGCATCGGTATCGCCCTGCAGGGCGTGCTCGGCAACGTGATCGCCGGCCTGACCATCGTCTTCACCAAGCCGTTCCGGGTGGGCGAGCACATCGAGATCGTGGGCATGAAGGGAGACGTGCACACGATCGAGCTGTTCTCGACCACGCTGGTCCACCCCGACCAGTCGCGGATCATCATTCCGAACCGGAAGATCGTGGGCGAGATCCTGCACAACTTCGGGACGATGCGGCAGCTGCATCTGACCGTCACGGTGCCTCACGGATCGGACCTCGCCGCCGTGCTGGCCCTGGTGCGTGAAGTGGTCACGGCCAATCCGAGAGTGCTGCCGCAGCCCTCCCCGGTGATCGGGGTGGCCCAGATCGAGGTGGGCGGGATCCGGGTCGGGATCCATCCCTGGGTCCGGGTTCCCGACGTGGTCACCGCGGAGGGCGAGATGTACCGGGCTCTCGCCGAGCGCTTCGGGGTCGCCGGCATCGCGGTGCCGGTTCCCCGGCAAGAGGTCCGGCTGGTCAATTCCACGCCGTAAAGCATGGATGGAGGCAAGTTCAAGCCCGGCCTCACGGTCTACGCAGGCGGCGAGGACACCTTCTGCCACCGGGTGGTGGTGACGCCCGCGGCCACCGTCGACCAGGGGCAGCTCGACCGGGTGGGTCTCGAGACGCGCGGTCTCCAGGTGGTCCTGGCCCGACAGCCGAGCGTCGTGGCCGGACAGGCGTTCACGTCCGGCCAGATCTCGCGGCTGACCGACTTCGAGAAGCCCCCCGCGGCGGCGCGGCTGCGCGCGGGCGCGGCCGACTCGGCATGCTCGGCCACCCACTTCGGGCTCGTGAAGGTCGAGGCCAAGCCGGGCGATCTGGTCGCCGACAACTTCCAGGGCGAGCACGCGACCGCCTTCAACCTGAAGGACCGCGGGCTCGTCGTGATCACCTCGTGCGGACACGCCGGGGTCATCAACTCGGTGCGACAGGTGCAGAAGGCGACCGGCATCGAGAAGGTCCACGCGGTGGTCGGAGGCTTCCACCTCGCGCCGGCGCCCGAGGAGGTCGTGGCCAAGACCGTCGCCGCCTTCAAGGCGATCGACCCCGACTACATCGTCCCGGCCCACTGCACCGGGCTCAACACGATCATGGCGGTCTACCGGGAGATGCCGGCCAAGCTGATCATGCCGTCGACCGGTACCCGGGTGGTCTTCGGCGCCTGAGAGTTTGACAGGCTGGCTCGGCGGTGCCTACCCTCTAGACCGGAGGGAGTCATGAGGACCCTGCTGGCCCTGCTGATCGTCGTGGTGAGTGCCGGAGCCGTCCCGGCTCAGAGCAAGTCGGGCTCGATCGATCTCGACTACAAGCCGCGCACCCCTGCTCTCCGGCCGGTGCCACCGAAGAAGCTCGAGGAAGACACGGCGCAGGCGGTGCGGGAGATCGACCGCCGGCGGACCGACGAGGTGCTCCGCAAGGCCCAGCCCACTCCGCCCCGCCGTCCGGACGTCGACCCCGACGTGACCGGCGGCATCCAGACCCGCGGCCTGAACAACGCCCTCGGTCGCTAGCGGCGCTTCCGCGCCCCGGCCCGCTCCCGGCCGCTTCGCGACTCCTCGAGCACGGGCACGCCGTCGCGATACTCCACGTGGTGCCCGAGGACGGCGGGTACCCGCGGCCCCGGCGTGATGATTCCCACCAGGTTCAGCGGATCGACGGCCGAAACCCGAATGATCTGGCCGCTCGGCTGCTCGCGGCGCAGAGCCCGCAACGCCTCGAGGGCCTCGGGCGCCGCGAACTGCTCACCCACGAACCCGCCGACGATCCGGCCACCCCGGAGATCACCGCGCATCTCGAGACGCCGGTAGACGCGGAGGAGATCGCGCCAAGCCGGGACGCCCGGCTCCCGCTGCAGCAGGTCGCGGAAGACCACGCCGTAGCGCCTGACGTACTGGCGCGCCTTGGCCTCGACGATGTCGTCGGCCGAGGGCGCCGTGGGTGGGGCGAGGCGTGCCCAGCGCCCGGTCCCGGGTGACGGCCGCGGGACGACCGGCCGGCCCGGCCGCGGCCGCCGGCGCTTCTCGGAATGCAGCAGGCTGCGCAGCCCCGCGAATCCGTCAC
The DNA here is from genome assembly GCA_035519555.1 of Nitrosotalea sp. Taxonomy (GTDB): domain Bacteria; phylum Methylomirabilota; class Methylomirabilia; order Rokubacteriales; family CSP1-6; genus CAMLFJ01. The sequence goes on along the minus strand of DATIWG010000074.1, from coordinate 58,378 downwards.
CGGTGACGAGCCCCGCCGTCACGAGCTCGCACAGGGCCTCCTCGACCTCGATCCGGAGCCGCCGCACCCCCGTCGCGATGTCGTCCACGAACGACGCTCCGCCGCGCGCCAGATGCGCCAGCACGTCGCGGGCCGGCCCCGACGGCGTGGCGGTCGCCTGCCCGTCGGCCTCGGGACGCGGGTCGAGTAGCCACGCGAGATCGCGGCGGAGGAGGAGCGCGAGCGGGACCATCGCGGACAGCCGGCGGCCCGCGTGGCGCGCGCTCTCGTGAAGACCGAGCCGGCCCCACGTGACCTCGCCCGAGAGGCAGAGCTCGTCGAGCCAGCCCGGCTGGTAGCCGGCCACTCGCGAGGCGAGCAGCTCACGCTCCCACGCCCCCGCGGCGGCCTCGAAGCCCTGCAGCCGCTCGATGACACGCTGCAGACCGTCGCGCCCGTGCTGCTGCGTGCCCGGAGTGACGTGCTGCCACGCGAGCAGGAAGCGCATCAGCAGCGCCGGCGACACCGGCTCGATGAGCCGGCGCAGGCCATCGAGCGTCCGCCGGTGGATACGCGCCAGGAGCCGCCGGTCGCACCACTCGAGAGCGCCGGCCGCGATCGCCTCGGAGGTGAAGCGACCCCGGAGCACGCCGCCCTCGGCCTCGATGGCCGCGAGCGCGGCGTCCGCCTCGCCGGGCGTCACGTCGAGCGTGGCCGCGAGCGCGATCGCGGTGGTCGGCCCTACCAGGCCCAGACGCGCCCGGACGACCTCCACCAGCGCGCCCTCGCGATCCGACCACGCGGGCGCGCGGCGCGCGGGCGGCTCGACCACGTCGGGCTCGAAGCGCGCGCCCGGCCAGATGGCGGCGGCGAGCGAGCGACGCTCCGCGGCCACCCAGCCCACGCGATCACCGTCGCGCAGCCGCGCGGCGCGGCCGGCTGCGATCAGCTCGTCGAGATAGGCGGTCCAGGCCACGGCCTCACCCTCGGGCAGCACGCCGACGTCGAGCAGCAGGTCGTGCAGCTCGTCGGCGCTGCGGAGATCGGGCCACGCCTCCTCGACTACCGCCGCGATGGCCGCGGGGTCGAGGCGCCCGACGTCGTCGGCCACCGTCGCGGGCAGGCCGCGCCGCAGCGTGACCGCGCGGGCGCGCCGCTCCTCGAGCGGGGCATCGTCGAGATACGCGTAGGGATTGGCGTTCAGGATCTCGTGGGCAAAGACCGACGGTTCCGGGGTCTCGCGGACCACGCGCCGGATCTTGCCCTCGTGGAGCGCGGTCAGCACCGCGCGGAGGCCGTCGACGTCCATGGCCTCGGTCAGACAGTCGCGCAGGGTCTCGGCGACCAGCGGATGGTCGGGCACCTCGATGGGGCCGGCGCCCATGTTGTCCTGGCAGGCCGCCTGGGCCGGAAACGCCGCGACGAGGAGATCCTCGGCGCGCATCCGCTGCAGGAAGGGCGGCACCTTGCGGCCATTCTGCCAGCGCAGCAACGCGAGCGCGCGGGTGGCGTTCCACCGCCAGCGCGTCGTGAACATGGGCGCCTGCAGCGCGGCCTGGATCAGGAGCTCGTCGAGCCCGTGCGGGTGCAGCATCTCGAACACGGCTTCCAGCGGGAAGCTGTGCTGAGGGCCGAGCGACAGCAGCACGCCGTCGTCCGTGGCGGCGGCCTGCAGCTCGAAGTTGAACGAGTGGCAGAGTCGCTTGCGCAGCGCCATGCCCCAGGCCCGGTTGATGCGGCCGCCGAAGGGCGCGTGGATCACCATCTGCATGCCGCCGGCCTCGTCGAAGAAGCGCTCCACCACCACCGTGTCGCGGGTGGGAACGGCGCCGAGGGCGGCCCGGGCGGCCGCGATGTAGTCAAGCGCGAGGAGCGCGCCGCGCCGGTCGAGACCCGTCTCCTGCTCGAGCCAGCGGATCGCCGCTTCCGGCTCGTGCAGCCGCTCGGCCACCCCCTCGCGCACCGCCGCGAGCTCGGCGGAGAGCTCGGGCGTCCGCGCCGGTCCCTCGCCGAGCCAGAACGGGATCGTGGACGGCGCGCCGCCCGCGTCCTCCACGCGGACGCGCCCGCTCTCGATCCGCCGGATGCGCCACGAGGTGTTGCCGAGCAGGATGACGTCGCCCGCCATCGACTCGATCGCGAAGTCCTCGTCGAGCGAGCCGATCGTGGTCTCGTCCGGCTCCAGCACGACCTCGTAGCTGGCGTTGTCCGGGATGGCCCCGCCCGAGGTGATCGCGGCGAGCCGGGAGCCCCGCCGGGCCTTGAGGCGCCGGCCCACCGCGTCGCGGTGCAGGCGCGTCGCGTACCGTCCGCGGCGTGTCGCGATGCCCTCGGCGAGCATGTCCACCACCTGGTCGAAGTCGTGGCGGGTGAGATCGGCGTAGGGGGCGGCGCGCCGGCAGAGCGCGAACAGGCGGTCCTCGTCCTGCTCCTCGCTGGCGCAGATCGCCACGATCTGCTGGGCGAGGACGTCGAGCGGGGCCTTCCGCAGCGCGAGACGGTCGATCTCGCCGCGGCGGGCCGCCCGCGCCAGAGCCGCGCACTCGACGAGCTGGTCGCGGGTGAGCGGGAAGAGTCGGCCCTTCGGCGTCGCGAGCAGGGCGTGACCGGAGCGGCCCACCCGCTGGAGCGCGGTCGCGATCGACCGCGGCGAGCCGATCAGGCACGTGAGATCGACGGTGCCCACGTCGATGCCGAGCTCGAGCGAGGCGGTGGCCACCACCAGCGAGAGCTCGCCCGACTTCAGCCGTTGCTCGGCATCGAAGCGACGCTGCCGGCTCAGGCTGCTGTGGTGCGCGGCCACGCGCTCGGCGCCCAGGCGGTCGGCCAGGTGACGCGTGACCCGCTCGACCAGCCGCCGCGTGTTGACGAACACGAGTGTGGAGCGGTGGGCGCGGGCCAGCTCGGCGACGCGATCGTAGATCTCCTCCCACTGCTCGTTCGTGCAGACCGCGCCCAGCTCGTCGCCGATCACCTCGACCGCGAGGTCCATGTCGCGCCGCTGGCCCACGTTGACGATCTCGGGGCGCGGCCGGGCGCCGCCCACCAGGAGCCGCGCCGCGGTCTCGATCGGGCGCACGGTGGCCGAGAGCCCGATGCGCTGCAGGCGCGCGCCGCCGCCCGCGCGCACCAGCGTCTCCAGCCGCTCGAGCGACAGGGCCAGGTGCGCGCCCCGCTTGTCGCCGGCCACCGCGTGAATCTCGTCCACGATGACCGTGCGTACCTGCGAGAGCCAGCGGCGGCTCGACTCCGCGGTGAGCAGGATGAAGAGCGACTCGGGGGTGGTCACCAGGACGTGCGGGGGCCGGCGGCCGACCTGCCGCCGCTCGTGCGCAGGAGTGTCGCCGGTTCGCACCGCGGTGCGGATCGCGGGAGGCGCCAGCCCCGCCGCGACCGCGGCCGCCGCGAGCTCGGCGAGCGGCTCGTCCAGGTTGCGGCGCACGTCGTTGGAGAGCGCCTTGAGCGGCGAGACGTAGAGGATCGCGGTCCGGTCCTCGAGCCGGCCCTCGAGCGCCTCGCGGAAGAGCCGGTCGAGACAGGCCAGGAACGCGGCCAGGGTCTTTCCGGAGCCGGTCGGCGCGGTCAGCAGGACGTCGTGGCCGGCCGCGATCAGCGGCCAGGCCTGGGCCTGGACCGGCGTGGGCTCAGTGTAGCGCTGACGGAACCAGCGATCGACGACCGGGTGGAACACCCGTTCAGTATAGGCTCCGGCATGGACGACGCAAGGGCGCGTCGCGCCGATTGACTCCACACGCGCGCCTCCGTAGCCTTGTCGGGTCATGAGCGAGCGGCACGAGACGGTGATCCTGGAGCGCGGCCGGTGCTCTGCGGCGTGGGGGACGATGCCGCGCACCTGGCCGAGTGCATCGCGTCACGCGCGGCGCTTCCCGCCGAGAGGAGAAGCTGATGGCCATCGAGTTCATCGGGATGATCGGGGTGAGACCGGAGGGCGCCGACGGGGCGGCTGTCCACGTGATCGGCGGCGCGATCGACATGGCGTGGATCCGCGACTTCTCGAGGACCCACGAGGCGGCCGGATTCGACAAGGTCCTGGTCGGCTACACGTCGACCTCGGCGGACGGCTTCCTGGTCTCGGGTTATGCGGCGGCCCACACCGAGCGCCTCGGCTATCTGATCGCTCATCGGCCCGGCTTCGTGGCTCCGACGCTGGCCGCGCGCAAGGCGGCCACGCTCGACCAGCTCTCCGGCGGGCGCATCGCGCTGCACATCATCACCGGCGGCAGCGACGCGGATCAGGCGCGGGACGGCGATTTCGTCGGGCACGACACCCGCTACCGCCGGACCGACGAGTACCTGGGCCTGATGCGCCGGATGTGGACGGAGGAGCGGCCGTTCGACCACGCGGGCGAGTTCTATCGCGTCACCGCGGCCTACTCGGACGTGAAGCCGCGGCAGACGCCGCACATCCCGCTCTACTTCGGCGGCGCCTCCGAGGCCGCGCACCAGATCGGAGCCCGGCACTGCGCGGTCTACATGCTCTGGGGCGAGCCGCTCACCGCGATCCGCGAGCGTATCGCGACGCTGCGCGCGGTGGCGGCGCGCCACGGCCGTGAGCCCCTCGATCTGCGCTTCAGCGTCTCGCTCCGGCCGATCATCGCCCCGACCGAGGAGCAGGCGTGGGCCAAGGCCCGGAGCATCCTCGAGCGGGTACGGGCCAAGCAGGGCGACCGCACGCTGCCCGCGCCCGAGGCGGTGGGCGCCCGGCGACTGGTGGACTTCGCGCAGCAGTCCGAGGTGCACGACAAGCGGCTGTGGACGCCGATCGCGGCCGCGGTCGGCGGCGCGGGCAACACCACCGCGCTCGTCGGCACGCCCGAGCAGGTGACCGAGGCGCTGCTCGACTACTACGAGCTCGGCGTCACCACGCTCCTGATCCGCGGCTTCGACCCGCTCAACGACGCCGCCGACTACGGCCGCGAGCTGATCCCGCTGGTCCGCGCCGAGGTGGCGCGCCGCGAGCGCGATCGTCCGGCGGCATGAGGCTCGCCGTGGTCGTCGGCGCGGTCACCCCACCGGGCCGCCTCGACGCGGCGGTGCGGTTCGCGGCGGAGACCGCCGCCGCGGAGCCCGGCATCGCGGTCACCGTGCTCAGCCTCGGCGAGCACCGCGTCTCGTTCGCGGACGGGCGGCCGCTCGATCGCTTCACCGACGACACGGCGCGCGTGGTCGGCGCGCTCGCCGCAGCCGACGCGGTCCTGCTGGCGAGCCCGGTCTACCGCGCGTCGTACACCGGGGCGCTCAAGAACCTCCTCGACCTCACCCCGCTGGAGGCGCTGCGGGCCAAGCCGGTGGGCATCGTCGCGATGGGCGCCACGCCGCACCACTACCTCGGCGTGGACTGGCAGCTTCGCGGCGTGCTCGCGTGGTTCGGCGCGCTGGTGGTGCCCACGAGCGTCTACCTCGAGTCCGGCCACTTCCAGGACGGCCGGCTCGTGGATCCGGCCGCCCGTGCCGCGCTCACCGATCTGGTGCGGGCGCTCATCGCGATGGCCGGGGCTCCCCGGGATCAGGGGGGCCCGCCCCCGCTGGCGGCGGGGCGCGGCTAGCCGGGGCGGCTCAGCGGGGCGCCGGGGCGACGAGCGAGCGGATCAGGTCGCGCGCGGCGGGGCTGCTCCAGTCCTTGGCCCCCATCAACCGGCCGACGAGACGCCCTTCGCGGTTCACGAAGTAGGCGGTGGGTGGCCCCCACACGCCGTAGATTCGCCCCGTGACGTCACCGGACGCGTCGAGGAGCACGGGCGCGGTGTAGCCGCGCTCGGCCGCGGTGCGCTTCACCAGGTCGGCGCTCTCGCGGAAGGAGATCAGCAGGACCTCGAGCCCCTGGCCCTTGAACTCCTGGTACAACCGGTTGACGGAAGGCAACTCCTCCCGGCAGTCCGGTCACCACGTGGCCCAGAAGAAGAGGACGAGCGCCTTGCCCTTGAAGTCCTCGAGCCGCACCGTATGGCCGTCGAGAGCGGGCAGGGCGAAGACGGGCGCGGGCTTGGGCGGCTCGTACGTCTGCACGCCCATCTTCTCCCAGGCCGGCGGCGCGGCGGCGGGCTGCGCCGCCGCGGCCGTGGCCCAGAGCGCCGCCGCGATCAGGCCACCGGCGGCGCGCGTGACGACCATCAGACGCCCGAGTCCTTCAGCGCCTTGAGCACGTCGGCGGGGTCGAGCAGGTCGAGAGCGTTCGTCTGGATCTTGGCCCAGCGGACCACCCCGTTCTTGTCGATCACGTAGTACGCGCGCTTGGCGTACCGGAAGATCGGGCTCTTCTCGTCGGTGACCATCGCGTCGTAGGCCGGAAGCATCGTGCGGCCGAAATCGGACAGCAGGAGGTAGCTGATCTTGTTCTGCTTGCCCCAGGCTTCCAGCGTTGCGACATGGTCGGCACTCACGCCCACGACCTGGGCGCCGGCGGCCTCGAACTGGGGCAGGGCCCCCTCGAAGCCGAGCAGTTCCTTGGTTCAGGTGCCGGTGAAGGCCTGGATGAAGGTGAAGATGACGACGGGTCCCTTGGCGGTGAGGTCCGACAGATTGACCTTCTTGCCGCCGGGGGCCGACAGGGTGAAGTCGGGCGCCTTCTGGCCGACTTCCAGGGCGGCGACCGGCAGAACCAGCCCGGTCAGCAGCAGGGCCATGACCAGCAGCGGGGCAGCTCGACGCATGGCGCTCTCCTTTCCAGAGTGAGGGGTGACGACCACACAACGACCGGCGACCAGTAGAAGTTTCCCGGCGGGGCGGAAGTTGCCCGGCCGCGTCATAATGCGTCCATGCCCGATCTGCTTGCAGTCTCCGATCGGTCTGCAGTCGCCGATCGGCCCGAACCCGATGGTATCGCGGGCCGCGGCGTGGCGTGGACAATCCATCGCGAGCGCGTGCTGCTCGCGGGATGGGGCCGGGCGATCCTGCTCCAGATCGCGCACCCGATGGTGGCCCGGGGGGTTGCCGAGCACAGCGCCTTCACGACCGAGCCCTGGGGCCGGCTCCGACGCCTGCACCGGACCCTGCGCTCGATGCTCGCGCTCACCTTCGGACCGGCCGAGGAGGCCAGCGCCGCGGCCTCGCGGATCAACGCCATCCACGACCGTGTGCATGGCCGGCTCGGCGAGCCCGCCGGCGGAGCCCCGGCCGGCGCCGGCTACAGCGCTCACGATCCGGCCCTGCTGACCTGGGTGCACGCCACCCTGCTGGACTCCTTCCTCCTCGCCTACCGGCTCTTCGTGGGGCCGATCAGCCCGGCCGCCGCCGATCGGTACTGCGGGGAGGCGAGCGGGATCGAGATGCATCTCGGGATCCCGGCCGGCCATCTGCCCCGCACCGAGGCGCATCTGCACGACTATCTCGAGACGATGCTGGCGTCTGGTGCGATCGAGGTCACCGATACCGCCCGCGGCCTCTCGCGGGAGATCCTGGCGCCATCCGCCTCCCGCGTGCTCGGGCCCGCGCTCTGGTTGGCCGCCCTGCCGACGGTGGGTCTGCTGCCTCCCACGGTTCGCGCCGCGTACGGGCTTTCCTGGGACCGGCGGCGGGAGCGTGCGCTTCGGGTCCTGGCCGCCGTCACGCGCCGGGCGCTTCCGCTCGCTCCGCCCGCGCTCCGGTACTGGGCGGTCGCCCGGCGCGCCGAGCGTCGGCTGCGTGTGAGATGACCGACGTCACGCTGAGGCTGGAATCGCCGCGCCAGGCCGACGTGACGCGCCTGCTGGAAGAGCTCGACGCGTACCAGAGCGCGCTGTACCCCCCGGAGAGCAACCACTTCCTCGACGTCGAGGCGCTGGCCGCCCCGAACATCCGGTTCCTGGTCGCCCGTCGGGGAGTCGCCGCGGTGGGCTGCGCGGCGCTGCGCATCGACGCGGCCGGTTACGGCGAGCTGAAGCGGCTGTTCGTGACGCCGGCGGCGCGCGGCATCCGGCTGGGCCGGCGCCTCCTGGACCGGATCGAGGAGCAGGCGCGGCAGGAAGGTCTCGACTGTGTGCGCCTCGAGACGGGCATTCACCAGCCCGAGGCGCTCGGGCTCTATCGCTCGGCAGGCTACGCCGAGCGCGAGCCCTTCGGCGACTACGCGCCGGATCCGCTCAGCGTCTTCATGGAAAAGCGCCTCTGACGTCCCCAGAGCACGCCGAGCACCGCCGCGGCGCCGCCGAGTCCGACTGCGCCCACCACCGCGCCGCGCCGGATCAGATCCCAGCCGCGGCCTACCTTGACCAGCACGTGGGCCGGGATGACGTCGAGATCGGCGCGGATGCGCCACTTGGCGAAGGCCAGCGGATCGTCGGGATGCCAGTAGCCGCCGCGGCCGTCCGAGACGCAGAGATGCAGCTCACAGCTGTCGGGGTTCGTGCACCGCTCTGCTTTCCAGCCGAGCGTGCGGCCCCGGAGACCTACACCGTGTAGCGTCAAGCACCCAGTAGCCATATCGCCCCCAGTCCGACGAGCACCGCCGTCCTGATCAGTCCCGCGAGCCCCACGTGCGTGATGCGTGAGTTCATGTTTGCCCTCTCATCACTACGACGCTCGGATCCTGCTCTTCGTTTCTCCCGCCCACCCCGCGCGTGCGCGAGATGTTTGGACCCGAGAGCGGAGGCGGGTCTCCCTCGCTCAGAACCGGTGTGTGGCGAGGGACCCGTGCTTTGTTAACCCGCGCTCCGCTCCGGGCGTTTCATTGGTAGAGCAAGAGCCGGGCCACGGGGAAAGCCGCCGAAATGCCTGCCCGAGCGCCTTACGCTGCCTTGCGTTAGGAACCGATTTGGCCAGGACTAGGGAACGAATTTCCCTGAGCCGGCACGATGGTGGCGACGCGGCCCCCGGCAAATCAGTGTGTTACAGTTACGCCCATGCGAGGGGCGCTGGTCACGGTCGAAGGCGTCGAGGGCTCGGGGAAATCGACCCAGTGCGCGCGTCTCGCACGCTATTTGTCCGGCCGGGGCCTCGAAGTTGTCCAGACCAGTGAGCCCGACGGCACGCCGCTGGGCCTGCGCGTTCGTGCGCTGTTCGAGGCCGACGGCCCGACGCCGACGCCGCTGACCCAGACCTTTCTCTTCATGGCGGCCCGTCAGGAGCACGTCACGCGTGTGATCGCGCCCGCGCTGGCGCGCGGCGCGGTGGTGATCTCGGATCGTTACGCCGACGCGACGGTGGCCTACCAGGGTTATGGGCAGGGCATGGACGTGCAAACCATCAAGGAGCTGAACATGCTCGCCACCGGCGGGGTGCTGCCGGACCTCACGCTGGTGCTGGATCTGGACCCGGCGGTCGGCATGCAGCGCATCCGCGCGCGCGCGCTCGACACGTTCGAGAAGATGGACCTCTCCTTCCACCGGCGCGTGCGCGAGGGATATCTCGAGATCGCGCGGAGCGACAAGCGCCGGGTCGTGGTGCTCGACGCGGGCCGCGACGCCGACGTCCTGCACGTCGAGGTGGTGCGGGCGGTCGACGAGTACCTGGCCCGTCGAGGAGATGCCGGTGGCGCTTGAGGGCATCCGCGACCAGCCCGAGGCGGTGACGCTCCTGCGCCGCGCGCTCGCCACGTCGCGGGTGGCCCACGCCTACGCCTTCGTCGGTCCCGAGGGCTCGGGTCGCAAGGCGACGGCCCTGGCCTTCGCGTCGGCGCTGGTGGCGCCCGGCGGCGGGCCCGCGGCCGCGCGGGTGGAGCGCGGGCGCCATCCCGACGTGCACCTGCTCGGGCCCACGCCGCCCGCGGGCAATCCGAAGGGCGCCCACGCTCTCCGGATCGAGACGGTCCGCGAGCTCGAGCGCCTGGCCGCGCTCAAGCCGATGGAGGCGCCGTGGAAGGTCTTCGTCGTCGATGAGGCCGAGAAGATGACCGCGGCGACGCCCCAGGCGTTTCTCAAGACGCTGGAGGAGCCGCCGGCGCAGACCGTCATCGTCCTGGTCCTCTCGCAGATCCGCGCGCTGCCCGCCACCGTGCTCTCCCGCTGCCAGGTCGTGCGCTTCCGCCCGCGCCTCACCGACGGCGTGCCCGCGTTGCTCCCCGACGTGCGCACCGACGCCCACGCGGGCAGCCTGCGGCTCCTCGCCGAGGCGCGGGAGCGCGGGGTCGAGGCCATCCTGAGGCTCGGCGAGCAGGTGGGCCGTGACCGCCAGGCCGCGGAGACCTTCGTCGAGGCGTGCTGGCTATGGTACCGGGACCTGCTGTGCGGCCTCGCCGACGCTCCCGCGCGTCTGATGCTGCGAAGCGACGCGGTGACGGCGGCGCGCGAGCGCTCGCTCGAGCGGGTGACGGGCGCGCTCCGCGACTGCCGCGAGGCGTGGCTGGCCATCCAGGGCAACGTCTCCCCGCGGCTCACCGTCGAGGTGCTGCTGGGGCGCCTCGCGGGAGAGGGCGCGTGATCGCATGAGCGAGGCCATGGAACCCACCATCGCCGCGGCCGCGGTCGACGAGACGCCCCGCTATCTCATCGGTGTGCGCCTCCGCGAGCCACTGCTCGCCGAGGACTACCAGACCACCGCCGCCGACCTTCACGTGGGCGACTTCGTGGTGGTGGAGACGGGCGGCGGCACCACGGTGGGTGAGGTGCGCCGGCCCCGGCGCCCGATCCCCGAGTTCAGGCGGGACCGCATGTACCGCAAGGTCGTCCGCCGGGCCACCGGGGCCGAGGTGACGGACTGGCGCGAGCGCCGGACCCGCGAGGTGAAGGGTGTCGAGACCTCCCAGCGGTTGGCGCGGAGCCGCTCCCTGGCCATGAAGATCGTGGACGTGGAGATCGAGCCGTCGCGTCGGCGGGTCACCGTGTTCTTCAACTCCGAGGAGCGGGTGGACTTCCGCGACCTCGTGCGCGCCCTCGCCCGCGAGTTCCACGCGCGGATCGAGATGCGCCAGATCGGCGCGCGCGACACCACCAAGCTGCTCGACGGCATCGGCCCCTGTGGCCGGCAGCTCTGCTGCTCGTCGCACCTGCGCAAGTTCGATCCGATCTCGGTGAAGATGGCGAAGGGGCAGGACATGCCGCTCACCGACAGCCGCCTGCTCGGCAACTGCGGGCGGCTCAAGTGCTGCCTGCTCTACGAGTTCTCGACCTACGAGGAGCTGCGCTCCCGGCTCCCGCGGGTGAACAGCGCCTGCTCGGCCGATTGCGGCGGAGGCGGCTGCATGACCGGCAAGGTGCGCTCGCTCCGGGTGCTGAAGCAATCGGTGGTGGTCGGCTTCCCGGACGGCACCGAGGCGGAGGTCCCGCTCGCCCAGCTCACCTGGGAAGGCCGCGACCACATCAAGCCGGCCTGAGGCGGCCGGCCACCTCGACGCATGAGCACCTTCTACCTCACCACCCCGATCTACTACGTCAACGCCCGCCCGCACCTGGGGCACGCGTGCACCACTATCATGGCCGACGCGATGTGCCGCTACCATCGTCTGGCCGGCGACCGCGTGTACCTCCTGACCGGCACCGACGAGCACGGTGAACGGATCGCTCAGGTAGCGGCCAAGGCCGGAGTGTCGCCGCAAGCCTACGCGGACGAGATCGCGGCGGTCTTCCAGGAGACCTGGCGGCGTCTTGGCATCACCAACGACGACTTCATCCGCACCACCGAGCCGCGGCACAAGAAGGTGGTGCAGGAGATCCTGCAGCGGCTCTTCGACGCGGGGGAGATCTACTTCGGGGAGTACGGGGGCTGGTACTGCTACGGGTGCGAGCGCTTCTACACCGATAAGGAGATCGTGGACGGCAAGTGTCCCGATCACCAGACCGCGCTCACCTTCATCAAGGAGAAGAACTACTTCTTCAAGATGTCGAAGTACCAGGATTGGCTGATCAAGCACCTCGAGGACAACCCCGGCTTCATCCAGCCCGAGCGGTACCGCAACGAGGTGCTGGGGTTCCTGCGCGAGCCGCTCCAGGATTTGTCGATCAGCCGGCCCAAGTCGCGGGTCGTGTGGGGCATCCCGCTGCCCTTCGACGACGACTACGTCACCTACGTCTGGTTCGACGCGTTGCTGAACTACTACTCGGCGGTGTCCGACCCGGCGAATCAGAAGACGCGCGGGCTCTGGGAACACGTCGAGCATCTGATCGGCAAGGACATCCTAAAGCCGCACGGCGTGTACTGGCCCACCATGCTGAAGGCGGCGGGCATCCCGCTCTATCGGCGGCTCAACGTCCACGGCTACTGGTCGCTCGGCGGGAGCAAGATGTCCAAGTCCATCGGCAACGTGGTGGAGGCCTTCCAGCTCACCGACAAGTACGGCCACGACGCGTTCCGCTACTTCCTGATGCGCGAGATGAACTTCGGTCTCGACGCCAGCTTCAGCGAGGAGGCGCTCGTCGACCGGCTGAACGCCGATCTGGCCAACGACCTCGGCAATCTCGCGAGCCGGGCGACCACGCTCATCGCCGCCTCCGGGCCCGTGGCGCAGGTGACCGCGCCGATCGAGGCGGCGGATCGGGAGATCGCAGACGCGGCGACGACGGCGCGGAGCGCGGTCGAGCGGGCGATGCGGGAATTCGCCTTCCAGAAGGCGCTCGGTGGCATCTGGGCGTTCATCGGCACCGTGAACCGGTACGTAGACGCGAGCGCGCCGTGGGCGCTGGCCAAGGATCCCGCCAGGCGACCGCGGCTCGAGCGGGTGCTGTGCACGCTGGCCGACTCGCTGGGGTTCCTCGGCATCATGCTGGATCCGTTCCTGCCGGACGCGGCCCGCAAGATTCGTGAGGCGCTCGGGCAGACCGCGGCGCCCACGCTCGAAGCGGCCGTGGTGGGGCGGCTGACCGCGGTGCCGCGGGTGAACAAGATCTCCGGGCTGTTTCCACGGATCGATACGAAGGCCCCTCACCCCGGCTCTCTCCCCAAGGCGGGCAGAGAGGGAGCCAGGGGGCAGGGTGAGGGGAGCGCGGGGGCCGAGGGAGCAGGGACCGGGAAGATCCCGATCGCGGATTTCCAGAAGGTGGAGCTGCGGGTGGCCGAGGTGCTGGCCGCCGAGCGTGTGCCGAAGTCCAAGAAGCTGCTCAAGCTCACGATCCGGTTGGGGGAGGAGACGCGCACGCTGGTCGCGGGCGTGGCCGAGCACTACGAGCCGGCGAGCCTGGTCGGCCGGAAGGTCGTGATCGTGGCCAATCTCGAGCCCGCCACCTTGATGGGGGTCGAGTCCAACGGCATGGTCTTGGCCGCCTCGCACGAGGGCACGGTGTCGCTCCTCACCCTCGACAAGGACGTGCCCTCGGGCTCCAAGGTCAAGTAGTGCGCGCCGTCCTCGGGGAGACGTTCCACCTCCTCGCCCGCCACCTGTATCTGTTCACCCTGCTCTCGCTGACGGTGTGGCTGCCGATCCACGTGCTGCTCAACTACCTCGAGTTCTTCGAGCCGGGCGAGGACGCGGCCGGGCGCGCGCTGCGCATCGTGCTGACCGCCCAGGTGGTGCTCGATCCCTTCGTGGTGAGCGCGATGCTCTCCGCCCTCGCGCGCATCAAGCAGGGCGTGCCGGTCAGCTACTGGCAGGCCCTGGCCGAAGGGTTCGCCGCGTGGCCCCGCCTGATGCTGGTGCGCTTCACGATCATCTGGGTGCTCCTGCTGCCGTCCCTCGGCTGGCTCGGCATCTACACGGCCGGCCCCGCGATCCAGCTCGCGGGCGGCCTGGTGCTGACCGCGGTGTCGGTGGCCATTCTGTTGCTGCTGATCCGCTTCGCGGTCGTCGATTCGGCGGTCGTCCTGGGTGGCGGCTCGCCGCTCACCGCGTGGCGGCAGGCCGCCGAGCTCACCGCCGGCCAGCGCTGGAGCATCTTCTGGACCGCCGCCGTCCTCTTCGTGGTGATCTTCGGCCTCGCGGTGATCGGTGGACAGGTCTTCCGGACCGTGCCCGGCGCCAATCACTTCGTGGCGCGAGTTCTCTTCGACTGCGCGCTGGCGGTGAGCCAGTCGCTCTTCACGATCGCGCTGTTCCTCTTCTACTGGCGAAAGCAGGGGATCCCGGCGCGGATCGAGCCCGTGGCCACGTGACCGAGCCGGACGCGGCGCCCGCCCCGCGGCTGCCGCTGGTGGGCTGGCTCGGCGGCTGGCCCGTCTCGATCGCGTCGCTGGTTCTCGGTCTCGGCGCGCTCTTGGTCTTCCGTCGGGGGCTGCCCCACGTGGCCTGGATCGTGGGCTACCTGCTGCTCCTGTGGCTCCTCTTCGTGCTGATCACCGAGCTGCGGGCGCCGCTGCTCGAGCGCGGCAAGCGCCTCGTGCTGACCGCCGCCGACTACACGATCCAGACGCTCTACCACAACCTGCTCCTGTTCGTGCTCCCCGCCTACTACGCGGCGGCCACGCTCGACTCGGCCAACGCGGTGTTCCCGGCCCTGGTGGCGGCGGGCGCGCTGATCACCGCGATCGATCCGCTGTACCGGCGGCTGGTGCACCCGCGGCCCTGGCTCAATCACTCGCTGCTCGGCTTCTCGTTCTTCGCCGCCCTCAACGTGGCGCTACCGCTGGTCGGCGTGCGCCCGATCCTGGCCCTCGAGGGCAGCGCGGTGCTCGCCGCCCTCGCGCTCGCCCCCGCCTTTCGTCGCGAGGGGAGGTTCGGCTGGATGCGCGCCCACGCGATGGCGCTGGCCGCCGCGGTGGCGGCGCTCGCGCTGGTCTGGTCGGCGCGGGTACTGGTGCCCCCCGCGCCCCTCTTCCTGGCCCGCGCGGTGGTCGCTCGCGGCGTCGCCGACCTCGAGCCGGTGGACCCGGTCGACGGCCGCATCCTGTCCGCGGCGACCGTGCTGGAGTGGGGTGAGCTGGCGGCCTACACTGCCGTGTATGCCCCGGCCGGCGTGCGGCAGGTCATCCGTCATGTGTGGTGGCGGGACCGGCTGATGCTGGCGGACGTGGCCCTGCCCACGCCGGTGATGGGCGGGCGCATGCAGGGCTTCCGTACCTATTCCCGTTACACCGATCCCAGGCCGCCCGTCGTGGGGCACTACCGCGTGGACGTGCTCACCACGTCGGGCCAGCTCATCGGCCGCTTGCGCTTCACCGTCACCCCCTGAGGACAAGGCCATGGACAGCATCTGGGTCGAGATCGTGCTGATCGGGGTGTCGATCCTCGCCAACGGCTTCTTCGCGGGCTCCGAGATCGCGCTGGTGTCCGCACGCCCGAGCCGGCTGAACCAGCTCAGGAGCGAGGGCCTGCCCGGCGCGGCGGTGGCGGAGCAGCTCAAGCGGGATCCCGACCGCTTCCTGGCCACCATCCAGATCGCGATCACGGTGGTGGGCACGCTCGCCTCCGCGGTGGGCGGCGCCGCCGCGGTGGAGGCCCTCACCCCCCGGTTACAGGGGCTCGCGCTGCCCGGCGCGGAGAAGTGGGGCGGCCCGGTCGCGCTGGGCAGCGTCGTCCTCCTGATCTCGTTCGTGTCGCTGGTCATCGGCGAGCTGACCCCGAAGGCGCTCGCGCTGCGGAACCCGGAGCGCTGGGCCGCGGTGGTGGCCCCCCTCATTGCCCGGCTGGTGCGTGGGCTGGCCGGCCCTGGTCGCGTCCTCACCTGGGCCACCCGATTGATCCTGACCGCGCTCGGCATGCGGGACACCCCGACCGCGCCGCTCGTCTCCGAGGAGGAGGTCAAGTACCTCGTCCGTGAGGGCGCCGCGCAGGGCGTGTTCGAGGCCGCCGAGCGAGATCTGGTCAACCGCGTGTTCCAGTTCACCGACACTCCGGTGCGCCTCGTGATGGTGCCCCGGCCGAACATCCTGGGCCTCGACGTCGAGATGCCGCCGGACCAGGTGCTCAAGAGCGCCGCCGAGATCGGGCACACGCGGCTGCCGGTCTACCGGGGCTCCATCGAAGGGACGATCGGGGTAGTGGTCATCAGGGACCTGTTCCGGTGCGCCGCCCTGGGCGAGCCGGTGAACCTCGAGCGGCTCATGCACCCGCCCCTCTTCGTGCCGGAGACCGCGCCGGTCAGCGAGGTGCTGCGCCAGTTCCAGCGGAGCCGTCTCCAGCTTGCTCTCGTGGTGGACGAGTACGGCCAGGTCGCCGGGCTCGTGACCACCGAGGACCTGCTCGAGGAGATCGTGGGCGAGATCCGGGACGAGCGCGAGAGCCTGCGCCTGTCGTCGGTGTCCCGGCTGCCCGACGGTTCCTATATGATTGACGGGACCGCGACGATCCGGGACCTGCGCGAGCAGGTCGGGCTCCCCCTCGAGGAGTCGCCGGACTACCAGACGATCGCGGGGTTCCTGCTGCAGCGCCTCGGCGTGGTGCCGCGGCCCGGCACGACGATCGAGGCCAACGGCCAGCGGTGGACGATCATGGAGATGGACGGTCCTCGGATCATGAAGGTGAGAGCGGAGCCCGCGAAGCCCGGCCGGCCATGATCGCGCCCCTGTTCGACACGCACGCGCACCTGCACTTCCCCGAGCTCGCCGCCGATCTCGAGGCGGTGCTGGAGCGCGCGCGCGCGGCCGGCGTCACCTCGATGGTTACCATCGGCACGGACCGGGAGACGAACCCGGCCGCGGTGGCGCTCGCCGAGTCGCTCGCCGATGTCTACGCCACCGTGGGTATCCACCCCCACGACGCGGGGGAGGCGACCGAGGCCGACTTCGAGGCGATGGAGCGTCTGGCCCGCGGATCGGCCAAGGTGGTGGCGCTCGGGGAGATGGGCCTCGACTTCTTCCGCAATCTTTCCCCGCGCGATGTGCAGGAGACGGTGCTGCGCCGTCAGCTCGACATGGCACGTCGTCTCGACAGGCCGGTGGTCATCCACTGCCGCGAGGCGCACCCGGAGGCTCTCGCGATCCTCGCCGACGAGCGCGTCGGCGAGGTCGGCGGCGTCATGCACTGCTTCTCGGCCGACGTGGAGGTGGCCAAGCACTGCCTCGACCTGGGTCTCGCGATCTCGCTGGCGGGCCCGGTGACCTACAAGAACGCGAAGGCGCTCCCCGACGTGGCCCGCTTCGTGCCGTCGGACCGCCTCGTGCTGGAGACCGACTGTCCGTTCCTGCCGCCGCATCCGCATCGCGGGCAGCGCAACGAGCCCGCGTGGGTGGCCATCACCGCCGCGCGCGTGGCGGAGCTGCGAGGGGTGACGCTGGCCGCGCTGGGCGAGGCCACCACCGAGAACGCGCGTCGCCTGTTCCGCCTCAACCCCCGATAACGTCGTCGACGAAGGAGCCGGCCATGACCTACTCGGACATCCTCTTCGAGATCAAGAATCAGATCGCGTGGCTCACCATAAACCGGCCCGACAAGGGCAACACCTTCCGGCGCCAGACCGTCCTCGAGATGACGGCCGCCCTGAATGAGGCCCGGAACGACGCGGGGGTGCGGGTGGTGGTGATCACCGGCGCCGGTGATCGCTTCTTCTGCATCGGCGGCGAGAAGGAGCCCAACGACGGGCTCCTGCACTACCACAACGTGCCGCCGGTGGTGGACCTCTACACGCTCATCGACATGATGCCGGTGCCGGTGATCGCGATGGTCAACGGCTTCTCGGTCGGCGGCGGAAACGTCCTCGCCAACATGTGCGACCTGACGGTGGCGAGCGAGCAGGCGACGTTCAGGCAGGTGGGGCCCGCCATGGGTTCCTACGACGCCGGGTTCGGTACGTGGTATCTGGAGGACTCGGTCGGGCGCAAGCGGGCGAAGGAGATCTGGTACCTCAACCGCAAGTACACCGCCCGGGAGGCGCAGGCGATGGGGCTGGTCAACGACGTGGCGCCCCACGCCGAGCTGCGCGCGCGCACCGAGGCGATGTGCGAGGAGTTGAAGAAGCGGGGGCCCCAGGCCCTCGCCGCGCTCAAGGCCGCCTTCCACGCCCGCCACAACGGAGTCACCGGTCTCTCGCGCGTGTCCATCGACCACCTGGTGGCGAACTACTACCACACGGAAGAGGCCAAGGAGATGGGCCGGGCCTTCAACAGCAAGCAGGACCCCGACCCGGAGAAGTTCTACAAGTAGGGACGCTACGCTCGCCGCTTCAGCACGGCCCGCGCCCGCGGCAGGTCCGCGGCGGCGACCAGGAGCACGACCTCGGCCTGGTCGCCCACGCTGAAGGGGTACACCGACTGCGCGAGACGGCTCTGTAGCACGACCTGGATCCCCTCGCTCTCGAGCAGACCGCGTACCACCAGGCCTTCCGCCTGGTCCCGGCAGCGCCGGGCCTCGACGAGCCCGCTCGTCGACGCGGCCTTCGGTGGTCGGATCGGCAAGCGGATGATCTTGGCGCGTCGCGCGCTCATGGCACTCATGCTAGCACGCCCCGCGACGGGCGGAGCCTCAGCCACCAGAAGCAGACCAGCGCGCTCACGCCGGCGAGCGCGATCGCGGAGGTCATCGGTCGCGCGGTCCCGTCGTAGAAGTGGCCCACCGCGACGCTGTAGAGCGCGGAGCCGGTCATCTGGAGGAAGCCGGCCACCGCCGCGGCCAGCCCGGCCATCCGGGGGAAGGGCCCGACGGCGCCCGCCGTGCCGTTGGGCAGCGTGAGGCCCAGGCCCACCGCGAAGACGTACATCGGGGCGATGATCGCGGCCACCGTGAGGATCCCGGTCCAGGCCAGAGCGGCCAGGCCCAGGCCCGCTGCCGCGCCGATGGTGGTGCCGCAGAGGATCGTGCGATCGAGCCCGAGCCGGGCCCCGAAGCGGCCCGACAGGACGGTGCCGGTCGTGAGGCCGAGGGCGACGGCGCCGAAGCAGAGGCCGAAGATGCTCGGCGAGACGCCGAGGGCGCCGATCAGCACGAAGGAGGAGCCGGAGATGAAGGCGAACTGGCCGCCAAACATCAGGGCGTTCACCAGCACGTAAGCCAGGTAGGCGCGATCGGTGAGCAGGACGGCCAGGTTGCGGCCCATTGCCCCCGGCTGCAGCGCGGTGTGATCGCGCCGGACATTGGTCTCCCGGACGCCCGCGGCCATCAGGGCCACGAACAGGGCGCCCGCGGCCGCGAGCACGTAGAAGACCGCGCGCCAGCCGAAGCTCTCGTGGACGTAGCCGCCTACCACCGGGGCCAGCATCGGGTTCAGCGACTGCACCATGGCCATGTAGGAGAAGACGCGAGCCGCGCGCTCGCGCTCGTGCAGGTCGCGAACCACCGCGCGCGCCACCACCGGCCCCGCCCCGCCGCCCAGAGCCTGCAGCACGCGGGCGCCGATCAGGATGCCGATGGTGGGAGCCAGCGCACAGGCGAGCCCGGCCACCGAGTAGAGGGCCAGGCCGCCGATCAGCACCCAGCGCCGCCCGAAGCGGTCGGAGAGCGGGCCGTAGACGAGCTGCGAGGCCGCGAAGGCCATCAGGAACAGCGTGACCGTGAGCTGGACGGTCGCGGGGCGGGAGTCGAAGGCGCCCGCGATCGCGGGTAGCGACGGCAGGAACATGTCGATGGACAGGGCGCCGAGGCCCACCACCGCGGTCAGCAGCACCTCGATGCGCACGCAGGTGATATATCCCAGCCGCGCCCGAAGCGATAGACTAGGCGCGGCCCGGACCCCATTTCGGACACGGAGGAGCCGAGGATGATCTCATTGCTGCTGCTCGTGCTGGCTGGGCTGATCGTCGGGGTGGATGCCGGTCCGGTGGCCGCCCAGGCGACGATCAAGATCGGGTTCCTCTCGCCGATGTCGGGAGCGATCGCGCAGGCCGGCAAGGACATGTACAGCGGCTGCGAGCTCTACTGGCATGAGAGCGGGATGCAGATCGCGGGTCGCAAGCTCGAGGTCATCCTCGAGGACACGGAGGGCCAGCCCGCCACCGCGGTGAGCAAGCTTCGCAAGCTCATCGACAGCGACCACGTCAACCTGCTCGCCGGAGTCATTCTTTCCAACGTGGCCTACGCGCTGGTGCCGCCGATCGAAGCGGCCGGCATCCCCACCATCTATCCGATCAACTCGGCCGACGACCTGACCCAGCGGAAGCGGCCGAAGTGGCTCGTACGCACCGGCTTCTCGGCCGGGGGCAACATGCATCCGTTCGGGGAGTACGCGGCCAAGACGCTCAAGTACAAGAAGGTCGTGACCATCGGGCTCGACTACGCCTTCGGCTGGGAGACGGTCGGCGGCTTCCAGAAGGCCTTCGAGGACAACGGGGGGCAGGTCGTCCAGAAGCTGTGGGTGCCGCTGAACATCCAGGACTACGCGCCGTATCTCGCTCAGGTGAAGCGCGACGCCGACGCGGTATTCGTGGTGGCGCTCGGGCGCTGGAGCGTGCTGTTCTCCAAGCAGTACGGGGAGAGCGGGCTCAAGGGCCGTATGCCGCTGATCGCGGGAGGCACCTACACCGACGAGCACGTGCTCTCCCAGCTCGGCGACGAAGCGATCGGGGTGATCAGCGCCCATCACTACTCGGCGTCGCTCGACACGCCGGCCAACCGGAGGTTCCGAGCGGCCTTCGAGAAGGCGTACTCGCGGCCGCCGTCGTTCTACTCGGAGAACTGCTACACGGGCGCCCGCGTGATCGAGGAGGCGGTGAAGGCGGCGGGCGGGCGCGTCGAGGATCGGACCGCCCTGATGGCCGCCCTGCGACGGGTCGAGATCGGAGACGCGCCGCGGGGGCCGATCAAGATCGACGCCTACGGCAACCCGACCCAGAACATCTACATTCGCAAGGTGGAGAAGGTGGGCGGGAGCCTCCAGAACACGGTGATCTACACCTACCCGGCGGTGAGCCAGTTCTGGACGTACGACCCGCAGAAGTTTCTCGAGCAGCCGGTCTACTCGCGGGAGTTCCCGCCGTGCCGGCACTGCTAGGACCCCGCGTCGCGGGTGACGACGGCCCGGGCCCGCGGTAAGATGGCCCGCGCGACCACGGAGGCCCGACCCATGGACAAGTATGAGTACTTCAGCGGGATCCCGGAGGTGGGCGTCGTTCCGCGGGCGCCGCACGTGGGCCCCCTGCTCCAGCACGTCTACGAGCAGGAGCATGGGCGGGCGGGCTTCGCGGGCCAGGTCACCCACACCTATCATCTGTATCCGCCGAACAACTGGCTGCCCGGCGAGACCGCGGCGCTCCCGGACTTCGCGCCGCTCTGGGAGTCGCCCCTGCGGCCGGTGGGCGGTGTGCATCACGCCCTCGACGTCGCGCGGCCGCCGGAGGGGCGCGACGTCTATCGCGGGATGGCGCGCCTGGTGGCCAACGCCACCGTGGCCATGAACGTGACCGCGCCGGCGGCGCCGATGGACTACGTTTTCGAGCACCACTCGGCGACCCTCGTGATCTTCGTCCACCAGGGGCGGGGCACGCTCGAGACGCTTCTCGGCCCCCTCACGTACGGGCCCGGAGATTTCCTGGTGGTGCCGAAGGGCATTCCCCATCGCTTCGAGACCGCGCCGGGGCCGCACTACTATTGGGTGTATGAGAGCTTCGCGGGCGATCCCGAGAAGTCGGAGGCGGCGAGCACCGGGCAGTTCATCACCCACAGTCGCAGCGACTATCGCTTCCCCCGCTCGCTCGACACCCGCAACGAGGCGGGGCGCTTCGAGGTCGTCTCCAAGGTCGGCTCGGTCTACACGCGACGGGTACACCCCACGCATCCCTTCGACGTGGTGGGCTGGCGCGGCGACTACCTGCCGTACCGCTTCGCGGTCGAGGATGTGCGACCCCTGACCGCGGACCGCTCGCACGTGCCGCCCTCCGGCCACACCGTCTTCCAGCTGCCCGGCTGCTATCTCTGCGTCTTCACCGTGCGCTCGGTCGAGAAGGAAGGGATGTGGCTGCCCTTCTTCCACCGGAACCTCGACTACTGCGAGACCATCGCCTATCACTTCGGCGACTTCTTCAGTCGCGGCGGCGTGATCCGGGAGGGGATGGTCACGGTGCACCCGGTCGGGTTGCCGCACGGCCCGCAGCCGTCGGCGCTGCAGGCGTTCATGGACGGCCACCGGCCGGCGCGCCACAACGAGGTCGGGATCATGGCCGATTTCGCCAACCCCGCGCAGATCTCCGAGCACGCCCTCGGCCTCTCGCAGCCCGACTACATGCGGAGCTGGGCCGCCTACACCACCGACCCGCGCTTCGTCCACCGGCCGGATCGGCTGGCCGAGGTCCGCGCGCTCGCGGATCGGCTGGCCGACGCCCGCGACGAGCTGCGCCCGCGCTCCGACGCGCACTGAGGGCTCCCACTTGAGCGTCCAGCCGCTGTCGACCCGGGACGAGCAGCTGCCCGCCGCGTACTCCGAGCGGCTCGAGTCCCTCTCCCTCGCGCCCCTGTGGACCGCGCTGCACTCGCTGCTGCCGCACGAGCGCGTCACCCGAGTGGTCCCGCATCGCTGGCGCTGGAGCGAGCTGCGCGGGCCGCTGCTCGAGGCGGCGCGCCTGGTCCCCATCGAGCAGGCGGAGCGCCGCGTGCTGGTGCTCTGCAACCCGGGGCTGCCCGGCAACTTCTCGGCGACGGCCACCCTCTACGCGGGGTTCCAGGTCATCCTCCCCGGCGAGGCGGCGCCGAGCCATCACCACACCGCGGCCGCGCTCCGCCTGATCGTCGAGGGCGAGGGCGCCTACACCACGGTGGACGGCGTGAAGTGCGTGATGGAGCCGGGCGACCTCATCATCACCCCGCCGATGCGCTGGCACGATCACGGCCACGAGGGTCGCGATCCCGTGATCTGGCTCGACGGCCTCGACATCCCGCTCGTGCGCGGGATCGAGGCGAACTGGGCCTCGCCCATGAAGCCGGCCGCCGCGCCCACCACCGACATCGACTCCTCGCAGGACGAGTTCACCGCGGCCGGGCTCGTGCCGCGCCGGTCGCGCTACGAGGAGACGGGCTATCCACAGGTGCGCTGGCCCTGGCGCACGGTGCGGGCGGCCCTGGCGTCCCTGGCCGCCACCGCGGCCCGACGCGCGGCGGTGGTGCTGCGCCACGTCAACCCGCGCACCGGGGAGTATCCACTGCGGACCATGGGCTCGGAGGCGCGCTGGCTGCGTCCGGGCGAGGAGTCCCGCGCCGGGCGCCGGACGGTGAGCGAGGTCGTGCACGTGATCGAGGGCCAGGGCGAGAGCCGGGTCGGCGACCGGGTGCTGGACTGGCAGGCCGGCGACGCCTTCGTGGTGCCGCCGTGGCAGGAGGTCGAGCACCGCAACCGCTCGGGCACGGCCCCCGCCTGTCTCTTCCACCTCAACGACGAGCCCGCGCTCCGGGCCCTCGGCCTCTGGCACGAGGAAGCCGCTGGCTAGCTCCGCGCCGGCCGAGAGCCGCATGCACGCGCGCTACGACGCGTTGATGGACGTGGTCCGTTCCCGCATGACCAACCGGGCCTTTGCGCCCGGGCCGATTCCTCTCGCGCACTTCGAGATGATCCTCGAGGCGGCGCGCCACGCCCCGTCGGGGGCCAACGCCCAGCCCTGGCACTACATCGTGGTGACCGAGGCGGCCATGAAGCAGGCGATCGGTCAGTGCTTCGTGGACGAGCAGCAGCAGCGCGCGCGGCTGCGGATGGGTTTTCCCACTCCGAACTACAACGGGGTGAAGAGCGCGCCTGGCCTCATCGTGATCGTGGCCGACTTCCGCTTCGTGCGGGCCTTTCCGGTGATCAACGACGGCTCCGGGCTCGACCGGCTCTACCACCAGAACGCCGAGCGCATCCTGCTCCAGTCGGTGGCGGCCTCGACGATGTCGGCGCACCTGGCCGCGGCCGCGCTCGGCTACGCGGTGTGGTGGATCACCGCGATCGGCCAGGACGACATCCAGAAGAAGGTGAAGCCCCTGCTCGGCGTGCCGGAGCCGCTCTCGATCATCGACGTGATGTGCTTCGGCCCGCCGCTCAAGCCGTCGTACAAGCGCTGGAAGAAGCGGCTAGACCAGATCATGAGCTGGGACCGGCTCGACCCGGCGAGCGTGATGAGCGACGAGCAGATCGACGAGTGGGTGAAGACGACGCGTCACAAAGTCATGTACCGCGACGAGAACCGGGTCGACTGATGCTCTCGCTCGCCGAGGTGGATCGAGTCGTGGTCACCACCGTGGTCGACAACTACATCGACGTGCTGCGGCAGGACGAGAAGGTGGCCCGCCGCTTCAGCGCGTTCGTGGCCCGCCAGATGCCGGACCTGCGGGCCGAGCACGGGCTCGCCCATTACGTGGAGATCACCCGGGGGCGCGACACGACCCGGGTCGCCTTCGACTTCGGCCCCTCCGACACCGCGCTCACCCACAACTTCCGGGTGCTCGGCCTCGATCCGGGCGCGCTCGACGCGCTGGCCCTGAGCCACGGGCACTGGGATCACTGGGGCGGGCTCCGCGGCTTCCTGCGAACCTACCGGCGCGCGATGAAGAAAGCACTGACGTTCTACGGGGGCGAGGATCACTTCCTCCCGCGCTGGAACCAGCGCGGCAGCGATCGCGTCTCGATGGGACGCCTGTACCGTGACGAGATCGAGCGCTACGACATCCAGGTGGAGTCGGTGCGAGCGCCGCTGCTGATTGCCGACGGGGTGCTGCTGAGCGGCGAGATGCACGAGCAGGAGCCCTTCGAGCCAATCCCCGACAACCTCCGCGTCGAGCGGGACGGGGCCATCGTCCCCGACACGTTCATGGGTGAGCAGACGCTGATCATGAACCTGAAGGGTCACGGCCTCGTGGTCGTCACGTCGTGCTCTCATCGCGGGATCGTCGGCATCTGCCGTCACGCCGCGCGGATCACCGGGGTGCCCAAGGTGCACGCGGTCATCGGCGGCTTTCACCTGAGTGGGCTCAAGGAGGAGCGGGTCACCCGCGTGGTCGACGCCTTCCGCGACCTCGAGGTGGACTGGGTCGTGCCGCAGCACTGCACCGGGCTCGAGGCGATGGCCACCATGCTGCACCGTCTGCCCGGCGAGATGGTGCCGAGCTCGGTGGGCTCGGCCTTCACCTTCGGGAGCGGAGCGGGCGGGAAGTAGCGCCGGCGGCTCAGTCGAGATCGCGGGCGGCCGGGAGACCGGCCGCCGCCGTCGCCGCCCGCACCGCGCGGACGATCGCCTGCGCGACGAGAGCCGCGGCGGCCCGGCCCAGCGCCTCCACGTCCGCGCGGGCCTTGCCCACCGACAGGCAGAAGAGCGCATCGCCGTCCGTGCTCAGATGCGGAGGCGACAGGGCCTGCTTGTACCCGTCCATGGCGAGCTGGGCCACGCGCGCTGCCTGGATCTTGTCGAGGGCGACCGTGGTGGCGACGAGGCCGATCGTGGTGTTGGTGGGGCGGAAGACGGGATGGGGCGCGCCCGCGGCCAGGGCTGCCGCGGTGTCGACGAGACGCCGGCCGTCGGCGGCGTCGCGCGATCCCGCGATGAGCCGGCCCGTCTCGGGATCGCGCACGTCGCCGACCGCGTTGACCGCCATGATCGCGCCCAGGTGGACCCCGTCACGCTCCATCACCGCGCAGCCGAGCCCGCCCTTGGTCGCGCGGGCGATGCCGTTGAGCTTGCCCACGGTGGCGCCGGTGCCCGCGCCCACGTTGCCTTCGGCGACCGGCCCCGGTCGAGCGGCGGCGGCGGCGCGATAACCCATCGCGCGGTCGGGGCGCGCGCCGGCGTCTCCCACGCCCAGGTCGTAGAGGATGGCGCCCGCCACGTGCGGCACCACCGTCTGGCTGGTCGGGAACCCCACCCCGTGCTCCTCGAGGTACTGCATCACGCCCCAGATCGCTTCCAGGCCGAACGCGCTGCCGCCGGCCAGGACGACGCCATCGATGCTGGGCACGAGGTGGCGCGGGTCGAGGAACTCGAGCCCGTGCACGCCGGCCGCCCAGCCGCGGATCTCCACGCCGCCCACCGCGGGCGCGTCGGTCAGCACGACCGTGCAGCCGGTGAGCCGCTCCGGGTCGGTGACGTGGCCGACGCGCAGGCCCGGGATCACGAGCGGGCGCGTCGCGCCGGGGCGCGGCTGACGTCGTCCAGACGGGCGCGGCCGAGCGCGACCTCGGTGGCCATCTCGAGCCCGCGCCCGGCGAGGGCGCGGGCGAATGGCAGCGCGGTGGCCGGCCGCTCCAGATCGGCGAGCGCCTCCGCCGTCGCGCGGGCGAGCGCGGCCGGCTCGTCGCGCCCGGTCAGCGCGAAGATGTCGGCCATCTCGCGGAGCCGGTTTGCCCAGCGCTGGCGGGCCGGTGGCGACAGCTGCGCCTCGATCACGCCGTCGATGATGCTCGCCTCCCGCGCGGCCTTGATCTGCTCGGACACCACGAGCCGGCTCTCTCGTGTCTGCAGGAGAGCCAGCGCTTCGTGCTGCACGCGCGCGGGATCCACGAACCAGCCCATGAGCTCGGGGAGGTCGAGGAGCGAGGTGGAGCGGTCGAGGAGGGTGGGGTCTGCTTCGGCGGGAGTCGATGCCACCGGAAGCTTCTCTCTTGTATCCGCTCGGCTTGCCTTCGGCTGCGCCTCGCCAGGCAACTGCTGCACCTCGCCAAGCAACGGCCCGGCGGCAAAGAGCCGCCGCCAGCGGGCGAACTCGGGCGGGGGCACGGTGCCAAGGCGCTCGTGCAGTGCGAGCGCGGCGGCCACGAGCGCGCACGCGCGGCGGCCGTCCACCTCCACCCACGGCAGTTTCTGGCTCGCGCGCAGCCCCCGCAGCTCGGCCTCGAGCCGCTTTCGCGCGATGGGACCGCCGGCTGCGTCCATGATGCCGGCCTCGTCGTTCAGGATCAGTGAGCAGAGGCGCAGGCCCCCGCCGAGCCCGCCCTCGAAGAGAATCCACGCGGCGCGCGAGCCGCTGCCGTCGATGCCGGAGAGCCAGGCCCGGACCGCGTGCTCGGCCTCCCGCGTGACCACCGGGCGGACCGGGGTCACCGCTCCCGCGCGCGGGGGGCGCACGCCGGATTGGGCCAGCCGGTACAGCGCGCGCCGCGCGGCACGGCGCTGTTCCTTGTCGGCCGCGCCGTCGGCCAGGCGCTCGAGCAGAGGGAGGGCGGCGGCGGCGTGCTGCTTGACGAGCGCGCGCAGGGCCTCGTCGAGCAGGGCGGCGCTCACGGACTCCAGGGCGGGGAGGGTCCCGCCGGCGATCGCGGCTTCGAGGGCGGCCTGGCACGCCGCCGCCTCGCCGTGCGGAGCGGCGGAGGTCATTCGGCGAAGAGCGTGCGGATGAAAGGGTCGGCGGGCCAGGCGGAGGAAGGGACCGCGTCCGCGCGGAAGTAGACCTTGCGCGCGTAGGTGAGCGCGCCCGCGTACATCTCGAAGCGGTCCGAGAGGCGGCGGTAGAGCGGTGCCTCGGCCTCGGACCGGGCGCGCGCCACCTCGGCCACGAAGCGGTAGGCCTGGCGCCCCTCGTGCTCGTAGTAGCCGGTGACCGAAAGGCGATCGACGTGGTCGCGGAAGATACCGGTCATGAACAAGGTGTAGTCGCCGATCTGGCGGCGCAGCACGCGCTCCGTGCCCGGGCTGAAGCCGGGCGAGTCCGACGCCCACACGTGCTGGATGGCGAGGAGCGAGTCCGTGACCGAGTCCAGGCGCCGGCCGGGAAGCTCGCGGATCGTCCGGAGGGCCTCGGAGCGGACGAAGCGGGTCAGGAGATCGGTCAGGTAGCGCAGGGCGGGCGCGTCGTCGATCGCCAGGTCACCGAACGCCTGCCGGGTCACGCTCTCGAAGAAGCGCGGGAGCAGTCCCGTCTGCACGCTTCTCACTGTAGCAGATCGGATCGCCGGATCGGCGCCTCAG
This sequence comes from Nitrosotalea sp., assembly GCA_035519555.1. GTDB lineage: Bacteria > Methylomirabilota > Methylomirabilia > Rokubacteriales > CSP1-6 > CAMLFJ01. Next base: position 30,874 of record DATIWG010000074.1, on the reverse strand, counting down.
GGACGTGTGCGCGTGAACTCGACGGTGACCGGGACGTTGTTGGATCCGCGGGAGACGCCCCGCAGGACATCGCCCTCTCGCGTGAACTCGAAGGTGTACGAGCCCGCGGCGCCCGGCGGGCCGGCCGACAGCCGTCCGGTCATCGTGATCTTGTCTCCGGTGACCATTCCCGTGCCCGAGGCTCGGGTCGTCGTCCGCTCGCCGGGGGCCGACTCCCACTCCCACTGTAGCTCGGCTCCGCCGGCGTGGCGGATGTCGAGCGTACTGCCGGTACGGCCGTACCAGCGTCCGTCCAGCAACGAGGGCGCCGGCCCCACCGCCGGGGGCGGGGGGGGCGCTGGCGGGGCGGGAGCGAGCGTGGCGGCGCTCGTCTCCTCGACCAGCTTCTTGCGCATCGTGGCGTACTCCTCCGGGGTGATGCGTCCGCGCGCTTTCAGATCGTCGAGGTGGGCCAGCTGTTGCTCGAAGGTCTGTCGCGGCGCTCCGGCCGACATGGTCCAGATCGCGGCGTACTCCGACTCGTCCTCGATGCCCCGGTACGAGCCGGGCGCCGGCGGGTCGAACTGCGTGGCCCGCACGTAGCCGCGGCTGTTCAGACACGCGCGGTAGAACTGTTCGACCGCCTCGACGGCGACGCCGGCCGGCAGCGTGGCCGCCACCTGCTTCGCGCACTCCTGGCTGTCACGGGTGAACTGCTCCGGGGTAGAACCGGGCTTCGACCAGTAGTGGCGGCTGCAGCCGGTCGCGGCCGAGAGCAGGATGAGCATCATCACCGAGGTGATGAGGGACGTCCGCATCGATGTTCTCCTCTCGCTGTCCGGTCGGGTCCGAGGCGATCATAGCGCAAACCTTTGGCTTCCCGGGAAGGCGGGTGTAGGCTTCCCGGCATGAGACCAGATGGGGCGACCCTCTCCGCGGCCGCGGGGCCGCACGCTCGCCTCGGACGCCGGATCAGGCCGAGGCGGCCGTGGCTGCTGATCAGCTCGTGTCTGCTGCTGGTGGTGCTGAGCGTGACCTTGTGGGGCAAGTGGGTGGAGAACCGGGACCGGGCCGACCGGCTTTCGGCGGAGCTGAAGAAGGTCTACATCGAGGCCGAGAAGCTCCGCACCGAGGCGGCCCTGGCGAAGCAGCGCATCGCCCAGCTGGAACGCCAGTCACGCCCCCGTCCCGCCCCCAAGGGCGCCGCCACGACCAACCCGACCGAACGGCGCTAGCGCCCGATTTACGCCCGCTCCGTCGGTCGACCCAGCACCGCGTCCCACACCTCCAGCAGCCGCCGGTTGTGCTCCGCCGTCCCGACCGCGATGCGCAGGTGACCGGGGAAGCCCACGCCGGCGCCGTCCCGCACGAGGATGCCCGCCTTGAGCAGCGCGGCTCGCAGCGCGCCCGCCTGGTCGCCCACCTTCGGCAGGATGAAGTTGGCCTGGGACGGCGGTGACGGCGCCCCGCGCTCGGTCAGCGCCGCCTGCAGCCGGGGTCGCTCGGCCAGTACGATGGCGCGTGTCCGCTCGAGATGCTCGGGGTCGCCGAGCGCGGCCACCCCGGCGACCTGGGCGAGCCGGTTGACGTTGTAGGGCGCGCGCACGCGGTTCAGCCGCTCGATGTGTTCCGGCCGCGCGATCGCGTAGCCCACCCGCATGCCCGCGAGCCCCGCGATCTTCGAGAAGGTGCGCAGTGAGATGAGGGTCGGGTAGCGCCGCTGCAGCACGACGCCGTCCGGCGTGTCCGGGTCGTCGCAGAAGTCGCGGTAGGCCTCGTCGAGGAGGACCAGCGGCGGGTCGTCGCCCAGCGCCTCGAGAAAGCGCTCGAGCGACGCGCTCCGGACGATGGTCGCCGCCGGGTTGTGCGGGGTGCAGACGATCACGCACTTCGTCCGCGGATTCACGCGACGGAGCATGTCGTCCAGATCCTGCTCGTAACCCCGCAGCGGGCTCGGCACCACGGTGGCGCCGGACAGGGTCGCCTCGGTGCCGTACGGCTCGAAGGCCGGGTGCGGTACCACGACCTCGTCGCCGGGATCCAGCGCCGCCCGCGCGAGCATGGCCAGCAGCTCATCGGCGCCGTTGCCGACCACGATGGACTGAGCGGAGATGCCGAGCCGGCCCGCGAGCGCCTCGCGGAGCTCGGTGCATCCGCCGTCGGGGTAGAGGTGCGCGCGTGGCGCCTCGCGCCGGATGGCCTCGATGACCCGGGCCGACGGGCCCAGCGGGTTCTCGTTCGACGACAGGCGCAGCACCGTGTCGACGCCCAGCTCTCGCGCCAGAGCTTCGAGGGATTTGCCGGCGTCGTAGGGCGCCACGCGGTCGAGCACACTCCGCCACAGCCGTCGCATAGGTCGTCATTGTAAACTGCGATACAAGTTCCCGCCAAGTTTGACTTTCTTGTCGGTCCAGGCTACCGTTTCGCCATGTCTGCGGAACTGCTTAGACAGGTCCGCCGCGTCGAGACGCAGGCCGAGAAGGGATTCGACGGCAGCGCTGCCGAGATTGCAGAGCGCCGGCGCCGGCTGAGGCTCGAGGTGCTGCGCCAGCACCTCTCCTCCAACGTCGATTTCCTCCGTGCCGCGCATCTGGGCGGCGCATCCGGCCAGCAGTCGGTCCAGGCCTACGCCTCGTTCATGGACGGCTTCCTGGCCACCCTGTACCGTCTGGCGGTGGCCGACGCCAAGCGCGAGGGTCTCGCCCCGACCCCGGTGGTGCTGGTGGCGCTCGGCGGCTACGGGCGCGGCGAACTGCACCCGCTCTCCGACCTCGACCTGATGCTGATCTACGACGGCGAGATGGGGACGTACGTGCAGAGGACCACCCAGGGTCTCCTCTACGCGCTCTGGGATTTGGGCCTGCAGGTCGGTCACGCGGTGCGGAGCCTGCCGGACTGCCTGGCGATGGCCCGCACCGACTTTCCGAGTCGCACCTCCATGCAGCAGGCGCGCTTCCTGGTAGGTGACCGCCGCCTCTTCAACCGCTTCCGGAAAGTCCTGGCCGAGAACGTCTACCAGAAGGACTTCGCCCAGTTCCTGGAGACCACGCTCACCGAGCGCGACCAGCGCTATCGCAAGTTCGGCGGCTCCCCGTACATGGGTGAGCCCAACGTCAAGGAGTCGGCGGGCGGCCTGCGAGACATCCACACCGCGATGTGGCTGGCCTCCACCAAGTTCGGCACGCGGACCCTGCGAGAGCTCGCGGACAAGCGGCTCATCACCGAGCGGGAGCAGCGGGCGACCGACGAGGCGCTGACGCTCCTCTGGCGGGTGCGGAACGAGCTGCACTTCCTCTCCGGCCACAAGAACGACGTGCTCTCGCGCGACATCCAGCCGCAGATCGCGAAGAACTTCGGCTACACCGGCGACGAGCTGTCGCTGCCCGTCGAGAAGTTCATGCGCGACTACTACATGCACGCGCGGGTGATCCATCGCGTGTCACGGCGCCTGATCGCCCGCTGCCGGGAGACGCTGTCACGCCGCGCCTCCGTGCACCGCCGGCTGCGCCAGGAGGCGCTCGCCGACGGGCTCATCGTCATCGACGAGCAGCTGCGCCTGGCCCAGCCGGACGGGCGCGCGTTCCGCGAGGACCCGCTGCGGCTCCTGAAGGTGTTCTGGCACAGCCACCAGCTCGGCTTCGAGCTCGGCATCGACGTGGAGCGGGCCATCGAGGACTCCCTCGACCTCATCGACGACGCCTTCCGCGCCTCCCCCGAGGCCCGCGACCTCTTCCTCGGGATCTGCCGGAACTGGGGCCGGGTGGCTCAGACCTTCCGCGAGATGCACGAGTTGGGCGTGCTGGGGAGGTACCTGCCGGAGTGGGGGGCGCTGACCTGCCTCGTGCAGTATGACGTCTACCACAAGTTTACCGCCGACCAGCACTCGCTCCTCGCGGTGCAGAACCTCGAGGCGCTCGCCCCCGGCCAGTCGCCGGACTCCGAGGGCAACGCGCAGGTGGTGAGCGAGCTGGAGCGGCCCGGCCTCCTGATGATGGGGATGCTCCTGCACGACATCGGCAAGGGCAAGGGGCACGGCCACGTCGCCAAGGGCATCCCGCTGATCGAGACGCTCACCACGCGCGTCGGTCTGGCTCCCGAGGACGCCGACAAGGTCATCTTCCTGGTCGCCCACCACCTGACGATGTCGCACATCGCCCAGCGGCGCGACATCGACGACCCGAAGACGGTCGAGTCGCTCGCCGAGGTGTGCAGGACGCCGGAGCGGCTGCGCATGCTCTACCTGCTCACGTGCGCCGACATGCGCGCGGTGGGCCCCGGCGTCATGACCGGCTGGCAGGCCCAGATTCTCTGGGATCTCTACGCGCGGACGCTGGCACGGGTCACCGGCGGCCAGCGGGAGCGGCCGACGCGGGAGGCGATGGCGCAGCGGGTGACCGAGGCGATGCGCGGGGAGGTCGCGCGCACCACGGTGGCCGCGCACCTCGCGCTGCTCTCCGAGCGCTATCTGGCCACCATGTCGCCCCAGCGCATCGCGGCCCACCTGCGCCTGCTCGATCGGCTCGCCGAGGAGGGCGTGCTCGCCACCGAGCTGTTCCACCATCCGGACCTCGGCTCCTCGGAGCTGGTGGTGGCCACGCGGGACGTCCCGGGCCTCTTCGCACTCATCGCGGGCACGCTCGCCGCGCAGGGGATCAACATCCTCTCCGCTCAGATCCACACGCGCGCCGACGGCATCGTCATCGACACCTTCCAGGTGAACGACCCGTTCGGGGAGGCGGTCACCGAGGAGGCACGCTGGCGCCGGACGCTCGAGGCGCTGCGGCGCGTGCTGCGGGGGGAGGTCAGCGTAGAGGACCTGCTCGCGCGGCGGCGCAGTCTCCACGCGGGCAGCGAGGGGGGCGTGGCCGGCCCGCCCAAGATCTCGCTCGACAACCAGCTCTCCGACAGCTCCACGGTACTGGAGGTGAAGTGTCCCGACCGGGTGGGGCTGCTCTACGTCATCACGCGGACGCTCTCCGCCCAGGGCCTCGACATCGCGAGCGCGCGGATCGCCACCGAGATCGACCAGGCCTACGACACCTTCTACGTCACCGATCGCCACGGTCGCCGGCTCGAGGACGAGTCGGCGATGGCCCGGATCCGCGAGAGCCTGGAAGACGCCCTGCTGAAGCCGCTCTAGATGCTGAGCCACTACAAGACGCCGCTGTCGCGGCTCGGCGATCCGGTCGCGCGGGCTCTGCTCCGGGCCCACGTCCGACCGAATCACCTGACCGTGGTGGGGCTCGGCGTCAGCATCGTGGCGGCGTGCGCCATGGCCCAGGGCCAGCTGCGGCTGGCCGCGGTGCTGCTGGCGGTGGCCGGTCTGTGCGACTTCTTCGACGGCGCGCTCGCGCGCCTCGCCAACAGCGTGAGCGCCTTCGGCGCCTTCCTGGATTCCGTGGTCGACCGCTACTCGGACCTGATGGTGCTGCTGGGCGTGGTGCTGTACTATGAGCGGCTCGCCGACACCCCCGGCGTTGGCATCACCCTGGTCACCCTGGTCGGCACGATCATGGTCAGCTACACGAAGGCCCGGGCACAATCCATCGGCGTGTCGTGCGAGATCGGGCTCATGGAGCGGCCCGAGCGGCTCATCGTCCTGATCGCCGGGTCGACGTTCAACCTGCTCACGCCGGCGATGATCGTGCTCGCGATCCTCACCAACGTGACCGCGTTCCAGCGGATCCTCTACACGCGGCGGGCGGTAACGGCTCGGGAGGACGCGCTGCACTAGTCGCGAGCGCGTGGCCGGCCCTGACCCCGTCGTGGGCGCCGCGGGGCGGGGAGAGGGTCTCCGGACCCGTTCCCCGCCCCGCGGCACCCGCGACGGGACCAGGTGGTCGGCGTACCTGGTATTGACCAGGACCGCTTTCCTTTCACCGCTCGCCCCTTTTCCGGGCCGTTAGCCGCGGGGGGGCGAGGGGGGTGGGGCTGGTACACTGCTTTCATATGAGGCGGTTGGCGGCGGCGGCGTGTCTCGTTTCTCTCGTCCTGGTGGGCGCGGCGCCGGCCGGGCTGGCTCCAGACATGCGGGAGCGGTTCGTGGCCGCGCTCGCGGCGCAGAAGGCGGGGGACTGGACCGCGGCGGCGCAGGAGTTCGGAGATCCGTCGTGGGGCGGTACACCGCTCGAGGACTATGCGCTGCTGTTCCAGGCCGAGAGCGTGCTACGTCAGGGCGATTCGGCGGAGGCGCGGGCGCTGGTCGCGCGGGCCGCGGACCGCAAGCCCGAGACGGCGCTGACCGCGTCGGCGCTCGTGCAGGCGGCGGGTGTGCTCAGCGAGGCAGGAGATCCGAGCGGGGCCGTGGCTCTGTTGCGGCGGGTCCTGACGCGGTACCCGGACCATCCCGACGCGACGCGGATCCGCTACGCGCTGGGCGAGGCGCTCATCGGGGCGGGCGACCCGCCGGAGGCCGCGCGCGTCTTCTCGGCGCTGTGGTTGCAGGCGCCGGCGACGTACGGTGACGCGGCGGAGCAGCAGCTCAAGGCCCTGGCCGACGCCGGCGCGCCCGGGCTGGCTCCGACGCCGGCCGAGCGGACCACGCGCGCGGAGCGGCTGCTTGGCGCGGGCCTGCTCGAGCGAGCCCGCGCGGAGGCCGAAGCCGTCGTGGCCGACAAGCCGGCGTCCGACGTGCGCGAGCGCGCGCTGCGCGTCGTGATGAACGCCTCGCGACGGCTCGGGCGCGACGAGGCCGCGCTGGCCGCGGCCAACGACGCGCTCGCCACCGCCCCGGCGGAGCGCCGCCCGGCCTGGCTGCTCGAGCTGAGCCGGCTACGCCAGCGCCGGGACCGCGAGGCGGCGCTGGCCTCGCTGGACCGGCTCGTGCGGGACTATCCCAAGAGCAGCGACGCGCCGGACGCGCTCCTGCTGAAGGCGGAGATCCTGGAGGCCGCCGGCAAGCCCGCCGAGGCGGAGAAGGTCTACGTCAAGCTGGCCGCCGACTATCCGGACGAGGACGAGGCCGCCACCGCGCTCTGGCGCCTCGGCTGGATGTCATGGTTCCGGGGCAATCACGTCGAGACCACCGCGCGATGGGCCCGACTGCAGACGGCTCGCGGCGGCCAGAGCCTGCGTGACGGGGCCACCTACTGGCTGGGGCGCGCGTGGGAGCGTCGCGGAGATCGCGAGCAAGCCTCCCGGCTCTTCGTCCAGCTCGTGCGGGACGCGCCGCGCACGTACTACGGCCTGCTGGCCGCCAAGCGCGTGCCCGCCGCCCCTCCTGGCACCGGGATGCCTTTCACGTTCCCGGCCGATCCGCTCGAAGCGCTGCAGGGCGACCCGCGCTTCGCCCGCGCGGAGGCGCTGCGCGGCGTCGGCCTGCGCCAGTTCGCCGACGAGGAGCTCGACGATCTCACCCGCTCGTCGGTGGGCGAGCCGCGCCGCCTCTACGCGCTCTCCGCCGCCTACGTGGCGGACGAGCGCTATCACATGGCCCTGCGCATCCTGCGTCGCCACTTCCTCGGTGTCGCCCGCAGCGCTGCGGCCTCGCCACGCGAGTTCCTCGAGATGTTCTACCCCCTCGGCTGGCGACAGGCGCTCACCAGCGCGGCGGATCGCGTCTCGCTCGATCCCTTTCTGGTCGCGGCGGTGGTACGGGAGGAATCGTCGTTCTACCCGGGGGCGCGCTCCCGGGTGGGTGCGCGCGGGCTGATGCAGCTCATGCCGGATACCGGCCGCGCGGTCGCCCAGGCCCGCCAGATCCCGTTCCCCGACGCCGACGTGCTCGACCAGCCGGTCACCAACCTCGAGCTCGGGACCACCTTCTTCGCGGGCCTCATGCGGGAGTTCGGTGACGCGCGCCTGGCCGCGGCGGCGTACAATGCCGGGCCCACTCGTGTGCGCGAGTGGTGGGCCGGCCGCCGCAGCGACGACCTCGAGGTGTGGGTCGATCAGATCCCGTACAACGAGACACGAGCCTTCGTGAAGCGCGTGATGCTCTCGTGGGAGGAGTACCGTCGCGTGTACGGTGAGAAGTCGAAGGCCGGCGAGTCGTGAGCGGCCTGCGTCCGGCCGCGCGCTGGCGCCTCCTCGCGGCCGCGCTCACCGATGCGGCTCTGGGGATGATGCTCTGGGCCCTGGCCACGATGTGGTTGCTGGTCGCGGTGCTGCCGGGGCGTCGCCATCCTCTCGACGCGCTCGACATCGGGCTGCTGGCCGTGGGGGTGCTGCTGCTGGGCGTGATGCTCCACGTCGTGTATCACACGGTGCTGGTCGGCGGCTGCGGGCAGACGCTCGGGAAGATGTTGCTGGGTGTCGCGGTGGTGCGCCGGGACGGCCAACCCGCCGGCTACGGTCGGGCGCTCCTGCGAGTGCTGGGCGGTGGCCTGTGCCTCTTCACGCTGGGGCTCGGCCGGCTGCCGGTGCTGTTCACGCGCGAGCGGCGGGGGCTCTCCGATGTGGTCGCGGGGACCCGTCCCGTTTCGGTCTCTACTTCGTAGTCTTCACCCGGGCTACCGCGCTCACCGGAGTCGTTGCGGGCGCCTCGAGCGGCTCGAGCGCGGCCAGGCGCGCGTCGAGGGTGGGATGGGTGGCCAGCAGACCCTCGAGCCCCTCGCGTTCCTTCGGGGTGTGGGCGGCCAGCACTTCCAGCGCGTTGGCCAGCGAGCGCCGCGGCGCCGGATGTCCCATGGCGCGCAGGATCTCGACGGCCTTCTGATCGGCCTGCATCTCCTGCTGGCGGCTGAAGGCCCGCACCACCAGCGGGTTGACCACGAAGTCGAGCAGGCCCGCGCCCGGTGCGAAGAGGCCGAGCGCCCCGAAGCCGGCGGTCAGCGACAGGGACAGCTTCCGACGCGTCCCCACGTGCCCGAGCACCTCGTGGGCCACCTCGTGCGCCACCACCGCCTCGACCACCGGGGTGGGATGACGCATCAGGCCGTCGGTGAAGTAGAAGGTCGCGTCCTCGTCGCTGTAGGCGGCCGCCGTCGGGCTCTTGATGAACGAGAAGCCATAGCGCTCCGGATCGTCGCCGGCGGCGGTGGCCGCGCGATACAGGATGTGCGAGACCCGGGCCGTGCCCGGATCGGTGGGGCTCGCGTAGTACGTGCCTTCGGGCGCCGTCGCGCAGGCCGAGAGCAATAGCCCTGCCGCGATCGCCGTCACGCGAGACCGGATCCCCATGGTCGGCGCCATCATCTTAGGAGTGGGGGTTCGCCAAGCCCGCAGGAATAAGGGGACCTGCGGCGATGCCAGCGCTTGGGGATGGCCGGGCGACGGCCGCATCCGGTGGGGGCTCGTATTCACACCCTCGTGACATCCCGGCGCCGGGCGCTGATACACTCGGCTCCACAGGAGGACGGTGACGACATGCTGATCAAGCGGGGTGGAGAGATCAAGAGCGGGGAGATCACGGACCAGGCGCTGTACCTGAACCGGCGCGCCTTCATGCTGGGCGCAGCCGCGCTGGCCCTGGCCCCGGGCATGGCCGGGGCCGCTGCGCCCCCCGCGGCCGGGCCGCCGCTCGCGGCCACCCGCAACAAGGCCTTCGACATCGCGGACGCCACCACCAAGTTCCACGACGCCACCACCTACAATAACTTCTACGAGTTCGGGGTCAACAAGGAGGACCCGGCGCAGCTCGCGGGCACACTCAAGCCGCGGCCGTGGAAGGTGCAGGTCGACGGCTTGGTGCAGAAGCCCCAGACCTTCGACGTCGACGACGTGCTCAAGATGGCGCCACTCGAGGAGCGCGTATACCGCCTGCGCTGCGTCGAGGGCTGGTCGATGGTGATCCCGTGGATCGGGTTCCCACTCTCCGTTCTCCTCAAGCGAGTCGACCCGACCGGCTCCGCCAAGTACGTCGAGTTCTCCACCCTGGTCGATCCGGAGCAGTTCCCGGCCCAGAAGAAGGGCCTCTTCAGCTTCGGCGGCCTCGACTGGCCCTACACGGAGGGCCTCAGGCTCGACGAGGCGCTCCACCCGCTCACGCTGCTCACGGTTGGGATGTACGGCCAGGTGTTGCCGAACCAGAACGGCGCTCCGATCCGCATCGTGATCCCGTGGAAGTACGGCTTCAAGAGTGCCAAGTCCATCGTGCGCATTCGCCTCACCGCCGACGAGCCGAAGACGGCGTGGAACAAGGCGGCGCCCCAGGAGTACGGCTTCTACTCCAACGTCAACCCGAAGGTGGATCACCCGCGCTGGAGCCAGGCGACGGAGCGGCGCATCGGCGAGTTCCGCCGCCGCGAGACGCTCATGTTCAATGGCTACGATCAGGTCGCTTCGCTCTACTCCGGGATGGATCTCAAGAAGCAGTACTGAGGTGACCCGGGGCGGCCGCGTCGCGCTGAAGGTCGTCGCGTGGGCCGCGTGCCTGGCTCCGCTCGCGCTGCTCGGCTTCCGCGCTTTCGCGGGTAACTTGACCGCCAACCCGATCAGCTTCATCACCAACTGGCTGGGCGACTGGACGCTGCGCGTCCTCCTGGCCAGCCTGGCCATGACGCCGCTGCGCGTCCTCTTCCGCTGGTCGTGGCCGGTGACGCTGCGGCGGCTGCTCGGACTCTTCGCGTTCTTCTACGCGTCGCTGCACTTCTCGGTCTGGCTGGTCCTCGACCACTTCTTCGCCTGGCGGCAGATGGGCGCTGACATCCTCAAGCGCCCGTACATCACGATGGGGATGGCCGCCCTGGTGCTGATGATCCCGCTCGCCGCCACCTCGACGGCAGGGGCGATCCGGCGGCTGGGCGGCGCGCGATGGCAGTGGCTTCACCGGCTGGTCTACGTGACCGGCGTGTGCGCGGTGCTCCACTACCTGTGGCTAGCCAAGAAGGCGAACCCGGAGCCGTACTACTACGCGGCGGCGTTCGTCCTCTTGATGGCCGTCCGCGCCTGGGACTGGCTGCGCCGAGCCATCAGAAACCGAAACCCTCTCCCCCGGGTGGGGGAGAGGGTCGGGTGAGGGAGTGTGAAGGTGAGGCGAGGAGAGCCGGCGAGCTACTTCGACGGCTGGTAGTACGGGTTCTCGCCCGAGGCGTGGTCGGTGGTGTCCAGCACTTCCTCCACCTCGGGAATCTCCTCCTTGATCAGCCGCTCGATGCCCTGCTTGAGCGTGACGTCCGCGGCTCCGCAGCCCTGGCACCCGCCGCCCATCTGCAAGTAGACCTTGTTGTCCTTGACGTCCACGAGCTGGACGAATCCGCCGTGGCCAGCCACGGCCGGGTTGATCATGTTCTCGATCAGGTCCTGCACCTTGGTCATCAACTCATCGCTCATGAGGCTCCTCCGCGGGACTCTCGCGTACACCCTTACTGTACCCGAACTTACGCTCCAGGGCCAACTGGCCGCCGGGCTACGGCTGCGCGGCGATCTCCCCCACGACACGCACCCGGGTGCGCAGGGAGTTGCCTGGCAGGTAGGCCAACGGCAGGTCCTCTACCTCCACCACGTTGATCGTCGCCCGGTCGGCGCCGGCCGCCACCGCCTTGTCCTCGGCCGCCCGGCGGGCCCGGGCGATGGCCTCGTCCCGGGTGAGGTCCTGGAAGATCTGGTCCACCTCGCCGCTCACCTGGGCGATGGCGGCGCCCACCGCGTTGGCCACTGCCTGGTGCGGCACGTTCAGCACCTCGGAGACGCCGGCCAGGCGCGCGGGCACCAGGAACGAGCCGCCGCCCACCGCGATCAGCGGCGCCTCGCCCGCGTCCGTCTTCATGCGGTCGACGCCCTCCTCGATCATGGCGCGGATGCGGGCGAGCGCCTCGTTCACCAGCGCGGCGGGAAGCGAGGCCACGCGCACGCGGTCGCCCAGGTCGATGAGGCCGGCGGCGACCGCGACGTCGGTCACGGTGAGGACGTCGCCACCGAACACCAGCGCCTGCTCGGTGAGGCGATAGCCCACGCTGGCCGGCCCGATGGTGAGGGGCGACCGCTCGACGAGGGTCCCGCCGCCCAGGCCCAGCGAGAGGAGATCGGGCATGCGGAACAGCGTACGCACCCCGCCGATCTCGACCACGTTGTTGGCCTCGCGAGGGAAGCCGTGGCGCAGGCTGCCGATGTCGGTGGTGGTACCGCCCACGTCGACGACGAGGGCCTCGTCGCGCTTGGACAGGAACGCGGCGCCGCGCATGGAGTTGGTCGGCCCCGACGCGAAGCTGTAGACCGGGTAGGCCTCGGCCACCTCGGCCAGCATGACGGTGCCGTCGTTCTGGGTGAGGTAGAGCGGTGCCGCGATGCCGCTTCCCCGTAGCGCTTCCGTGAACGCGCGTGTCGTCTTCCGGGCCAGCTCGATGAGGCAGGCGTTGAGCAGCGCCGCGTTCTCGCGCTCGAGCAAGCCGATGCGCCCGAGCCGGTGGGAGAGGGTGACCGCGACGTCGGGACAGGCGTCGCGTAAAATCGCCGCCGCTTCTTCCTCACACGCTGCGTTGAGCGGCGAGAAGACCGCCGCCACTGCCACCGAGCGGATCCCCGCCTCGCGGATGCGCCGGGCCGCCGCGCGCATCCCGCGCGTGTCGAAGGGCACGAGCGGCCGGCCGTCGAACTCGTGGCCGCCTTCCAGCATCACGACCTCGGCGCGGACCAGGGCGGCCAGGTCCTCGGGCCAGTCCACGAAGGGCGGCAGCGAGGCGCCGGAGGGCAGACCGATGCGCACCGCCGCGACCCGGCCGAGGTCCCGCCGCTGCACCACCGCGTTGGTGAAGTGGGTGGTGCCGATCATCACGGCGTTGGCCTCGCGCGCGCCGGGTGCCTGCTCCACGAGGGCGGCGAGAGCGCGGGTGATCCCGGTGGTCACATCCGGGGTGGTCGGCGTCTTCACCGCGGCGGCGACCGCGTCTGCCTCGAGCAGGACGGCGTCGGTGTTGGTGCCGCCCACGTCGATGCCGATGCGCCGTCTCACGCGAAGACCGAGCGGAAGTCGAGGTCGTAGCCGAAGGCGCGCGGGCCCACGTGCTCGATCCCCTTGGGGGTGAGGAGGATCGGGGGCGCGGGTAGGGCGATGACGGTCACCCGCTGGCCGTACCGCAGGGTCTCGGTGCCGATGGCGTCCCCGGAGACCGTGTCGAGGACGCAGATGAGGTCCGGCGTCATGACCCGGGGCTCGTCGTCGAGCCAGCCGACCGCGAACTCGTTCTGGAAGGCGAGCCTGAACGTGTGGCCGCGGAAGCCGTCCAGGCCCTCGATGGTGGCGGTGCCGCGGAGGAAGCCCTCGGTGGTGCGCCGCCCGATGTCGTGGATCTTGCCGCCGAAGATCTTGATGCCGGCCTCGATCTCGAGCACCGCCTCGATCGGATCGCGATGGGCCCGCCGCGCGGCCTGGACCGCTCGGCCGATACCGATGGCCTTGGTGGTGGAGCCCAGGATGGCGCACTCCTTGATCTCCTTGCCGGTGCGCGGGGCCTTGCAGGTAGAGGCGATGGAGCCCACCTCCACGCAGGCCTTGCGGCTGATGCGCTCCATCCACTTCCAGCTCGCCGCCCGTGCCACCACCACCGCGTTATCGCGCACGTCGGCGAGAGTGAGCGGGTACATCTTCAGATCGTGGATGGCGAAGCTGGTCATCTGGGCCTCGGGGAAGGCGCGGCCCATGCAGTCGCCGTCGATGACCGGCAGGTCCAGCATCGCGGCGGCCATGAAGGGCTGGATGGAGTTGCCGCCGCCGATCTCGAGTGACATCACCGCGCGGAACTTCCGGCCGAGGTACTCCTCCATCATGGTGACGGCGAGCGCCATCGTCTTGGGATCGGTGAGGCGCTCCTGACCGACAAGGGGCGCGCCCATGTTGGACACCACCGCCACCAGGTCGTCGTCGGCCAGCTCGGAGGCCTGCATGAGCCGGCACACCACGCCCTTCCGGTAGAGCTGGCGCATGTTGAGCAGCGCGAGGTACGGGCTGCCGCCGCCGCCGGTACCCAGGATCCAGGCGCCGATGGCGAGGCTCTCGATCTCGTCCGCCCCGACCGGTCTCATCGCGCGATTCTCATCAGAACCCCGTGAACTCCTCGAGCCCCATGAAGCGCGCGATGCCGAGGACGAGGACGAGGGCGACCCCGATGGCGAAGGCGGAGACCGCGGCGGCGGTGGGGTCGAAGGAGTACTTGAGATAGGCGAAGAGCTCGATGGGGAGCGGGGTCAGCTTCGCGCTGGTCAGGAAGAGCGACAGCGTGAAGTTGTCGAAGGAGATGGCGAAGGCGAAGATCGCCCCCGCGACGACGCCCGGCTTGATCACGCCCAGGGTGATCTCGAAGAAGGCGCGCACCGGATTGGCGCCCAGGCTCTGGGCCGCCTCCTCGAGCGCCATGTCGAAGTGGGTGAGGGTGGCGGTCACGGTGCGGATCACATAGGGCGTGGTCACCACGATATGGCCGATGAGCAGGGCCGCATAGGAGGCCTGCATCTTGAGGAGCGTGTAGAACTGGAGCAGCGCGACCCCGGTGAGAATCTGTGGCAGCAGCAGCGGGGAGGTCACGAACGCGTTGAGGAGATCCCGCCCGCGGAAGCGGCCCCGCACGAGCGGGATGGCCGCCGCGGTCCCGATCACGGTGGAGGCGACCGCGGTCCACACCGCCAGCTCGGTGGAGAGCCAGAGGGCCTGCATGAACTCCCGGCGCTGGAAGAAGTTGGCGAACCACTTGAGCGAGAACCCCTGCGGGGGAAAGGTGAAGTAGTTGCCCGCGTTGAAGGCGGCCAGCACCACGATGACCATCGGGAGCAGCAGGAAGGCGTAGACCAGGCCCACGACCGATCGGAGGATCATACGATTCCGCGCAGCGCGCGCTCGGTGACCTTGATATAGACGCCGATCAGGGCCACGGAGATCAGGAGCAGCACGAAGGCGTTGGCGGCGCCGAACGGCCAGTCGAAGACCGAGAGCACCTGCTCGTAGACCACCATCGGTAGCACGTGCACCTTGAAGCCGCCCACCAGGATCGGCACCACGAACGAGCTGATGGCGAGGGAGAAGACCAGCAGCGAGCCGGCCATGATGCCGGGGAGCGAGAGCGGCAGGGTCACCTCGAGGAAGGCGCGGCACGGGGAAGCCCCCAGCGTCTGCGAGGCCTCGATCAGCTGCGGCTCGATGCGCTTGAGCACCCCGGTGAGCGACAGGACCATGAACGGCAGGAAGACGTGCACGAGGGCGAGCGTCACCCCGAACTTGTTGTACATGAGCGGCAGCGGCTTCGTGATCCAGCCGCCCTGCACGAGGGTCTCGTTGATGAGCCCGCGGTCGGCGAGCAGGATCATCCACCCGTAGCAGCGGATGACGATGCCGACCAGGAGCGGCGACAGGATGAAGACGATCAGGAGCGGCTTCCAGCGCGAGGGGGTCAGGGCCAGGTGGTAGGCCAGCGGGTAACCGAGGAGCAGCGAGACGGCGGTAGTGATCACCCCGAGCCACAGGGTGTCCCCGAGCACGCCCAGGTAGTAGGCGTCGGTGAAGAAGTGGACGTAGTGCTGCGGGGTGAAGGCCCACTCGAGCTGCCCGTACGACTGGCGCGAGAAGCTGATCGCGAGCATCAGCAGGAGGGGGGCCACGAAGAACGCCACCAAGAGGAGGACGTAGGGCCCCAGCAGCAGGACGCGAGCGCTGCGGGTCACGGATCAGCGCCCGAGGAGCTCCGCGGCCACGCGGGCCACGAGCAGGTTCGCCACCAGGGTCGGCGCGCCGGTCAGGGCCGCGATCTCGTCGCGCGTCTTGCGGCGGAAGCCGATGCAGTCCATGACCACCAGGCCCGCGCCCCCGGCCCGCAGCGCGTCCGCGGCCCGGCGGACCGCGGCGGGGTCGTTCTCCTCGTAGGGAGAGAGCGGGGCCACGTGGGCGTCGAAGCCCGAGGCGCGCCAGCGCGCGGTGGTCTGCGGCACGTGGCGCTCGGATGGGGTGAGCACACCCAGGCGCCCCGGGAAGACCATCGCTCGGAGGAGACCCAGCAGCAGCTGCTGTGGCTCTAGGAACGGCCGGCGCGCGGCGAGCTTCGGGAACTCGCCGGTGCAGAGCAGCACGTTGAGGGCGACGCCCTGATCCTCGAGGGCGGCGATCCTCGCCTCGATGCGGGGGATCATCTTGGTCTTGCTGACGAAGACCGACGAGCCGTCGGCCAGCCGGGTGACCAGGATCTCGTCGTCGCCTTCGGGGCCGAGCGGGGCGATCTGCTCGCGGGCGAGCCCGTCGAGCGCGCCGGCCTCGACGATCTCGACGTCGCCGCCCAGGATGGCCGCCATGTCCGGTACCACGTCGCTGCGCGGGGCCTGCCCCACCGTGATCAAGCCAACCTTTGTCATCGGGGTTCCTCCTGAAGGATCCGCGCGTCCCCCGCGGTCCAGCCCGCGCGCACGCGGGCGCCGGCGGCGAAGCGCACCTCGCCGAGCTCGAGGGCCTGCAGCTCGAGGCCCGCGTCGCTCTTCAGAATGTAGCGGACGGTCTCGCCCTGATAGACCACGTGGGCGACCGTCATGGCGAGCACGGTGTCGACCGCCCCGGCGGGGTCGAGCCGGACCCGCTCCGGGCGGAGGGCGATGGCGACAGAGGCCCCGGCCGGCGCGGCGCCGGAGACCGCGAGCGTGGCGCTGCCACAGTCGACCAAGTTCGCACCGGCGGCACGGCCGGAGAGCAGGTTGATGTTGCCGATGAAGCCCGCCACGAAGGAGGTGGCGGGTGTCTCGTAGAGCCCGCGAGGCGGAGCCACCTGCTCGACGCGCCCGCGGTGCATCACCGCGATGCGGTCGGACATGGTCAGCGCCTCCTCCTGGTCGTGGGTCACGTAGATCGTCGTGATGCCCACCTCGCGCTGCAACCGCTTGAGCTCGATCTTCATGTGGTCACGCAGCTTCTTGTCGAGGGCACCGAGGGGCTCATCGAGCAGGAGCACCGCCGGGCGCGTGACGAGCGCGCGGGCCAGCGCCACCCGCTGCTGCTCGCCGCCCGAGAGCTGGGTGGGATAGCGCGCGCCGTGGCCCGGGAGCTGGACGAGGGCTAGGGCCTCGTTTACTCGACGGCTGATCTGTGCCTTGTCGACGCGCTGCATGCGGAGGCCGAAGCCCACGTTCTGGGCGACGGTGCGGTGCGGGAAGAGGGCGTAGTGCTGGAAGACCATCCCGACCTGGCGCCGGTGCGGGGGGACCCGGGTGACCACCGTATCGTTGATCGCCACCTCGCCGGTGTCGGGCGTCACGAAGCCTGCCACCGAGCGCAGCGTGGTGGTCTTGCCGCAGCCGGACGGGCCCAGCAGCGTGAAGAACTCGCCCGGGGCGACCTCCAGCGATACCCCGTCGAGCGCCCGCGTCGCGCCGTAGCGCTTGACCAGGTTGCTCAGGGTGACGGTGCCGCTGGTGCTGGCGCGGGGGGCCTGCGTCAACGCATCTCCTTGTTCCACTTTTCGGTCCACTGGGGTCGCTGCTTGGCGACGGCAGCCCAGTCGAAGAGGACGAGCTTGTCCACGTCGGCCGGCCCGCTGATGATCTTCTTCGCCACGTCCGCGGGCACCTTCACCGTCTTGTTGGTCGGGCTCCAGAAGAGCTCGGTGGCGAAGGCCAGCTGGACCTCGGGCGAGATGTAGGCGTCGATGAACTTCCACGCCAGCTCCTTGTTCTTCGAGCCGCGCGTGACCTGGACGATCTGGTCGAGGATCGGCAGGCCCTCGCTGGGGGCGGCCCAGTCCACCGGGATGCCTCGCTTCTGCAGGTCGTAGGTGGAGGCGTCGTGGAGCACCGCCATCACGACCTCTTTCTGCTCGAGCTGCTTCTCCACCGTGCCGGTGAAGTCCACCAGCTTGGGCTGGGCGCGCTTGATCGCCGCGACCCCGGCGTCGATGTCGAAGTAGTCCTTGCCGAATATCTTCGAGACGATGAAGAGGAAGTTGATGCCGAGGGTGTTGCCGATGACGTAGGTGGCCCGCTTGCCCACGTAGGCCTCGTCCCAGAAGTCCTTCCAGGATGTGGGCTTCTTGAGGCCCAGGTCGGTGCGGTAGGCGAGGCCGATGCGCCCCCAGAACATGGCCAGGCTCGTGTCGCCGATGAGCGCCTTCGGATAGAGGTTCCTGATGTTGGGCGCCAGGGTCTCATTGCGCTTGTCGAAGAACCCGCGCTCGCGCGGGATCGGGAAGGCCGGCTCGTTGCCGAAGACTACGTCGTAGGGCGGGTTGTCGGGACCGGCGGCCAGGAGCTTGGCCACCCACTCGGTGGTGATGCCCGTGACCACCTCGACCTTCACGCCGTGCTTCTTCTCGAAGGGCTCGACGAGGGCCTTCTTCATCACCTCCGACCACCGGCCGCCGTAGCCGGTGACAACGAGCGTGGTCTGCTGAGCGTGCGCGCGAGCAGGCGGCGCGAGCGTAGCGGCGAGGAGCGCGATCAGGACGACAGCACATTTCATGAGCAGGCCTCCGCGGGAATTTTGGCCTCTGCTTGTCTCACGAACACGGGCGTTGATCAAGGAGGAGGGGGCTAGAGCGTCTTCACCACCTCGGCGGGCCAGGCGCGGGCGTCCACACGGGCGTGCCATTCCTTGATCTTGCCGCTCCCATCGATCACCACGCCCACGCGCTGGGCCCCCTTCTGCGGGTCCACGTTGGCGCCGTAGGCGGTGCCGATCGTCCGGTCGGTGTCACAGAGCAGCGGGAAGTTGAAGGAGAACTTCTCGGCGAAGTGCTTGTTCTCGGCCGGGGTGTCGAACGACACGCCGAGGATCACCGCGTTCTTCCGGTCGTACTCGGCTTTCAGGTCGCGGAACCCGCAACCCTCCGCGGTTCAGCCCGGGGTGTCGGCCTTCGGGTAGAACCAGAGCACGACCGTTTTGCCCTTGAAGTCGGCCAGCCGCACCGTCTGGCCGGTGTGGTCGCGGCCCGCGAAATCCGGCGCCTTGTCTCCTGGATTGAGCATGAGTCCTCCTTTTCCCCGTCGGAGCGGGGCGCCTCATCCTGCGCTGGCGGCGAGCGCTCGTCAAGACACCAATCACCCGGAAGGGTTGAGGGATCACGGGCGCGCATTGAACGTTGCACAGGATCGAGGGCTGTCGGAGAATCGCCGCCGTGCTGACTCTGCGCACGGCGGTGGCGACCATCCTGACCCTCGGCCTCTTCACGACGCCGCTCGTCGCGGCGGCGCAGCGGCCGTCGCGGGTGCCCCGCATCGGCGTGATCGGGGGGCGCTCGCCCTCGCCCAGTGATCCTTCCTGGGCGCGTTCTGGCAAGGGCTGCGTGAGCTCGGGTACACCGAGGGGCAGGGTATCGTCATCGAGTATCGGTACGCGTGCGGTGTCCTCGACCGGGTTCCCGCCCTCGCGGCGGACCTCGTCCGCGGCGCGGTGGATGTCCTCGTGGTCGGAGGCGGTCTGCGCGCCGGCGTCTCTGGTCGAGCGGGCGGACGAGGTCATCGGTAGGTGACCACACAACGGCCCCGCGTGCAGACCGTGCTCGGCCCCATCGCGCCGGCCGATCTCGGGCCGACGCTCATGCACGAGCACCTCCTGTGCGACATCCGCCACCCGTCGCAGCGCAAGCCCGAGGCCCTCGGGCCCGAGCTGGCCCTCGACAACGTGTGGGCCATCAACTACGGCACCGTGAAGGACGCCGCGCGCAACTACCTGCTCGACGCCCACGACGTGGCCACTGACGAGGTGTCGCGCATGCTCGCCGTGGGCGGCCGGAGTGTCGTCGATCTCTCCTCGGGCGGCCTCAGCCCCGATCCGCTGGGGCTGGTCGAGATCGCCCGCGCCACCGGCGCTCATATCGTGATGGGCTGCGGCCACTATGTGCACGACTACCAGGATCCGGCCAACGCGACACGCACCGTCGAGGACCTGGCCGAGGAGATGGTCGAGTCGATCGAGGACGGCGCGTGGGGCACGAGCGTGCGGGCAGGCATCATCGGGGAGATCGGCTGCGGAGCGCCGTGGACCCAGCAGGAGCAGCGAGTGATGCTGGGGGCGGTTCTCGCCCAGCGGCAGACCGGCGCCGCGATCAACGTCCACCCGGGCCGCCACCCCGACCAGCCCCAGGAGGTGGCCGACTTCATCCGCGTCAAGGGCGGCCGGATGGACCGGGTCATCATCAGCCACATCGACCGCACCGTCTTCGACGCGGATCGGCTCCGACGCCTGGCCGATTCGGGATGCGTGCTCGAGTGGGACCTCTTCGGGCAGGAGTCGTCGTACTACCGGCTGGCCGACATCGACATGCCCAACGACGCGGTGCGCCTGCGCGCGATCCGCGGGCTGATCGAGCGCGGGCACCTGGCCCAGATCCTGATCTCGCACGACATCTGTTACCGCTCCCGCCTCGTGCGCTGGGGCGGCCACGGCTACGGCCACATCTTCACCAACGTCGTGCCGATGATGCGCCGGCGAGGCTTCTCCCAGGCCGAGATCGACGCCATCCTGGTGGACAACCCGCGCCGGCTGCTCACCATCGACTGAGGAGGCAGGACCCATGAATGCCATGCGCGCACTGGACCTCGATCAGATCACTGCCATCATCGGGTCGGCCACCAAGCCGATCAACGTGCTGTGGCAGACCGACGACTCGATCGCCTTCGTGGCGCGCGGCCGCGAGGGCCGGAGCGAGTTCCACGTCGACCCGAGCGACGAGGTCATGTACATGATCAAGGGCGACATGAACCTGCACTACCGCACGCCCGACGGCGAGGAGAAGGTGGCGGTCATCCGCGAGGGCGAGATCCTGCACTGCCCGGCCGGCACTCCGCACTCGCCGCGCTTCGCGCGGGACGCGTACGTGCTCGTGCTCGAGCGCCGGCGGCGGGCGGCCGAGTCGGACCGATTCCTCTGGTACTGCCCGGCCTGCGGCGCTCTGCTCTACGAGGCGGTGCGGCAGGTCGGCGACTGGCGGGACGATCCGGTCTCCGAGGTGTACGCCGACTTCTACGGCGCCCAGGCGCACCGCACCTGTCGCAAGTGCGGGCACGTGGTGCCGCGTCCGGCCTAGCTGGCTCGCTACTTGATCTGGCCGCGCACCTCGCCTGCCTTGTGCTCGGCGGTGTGGATGTTCACGTAGGCGTCGCCGTCCTGGATGGCCTTGACGAGGGTGGCGAGAGGCTTGCCCTTCTCGGGTCCCAGCAGGCTGGCCTCGCTGATCTCCCCCTTCGCCAGCTGGCCGTTGTCCTGGCCCTTGATCAGCTTGGACGTGCCCGTGATCGGGTAGAGCCGGGCCACGACCGGGCCGTTCTTGCCCCCCGTGCCCAGGTGGATGTGCGCCATCGTGATGTCGTTGAGATCACGAACCATCAGGGTGTAGTCGATCTTCTTGCCGTCGGGCGAAACGGTGAAGGTCGCCTCGGCGGACGCCGTGCTCCGGACCGGGGGCACCTCGGCGGCGCCGTCCAGCTTCGCGGTGTACGTCTGCTCCGTTGCTCCGACGGTGCTCGCGCCGAGGAGCAGCGCCACGATCACGGCCAGCTTCATCTTCACGGTTCCCATCACGCACCTCCTGCAAGACGTCGGTTCACTCCTCAGGCGGCAGCGTCGCAGCGCCCGAGCGCGACCTCGGCGGGGGCCGCACCCACGCCGCCGTGCTCGAGAATGCTCGCCGCCTTTACCATCTCGGAGGCCAGCTCCAGCTCGGGGTCGGTCCCGGCCGTCGCGCCGCGCGGCCCCCCGGACGGCGCGACGTCGGGCGCGATGCCGTGGCCCGTGATCGGATGACGCCGCGGGGTCAGATATCGGGCGGTCGTCAGCGAGAGCGTGGAGCCGTCCGAGAGCGGGATGGTGGACTGGGTCGAGGCGTCGCCGAACGTCGGCGAGCCCACGATGACTGCCCGGCGCGTGTCCTGCATCGCGCCCGCCAGGACCTCGGCCGCCGAGGCGGTGCCCCGGCTCACCAGGAGCACCACGGGCCGGTTCCACCGTGACGGCGCGCTCACGGTCGTGAGCGTCGGTGGCGTTCCGGACCCGCGGCTCTCGATGTGAGTGATCACGCAGCCCGGATCGAGGAACAGCGACGCGATTGCCCGCGCCGCCTCGATCTGCCCGCCCGCGGTGTCCCTGAGGTCCAGCACCAGCCCGGTGGCCCGATCCGCCGGACTCGCGGTCAGCACATGGCCGAGCGTCCGCGCGGCCGTGTCGTCCACCCGGGGAATGCGCACGTAGAGGATCGCGCCGTCCAGGAGCCGATGACTCGGCGCGGTGGGTGGCGGGTCGACCCGGGTGAGGGTGAAGGGCTTGGCCTCGGCCCAGCCGCTCCGGATGACGGTCAGCGAGACCTGGCTGCCGGGCAGGCCGCGGAGGCGCCGTGCGGCCGTCTCTGCCGTCGCGGCCTCGACGGCCTCACCGTCGAAGGTCAGGATGCGATCGCCGGATCGGATTCCCGCGCCCGCAGCCGGCAGCCCGGCCGGCGCCGCGACCACGGTGAGCAATCCGGCGCGACGGGCCAAAGCAAGCCCGACATCGCCCGCCTCCAGGATGGCGTGGTGCCCATGGTCCGCGGATGGGCTCGGCTCGCGCACCGTGCTGTCGCCGTCGAGACCCTGAACAGCCCCGCGGATGCCATCCCGGACCATCTTGGTCCACGCCAGCTCGTCCACGTAGCCGTCGTGGATGGCGGACATCGCCTCGGCATAGAGCCTCATGGCCTGGTAGGTATCCGCGCTGCCCACTCCGGCGGCGGCCACCACACCGGTGCCGGCCAGCGCGACGAGCGCGAGGGCAGCCAGGGGCGCGCGTCGACCGCTCATGGAATCATCGGTACCACCGGGTCGTGAGAGGACCATGAGGGCCAGATGAGAACTCGAGGCCCTCTCGCCCGGCGCGTCAGATCCGGCTCTTCACCCGCCCCTCGGGAGGGCCGGGCGGCTGTCCCGAGCCGTCCGGCCGCACCACCACGACCGCGGTGGCCTGGAGCCGTCCGCCCTCGCGCTGGGCGGTGATCGTGGCGAAGTCTCCGACGCGCGGAGCCGACGACGTCAACGCCTGTTCGGTCCATTGACCGGGGTAGCCGCCGGGCACCTCCTGACGGCGCGCCAGCTCGACCCGAGTCTCGGGCGTCAGCGCGAAGACCTCGCGCTTGACGTTCCTCTTGCCGGGGTGCCACGACCCCATCTCCTCGATCGTGATGGTGTGTCGCGCCGCGTCCACCGCGGTCACGCTGCCCGAATGCTCGACGATGTCGGCCGCCCATGCTGCCGGAGCGACCAGGAGCGCGCTGCCCAGAGCGAGAGCCCACCGATTCGCGTTCGTTCTCATGATCTGTCCTCCTCGGACTCACGCGGCCCGCCGTATACCGTGCTGCGTGTGACCCGAGCTTCCAGGTCTGGTGACGGCGCCCATGATCAGGTTGAAGCCCGACCCGAGCAC
Source organism: Nitrosotalea sp. (assembly GCA_035519555.1). GTDB lineage: Bacteria > Methylomirabilota > Methylomirabilia > Rokubacteriales > CSP1-6 > CAMLFJ01. The sequence goes on along the minus strand of DATIWG010000074.1, from coordinate 7,668 downwards.
CAGGCCGTAGACGATGTGGCCCACCAGCAGCGGCACCCCGATGCGTGTCAACTCCTGGAGCGCGGCGGCGGAGAACGGGTGGTCACCGAGCAGCGCCGGGACCACCCCGAACCCGGTCAGCACGAACCAGCCGAGTCCCCACGCCCCGCCCAGGATGGCGGCCCGGAGCCCGCCGGTCCGGCCCGCGAAGAAGGCCGCGCCGTAGAGCGCGCCTAGCAGGACCGCGTAGGCGAGGTAGACGAGCCAGCCGGCCCGTGGGCTCACGGCATGGATGAGCCGGGCCGCGTAGGCGGTCATGGTGAGCTGGCGCCCGTCCGGGGCCGCAACCGGCAAGATGCGCATCACCACCGCGAAGATCACGCCGGCGACGAGCCCGGCGCCGATGCCTGCTGCGATCCTCTGTCTCATGGCAATTTCCTCCTCCGGCCATGAAACAACCAGACCATGAGGCTCGCATGAGATCCGCATGAGAAAACGCCCGGCCGAGTGCCTTCCGACACCACGTGGCCGGGACGACCCACGTCCGCTGAGCTAGAGAAGCGTTGGTGAGGTCAGGGCCAACTGGCCCCGGGTGGGCTCCGCTCAGCAGAACCACGCCTCGGTGAGCCGAGGCGGTCGCTTGCGGCCCTTGCTCATGCCTGCGGTCACCGGCGAAGGGGCCGCGACGCCCGCCGCGGCTGCGGCCAGCGCGCGCACGCGGTCGAAGATGGCGGGCGCGTCGGCTTTTTCCTCCACGCTCCGGGCCACCACCTGCGCCGTCTCGACCTGCAGCGCGTCCATGCGCGGATCGGGATGGGTCCAGCGGTAGGAGAGCGTCTCCCGCTCGAGCGGGCCCAGGTGGGGCTCGAGCGCCGCGGTCTCGAGCAGCCGCGAGCCCGGCGGCACCAGCAGGCGCAGGCCGTACTGCACCGGATCGACTGCGTCTATCAGGTTCTCCACCGCCAGGAAGTCGAGCCACGCGCGGTGATCGTCGAGCGTCGTCCACGGCGTGAAGGCCACCCACGTCGGCCGCAGCGCGATGCCGGCCTGCCGCGTGACCGCGAGCGCGGTCGCGATGTCGGCGCGCGTGTGGCCCTTCTCCAGGTGTCCGAGCACGACGTCGCTCAGCGACTCGGCCGCGGAGACGATGAAGAGGCAGCCCGCCGCCTGCAGCGCGGGCAGGTGGCCGCGATGGCGTAGCAGGTGCTCGATCTTCGCGGTGAAGTCGAAGGTGACGTCCGGCCACTCGGCGTGGACGGCGCGCGCCACTGCGAGCGCATGGGTCGGCCCGTTGAGGAAGTCCGGGTCTCCGAAGGTGACGTGGCGCGCGCCCGCCTCGATCTGCTGGCGCACGTCGGCCAGCACGATCTCCCGCGGCACCGCGAAGAAGCGGCCGCCGTAGACCGGCGGGATCGGGCAGTGCCGGCACCGATGCAGGCAGCCGCGGCTGGCCTCCGCATAGGCCACCAGCTCCATGCGCCCGTCGCGCTCGAGGTGCGCGTACTTCTTGATGGAGGGCAGCGCCGAGCGGCTCGGCATCGGGAAGTCGAGCCGCTCGAGGTACGGCGCGGCCGGCCGGCCCGGGCGCGCCACCGCGGGCAGTGACCCGGCGTCGCCCCGCTCGAGCGCGTCGATGAGCGAGCACAGGGGAGTCTCCGCCTCGCCACCGATCACGCTATCGACGCCGTGCGCGAAGAGGAACTCGGAGTTGAGCGTGGCGTAGAGCCCGAAGAAGCACACGTGGGCGGCGGGATTCACGGCGCGGGCCCGCGCGGCGACCTCGAGCCCCAGGCGCAGCGCGGTGTGCATCGGCACCGAGACGGCGACGACCCTGGCGCGGGCGAGCTTCTCGTCGTCCACTGGCTCCACCGAGACATCCATCAGCGCGGGTCGGTAGCCGGCGCGCTCGAGGAACGCCGCCGGCCATGCCACCGCCAGGGGCTGATGGCCGAGCTCGTAGCAGGCCACTAGGAGGATGTCGCCCGCCTCGCGCATGGGGCTCAGTCTACGCCTCCGGTCATGGCCGGTCGGCGGTGACCATCTCCGGCTCGGGTACGCGACCGGCCTCGATGCGCCAGAAGGCGAAGACGGCGGGCACGGTGGCCGCCATCAAGAGGGCGGCAAAGAGTAAGGGCATTCCCGGGTCGCCGGTGAGGTCCCGCAGCAGCCCGGCCATGGTCTGCGAGACGGCCATGCCGAGGTAGAACAGCGCGTAGTACACGCCGAGCGCGGTGGCCAGGTGCTCGGCGAGGACCGCGCGCGGCAGCAGCGACATCAGGATGCTGGGCGGCAGGCCGAGCAGGATGCCGCTCAGCACCATCCACAGCGCGGGCATGGGCGCACGCGCGATGCACGCGATGGTGATGGCGGAGAGCAGGCAGCTGACGGCGATCAGGAGCTGCGGCCGGTTGACGCGGTCCGCCACGAGGCCGCCGAGCGGCACCGCCACGATGCTGATCCAGAGCGCGGCGCCGGTGATCAGGCCCGCCTCGGTGACCGACGAGCCGCGGGACATCAGGAACGAGGGCGCGAAGCTCGCTACCACGATCACGCTGGCGTTGAGCACGGCCCAGCTGATGCCGGCGCTGACCGCGAGCGCCCACACCCGACGCGGCACGTTGAGCCGGAGCGCGGTGCGCTCGGCCGCGGCCGCATTGGGCGGGTCCTGGTACATCAGCCCGATCAGGCCGAGCGCGAGGCCGCCCGCCACCACGGTGGCGTACTCGGCCAGCCGCCACGACGAGGCGGCGGCGAAGGAGCCCAGGATCATCAGGGCCAGGGCCATCCCGAACGGCCACGCCGCGAGCATGATGCCCATCGCAGTCTGCAGCTCGCGCCCGCGGAACCAGTCGGCCACCATGCGGGCGAGCATGATGTTCACCAGCACGCCGCCCGTTCCCGAGAGGGTCCGGCCGAGGGCGGCCGCGTTGAAGCCGTGGCTGTACGACACGATGATGCCGCCCACGACCATGAGCCCGAGCCCGGCCACCACCACGCGGAGGCTTCCGAAGCGCTGCCCGAGCAGGCCGCCGGGCAAGGCGAAGACCACGCCGGGCAGCATGAAGAGCCCCATCAGCAGCCCCACCTGCGCATAGGACAGGTCGAAGACGGTGACGAGGAACGGGGTGAGGGCGGCGATGGACTGGAACTGAAAGCCGAGCGAGGTCCGCGTGAAGAAGATCACCAGCAGCATCACCCAGCGATTCATGACGGTATCACCGGTGCGATTGCCTGTACCACTCGTAGATCTCCTCACCGGTGGTCATCCACACCCCGGGCTTCTTGCGCATGTAGTCGTAGACCGCCTCGAAGTACTTGATGCGATGCGGGACGCCCGAGATGTACGGGTGGACGGCCAGCGCCATCACCCGCGGGTTCTTCGCGCCCTCGGCGTAGAGCCGGTCGAACTGGTCCTTCGCCCGCTGCAGCCAGTCGCCGGAGGTGTGGTGCTGGATCACCATCATCGGGATGTCGTTCAGCTCGAGCGTGTAGGGCACGGACACGAGCGGCCCCGAGGTGGTGCGGATCTCGTAGGGCTGATCGTCGTTGACCCAGTCGGAGACGTACTCGATGCCCTCGGCGGCGAGGTAGTCGAGCGTTTCCCACGTCTCGGTGAGCCCGGGGCCGAGCCAGCCCCTCGGCTTCTTGCCGGTGAACTTGTGCAGCAGCGCGACCGACTCGCGGATGGCCGCGCGCTGATCGGGCAGGAGATGCATCGCCCCCTGGATGACCCCGTGGGCCATGAACTCCCATCCCGCGTCCAGCATGGCACGGGCGACCGGCTCGTACGACTCGACCACGTGGGCGTTGATGGAGGTGGTGGCGCGGATCTTCCGCTTTGCGAGCGCGTCCAGCAGACGCCAGAACCCCACGCGCATGCCGTAGTCGTGCCAGGCCCAGTTGGGCACGTCCGGCACGGTGGCCACGCCCTGAGGCGCGGTGAGGTACTGACGCGCCATCGCCTTCTCGATGTCCCACTCCTCGATGTTGACGATGGTCCACACCGCGATGCGGGCGCCCTTGGGGAGCTTCCACGGCTTGCGGGCGGGGAATGGCGAGTAGTCGAAGCGGTCGCGGGGTAGCCTCACGGGTTCCTCCCTCGCAGAACGTGCCCAACTATACGGCAACCTCCAGGTCTGGACCATATTCCAGCGAGGTCGTGGCTGCCCGGCGGACGTGGCAGCGGCAGCCCCGGACTGCACAGGCCATTGAGGTCTCGGCCCGGGCGCTGGAGGCGGCAACCGGCCAACGTGGCGACAACCCTGCCCGAATGCGCGGCGTGGCTCGTGGCACAGGCGGTGCTTCCCTGCGGCGGCATGGCCCCGAACCCACGACCTGTCGATCTCCTGCTCCTGGTGCTGACCCTGGCGATCTCGACGATCACGCTGGCCCCGGTCCGGCTCGCCGAGGGCGCCACGATCCGTCACGTCAATCGCGCGGACCCCTCGTGCGATGGCCGCTCCCCGTGCTACGGCAGCATCCAGGCCGCGGTGAATGCGGCGCAGGCCGGGGACACGGTCCAGATCCAGGCGGGGACGTACGTCGAGCAGGTGAGCATCGCCGGCAAGAATGCGTTCGCGAAAGCCGAGGGTAGCCGGATCGTGATCGAGGCCGACCCCGGCGCCCCACCCGGAAGCGTGGTCGTGCGTGGGGCAGTTCAGCAATGCGCGCAGGGGCACGCCATCCGTCTCGGGCAATCGCGCTTCATCACGATCCGGGGCCTCACCATCAGCGGCGCCGGCGGCGCCGGCATCGTGCTGGCCGGCGGCACTGACCAGAACGTGGCCGTGCGCATCGAGCGCAATCGGATCGCGGGGAATGGCGGCTCCGGCTGCGATGGCGGCATCACGATCGCGGGCGGCAATCTCGCCACCGTGATCCTCAACAACCTGATCATCGCCAATGGGCGCAGTGGCATCGCCACGACGGATCCAGAGGGCGGCCTGCACACCATCGTGCAGAACACCATCCACGGCAATGGCTGGAACGGGGTGAGCGTCACCCGGGCGCACGCCTTGCTGCTGGTCAACAACGCGATCACCGGGAACGGCACGCAGCCCGGCTCCACGGGCGGCCGCGTGGGCGTCTGGCGAGACCCGGCCGCGGGATCGTTGGCGGCCGCGCTCGTGCTGCGGAACAATCTGGTCTGCGGCAACCGGCGGGGTGAGATCGCGGGCGCGGTCCTCGATGGAACGGACGGCGCCAATTTCACGCCGACCGGTGCCGAGGGGCCTGGCGTCACGCCGAGTCCCGGGTGCGGCAATCCCGCCACGGTCTATCGGGGTCTCATCGGGGGAGACCCGCTGCCGAGCACGCTGGACGATCCGACCCCCGCGCCGGCATCCCCCCTCATCGATCGCGGTCTCGATCCGCGGACGGTGCTGACTCCCGACCTGAACGCGCGCCTCGAGGCCGACTACTTCGGCGAAGGGGTGCGGCCTGCCGCCGGGACGGCCGGCGGCCCGGCGCGCTTCGACATCGGCGCCGTCGAGGCCAGGCGCGATGGTGAGCCGCCGGCCGTCGACTTCCAGTCGCCGCCGCTGAACGCCCACGTGCGGGGCGTGGTCAGCGTCCAGGCGCAGGCCACGGATACCACCGGCGGTATCTCCAGCTTGACCTTGCGCGCCGACAGCCAGCCGCTGACGCCGACGCTCGCTCCGAGCCCACCTGCGAGCGCGGTCACGGCGACAGCGAGCTGGAGCACCGGCTCGGTCGCCGACGGCGTGCACACGCTGACGGCGACCGCGACCGATCCGGCGCAGAACGCCGCCACGGCCAGCCGGACGGTGATCGTGGACAACACGCCGCCGGAAACCCAGATCACCGACGGGCCGGCCGGCCCGATCTCCACCTCGAGCGCGAGCTTCACCTTCGCCGGCACCGACAACCTTTCGCCCGCCTCAGGTCTGGCGTTCGCCTGGCGGCTGGACGGCGGGGCCTTCAGCCCATTCGGTAGCGCGACGGCCGCGACGCTCGCCGGGCTCGGCTCGGGTCCGCATACCTTCGCGGTCAAGGCGCGTGACCAGGCGGGCAACGAGGACCCGACCCCCGCGCAGCGGACCTTCACGGTCTCGGGCGCGCAGGTGACCATCACCGAGCCCACCGCGGGAGCCACCGTTCCTGCGGGAGTGCTGCTGGTTCGTGGTACGGTCATTTCCGGTGACGCCGAGGTAGGCCTCACCGTCAATGGCGTCGTGGCGGCCATACAGGGGGGCGCCTTCGCCGCGATGGTGCCGGTCGCGTCGCCCTCGGCCACTCTCACCGCCGTCGCCACGAGCCAGTCCGGTGGCACCGCGACCCACGCGGTCACGGTGAGCGTGTCCGACCTGGGCGAGAACGTCATCACCCTGCGCGCTCATCCCGCGACCGGGAGCGAGCCCCTCACCACGTCATTTTCACTCCTGGGCGGGCCGGTTCCGGCTCGGGTCGAGCTCGACTTCGATGGCAACGGACAGGTCGACTTCGCGGGCCCTGCCCTCGACGCCCAGCGCTTCACCTACTCCTCGCCGGGACTCTACGTTCCACGCGTCCGAGTGGTCGACGCCCAGGGCGCGGTGTTCACCGCGAGCGCCGTCGTCCAGGTGCTGGATCAGGCGTCCATCGACGCGCGGCTCCAGGCCAGATGGTCCACGCTGCGGGACGCGTTGAGCCGGAATGACGTCCCGACCGCGGTTGCCCTGTTCGCCAGTGCGTCCCGCGACGCCTATCAGGACCAGCTGAGTGCCCTGGCGGGCGCCGGGGCCCTGGCCCAGATCGCCGCCGATCTCGGCAGCATCACCCCGGTGCGTGTTCTCGACAAGGCGGCGGAGTACGAGCTGCGCGCCGTCCAGCGGGGCACGCCGTATTCCTTCTACGTCTTGTTCGTGGTCGACACGGACGGGGTATGGCGCCTGCGCGTGTTCTGATCGGCCGGGCGCTTCGCGTCGGCATGCTCGTCCTGCTTGCTCTGCTCGCGGGCAGTCGCGGCATCTCGCCGGCCGACGAGGACGTCCCGCTCCGAGTCGCTGTCACACCCTATCGCGGCACCGTCGTCGACGAGAAAACCGGGCAACCCCTGCCCTCGGTGGCGGTCATCATCCTCTGGCAGCGGCTCGACGACCAGATTCAAGGGCTGCGTCGGCTGGCCGCGGCTCGGGAAACCTTCACCAACGAGAACGGGGAGTTCGTCCACGACGTCGCGGCGGTGGAGCGACAACTCCCGCCCCGGACCTTTGCGCCCCGGGTCGTCGCCTTCCGGCCGGGCTATGCGCCGCTGCCCGATACGCCCCAGCTGTTTCCCCCCGGCGTGCCGGCGGCGGGGTTCGCCGGCGCCGGCGCCGAGGTGAGACTGGTGCCACTGACCGACGCCGAGGACCGGGCCGAGGCGTTCAACACGTTCATCGGGATGCTGAGCGCCGCCCAGCTGTTTCCCCCGTCGGAGCTACCCGAGACCTCCGAGCTGATTCGCTACGAGCTGCAGAGCCTGGGCGCGACGCCTGCTCGCCCAGCGCCGCCGGGAGGTGGCCGATGACTCGCTGGCTACGCGTGGCCGCGGTGTGGTGCGCCGTCGCCACTGTCTCCATTGCGTGGGCGCAGGCCCCCGAGACCTGGGACCGCTACCTGGATGGTTACCGGGGCCCGTACCGAGGCCAGGTAATCGATGCGGATACCAAAGCGCCCCTGGCCGGCGCGGTGGTCGTGGCCATGTGG
>DATIWG010000073.1:0-5829 GCA_035519555.1 Nitrosotalea sp. | reverse complement strand
CGCGTCTCGCGCAGATAGGTGACGGCCTGGTTGGTCTGCTGCTGCTTGACGACGACCTTGGCGCCCGGCGTCTTCTGCTCGAACGCCTGCTTGTAGGCCTCGAACAGCTCCTTGGGGAACGAGGTGAGGACGACGACCTCGGTACTGGCGGGCTTGGTGCCGGGCTGCGCGCCGGCGACGCCGGCGGTGGTCAGGAGCACGAGCAGGGCGAGTAAAGAGCGGGGCATGCGGGGGACGGCCTCCTGGCGCGAGCCTAGCGCCTGAGCACGAACACGGTCATGTCATCCTGGATGCCGGAGCCGCCCCGTCGGAGGACGTCCTCGGTGAGGAGCTGCGCGAGCGCCTGCGGGCTACGGCCGCGCTCGCGCTCGAGCAGGGGACGGATCGCATCGAGCCCCGGCCGTTGACCGTCCTGGTCGAGCGCCTCCATGATGCCGTCGGTGAGCAGGACGAGCGTGTCGCCGGGCGCGTCCAGGGTCAACGAGATCTGCTCGAACACGGCGTCGTCGAAGACGCCGAGCACCGGCCCGCCCGCCGCGCCCATGGCCGCGATCGCCGGGCCACCACCGGCCCGGATGAGCACCGGGTCCGGATGCCCGCCGCTCGCCAGCACCACGCGACCGGGCTGGGCGGGATCCAGCACCGCGAGCACGAGCGTCACGAACATGGACGGCGGCATGTCCCGGCACAGCGAGCCGTTCAGCCAGGTCAGCACCTCGCCGGGCTCGACGAGGCTGCGGGCGATCTCGCGCAGGAGCGTCCGCACCATCACCATCAGGAGCGCGGCCGGGATGCCCTTCCCGGAGACGTCGCCGACCGCGACGCCGAACCGCTCGCCCATGGGAACGATGTCGAAGAAGTCGCCGCCCACCACCGTGGACGAGCGCAGCACCGCGCCCGCTTCGAGGCCGGCCACGCTCGACGGCACCGGCGGCAGCAGGCGCTGCTGGATGTCCCGCGCCGCCTCCAGGTCACGGCCGAGCTGGGCCACCCGCTCCGTGGTGAACCAGTCGCCGAGCACGCTCATGAGCGGGCTGGCCACCCGCGACTGCGCGGTGCGCTTGAGCAAGGCCTGCACCCGGGCCAGGATCTCCGCCGGCTCGAAGGGCTTCGCCACGTAGTCGTCCGCGCCGCGCTCGAACCCTTTCATCTTGTCGGTGAGGGCGGCCTTGGCGGTGAGCATGATCACGGGGACGTGCGCGGTGGGCGCGTGCTCGCGGATGCGCCGCAGCGCCTCGAGCCCGTCCGCCCGCGGCATCATCACGTCGAGGAGGATGAGATCTGGGACCTGCCGGTGCACCGCCTCCACCGCCTCGAGCCCGTCGGCGGCGCTGGTGACCTCGTACCCGGCCCGCCGCAGCGTCACGGTCAGGATCGTGTTGATGTCGGCCTCGTCGTCGACGACCAGGATGCGGGTCGAGGTCACGGCGCGGCCCCGTCGCGCGGCCGCAGGCGCGAGCGGATGGCCTGCAGGAGCTCGGCCGAGGTGAACGGCTTGACCAGGCAGACGGTGGCGCCGAGCGCGCGCGGGTCGCCCGGCTCGACCTCGATGGCGCTCAGCACCACCACCGGCGTCTCGCGGGTCTCCGGCTGGTCGCGGAGCAGGCGGATCGCCTCGAAGCCGTCGAGATCCGGCAGCATGAGGTCCATCGTGATCACGTCGGGCTGGTGCTGGCGCGCCAGCTCCACCCCCTCGAGCACGCGGCCCGCCTCGATGACCCGCAGGCCGGCGGTGTTGAGCATGTCGCGCAGCAGCGCCCGCACGTCGGGCTCGTCGTCGACCACGAGCACGAGCGGCGCTTCCTCGGGGCCCTCCGCGGGCTCCACGGTGGCGGCCGCCCCCGCGGTGCCGGGCACCGGGAGCCGCACCGTGAAGGTAGCGCCCTCGCCGGGTCGACTGTCGACCGCGATCCGGCCTCCGTGCTCCTCGACGATCCCGCGGCAGATGGCGAGCCCGAGTCCGGTCCCGCCCACCGCGCGCACGGTGCGCCCGTCGAGCTGCTGGAACTTCCGGAACAGACGGCCAACGTCCTCGGGGGCGATCCCCTGCCCGTGGTCGCTCACCCAGATCTCGAGATGGGCCCCGACCCGGCGCGCCCCCACCGTCACCCGGCCGCGCTCCGGCGAAAACTTGATCGCGTTGGAGAGCAGATTCGTCACGACCTGGACCATGCGATCGAAGTCCACCCGCACCGCGGGGGCGTCGGGCGCCACCTGTGACTCGATCACGATCCCTCGCGACTCCGCGAAACCCTGGATGCCCTCCACCGCCGTCTCCACGAAGTCGAGCGGCCGGTGCATCTCCAGATCCAGGTGGATGTGACCCGCCTCCATCTTGGAGATGTCGAGGATGTTGTTGATGAGCCGGATGAGGCGGTCGGTGTTCTTCAGCGAGATGTCGACGAGGTGCCGCTGGGTGGCGTCGAGCACGAGCCCGTCGTCGGACAGGAGCAGGTGGAGCGAGCCCTTGATCGACGTCAGCGGCGTGCGCAGCTCGTGCGAGACGGTGGAGACGAACTCCGTCTTCATGCGATCGATCTCGCGCTCGCGCGTGACGTCCCGCAGCGTGACGGTGGCGCCCACCACCGCGCCCAGCAGATCGCGGGTGGGCGTGGTCAGCCAGCGCAGGGTCCGCCGCTCGGGTAAGCGCACCTCGAGGTCGCCGTCGGCCGGATCCTCCGCGCGCTCGATGGCCCCGACCAAGGCCTGGCCGCTGGCCTCCGTCCACTCCACGGATCCCACGAGTGTCTCCACGAGCCGCCCGAAGGGGCGGCCGATCACCTCGTGCGGGTTGACCCCGAGCAGATCGCCACCCTGCCGGTTGAGGGCCACCACCCGCCGATCGAGATCGAGCACCAGGAAGCCCTCGGAGGTGGAAGCGAACACCTGCTCGAGCCGCGTCTTCTGGTTCTCCGCCTCCTCGAAGAGGGTGGCGTTGTCCAGCGCCATCGCGAGCTGGTCGGCGTAGGCGGCGACCAGGCGGGTCTCGGCCTCGGTGAGCGCGCGCGGGGCGGCGAACAGCAGCAGCAGCCCACCGAGGACCCGGCTGCGCCCGCGAACCGGGAAGGCGGCGAGCCCCTCCCCCGCCTCGAGGAGGCCGGCCGAGACCAGGTCGGCGCGGGCGCCCGCGTCCGGGATGAGCAGCGGCGCCTCGCGCCGGCGCAGCGGCTCGGCGAGGGCGCGCACCGACTCGTGGCTCCAGTCTCCCCACGAGATGACGTCCCCGGTGCCCCCGCCGCGCTCCTGGAACAGCACGATGCCGGCGCGCCGGGCCCCGAAGGTCTGGGCGAGCGTCCCGGCCGCGTCGGGCAGCAGCCGCTTGACGTCGAGCGTGCGGTGCAGGGTGCGCGCGGCCGCGTTGAGGAGCGCGGCCCCCGCGAGGTTCTGGCGGGTGGCCGAGTACAGGCGCGCGTTCTCGATGGCCACCGCGCCCTGCGCGGCGAGGCTCGAGAGCAGGTTCACCTCGCGCTCGGTGAAGACGTGCGGGGCGAAGTACGACCCGCCCAGCACGCCGTACACCTCGTCGCGGATCAGGATCGGCACGGCCAGGAAGGCTCGGGGCGCGTCGGGGCGTGCCATCGCGGCCGCGTTGCCCTCCGAGTAGACCATCGCGGGATCCGCGAGCCGATCGTTGGACCACACCGGCCTCCGCTCGGAATAGGCGCGCCCGGTGACGCCCTCGCCCGGACGCAGGAGGAGCGGCCGCGCGAAGTCCATCGGGTGGTTGCGGCCCCGCACGAAGACCAGCCCGCCGCGGCCGGGGTCCCAGCGATAGAACCCGGCGGCCGCGCAGCCGAGCGCCTCGATGGTCCCGTCGGAGATCAGGTCGATCACCTCGTCGAGCTCCAGGGTGGCCGAGAGCTTGCGGGTCACCTCGAGCAGGATCGTCGCGTCGCGCTCGCGCTGGCGGGTCTCCCCGTAGAGGCGCGCGTTGTTGACGGAGGTGGCGAGCTGCTGGCAGAAGAGCTCGAGGTGGGCGATGCCGCGTCGGGTGACCGGGCGCCGACTGTGCTTGTTGTCCGCGCTGACCACCCCGATCGGGCGCCCCTGGAAGAGCAGGGGCACGAGCGCGAAGCGCCGGGTCCGGAGCACCGGGTGGGAATGCAGCGCCTGCGGCAGCGGCGGCACCAGCGCGAGCTGCTCGTCGCTGCCGACCATGAGAGTGATGCCGGAGTCCCACACCACCTGGAAGCCGCCGCTTCCCTTCAGCGGGATGCGGCGCGGGACGTCGGGGCGCACGTCGCTGCCCGAGACCAGGTGCAGGGTCACGCCGTCGTCCTCGGCGAGCCAGACATTGAGCCGATCGAAGTTCAGCGCGCGACTCGCCGCCGCCGTGAAGATGTCGACGCGCTCCTGGAGATCCATCGAGCGGTCCATGGCCTGCGTCAGCGCGTAGAGATCCTCGGTGAGCCGCCGCCGGTCCTGGATGTCCTGGAAGAGACGCGCCTTGGCGATTGCCGCCGCCGACTGGCTGACGAAGATCTCCAGCAGCTCCCGGTCGTCGGAGCCGAACCGGAACGGGTCCCGGCCCCCGAACACGAGCACGCCCAGCAGCAGGTCCTGGAAGACGATCGGGATGCCCAGGAAGCTCTTGAGGCCGCTCTCTCGCCACCAGTCGGGAGCGGTGACTCGTACATCGGCCACGATGTCGGCGATCTCGAGCTGCCGCCGCTCCGCGGCCACCCAGCCCACCTCACCCTCGCCGATGTCGAGGGCCCGTCGGGGAAAGTCGGTCATGCCCCCTGCCACCGCGCGCACTTCGAGCCGCTTCGCGGCGGCGTCCAGCACCCAGACCGCCACCGCGGGCACCTGCATCAGCTCGACCGCGGCCGCCGCAATGCCGGACAGCACCTCGTCGGGCTCGAGCGACGAGGACACGAGCTGGTTGAGCCGGGCCAGCGTGTGCAGGCGCGTGGCCCGGGTGTTGAGCGCCTCGTGCAAGCGCGCGTTGCGCAGCAGGACGCCGGCCTGCTCGCCGATGGCCTGCAGCGGCGCGAGCTCAGCCTCCTCGAAGCGGCGGCGCTCCGTCCACCATACGAGGTAGAACGCCCCGGCTACCTGACCGTCGATGAAGAGCGGGATCACCAGGCCCGACTGATGCGGGAACCGACGGAACAGGTCGATCGCGAACCGCGAGTCGGTCGGCAGATCGTCACTCCAGATGACCTGACCGCTCTGGAAGACCGCGTCGAACCCCCGCTGGTCGGCGACGGTCAGCCGCACGGTGGCGAGCACGTCGAGGGCGTGTTTCGGCACGCGGTAGGCCGCGATCGGGGCCAGCTCGGAGTCTTCGCTCTGCCGGACGTAGGCCGCGACGGTCTCGGCGCCGGTGAGCCGGGCTAGCTCGCGGCAGATCAGCCGGAGCGCCTCGCCGAATTCGGTCGTGGCGCTGGCCACGCGCGCCACCGCGAGGAGCGCCGCCGTCTCGCGCAGTCGCGCCTCGAGCCCTCCCGCGCTCGCTTCACTCATCCCACTCCAGTATAAGCGTCACCGCGTTTCCCCTCGCTCTTCCGTCTGCGCCGCGACGCCGGGTGGGGGCGGGGCCGCGCCCTCCCGGGAGCACGCCAAGTCGCATCTCGCATCACCACTCGAACGAGCCACGAGACAGAGCACGCCTGGCTTCGCTCGGCGCAGAAGACACGGCTCCCGGGAGGGCGCACTCCCACCCCCGCCCTCCTCGTCACGTCAGATGAACAGAGTGAAAACGCAGATGAGCGGAGGGGCACATCACCCACCTTCTACTGCTTTGGTTTCAAGGACCGCGAGGGGAGGGCGGAGGGGGGGGGGGGGGGGGGGGGGGGGGGGGGGGGGGGGGGGGGGGGGGGGGGG
>DATIWG010000072.1:0-2266 GCA_035519555.1 Nitrosotalea sp. | reverse complement strand
GAGCGGCGCCACGATCAGCGCCACCCAGAAGCTCTTGGTGTAGCCCAGCAGGAACACGCCGAAGTACGCCCCCAGCATGTAGAGGGCGCCGTGGGCGAAGTTCACCACCGTCATCAGCCCGAAGATGAGCGACAGGCCGATCGCCAGCAGGACGTAGATCATCCCGAGCACGAGGCCGGTGAAGACCTGTGCTAGGAGCGTCGAGAGGTCGGGCACGAGCTAGGCGTGCCCCTTTTCCTTGCAGGTGCGGTCGAGCTCCTCGTTGGCGGGGATCTTCGCCACCACGTCGACGAAGCCCCATTCGCCCTTGACCTTCCCCGGCTCCCGGCCCCGGCAGATCCAGAGGTCCTGCATGGACTTGTTGTCGCACGTCCGCCACCACTGCTTGCCCTTGTAGTGATCATAGGTCGGGTTCTTCCGGAGCGTCTCGGCCACTGCCTCGGAGTCGACCGACTTGGCGAGCGTGCAGCCTCGCGCGACCTCCATGACGCCGCTGAATGCATAGGCGCCATAGTCACCGGGGGGCGCGTTGTACCTCTTGCGATACACCTCCACGTACTTCTTCGCTGACGGGATGGTGTCCTCGAGCTCCCAGTAGAAGCTGGTCCCGCCGTAGACGTCGCCGTACAGCTCGCCTCCGCCTTCCTTGAGCTGGGGCAGCCAGACCAGGGGCTGGGCGATCTTCATCTGCTTCTTCATGCCGTAGCTACCGATCTGCTTGAGGAAGGCGATGTTGTCGGCACCCGGCGTCATCGACACCAGCACCTCCGGCTTGGCGGCCTGGATCTTGGGCAGGTGGGCCGAGAACTCGGCGCTGCCGAGCGGGTAGGGCGTCGAGCCGAGCAGGGTGCCGCCCTGCTTGGCGAGGGTCTCGGTGAGGACGGCATTGTTCTGCTTGCCCCACGCGTAGTCGGCGTAGATGATCCACCACTTCTTGCCGAGGTTCTGGGCGACCCACGTCCCGACCGCGCGGCTGGTGATCGTGGGGTTCAGGGCCTCGTGGAACGTCAACGGGCTCGTGTCCGGCTTGGCGCTGATCTCGTCGGACTGGCTCACCGAGATGAAGAGCACCTTGGACTTCTTGGTCTGCTCGTTGATGGCCATCTGCACGTGGGCGGCGAGGCCACCCACCACGAACTGGACCTTGTCGTTCTCGATCAGCTCCTTGGTGCGCTGGGCGCCGACGGCGGGCTTGAGCTGATCGTCGCGGAAGAGGACCTCGACCTTGCGACCCAGGACCCCGCCTTGTGCGTTCAGCTCTTCCATGGCGAGGGTGGCGCCGCGCTGCTGATCGGCGGCGAGGGCGCCGAAGGGACCGGTGAGCGGGAGCGGGAATCCGATCCGGAGCGGGTCCTTGCTCTGCGCGCGCAGGATGGCCGGGAACGACAGGGCCGCAGCGCCGACCGCGGTGGTTGCCAGGAATGAGCGCCGATCCATGGGTATTGCCTCCTCTTCCTTGAGTGAGCGTGCCTCCGGGGGGGAGCGGTGGCCGGTATCATAGGAGCCCCATCCGGCTCATGTCAATCACGTTGCCGTCCCGCACCTCTACGGTCCGGCTCCACACGCCCTACCGCGGGGTGCTGCTCACCGGTGCCGGCATGAAGATGGCTACCGGCCGGCCCGCATCAGGCAGGCCACGAGCGCGCGCGGGCTCTCGCAGAGATCGTCCGCACCCGCGTCGGTGAGCTCGCGGCGATCGCCGAAGCCCCACAGCGCGCCCACGGATCGGATGCGGTGGGCCCGCGCGGCCGCGATGTCGAGGTCGCGGTCACCGACCATGACCGCGGTCTCGGCCCGGATCACGCCCGTGTCGATCAGGTGCCCGAGCAGGTCGGTCTTTCGGTCGAAACGCCCGTCGGGCTCGGCGCCGTAAACGGCGTGGAAGTGCCGGGCCAAGTCGAAGTGGGTCACGATGCGGGTGGCCGCGTGTCGCAGCTTCGCGGTGGCCACCAGCATGGTGCCGGCGAGCCGCGCGGCGTCCTCCAGCATCTCGGGCACGCCGTCGTAGACCGCGTTCTCGAAGAGGCCCACGTCGTCGTAGCGTGCCCGGTAGTGGGCCAGCGCGGTCTCGACGAGCGCGGGGTCGCTCGTCTCGAGCAGCGTGGACAAGGTGCCGCGCAGGGGCGGGCCGATGTAGGTGGCCAGCACCTCGTCGCCGGGACAGGGCCGCCCGAGACGCTCGAGCGCGTGGCGGATCGAGGCGGTGATGCCCGCGCGCGAGTCGGTGAGGGTGCCGTCGAGATCGAAGAGGACGGTGAGACCGCTC
>DATIWG010000071.1:0-5605 GCA_035519555.1 Nitrosotalea sp. | reverse complement strand
CACTGCCTGTTCAACGCCGATGTGATCTTCGCGATCGGTACGTCATTGACCCGGCACAACATCTCGACTCCGATCATCCCCGAGGGGAAGACGATCATCCACGCCACCAACGACACGCGCGACCTGCACAAGGCCAACGAGACGGCTTTGCCGATCCTCGGCGACGCGAAATTGATATTGGCGCAATTGATCGAGGCGGCCTCCGACCGGCTCGGCGGGAAAGCCCGTTCCACCGGGGTGCGGCAGCAGCTCGAGACCTTGCGCGGCGAATGGCTGGCCCGCTGGGAAGGCAAGCTGCGCTCGCAGGAAAAGCCGATCTGCCCCTATTTCGTGATTTCCGAATTCATGCGCGTGATCCCGTCCGAGGATGCGATCGTCACCCACGATTCCGGCAGCCCGCGCGACCAGCTGCTGCCGTTCTACAAGGCGGTGAAGCCGCGCGGCTATCTCGGCTGGGGCAAGTCGCACCAACTCGGCACCGGGCTCGGCCTCGCGATCGGCGCCAAGGTCGGCGCGCCCGACAAGTTCTGCGTCAACATCATGGGCGACGCGGCCTTCGGCATGACCGGGCTCGATTTCGAGACGGCGGTTCGCTGCGGAATCCCCATCCTCACCGTCGTTCTCAACAACTCGGCCATGGCCATCGAGATCCCGCACCTCGTCGTCTCGCACGACAAGTACGGCACCCGCGACATCGGCGGTCGCTACGCGGACCTGGGGCGCGCCATGGGAGGCTGGAGCGAGCGGGT
The DNA here is from genome assembly GCA_035519555.1 of Nitrosotalea sp. GTDB lineage: Bacteria > Methylomirabilota > Methylomirabilia > Rokubacteriales > CSP1-6 > CAMLFJ01. The sequence goes on along the minus strand of DATIWG010000071.1, from coordinate 4,856 downwards.
CGAGCGGCCCGATGACATCGCAGGCGCGTTCGCCCGGGCGAGAAAGGCCACCGAGGGCGGGCAGGCGGCGCTGCTCGAGTTCATCACCAGCCAGGAGACGCGCTTCTCGCATCGCGGCGCGCTGCGGTAGGTCTCGCCCCGCCCAGCCGCAAGGGTTCACGCGCGAGGCGCGCCTGGACGCCCGGCGGCGCCGGCCCGGCCTACAGGATGGCGACCGCCTCGATCTCGATCAGGTAGTCGGGGTGCGACAGGGAGCTGACCTCGACCATCGTCGAAGCCGGCCCGCGCTGGCCGAAGAATTCGTCGCGGACGAGGCGGAAGTCCATGCGGCGGCGGACATCGGTCACATAGGTCGTGATCTTTACCACGTTGTCGAGCGTCCCACCGGCGTGCTCCACGAGCGCCTTCACTGCGCCGAACACTTGGCGGGCCTGTCCCATGAAGTTGCCGATGTGGTTGACGGTTCCGTCAGGAGCGTAGGGTACCTGGCCGGCGAGAAAGAGGATGGTTTGGGCTCCGGTGACCTTGATGGCCTGGCTGTAGCTCGGCGTGTCATATACACCGGGGGCGCAGTATTTCTCGATAGTGGCCATGTCGTCTCCTCGCAATGGTCGCTGCCCGCGATCAAGTGGGGGTTCACGTCGTCCTACAGTAGCTGGGCCAGCCGGCGCGTGCCCGCGCGAATCTCCCCTTCCGTGAGGGCGGCATAGCCGAAGAGGAGGCCCGCGCGCCGCGGCGGCTGGGCATAGTACGGCGCCACCGAGTAGACTCCCACGCCGGCCCTGGCCGCCCGCGCGACGAGGGCGTTCAGCTCCCGCGGACGGACGTCGTTCAACCAGACCACCAGGTGCACGCCAGTATTCTCGCCGGCTATCTCCGCCCGGCTGCCGAAGCACTCGCGAAGCGCAGCGATGAGAGCCCGCCGGCGTCCCGCGTTCCGGGCGCCCGCGCGGCGGAGATAGCGCTCGAACTGGCCGCTGGTGATGAGCTCGGCCAGCGCCTCCTGGTAGAGCGTGGCGGAAAAGCGATCCGCCACCCACTTGGCGGCGAGGAAGGGACGCACCAGGGCGCGCGGCAGCACGAGATAGCCCACGCGCAGCGCGGGGAATAGGGTCTTCGAGAACGACCCCATGTAGATCGTCCGCTCGTCGCGGTCCAGCGACTGGAGCGCCTCCAGCGGGCGGCCCTCGTAGCGGAACTCGCTCACGTAGTCGTCCTCGACGACCCAGGCGCCGACCCGGGACGCCCACTGGAGCAGTGCCACGCGCCGCTCGAGCGGCATGATGACCCCGCTGGGGAACTGGTGGCAGGGTGTGACGTAGACGAGCCGCGGGCGCTCCGTGGCGGGCGGGAGCTTGGCCGGATCGAGCCCGCCCGCATCCACCGGCACGCGCAGGAGACGGGCTCCCACCGCCTCGAAGGGAATGGTGGCGCCCGGATAGTGCGGTTCCTCCACCACCGCGCCGTCGCCGGGATCGAGCAGCACGCGCGCGATCAGGTCCAGCGCCTGCTGCGTCCCGTTCACCACGACGATGCGCTCGGGGTCGCTCACGACACCGCGCGCCCGACCGAGGTACTCGCTGAGCGCCGTGCGCAGGGGGCCGTGGCCGGCGGGCGAGCCGTAACCGAGCGTGTCGGGAGAGGCGCGGCGCGCGTGAGATGCTAAGAGCCGGCGCCAGATCTCGCGCGGGAACTCGTCCACCGCGGGGCGGCCGTACCGGAAGTCGTAGCGGAGCGCCGGACGCGCGGGCCCGAGGTCGAGGCGCGCGGTGAGGCGCCGCGCGTAGGCGGACATCGGCGCGGGACGCAGCGCCACGGGGTGAGCGGGCGCCGGGGCGGGGCGCGGCGACGCCACGCCCGCCACGGAGGTGGCGCCGCGGTGGCGGCTCACCAGGTAGCCCTCCGCCGCGAGCTGCTCGTAAGCCAGCATCACGGTGTTGCGCGACACGCCGAGGTCCCTCGCCAGCGCGCGAGTGGAAGGGACCTTGGTGGCCGGGCCGAGGCCGCCGGCCCGGATCTTGACCTTGAGCGCCAGGTAGACGCGGCGATAGAGTGGCCCGCTTGCCTCCCGCAGGCTCAGCAGCATCGCGCTTTCCTCGGGGCCCGGTCGATCTGGCCCCTTTGACTCGCAGAAATCTGGCTCTTTCTCGGGGCCAGCATCGGGCCTAGGATAGCCGTGCTCGAACGACGACGGAAGGAGGAAATGACCATGGCGAGCAGGGCGGACGATCTCGACACGCTCGAGGCCTTGAACCAGGGATATCTCCTCGCGGCGGAGAAGTCCGACGTGGCCTGGTACACGGAGCACCTGGCCGAGGACTACCGCGCCACCAACCCCGACGGCTCCTTCGTGGACAAGGCGGGCTTCCTGGCCCGCATTGGACGGCCCCACACCCTCACGGGCCTCCGGGCGCCCGAGGTCTCCATCCAGCGCGTGGGCGACGTGGCCCTGATCCACGCGAGCTTCGAGGACACGCGGCCCGACGGCAGCCACGGCCGGGGACGCTACACCGACATCTGGCAGCTACGGAGCGGGCGCTGGCTCTGCGTGTCTGCCCACTTCACGAGGTGCTGACGATGGCCACCGACCAGGCGACGCTGGAGGCGCTCAACCGCGAGTACATCCGATCGGTCAGCGAGGCGGACGTGCGGTGGCTCGACATGAACCTCGCGCCCGACTTCGTCAACAGCAATCCCGACTGCTCGCTGGCGGACCGGGCGGGCTTCCTCGCCCAGATCGCACGCGGGTCGACCGTGAAGAATCTCGGCATCGAGGACGTGCTGATCCGCGTGCTGGGCGACGTGGCGCTGATCCACGCCCGCACCACGTATACCAGGGCGGACGGTCAGCCGGGCGCGGGGCGCTACACGGACGTGTGGGCGCGACGCGGGGGCGGCTGGGTCTGCGTGGCGGCGAACGTCACGCGCCTCTGAGGCGCGGGCCCGGCGGGGCCCTAGGGAGCCAGGGCGCGGCGTACGATGGGCTAGAGGGTTCCTAGTGTGAGCAAGAAGACGCTCGTCTGGCTCGGGTTGGCGGTCGGCTCGGGGATTGGCGGCTACCTTCCCGCGCTATGGGGCGGAGACCTCATCTCGCTCTCGTCGGTAGTCTTGAGCGCCGCCGGCGGCATCGTCGGGATCTGGCTCGGCTATCGGTTCGGGGAGTAGAGGAGAGCCGTGGCCCTCTTCCACGGTGGCCGGCACTCGAGATCGGCAGCTAGGCGACCGCCATTGTTCCGGGACGGACGCGCCACCCCGCGCGTGGTACGATCGCCGCCGTGGAGGAGCCTGCCCCGGCTGCCGCCCGCCTCGATACCACGCGGCTGCAGCGACTCGTCCATTCCTACCGCGCCGCCGCCGCCCTCATGGCCGCGGTCGAGCTGGGTCTCTTCACCCACATCGCGCGGGGCGCCGACACCGAGGCGGCCGTCGCGCGCGCCCTCGATCTCAGCCCGACCAACGCGGAGCGCCTGGTCACCGCGTGCGTGGCGCTGGGCCTGCTGGCCCGCGACGGCGAGCGCCTCCGGAACGCCCCGGACGTCGCCCGGTTCCTGGTTGAGGGCGAGCCGACCTACGCCGGGCCGTGGATGCTCTTCAGCAAGCCGGACTGGAACGAGTGGGGCCGGCTGGGCTCGCACCTCCGGCGGCGGGACACCGTCGTGCTGGGCAAGTACGCCCAGGGGTGGACGGTGGAGCAGGCGCGGAAGTACCACGAGGCGACCTACTCGATCGGCATGGGGGCGGCCCGGCGCTTCGTGCGCCAAGTGGACCTGACCGGGCGCCGGCAGATTCTCGACCTCGGCGGCGGGTCGGGGTGCTACTGCATCGTCGCCGCGCAGCGCCACCCCGGTCTGCGCGCGATCGTCTTCGATTTGCCACCCGTCGTCGAGGTAACGCGGGAGTTCATCGCCTCCCACGGCCTGGCCGATCGGGTGACCGCGCAGGCCGGCGACTTCACGCGCGATCCTCTGCCCACCGGATCCGACGTCATGATCATGGCAAGCAATCTGCCGCAGTACAGCCGCGAGATCATCGGGACGGTCATCGCGCAGGCCTTTGCCGCGCTCGCGCCCGGCGGTGAGCTGCACCTGATCGGCGAGATGCTCGACGCCGACCGCGCCGGACCCCGCGATCCCGCCCTCTGGGGGCTGGCCGAGGCGCTGTGGGGGAGCACGGGGATCGCGCACTCGGCCGCGGAGTGCCGCGCGTACTTCGAGCGGGCCGGCTTCCGCGCCGTCGCCGCGCACGAGTTCGTGCCCGGCGTCCTCACGCGCGTGTCCGGGACCCGGCCCGCGTAGCCGGCGAACCCCTCCCCGCTCTTACTCCGAAGGTCTCCGACGGGATAGACCTTGTCCCATCTCCGTTCTAGACTCGCCCCCGACGCGCGGCGGTGACGGGCTCGTGCGCCTTGAGGAAGCGCCGCGCGTGCTCCACGACCTCGTCGATGTGCGCCTGCGAGTCCTTCCAGGGATAGATGGTCACCTCGGCGTTCGGGGCGAGGCTGGCCACCTCCATCGCGACCTTGTACGGGTGCGCGGGCACGTCGTCGGGCGCGATCAGCAGCGGTTGCCGGATGGAGCGCACGAAATCGCGCGACACGGTGAACACGAAGTCGGCGCGCTTGGTGTACATGCTCGTGAGGAAGTCGTGGACCATGGCCATCGTGACGTCAGGGCGCTTCTCGCAGAGCTGCGGCCCCCAGCCCTTGATGTTGTTCTGGTAGAAGAGATCCGGCATCTCGGGCCTGGACCCGCTGGGCTGCATCATCGCGGCCGCGACGACGCGCTCCGGAGCCCGCCGGATGAGGTTGTGGATCATCGGCCCGCCGATGCAGAAGCCCATGACCAGGAACTCCCGGA
>DATIWG010000070.1:0-12508 GCA_035519555.1 Nitrosotalea sp. | reverse complement strand
ATTGCGGTGGAAGAAATCGCTCGGCCGCATGGCGTCCCGGAACCGGTACAGGGCCTCCTCGTGGCGCTCGCGATACGTGTAGTCCATGCTGGAGAGCACGTGCGCAGCCCAGGCGAGCTCGAATTCCACGATGGCCACCTTGAGGCGGGGATAGCGCTCGAAGACACCCGAGAAGATCATGTCGCACATCGAGACGGCGGGATAGAAGGCCTTCGTCGCCCGGCTGGTCGCGTCGCGAATCGTTCTGGCGCCCGCTCCGCGGATCTTCCCCTGCCGTCGCGTGGCCGTGTGCAGGCTGAGTGGCATGTCGAGCGCCTGGGCCGCGGCCCAGAAGGGCTCGTACTCGGGTTGATCGTACCGTCGGTCCTCCAGGGGGTACTCCGTGATCATCGCGCCGGCAAAGCCTCTCGCGGCGGCGCGCTCCAGCTCTCTCGTACCGTCATCGATATCGTCCAGGTTGATCATCGCGATGCCCTTCAGCCGCGCCCGGTCCACGCTGCAGAAGTCGGCGAGCCAATCGTTGTATGCCCGGAAGATCGCAGACATCAGCGATGGATCGACCACCTTGAAATAGAAGAGGCCCTGCGACGGGTACAGCACCTCGCCGGCCACCCCATCGAGCTGCATATCCGCCAGGTGCTGATGGGGGTCATACCCGCCCGGATGCACGTCTTCGAATCGGCCAAGGGAGGAGATGGTCTCGGGCGCCTCGAACCGGGCCCCGGCATTGGAGATGAGCCCGATCCCGGAGACGATCTGGTGATCTTCGACCACCAGCTGATCGGCGCCATCGATCCGCTGCATCCGGGGCGCGCGCGCCCGGAACGCCTTGTCGATGCGAGTCGTCCACAGATCTGGCGGCTCGAACACGTGAGAATCGGACGACAGGATGAGTGGGGGTGTCATCGGCCTCTCCTCTCCGCGCCCAGCGGAGCTCGCCCGACATACTACCACTGCCTCTCATCCAGGAATCTGCGGACCGCCGGGCGCCTGGGGGCCGCGCGTCACGGGAGCAGTCCCGCCTCGCGCATCATCGTGTAGGTCGTGAACCCGCCGGAGAGGTTCTTGGTGTTGAGGCCGAGCTGCATGAGCAATCGCTGGGCGAAGTACGCGCGCTGGCCCGCCGCGCAGTACACCCACACCTCTCGCCCGCGCGGGACGTCATGGAGGCGGCGGCGCAGCTCCGACAGCGGCAGGTTCACGGCTCCCGCGAGATGCCCACGCGCGAACTCGTCGGGCTCTCGCACGTCGAGCAGCACGGCACTCGTCCGGCCGACCTCGGACCATTCCGCGAGGGGCATGTCGCCCCGTAGCGCGTTGGCCGCCAGCATGCCGGCAACGTTGACGGGGTCCTTGGCCGCCCCGAACTGCGGCGCGTAGCAGAGCTCGGCCTCGGCGAGATCGTGCACGCTGCCGCGCATCTGGATCATGCCGGCGATCACGTCGATCCGCTTGTCGGTCCCCTCCTGGCCGACGGCTTGCGCGCCGAGGATGCGCGCGTCCTCGCGCGAGTAGAGGAGCTTCAGGTGGATCGGCGTCGCGCCCGGGTAGTACCCGGCGTGATGGCCAGGGTGCAGGTAGACGACACCGTAGTCCGTCACGCCGGCCCGCCGGAGCCCCTTCTCGCTCGCCCCCGTGGTCGCCACCGTCAGCCCGAGCACGCCGACGATCGCCGTGCCCTGTACGCCGCGGAAGCGCGTCGCGCGTCCGGCGATGGCCTCGGCCGCCACCCGACCCTGACGATTGGCGGGACCGGCGAGGGGCAGGATGACCTCCTGGCCGATGACGACGTCACGCACCTCGATGGCGTCGCCCACGGCGTAGATCCGCGGATCCGAGGTGCGCATCCGGTCGTCGACGACGATGCCGCCGCGGGCGCCGATGGCGAGGCCGGCGGCCTGGGCGAGTGTCGCCTCCGGGCGCACGCCCAGCGCCAGGATCACCAGGTCGGTCCCGATCGTCGCGTCCCGGTCCGTGTGCACCGCCAGGCGCCCACCGTCAGCCTCGATCCGGTCGAAGCCTTCGCCGAGGCGGAGCCGAACGCCCGACGCGCGGAGATGCCGGGCGACCTCGGCGGCCATCTCCGGGTCGAGGGGCGGCATGACCTGGGGCAGCTTTTCGAGCACCGTGACCTGGAGCCCCCGGCGCAGGAGATTCTCGGCCATCTCGAGCCCGATGAATCCGCCACCCACCACGACGGCTTCGTGGCGCGGCGGCTCCTCGAGCCACGCACGGATGCGGCGCGTGTCGGGGATCGTCCGCACCACAAAGACGCCGGGGAGATCCAGGCCGCGCGCGTCGGGGCGGATGGGCCGCGCGCCCGGCGCGAGGACGAGCACGTCGTAACGCTCGTCCCGCTCGGAGCCGTCGCGCAGGTCCTTCACGCGGATCGTCCGGGCGTCGCGGTCGACGGCCGTCACCTCGTGCTCGGTGCGCACGTCGATGTTGAATCGGTCGCGGAACAGCTCCCGCGAGGCCACCAGGAGCCTTCGCTCATCCACGATGACGTTGCCCACGTAGTAGGGCAGCCCGCAGTTGGCGAACGACACGTGGGGGCCCCGGTCGAACAGGGTGATCTCGGCTTCTTCGTCGAGCCGTCGCAGTCGAGCTGCCGCGGACGCCCCACCTGCGACGCCGCCCACGATCAACACTCGTCTCGGCATCCGTTCCTCCTTGCGGCATTCTAGCGCTGTCGCGAGTCGCCAAGTGAGATCTGCTCCGGTCATCCCAGCAGAATGAGGCACGTGCCTCATGTGGCGCCCGGGCGCAACGTGAGAGCGTGGGCCCGCAAGAGGAGGACTAGCCATGGGAATCCCCTGGATCGTTCCTGCCGCCCTCGCCGCTGCGCTCGTGCTGGTGTTCGTCCGTATCCTCGGCCCGCGGCTCTTCCGTGGCACGCTGGCCTGGGCTTACGCTTTCCGCTGCCCGATCAAGGACCAGGACGTCGCCACCGACTTCCGCGAGACCATGTGGGACGGCCGGCGCCTGGATGTGGAGCGCTGCTCCGCGTTCACGCCGCCGGAAGACGTGCGCTGCGACAAGGCGTGCCTGCACCTCGACCGGCTCCCGCAACAGCCCATGCGGTTCCGCCCCCTCGGCGAGCTCTGCTCGTGCTGGCGGCTCCGCACGCGCACGTCCTGAGGGCGCCGGGCAGTCGCCAGGGCGCTCGGCCTAGAAATATGAGCCGGCTGGAGGACTTGCGCCCTCCCCTCGTCTCAGCATGGAGCTACGGTGAGTTCAGGACCGACGGGGAGGCCGCGATGAACCCGAAACGCGATCTGCTGGCCGAGCTGGAGTTGACCATGGTGCCCTCGATGGCACGGCCGCCGGAGCCCGGCTCCGAGGGGCCCCCGGGCGGGTACCCCGAGTCCGCCGAGAGCGGAACGTACCGGCGTCACTTCTGGTGCCGGACCAAGCAGCACGAGGTCGAGGTGGAGTTCGTGACCGTGCCGCGCCTGCTGTGGCCCGGGCGCATCACCGGCGTGAAGCGCTGCACGGCGTTCGACGAGCCGACCGACATCGCCTGCGGCCGCCACTGCCTGGACGTATACTTCCGCTACCAGTGGCCCGACTCGCTGCGCGTCGCTGACCGCCGGCCTCCCGCGCCCTAGGCCGGCGCCCGCGCCGCCAGCGCAGCCGACCACGCCCCGGCGAGTCTGGCGACGTCGATCGGGGGCCGGTGAGGGCGAAGATGAGGAGACCAGGCGGGCGGCGGGTGGTTCTGGGGTGCGTGTCGGTTGGCGTGCTGGTCTGTCTGTACACGCCGCTCGCTCGCCTGTCGAGGCCGGACCTCCTGCCTCCCACGCAGGCCATCTTCACGACCCTCGTGAGCCTCGTGACCGGCGAGCTGCCGCCCATGGAAGGGCACCACGCTCATCCGAGCGGCCACGTCGGTCAGCTCGTGGAGCAGCACGTGACCCTGCAAGGCGCGTTGCTCGTCAGCGTCCTGCGGGTGCTGTTCGGGGTGGCGGTCGGAGGCCCGCTGGGCATCCTGACGGGCTTCGTCCTGGGCTGGAACCGAACGGCCGCCGACTACCTCCACCCGATCTACATCCTCCTGCGGTCCATCCCTTCGCTCGCGCTCATCACCTACGTCATGCTGTGGTTCGGCCACGGCGAGGCCCACCTGCTCATCCCCATCGTGTACGCCGTCTTCACGACGGTGATGATCCCGGCCTACCACGGCGTCCGCGATCTGCCCGACGTGTACGTGCGCGCGGCGCGCTCGCTCGGGGCCGGCGGCCGGCTGCTGTTCGCCCGGGTGGTCCTGCCGGCTGCGAGTCCCGCCGTGCTCTCCGCCCTGCGCTACTCGCTATCATCGCGTGGATGACCACGGTCGGCGTCGAGATGCTGATGGGGGACGACGGCATCGGCCACCTGCTCGTGGGCGGCGGGCTCTGGTCCTCCCGCCTGCAGATCGGAGTGGACCCTGCGGTGATCATCGTCGGCATCCTGGGCCTCGCGGCAGTGGGATACGTGATGGACGCGGCGGCCCGGATCGTGAACGATCGGCTGACGTTCTGGGCCAGGAGGCGGCGGGCGTGGTAGCCACGCTGGGCTCGATTCGCGTGCGGCGGGGGCTCGTGGGGCTCTTGGCATTGCTCACGCTCTACGTCGTGGCCGCTCACGTCGCCAGCGGCCGGCTCCCGACGCGGGTGTCCCTGGTGGTGCACGAGATCGAGGGCGTGGAGCTCCTCCCGACCTACTCCTCGCTCGGGGAGGAGGGCGTGTTCCTCGTGCAGGCGGGCATCCCCGTGAAAGGGGCCGCCGTCAGTACGGGGCGGGTCCTGGCCGGGCTGCTTCTGGGATCGGTCGTCGGCATCGCCCTGGGCTTGGCGATGGGGTGGGCGGCCGGGTTCGAGTATGTGCTCGATCCGTGGGTCGTCCTGCTCCGGTTCACCCCCGCCCTCGCGCTGCTGCCGCTCTACGTGCTGTGGTTCGGCCTGGGCGAGGCGGCCAAGATCGGGCTGATCGCGACGGCGGTCGCGGTGGTGATGCTGCAGGGGGCCTACCAGGGCGTGCGCGGTATCCCGGGCGTGTACTGGGACGCGGCTTCGGCCCTGGCGGCGCCGCCGAGCCTCGTGCTCCGGCGCATCGTCTTCCCCGCCGCGCTGCCCCAGATCCTGGCGAGCCTGCGCATCGCCGTCGCGCTCGGCTGGGTCACGGTCATCGCGGCGGAGCTCATCAAGCCCTCCATGCCGAGCCTCGGCTACCTTCTGGCGCTCGCCGGTGCCTACCCGCGCGTGCCGACCATCGTGATCGCTCTCGCCGCCATCGCGCTGCTCGTCCTGGTCTCCGACGGGCTCACGCTCGCCGCCTACCGCCGGGCGACGCGCTGGATGAGGAGGCGGCATGCATAGGGACCAGCCGCGGAAGATCCGGCTCCAGGTCGACGATGTCGCCTACGTGTACGAGGGGGGCACGCGTACCCACGCGCTCGATGGGCTCACGTTGGCCGTGGACGACAACGAGTTTCTCGCCATCGTCGGACCCGTGGGCTGCGGCAAGACCACGTTCCTCCGCATCGTGGCCGGGTTTCTCACCCCGACGCGAGGAACCGTGCTCTGCGATGGAAGGCCCGTGCACGCGCCGGGGGCCGAGCGTGGGTACGTCTTCCAGGAGGACGCGGTCTTCCCCTGGATGACGGTGCAGGACAACCTGGAGTTCGGGTTGCGGGCCAAGGGCGCGGCGCCCGCCGAGCGCGCGGTCGTTGCCGCGGAGCTCATTCAGCTCATCGGTCTCCAGGGATTCGAGCGGGCCTATCCGGGCGAGCTGTCGGCGGGCATGTCCAAGATGGTGGAGGTGGCGCGCGTCCTCGCCACGGACCCGTCCATCCTGCTCATGGACGAGCCCTTCGGTTCTCTCGATGCCCAGACCCGCGGGCAGATGCAGGACGAGCTCCACCGGCTGTGGGAGAAGCGCCTGAAGACCGTCGTGCTCGTCACCCACGACGTGGAGGAGGCCATCTGCCTGGCCGACCGCGTGATCGTGTTCTCTCCGCGGCCGGGCCGGGTCAAGGCGGAAGTGGCCGTGCGGCTCCCGCGCCCGCGGACGCTGGAGCTGCGGTTGTCTCCGGAGTTCGCCGCGATCAAGCGGCGGATCTGGGCCGAGCTGGGGCTCGCCGAGGACGTGCGGCAATCATCGCCCGGCTAGTTCCTGCTGTCGCTTGGGCTCTTGGCATTCTCTCGTTCCGCTTCGCGCTGCCGCGCGTGTCTGATTTCCGCCATATAGAGCTTGATCAGTGGGGACATCTCCGGGGGCTGCCAAGCCGTCTTCTTCGGTTCCTCTGGCCAGGTGAAGGGCAGGTGCCAGATCTCTCCGGGTGCTTGCGCGTCTTCCAGAACCTTGAGGGTCTTCAGGAGCACGTGCCGCTGCCCCTCGCGGTCATGAACCTGCCCGACTGGCCGTCCGAACGGGTATTCAATGGCGACGCTTCTCGGGATTCCGATGGCGCGGTGAAATTCAGGTGTCGGAGTCAGAATCACGGTCGAAAACCCCGCCTCCTCCAAGAACCTGGCTGCCAATCCAACGGACTGGCAACAGAACGGTCAGGCGGGCGTGAGTAGCACGGCCTCCACCCCTTGCCGTTTCAGCTTCCGAGCGATCGGGGCGATGGCGGTCTCCAGAAACGCCACGCTCTGCCACTGGAACCCGTAGAAGGCGTAGGCGGTCGGGGCCAGACGGCCGATGAGCTCTTCCCGTTCGAACTCGGCCATCCGGGCCAGGGGAAGCACGACGTTGATGTCCTGCTGAATATAGGCGGTATTGATGTGGAGGTGATTGACTTCGATGTCGTTCTCAGTTGCGTGTCTGGGGATCTCCCGGAAGGATCGGTCCCCCCAGGTAGGTTCCCGCTTTTCCCGTTCCATATCGAACGGAGGATCTGTCTTCAGACTGATTCCGGCACTGGTGACCAGCCCCATCGTCGCCTGGCGCAGCGGCTTCGCCAGCGGTGTCCAAGGAATGGTCCCCGAGAACTCTCCTTGCGGAATGAAAGACCGGATCCAGGCGCTCAAGCCGGGCGGCAGAAATCGAAAGCCATCAACTCGCTTTTCTCCGCGTTCCATCTTTACCGTTCGCTGGTTAGTAGCATCCACTTCTGCCCGCTGTGATCCAAGAGTTTCCAGACGTTCCCGAGGCTGTCCAACGCATATAAGGTAGTAATCACCGTCTCCCTCGCCGTCCCCTGATGCACGCGAAGGGCAACCGGAGCGATCTGAATAAACTGGCCATCGACCATGAAGGCCTCCCGCAATCATTCCAGCAGATCCGTTCACTGCACACTAATTGCCGCGCGTACGGCCGCTACTGCGCCGTCCTCCCGATGAAGGCCGGATTGCTTCTGTAAAAGGGCGCGGCCGGAGCAAATGGGCCGGGAGGTTGGAGAACGGTGCCCGTCAGTCCCGCGGCGCGGGTCGCGGCAACATCAGGGGTGGCAGACTGGCCTAGAGTCGACGTGCTGAATGCTCCAGGCGGCCCTGACATCGGAGGCAGGTCGTAACTTCCGGTGTGGCTCGCAGCCGGGCCGGCGGGATCGGTCTCCCACATTCCTCACAGCTACCATGTTCCCCGCCCCGGAGGTGCTCGAGCGCCTCCGCTAGCTTGCTCGCCTCGTCGATAGCCGAGTCCTCCTGGTGACCGTCAGGGCTCACGCTAGCAGCCCCGTCGGGACACCGCCTATTGGACTTTGGTCCATCACCTCGGCGCCCTCAAGAAAAGCTTGGGAATGCAGCGCTCAGGGGTGAAGCTAGCGGTGCGTATGGAGGTAAACCTGATGAGATCAACCCGCGTTGGGGAAGCATTGTGTCTGTATTGCTCTGACGTCCTGATCCCTGATATGCCTGCGTGCCAAGACTGCGCACGAATTGAACCGAGGATCATGTGGAAACTCCGGGCCGGGGCGCTCGACTCTCCTGTCCAGTTCTGCGCGGCGGTGGTCTCCCCGGGAACGGGAATTGTCTGTTCTGCGTGTGACGAGGCCATCGTTGATCGTCAGCGGAACTACCTCGGCGTAGAGCCTTCGCCGAAACGACTGCTGCGCATGCATCCTCGCTGTGCCCGCGTGTGGCAGGTTCTGGGACGCCCAGCGCTACTTCAGTTCTGAGCAGCACGACTACGGGTAGGCGCCTCGCTGGGCGGTTCTGCTCAAGACGGTAACCCGAGGCAGGCGAGTGTTTTCCGGCAATGAGCACACGCGAACGCCGCCCGAGACGCCAGCGGGGTGCCCGGGCTCGCATAGATCCGGCCCAGCGCCCGCGCGATCTCCGTGTAGGTCATCGCGCTGCTCCCTCTACCGAGCTCTACATGAATAGGCCGCCGTTGATGCTGAGCTCGGCTCCCGTGATGTAGTCGCCATCCTGGGAGCAGAGGTAGACACAGGCCCGGGCGACCTCCTCGGATTTGCCGAAGCGCTTCATCGGGATCTGCTCGAGGAGTTTGCTCTGAACGTGAGCGGGAATGGCGGTCACCATCTCGGTCTCGATGAAGCCGGGCGCCACGCAATTGACGGTGACTCCCTTCGAAGCCAGCTCCTTCGCGAGCGACTTGGTGAATGCGGCCATGCCGGCCTTGGAGGCCGCGTAGTTCGCCTGGCCGAAATTGCCGATCTGCCCGATGACCGACGTGATGTTCACGACCCGTCCCCAGTTCTGCTTGATCATCTGATCGATGACCACCTTCGTGCAGTTGAAGGGCCCGTCGAGATTGATGGCCAGCACCTTTCGCCAGGCGATGTGATCCATCTTCACGAAGCTTCGGTCGGAGGTGATGCCCGCATTGTTGACGAGAATATCGAGATGGCCGAATTGCCTGAGCACGTCCTGGGCCATGCGGTCCGTGTCGGCGTAGTCGGCCACGTCGCCCTGGGCCAGGATGGCCTGTCGCCCCTTCTTCTGGATCTGGTCGACGACGTCCTTCGCCAGGTGGTCGCTCGATACGTAGTTCACGGCGACGTCGGCGCCCTCCTCGGCCAGGGCGAGGGCGATGGCGCGGCCGATGCCGCGGGAGGCTCCGGTGACGAGCGCGGTCCGTCCCGAGAGTTGCATGGGATGCTCCTAGGCGAGACCGAGATCTCGCGGCTGGGGTTGAGAAGCGGCCGACTCGTTATCTTCTCGAGGCGCCCCGCTTCAGGTCGCGGCCCGACGGGTTTTCCCGATGCCAGAACAAGCGGTGCTTGAGGTAGGCCACGCCTTCCTTGCCGACAAGCGCTGACCCCGCGAAGAAGATCCCCCAGCTTACGACCGCCAGTGCGATCCCGACTCCGCCCTTCTGCCAGGCCGAGATCGGCAGGAAAGGCAACAGGGGATACGCGGGATAAATGGCAAAGCTCAGCACCAGCATGGTGACGCCCGCCCAGAACCAAACTCGCCCCGGTGATCGCTGGGGCGTCCCTCGCGATTCGGTCGGCAAGGGGGCAGTCCGCCCGATGCTCATGGGGTCTTCCCCGCCTTTCATCGCCTCAAGAGGAAATAGGGGGGAGAGACCCCCCTACCCTAAGGAAGCGCTACTTAGCAGCAGCGGTCTTGAGCAGTGCGGCTGCGCAGGCCTCTGCCACAGCTCGATTGGGGTCCGCTTGCCCCGGGAAAGTCGCCCATCCGGTTTTCATCACGAATTCTGTCTGGTCGTAGGACGACGCCATCGCCGTGAGTTCGCCGAGCTTCTTGGCGCGGCCGCGATCGGCCTTCTCCCCGGCGAGACAGACCGGTACCAGCGCGGCCGTGACCGCGGCATCAGCCTGCTTTATCGCCGTCTGACCCGCCGTGCTGCTCGTCGTCCAGCCTCCCCAATTGAAACCCACGATCATGGTAAGAATGCTACCGATCACAGCGCCCCAGATCCCTGATTTGAGCCACGCGCGTTGCCCTTGCATGAGGCACCTCCCAGTGCTGAAAAGAATGTGTAGGTAAAGGGTAACGGGGCGCTCCCTGGTTTCGATAGTGGACCAAAGTCCACTGCGATCTGGTTGCAATTCATCTTCACCAGGAACCACCGACCAGAGGCGGCGTTAGCATATGTGCCATGCGCCGACTCCTGCTGGTGACCTGTTTCGTGGCCTTCTCGGCGGGCGTCGCCGGGGCCGCCGGCCCCGCCGATGTCGCGCGGGGCAAGTACATCTTCGGCGCCGCCGCCGGCTGCGGCTGTCATACCGAGCCCAAGGGAGCGGCGAACGCGGGCGGCAAGAAGTTCGAGGGCCCCTTCGGGACGGTGTATGCGGCGAATATCACGCCGGACCGCGAGACCGGGATCGGCGGCTGGACCGACGAGCAGATCATCACGGCGATCCGATCGGGCCGCCGACCCAATGGCGAGCGGATCCTGCCCGTGCACCCGTTCACGTCATTCAACGGCATGGCCGAGGAGGACCTGAACGCCCTGGTGGCGTTCCTCCGGACGGTCCCGCCGGTGCATCGCGCCACGCCGCCCAAGAAGATCACCGTGCCCATGTTCGAGCGCGTCTTCTTGCCGGTCTGGCTCGCCACCTTTGCGTCCAGGGAGACGCCGCCGTCGGCCGCGCCCGTGTCGGGTCTGCCGCGCGGCGAGTACCTGGTGCGGGCCGTCGGTCACTGTGGTGAGTGCCATACCCCGCGCTCCGCCCTGACCATGGCCGTGGACAACGCGCGCTTCCTCGCGGGCAACTCGAAGAAGACCGGGCCCGAGGGCCAGGCGGCGCCCAACATCACCCCCGACACCACTACGGGGATCGGCGAGTGGACCGAGGAGCAGATCGCCACCTACCTCGGAACGGGCAACCGACCCGATGGCGATGTGGCCGGCGGGCTCATGGGCGGGAACATCCAGGGGTCGTTGGCCGGCTACAAGGACATGACCCAGGCCGATCTGCGGGCCATCGCACAGTATCTCAAGAGCATCCCGGCGGTCAGGAACAAGACCGACTAGCTCAGGCGAGCGTCGAATCGACCACGGCCAGCGGCGTGGTGCCGACGACGTAGCGCACTTCCCGCAGGCCCAGCATGGGGCGCGCCTGCTCCTCCGGAATCTTCATCGGGCCCGGGCCCGGGCCCACGCCGGGGGCCGGCTGCGGAAAGGCCGTGGACATCGCCGTGTGGAAGGTCACGTTGCCCTCGACCTTCCGGAGCGCCTGATGGATGTGCCCGTTGAGGACGGTCACGGACCCGAAGCGCGTCAGGAGCGCCATGGCCTGCTGAGCGTCCTCGGTGGTCCAGCCCCACGCCGGAAAGACCGCCCACAGGGGGACGTGGGCGAAGACGACGACGGGCGTGCTGTTCGACAGCCCGGCGAGATCCTGCTTGAGCCACGCGACCTGCTCGGCGCCGAGCGCCCCCATGTGCTCACCCTTGTACTTCAGGACGTTGACGAGGCCGACGAAGTGCACGCCCTGGTAGTCGAAGCTCTGCCACCCCGGGCCCCCCTTGGCGTAGCGACCGAGGAATTCCTTGCCGCCGTCGACGAAGACGTCGTGCTCGCCGGGGACGTAGAAGACCTTCTCGGTCTTGACCCCTTTGAGGAGCTCCGCCACCGTGTCGAAGGCACCCGGCTTCTGCCCATGGGTCAGATCCCCGGTGTGAATGACGAAGGCCGGCGGCGTCGGCAGGGCGTTGATCTTCCCGACTACCTGCTGGAGGGTCGCGGTGGCGTCCGCGTTGGCCTGGCCCTTGAAGCCGACATGGCTGTCACTGATCTGCACGAAGCTGAAGCCCCCGCCGGTGAGCTCGGCCGCCGCGGCCGGCAGCACCCGCGAGGAGAGGATCCCTCCCGTGGCCGTCCACACGACTCCCGTCCCAGCCCAGGCCATGCACTCGAGAAAGCCGCGCCGATTCATGCGATCCATGCTGTTCTCCTCTTCTGGTGGCTATTTGACGACGATCGTCCCCTGCATGAACGGATGCAGATCGCAGGTGTAGACGTACTCACCGGGCGCCGTGAAGGTGTACGTGTACGCCTCCCCGAGGTCGAGGCCCGCGGACCCGAAGAGCCCGGTCGCCGAGGTCACGGTGTGGGTCTCCTCGTCCCGGTTGGTCCATCGGACGGTCGTGCCCGGCGCAACGGTCAGCGCGGGTGGGAGGTACTTCGAGTCCTGGATGTCGACCGAGGCCGGTGGCACGGCTCGGACCGCGGCGTCGACACCCGTGAGCACGATCAGGGCGACGACTGCGGCGACGAGGACTCGCCGGCACCGCCCACGTCGTGGGCTGGTCGGGCCGCCGGGCTTGGTCGAAGGCCTCTGGATCTCGTCCATCGACCCTGCCAACGCCTCAGCGCGTGAATCGTTCCATCGGGAGCCGAAGAAACTCGGCGCCGCGCGCTGGCAGGCGGGGGCCGTCGTCGTCGATCGGGCGGCGGGCAGCAGTCTCGCGGGCTACGCCGCGCGGACTCTCGCCGCCATCACCGTCGGCACTTGCCGCACGCTCACCCGACCAGCGTGGGCGAGACTCTCCGGCCGGTCGAGCCAGACCACGAGGGGATACGCGTTGTCGCCGGCGCAGATCGGGCAGTGCCGGGTGAGTGATCCGTCGAAGACCGTGTTGCA
>DATIWG010000069.1:0-2346 GCA_035519555.1 Nitrosotalea sp. | reverse complement strand
GGACGTCGTGGACCTGGCGCTTCGTAACAACCCCGAGACCCAGGTCGCCTGGGCCACGGCGCGAGCGGCCGCGGCCACCTACGGGTCGTCGCGGGGCGCCTGGTTTCCCAGTCTCGACCTGGATGGGACAGGAACCGCGCTGAAGACCATCGCCACTCAGGGACGGGCCGCGGTCAAGCAGACGGTCTACGGGGCCGGCGTCACGCTCTCCTGGCTGCTCCTCGATTTCGGGGGCCGTTCCGGCAGCATTTCCGAGGCTCGGGAGGCCCTGATCTCCGCCGACCTGACCCATAACGCCACCATTCAGAACGTGGTGCTCCAGGCGGAGGCGTCGTTCTATACCTATGTCGCCGCGCGGGCCCTGCTGGGAGCGCAGCAGACTGCCGTCGAGGAGGCGCGGGTCACTCTGGCCGCCGCGGAAGAGCGGCATCGCGTCGGCCTCGCGACCATCGCCGATGTCCTCCAGGCCAAGACCGCACTGTCGCAAGCGACGCTGGATGCCCAGACGACGAGCGGCACGCTGGCCACCGCGAGAGGCGCCCTGGCGGCCTCGATGGGACTTCCCGCCAATCTGCCCTACGACGTGGATTCCCTGCGCCGGATGCCCAACGTGGCCCTGGTGGCCGACAGCGTGGACAGCCTGATTGCGCGGGCGATCGTGGACCGGCCCGACCTTGCCGCCCTTCGCGCGGACGCTCGCGCCGCCGCCGCCCGCGTGACCCAGGCGCGCGGAGCCCGTCTCCCGTCCCTCGCCGTGAATGGGACCGGTGGCGTGACCTACCTGGCCGGCCGCTCGGGAGGCGGCAGTAACTACACGGTCACACTGGGCCTCAACATCCCGCTCTTCAACGGATTTTCGCGCGAGTACAATCAGCAGGCCGCGGAGGCAGCGGCCGACGCCTCACGGGCCCGGGTGCGAAGCATGGAACAGCAGGTGATCTTCGAGGTGTTCCGCTCCTACTACGCGCTTCAGACCGCGACCTACCGGGCAGGGACCGCCGACGACCTGCTGGCCAGCGCGCAGCAGTCGGCCGATGTCGCGCTGGGCCGGTATAAGGAAGGGGTCGGCACGCTCATCGACCGGCTGGCCGCCGAGGCGGCCCTGGCGGATGGCCGCGCCCAGCAGATCGGATCCCGCTACACCTGGTTTCTCGCGCTGGCCCAGCTGGCCCACGACGTCGGCAGCCTCGGCGCCACCGGCTTTGGTAGTGTGCGGCTGGCGGATTCCACCATGACGACTCCCCCGCAATGAGTCCGACCGTTCGCTCCCGCTGGCTTCGCGCGGCTCTGGTCGCCGCTGCCACGTTTGCCTGTTCTCCGCGGCGCCCGGCGGCGCCGCCCTCGGTGCCGGTCACGGTGGCAACCGCGGAGAAGGGCCCCGTCCCTGAGGAGATGACGGCCACCGGAACAGTAGAGCCGCTCAAGACCGCCGCCATCCAGTCTCAGGTGGGCGGGGTGCTGCTCTCGGCGGAGTTCAAGGAGGGCCAGGACGTCGAGGAGAATCAGGTCCTCTTTCGGATTGATCCCAGACCCTTCGAGTCGGCCCTGGCCCAGACGCAAGCGGTCCTGGCCCGCGACGAGGCCCAGTCACAGAACGCCGACCAGACCGCGCAGCGAATGCAGGCCCTGGTCGACAAGGATTACGTGACCGCACAGCAGTACGAGGACGCCAAGGCGACGGCGCTGGCGCTGCGGGCCACGG
This sequence comes from Nitrosotalea sp., assembly GCA_035519555.1. Lineage (GTDB taxonomy): Bacteria > Methylomirabilota > Methylomirabilia > Rokubacteriales > CSP1-6 > CAMLFJ01. Next base: position 644 of record DATIWG010000069.1, on the reverse strand, counting down.
TGGAGGCGGATCGCGCGGCAGTGGAGTCGGCCCGGATCAATCTCCACTACACCACCATCCGATCGCCGTTCAGCGGGCGGGCCGGCGCCATCCTGGTGCGCCCGGGGAACCTGATCAAGGCCAGCACCGAGACCCTGGTGGTGATTAACCAATTGCGACCGATCCTCGTCCGCTTCGCGATCCCGGCGAACGGGCTTCCCCGCCTGCGGCGCTATCCGATCACCACGCTGGTGGTGCGGGTCCAGCCCGCGGCCGACAGCACCCTGCAGCGCGAGGGACGGGTCAACTTCCTGGACAACGCGGTGGACAGCGCCACCGGCACCATCCTTCTCAAGGGCATCTTCGAGAACAAGGATGGCGCGCTCTGGCCCGGAGAGTTCGTCAACGTGAGGGTACAGCTCAGGGTGCAGCCCGACGCGATCGCGGTCCCCGCTACGGCCATCGTCACCGGTCAGCAGGGCACCTTCGTCTTCGTCGTGACGCCGGATAACAAGGCGAAGGTCCGCCCCGTGACCGTCGACCGTACCGTGGCCGACCGTGCGGTGGTGAGCGCTGGCCTCGAGGGCGGCGAGCGGGTGGTGACCGATGGCCAGATCCGCCTCACCGACGGCGCCGCCGTGGAACTCAAGAGCTCCCTCGGGGCC
>DATIWG010000068.1:0-6808 GCA_035519555.1 Nitrosotalea sp. | reverse complement strand
CGTGCGCGCACTGCGGCCTCGCGGTGCCGGCCGCGGAGGTGGACTCGGCCGTCCCGCGCCAGTTCTGCTGCGAGGGCTGCCGCGCGGTGTGGGCCATCCTCCACGAGCACGGGCTCGAGCGCTACTACGCCCTCCGCGAGGGCGCGGCGCCCGCGCCGGCGCCGGCCTCGGACCGGCTCTACGCCGAGCTCGACGACCCGGGCTTCCAGGGCCGCGCCTGCCGCCCCGAGCCGGGCGGGCTGCTCTCCACCGAGCTCTACCTGGAAGGCGTGCACTGCGGGGCCTGCGTCTGGCTGGTGGAGAAGCTGCCCGGCCTGGTGCCGGGTGTGGCCGAGGCGCGCCTGGACCTGCCGCGCTCGCAGGCCCGCGTGGTGTGGGACCCGCGCACGGTGCCGCTGTCGGGGATCGCGCAGCGGCTGGGCTCGCTCGGCTACACGCCCCACCCGTGCCGCGGACTCGCGGCGCAGGCCGCCCGGCGCCGCGAGGACCGGGCGATGCTCGCGCGCATCGGCCTGGCCGGGGCGGTGGCGGCCAACGTGATGGGCATCGCCTTCGCGCTCTACGGCGGCATGCTCGACGGCATGGAGCCGGAGTTCGCCGCGTTCTTCCGGTGGGCGAGCCTGCTGCTCACGGTACCGTCGCTGATCTGGGGCGGCGGCGTGTTCTTCCGCAGCGCCTGGTCCGCCCTGTCCGCCCGGACGCTCGGCATGGACCTCCCGATCAGCATCGGGCTCCTGGCCGGCTTCCTCCACGGGGTCGTCAACACCGTGCGCGGCGGCGGCGAGGTCTACTTCGACTCGGTGACCGCCCTGATCTTCCTGCTGCTCTCCGGCCGCTACCTGCAGCGGCGGCAGCAGCGCTCGGCGGGCGACGCCGCCGAGCTGGCCGCCTCGCTCTACCCGACCTCCGCGCGGCTGCTCGAGGACGGGCGGGTGCGCGAGGTGCCGCTCGAGACGCTCGCCCCCGGCGTGCTGGTCGAGGTGCGCGCGGGCGACCTGGTGCCCGCCGACGGGGTGATCGTGACCGGCCGCTCCACCGTGGATCTCTCGCTACTCTCGGGCGAGTCGGCGCCGCAGGGCGTGCGCGCAGGCGACCGCGTCCACGCGGGCACGCTCAACGTGGCGTCGCGGCTCGAGGTCCGGGTGGAGCGGACCGGCGAGGAGACGCGGGTGGGCCGGCTGATGGCGCTGGTGGAGGAGCACGCGCGGCGCCGGGCGCCGATCGCCCAGCTGGCCGACCGCATCTCCGGCCGCTTCGTGGCGGTGGTGCTCACGCTGGCCGCGATCACCTTCGCGGTGTGGGCGCGCATCGATCCCTCGCGGGCCCTCGACCACGCGGCGGCGCTGCTGATCGTCACGTGCCCCTGCGCGCTGGGGCTGGCCACCCCGCTGGCGGTCAGCGCCGCCATCGGGCAGGCCGCGCGGGCCGGCTTCCTGGTCAAGGGCGGCGACGTGCTCGAGAAGCTGACGCGGCCCGGCCGTATGTGGCTCGACAAGACCGGCACGCTCACCGAGGGGCGCGTGACGCTGGTGCGCTGGCACGGCGACGAGAGCGTCAAGCCGCTGGTGGTGGCCGCGGAGGCGCACTCCTCGCATCCGCTGGCGCGGGCCTTCCTGCGCGCTCTCGGCGAGCCGCCGGTGGGCGCGTGCGTCGAGATCCGGGAGACGCACGGGGGCGGAGTCGAGGCGACCGTGGATGGACGGCGCCTCGTCGTCGGCTCGCCCGAGTTCGTCATCGGACGGGCCGGCGGAACGTCTGGGGCGCCGGCCCCGGCGCTGGCGGCCACGGTGGGCGCCCTGGCGGGCGAGGGGCTCACACCGGTGCTGGTGGCGGTGGACGGGCACGTGGCGGCGGCGGCCGGCTTCGGCGATCCGCTGCGCGCGGACGCGAGCGCGGCGCTCGATCGGGTGCGCGCGCTCGGCTGGCGGCCCGGCATCCTCTCGGGCGACGACGCGCGGATCGCGCGCGCGGCCGGCGACCGCCTGGGGCTCGACGCGCCGGACTGTCGCGGCGGGGTGACGCCCGAGGACAAGCTCCGCGCCGTGCTGGCCAGCGCGGCCGAGGGCCCGGTGGTGATGATCGGCGACGGGGTCAACGATGCGGCGGCCCTTGCGGCGGCCACGGTGGGCATCGCGGTGGCTGGCGGCGCGGAGGCCGCGCTCACCGCCGCCGACGTGTTCGTGGTGCGCCCCGATGTGGGCCGCATCGCCCAGCTGCTGGACGGCGCCCGCCGGACGATGTGGGTGGTCCGCCGCAACCTGCTCTTCTCGCTCGGCTACAACGTGATCGGGGTCACCCTGGCCATGACCGGGGTGCTGAACCCGCTGGTGGCGGCGATCCTCATGCCGCTCTCCTCGCTGACCGTGATCCTGAGCTCGTACCGGGCGCGCACCTTCGCCCGGGCCGACGCGGTGGAGGCTCGGCGATGAGCGTGATGTTCGTGCTGCTGCCGGTGGCGCTGCTCTTCGCTGGGGCGGCGCTCGGCGTGTTCCTGTGGGCGGTGCGCGCCGGGCAGTTCGACGACCTGGAGACCCCGTCCGTCCGCATGCTGCACGACGACGACTGAGCCCTCTTCGGCGCCCCGGCTAGGGCTGGCCCGCGAGCGCCCGATTGAGCTGCTCGAGGTGGTTGTCGTCGTGCCAGGCGATGAGCCCCACGAAGTCCTTCACGGTCATGCGCCCGCGCGTTACGTGCACGCCGCCCCGGTCCCAGTGCTCGGGGCGCAGCCCGCGGAGGAACCGGAGCGTCTCCTCGCGGCGCACCCGGAAGGCCTGGAGCGCCTCGCCCGCGTCGTTTCTCTGATATTGCCGCTCCGTCGCCCAGCGGTCGGGCTCCGCGGCCATGAACTTGGGCTCGTCCATCTCCATGATGGCCTGGAAGCGCGTCATGAACGATTCTTCGGTGTCGCGCACGTGGCACAGCGTCTCCTTGGCCGACCAGCTCTTGTCGTCCGGCCGCTTGGAGAGCGCCGCGTCGGAGACACCCTTGATGGCGGCCGCGAAATCGTCGGCGGTGCGCTCCATGCGCGCCAGCTGCTCTTCCAGACTCGCCATGAGGATCCCTCCGTCGGTGACCAGTTGATGGAACAGGTGCGACTCCCGCGCGTAGAAGCCCTGCGTGTGGAAGGAGTCGCCCAGCCGCAGCAGAGTATAGTCCACGTGGTGGCCAACCTCGTGGAGCAGCGTACGGAGGAAGGTGCGGAAGGCCACCACGCGCTTCTGCCGCGCGGTGCGCATCCAGAGCGTGATGAGCGGCGGCTCGGCGGCCCGGTGCGTGGTCTCGTAGATGCCGTGCAGCTCGCCCCAGCCCGCGTGCGGCCGCGCGGCCAGCACCTTCACGCGCGCCGGCGGGGCCCCCAGCGAGCGGGCCAGCCCCAGGACGAGGCGCTGGGCGGCCGATTCGGTCTGGGCGCGATCGCCGCCCTCGAGCGCACGGGCCAGCTCGGTGACCAGGGGCTGGAGCCGAGCCGCCTGGGGCAGCGGCATGGTGGGGATGCCGTCGCTCTCGAGATAGATCGCCTGCTGGCGCCGCGTGAGCCGCTGGAAGTAGGCGAAGGGCATCCGCCTCTGGATGCTACCGCCGGGGGCGGGTGGGGGCAACCCGGCGGTGCGGACGGGAAGGCGTTGACGCCACTCGGGCGGATGTCCTACGGTGCTCCACGTGCACACGCCGGTCGACTACCTCGACCCGAAGCTCCCACCCGGGCTCGTGCGGGCGCCGATCCCGGTGGTGGACGCCACCGAGGAGAGCCTCCGGCACTACGGGCATCTCGTCTCCGATCCGCGTGACTGCCGGATCGAGATCGTCCGGTGGCCCGCGCAGGGCAGCCGCCCGGTCGACGCGGACACCGGGGATCAGGGCGGAACCACCGAGGGCGTGTTCGTCAGCGAGTGGCAGGGCGACATCCTGTACGGCCGCAACGAGGCCGTCGGCGGGCACTACGTGCTGGCCTACGCGGTACCGCCGGAGCGCGCGCGGACCGACCATGCGGATCCGCCGCGCCGGATGCTGCTCTGGCACGCGAACTACCACCCCGACGGCGGGCAGCTCTTCTTCCCGCTGGACCGGCGGCCCTTCTACGTGCCGCTGGCGCTGCCCGGCGACGACGTGACCCCGGAGCGCTTCGTGTGCTTCCGCTTCGACGGCCGCCGCGGGCTCTACATCCACCCGAACATCTGGCACGAGGGCGTGTTCGTGCCCCACGGGACGCAGCGCTTCTTCGACAAGCAAGGGGCCGTGCACGCCCGCGTCTCGGTGGACTTCGCGCGCGAGTTCGGCTGCCTCCTCGACGTGCCGCTGCCGGGGCGGTAGCGAGGCATGATCTCCGCGCGCGAGAGCCTGGCGCGCCTGCGCGCGGGCAACCGCCGCTTCGTGGCCGAGGTGCAGAGCCGCGCCACCCGCGCGACCGAGGCCCGCCGGCTCGAGGTGGCGGCCGGGCAGGAGCCGTTCGCCATCGTCCTGGGCTGCTCCGACTCCCGGGTGCCGGCGGAGATCGTCTTCGACCCGGCACGGCTCGGCGGTGCTCGAGCGGCTGATCGCGCGCGACGGCCTGCTGGTGGTGGGCGCGGAGTACTCGCTCGAGACGGGGACCGTGTGCTTCTTCGACGGGGTGCCGGACGAGGAGCGCGGGTGACGGCGCTGCTGGCCTGGTGCCTTGGCGTGCTCGTCGCCTTCGCCTACGGCTGCGCGTCGACGGCGAGCGGACCATCCGGCGACGAGCACGGCTCGATCGTCGTCAGGACGCTGCCCCACGGCGAGTACATGCAGTACCTCCCCCGGCGCGCGCCGAAGGGCATCCTGGTCATTGCCCACGGCTCCTCCGAGGAGGAGAGCGCGGGCGAGGCGGACATCCGCAAGCTGGCGGAGACGTTCCTGCGGCGCTGGGTGCGTTTCGCCGACGAGCACGGGCTGATCGCGGTGGCGCCGCTCTTCGATCACACCTTCGGCTCCTGGATCCGCGAGCCCGGTATCGCGCTGGGCGGCTATCGCGGCCTCGCGGGCAAGGAGATCGGAGCCGACGAGTTCGTGGACCGCATCGTGGAGCAGTACCGCGCCCAGCTCGACGGCGAGGAGCGCTTCTACCTGTACGGGCATTCGGCCGGCGGCCAGTTCGCGGGCCGCTACGCCGTGCGCCATCCGGATCATCTGAAGGCGCTCGTGCTGAGCGCGCCCGGCCGCTACGCCTTCCCCGATCCGCAGGCGCCGTGGCCATACGGGCAGAAGGAGACCACGGTGCGGACCGGCCCGCAGGGTGTGTCGCAGACCATCCGGCCGGACCGAGACGGCTGGCGGCGGGCGGCGGCGCTGCCGATCACCGTGGTCGTGGGCAGCGTGGACACCGAGCCCCAGCCCGTCCGGCCCGCCCACGTGGGCACGACCCGCGTCGGCTATGCGCACCAGTGGGTCGACGCGATGACGCTCCTCGCGCCCGCGGGCCAGAGCCGGATTCGGCTGATCGTCGTGCCACGGGTGGGGCACAGCTCGGCCGGGCTGACGCCCGCGTGCCAGCGGGCGCTCGCCGAGCAGCTGGGCGGATAGGCCGCGGCGGATCCACCACCGGTCGTGTATCCGCACGTCCACGTCTTGTCGGCGGGAGCGCCGCCGACTAGCCTGCGTTCATGGACGCGTCTCCGCCGCGCCTGCTGGATCGCGTGCGCGCCGCTCTGCGCACGCGGCACTGCAGCCCGCGCACCGAGAAGGCCTACGTCGCATGGATCCGACGGTTCATCTTGTTCCACGGCAAGCGCCATCCGGCCGAGATGGGGGCGGAGGAGATTAGGCGGTTCCTGAGCGCGCTGGCCATCGAGCGCAACGTGGCCGCGTCCACCCAGAATCAGGCCCTGAGCGCGCTGCTGTTCCTCTACAAGGAGGTGCTCGAGCAGGAGCTGCCGTGGCTCGACGACATCGTGCGGGCCAAGGCTCCCGCGCGCATTCCGGTGGTGCTGACGCGCGAGGAGGTGCGGACCGTCATCGCCGCGCTCGACGGGCCGACCCGCCTGCTGGCGCTGCTGCTGTACGGCGCGGGCCTGCGGCTCCTGGAGGCGGCCCGGCTGCGAGTGAAGGACGTGGACTTCGACCGCAACCAGGTCACGGTGCGTTCGGGCAAGGGCGGCAAGGACCGCGTGACGATGCTGCCGGCCGCCGCCCGGCGCGACCTCGCGAAGCACCTGGAAACGGTGCGCGACCTGCACGCGTCCGACCTGCGCGCCGGCGCCGGGTGGGTCGAGCTGCCCTGGGCGCTCGGCCGCAAGTACCCCAACGCGGGCCGCGAGTGGATCTGGCAGTGGGTGTTTCCGGCCACCCGCACGTACTACCACCGCGAGACCGGCCAGCGCCGCCGCCACCACCTGCACGAATCCGTGCTGCAGCGCGCGGTGCGCGCGGCGGTACGCAGCAAGGGCATCCCCAAGCGCGCCACCTGCCACACCTTCCGCCACTCCTTCGCCACCCATCTGCTGGAGGGTGGCGCCGACATCCGCACGGTGCAGGAGCTGCTGGGCCATCGCGACGTCTCCACCACCATGATCTACACCCACGTCCTCAACCGCGGCCCCGCCGGCGTCCTGAGCCCCGCCGACCGCCTGCCGACCCTCTGACCCCTCGCCCGCGCTCACTTCCCGCATCCCGAAATATCCAGGTCCATGTAACACTGGAGGCGCACGACGGGTCCATGCGCAACCCCGCATCCTCACAAGCCCGTTCCGGCCCCAGCCACCCGGCCACCCCAGCTGGATTGTCCAAACCAACCCCCGCCCCCCCGAGTTACCCGGCAGACGCGAGTTATGCGGGGCTAGATACATCTAGTTAG
>DATIWG010000067.1:0-157160 GCA_035519555.1 Nitrosotalea sp. | reverse complement strand
CCGGTGGGAGAACGCGGTCTCGGCGCTGGTGACGAATTCCAAGAGGCAGGTGCGCCCCTCCTCGGTCTGCCGCCGGGCGCGCAGGATGGCGTTGGCAACGTCCGCCGGGTCCTCCACCCGCTCGCTCCAGCCGCCGAGCTCGCGCGCCAGGTTGGCGTAGTTGCCGCCGATGTCGCGGGCGCGGTGGCGCTCGTGCGACAGCTGCATGTGCGAGGTCTCGATCGCCATGGTCGAGTTGTTGAGCACGATGGTGAGGATCGGCACGTTGCACCTGACCGCGGTCTCGAAATCGAGCCCGGTCATGCCGAAGGCGGCGTCGCCCATGAAGTTGACGCAGAACTTGTCGGGAGCGGCGAGCTTGGCCCCGATGATGAGCCCGAGCCCGGTGCCGAGGGCATGCGACTTGCCCCAGCCGAGATAGCCGCGCGGTGAGGCGGACCGATAGAAGGGTAGGAGCTGGTCGCGCGGGCTCCCGGAATCGTGCGTGACGATGGCCTCGCGCGAGTCGACGGTTCGCATGAATTCGGCGATTACGCGGTACGGAGTCATCGGGACCTCGGTCGAGCCGAGGGTGGGCGCCCACTCGGCGAGCCAGGCCGCCCGCACGCGCTCGAGCTCCGCGCGCACGCTCTCCCGTCCGGCCGGGCGGCCGCCCTGGCTCTTGATGGCCTCGATGAACTGGCGCAGCACGAGGCGCGCGTCGCCGAGGAGGGGATAGTCGGCGACATAACTCTTGTTGAGATCGCGCTCGTCATTGGTCGCGTGGATGATCGTCTTGCCCGTGGGGATGGCGGTCGCCATGCCATGACGGGTGAAGCTGCAGCCGATGCCGAACACCACGTCGGCCTCACGGAGATAGTGCAAGGTCTGTCCGGTGACGGCCGGGCCCCCGGTGCCGAGAGCGAGCGGGTGATCCTCGGGAAAGGCGCTCTTGCCCTCGAGGGTGGTCATGACCGGCGTCTGGAGCAGCTCGGCCAGCTCGATCAGGTCGTCCGAGGCCTCGGAGTAGAGGACCCCCTGGCCGGCGTGGATCACCGGTCGCCGGGCATCGCGGAGCACGCGGGCGGCCGCTTCGATGTCGCGCACGTTGGCGCCCGCCGTGGTCACCTTGACCGGCCGGTAGGCGTCGACCAAGGCGTCGGGTACCTCCTCGTTCACGACGTCGGCGGGGATCTCCACCATCGTCGGGCCTGGGCGGCCCATGCGCATCAGGCTGATGGCCCGGCGCATGACATCCGCGACCTGGCTACCCACCGTGATGGTCTCGACCCCCTTGGTGACGGAGGCGAAGGTGCGCGCCGAGCTGAACAGGGGAAATACCTGAGCCCGGTCGCGCTGATGCCCGAGCGGCAAGAGCAGCAGGGGCGTGGAGTCGGAGTACGCGGTGGCGACACCGGGGAAGGCGTTCTCGGCCCCCGGCCCGTACTGCATGCAGAACGCGGCGAGCTTCTTGCCGTTCGTCACACGCGCGTACCCGTCGGCGATGCCCACGCCGACGCGCTCCTGGCGGCAGAGCACGGGCCGGATCTCGGCCTTGGCCGCGGCCTCGATCACCGGAGTGGTCGGGTAGGCGCTCAGGAACTCGGCGCCTTCGATCTTGAGAATGCGGGCGACGGCATCGACGACTTTCACGGTCGGCCTCCTTTGGCTCTCGGGTAACCGGGTACCCTCGCGAACGAGCGGTGGGCCAGAGGCCCGGCGTCGACTATATCGCAGGAGCGCGCAGCATCGGTCGGGTCTCGCCCCTCCAAGGTGCTTGTCTTCTCTCAAGGTCTTCGCCGACAATGAGGGCACGCCGCACTGCCGAGAGGATGTGCATGGACCATGTAGAGTTCGACCGTGAGCCGCCCACCAACCTGACGACGATGGTCATGGCGTTCGGGGGATGGATCGATGCCGGCCGGGCCGCCACGGGCGCCCTGCGCCACCTGGCCCGCGACCTCCGCGCCGTGCGGTTGGCGCGGATAGACCCCGAAGAGTTCTTCGTGTTCACCCAGGAGCGGCCCGAGGTGCGGTTGAGGGCCGATGGGGGTCGCGACATCCGATGGCCACGGAGCGAATTCTCGGCTTGGGATCCAGGAGATGGCCGGGATGGTCTCCTGCTGTTTCGCGGCCCGGAGCCGCATCAGAGGTGGCAGACCTATACGAAGGCGTTCCTCGGCGTGGCCGAGCGCTGCGGGGTGAGGCGGATCGTCTCGCTCGGGGCGCTCTTGGCGAGTGCTCCTCATACCCGGCCAGTGCGGGTCACGGCGCGGTGCACCGACCCCGCCGCGAGGTCGTTGCTCGAAGCCTGGGGGATCTTTCGTCCTCCGACCTACGAAGGCCCGACCGGGATTTCGACGATCGTCTTGGACGCGGCCGAGCGACGGGGAATGCACCATGTCGGCTTCATGGGGCAAGCGCCGCACTATCTCCCGGATGCCCAGAATCCGGCGGCGATCGAAGCCCTGGTGACCTACGTGGCCCGTCTGCTCAACCTGAGCCCGGACATGTCCCACTTCGCCGCGGCCATCCAGGACTTCCGCGTCCAGTGTGATCGAGCGGTGGCTCGGGACCGCGAAACCCGAGAGCACGTGCGGAAGCTGGAGCAGGAGTACGACGCGGCGGCGGGCGAGGAGCAGCAACCGCTGCCTGGCGGAGAGCTCGATTCGGACAAGCTGATGCGAGAGCTCGAGGACTTCTTGCGCAGGCAGCGGGAGGGCGGCGCGGGAGGGACGGGCGCCTGAGGGCGTCGAGGCCGACGGGAGGCCGTCACGGGCGACTGATCTTTCCATCGACGAGCTCGTCCCGGCCGGGGTCTCGGCCCCGCTCGGGATAACGCCGGAGCGCGAGGTGGTAGCCGAGGTTTCGGGGCAGGTTCCACCACACCCCCGAGCGCGAGCCCCACATCCGGCGCGCGATTGAGCCGAGCGAGTAGAAGCGGCGCGAGGCCCACTCGGTCCCCGCGACCAGCTCCTCGGGCGACATCTGCGCCGGGCGGAACACGCAGTGCTTCTTGCCGTTGTACTTCGACCAGTCGGTGGTCAGGATCCGGCCCTCGGCCTGCCAGCGCTGGAACGTGGGCGTGCCCGGCATCGGGACGACCATGCTCATCGTGGTCACGTCGACGCTGGCCTCCTCGAGGAACTCGACCGTGCGGCGGAAGATCCCTCGATCGTCCTGGTCGAAGCCGAACATGATCCCGAGGTGCGCGGCGATCCCGTGCTGGTGGAGCGAGCGGATCAGCTCGCGGTAGCCGGCGACGCGGTTGTGTCCCTTGTTGGTCGAGTCCAGGCTCGCCTGCGAGATCGACTCGAAGCCCATGAACAGCGCCTTGCAGCCGCTGGCGGCGGCCAGGCGCTGGAACTCCTCGTCCTTCGCGGCCGTCGCGGTGCACTGGCTCGTCCACCACCTGCCGAGCGGCGCGAGCGCGCGGAACAGCTCCTTCGAGTAACGCGGGTTGGCGCCGATGTTGTCGTCCCAGAACACGACCGCGCGGGTGGGGCTCCCCGCGACTTCGCGCACGACCTCCTCGACCGGGCGGTAGCGCATGGTACCCATCCCGTACAGGAGCGGGATCGTGCAGTAGTCGCACCGATGCGGGCAGCCCCGGGTGGCGATCGTGACCGACTTCCCGTAGTGGCGCCCCTTGATCAGGTCCCAGCGTGGCGCTGGCTGTCCATCCAGGCTGGCGCGGTGGGTCGAGCGGTAGAAGCGCTCGAGACGTCCGGCGGCCGCGTCCTCGAGCAGGCGCGGCCAGGTGTCCTCGGCCTCGCCCACGACCACGGCGTCGGCGTGCTCGGCGGCCTCCTCGGGGAGGGCGGTCGCGTGCGGCCCGCCGATCACGACCGGGACGCGCCGGTGCCGGAACGCGTCGGCCACCTCGTAGGCATGCAGCGCCGAGGGCGTGGGCGCGGTGATCCCGACCAGGTCGGCCGGGCGCTCGAAGTCGAGGCGCTCGACGATCTCGTCGGTGTGGTGGACGTCGTGCTCGCGCGGGGTCAGGGCCGCGATCAGCGGCATCGTGAGCTGCGGGAACTGGATGAGGCGTGACCCGCGCAGCCGGCGCGACTCCGGTGACTCGGCGGTGATCAGGTGGATCCGCATCAGAAGGCGAGAAGCGATTGAGCTTCGATGTCGCCTGTGCCGGTCATCTCTGGATCGGGCGGTTCGTTGCTGCGGCCTCGCTCCACTGAGTCGGCTGGCCGGGCGGTTTCAGCCGATCTCCCCCATCTGGCAGATGATCCGCCACTCGACCTCCGAAACTGGCTGGACCGACAGGCGCGGGAGCCTGACCAGCGTCATGCCGGCGAGGCGTCGGTCCGCCTTGATCCGGTCGAGGCTGACCGGTGTCGGGAGCTTCTGCACCGCGGCGACATCGATGGCGCGCCAGGCGGAGTCAGTCGAGTCCGGATGCGCCTCCGCGATCACCCTGACGATGCCGACGATCGCGCGCTCCTTGCCGGTGTGGTAGAAGAACGCGTGCTCGCCTTTCTTCATGGCGCGCAGGTGCTTCTGGGCCGAGAAGTTGCGGATGCCGGTCCACTCCGCCCCGTCACGCCCTTTCGCGACCTGCTCGGCCCACGACCACTCGTCGGGCTCGGACTTCAAGAGCCAATGTGCCATGGCACTCCATCCTCTTGCCCCCGGCTCCGACCGGCGCGCGCGGCGCCGGCCACGTGGGCTCCTCGGCGCGCCGTTACCAGAGCTCCCTCGAGGCGAGCCGCGCGCCTTCGGCCAGGCTGGCCAGCTTCGCCCAGACGATGTCGGGATCCACCGCGGCCTGGCCGACCCAGGTGCCAAAGCCGCAATCGGTGCCGCCGATGACGTTCTCGCGACCGACCAGTCGCGCGTAGCGGCCGATTCGCTCGGCGACCAGCTCGGGGTGCTCGATGAAGTTGGTCGTCGAATCGATCACCCCTGGAATGATGAGCTTGTCCGGGGGCAGCTTCACGCGCTCGAAGACCCGCCACTCGTGCGCGTGCCGGGGGTTGGCGGCCTCGAAGGAGATGCCCTGGGGGCGGGCCGCGAAGACGAGATCGAGGATGTCGGCGAGCGGGACGTCGTAGTGATGCGGCCCCTCGTAGTTGCCCCAGCAGAGATGAATGCGGAGCTGCTCGGGCGGGATGTTGGCCACCGCGTGGTCGAGCGCCGCGAGGTGAAGGCGGGCCATCCTCCGGAATTCCTCCAGGCCGAGTCCCGCGAACTGGATGTGCCGGCCCATGGCGAGGTCCGGACAGTCCAGCTGCAGGATGAAGCCGGCCCGCGCCACCGTCTCGTACTCGTGCCGCATGGCGTCCGCGATGGCGAAGAGGTAGGCCTCGTGGTTGCCGTAGTGGTCGTCCCGGAAGAAGAGGGAGATGACGCCGGGGGAAGCCGCGCTCATGAACACGTCCGTGGCTTCGACCGACCGGAGCGCCGCGTTCAGATTGTCCACGTCGACCTGGGCCGCCGCCCGGTCGCGCAGGCCGATCGGGCCGGTACAGGCCGGCGTCTTCCGGCGCGAGCGGCCCGGATCGCCAAACACCCGCTTGGCCATCTCCGGGAAATCCACCAGGTCGCGGTACTGGAGCGGCTGGCTCGTGCCGCCGAACCCGCTCAGCCGGTCCTTGACGTAGGTGGCGTAGCTCGGCTTACTCAGCTCCCCGTCGTTGACGACGGCGATGCCGGCCTCGGTCTGCTTGCGGACGACGTCGGCCACCGCGGAGCGAATGTGCGCGGCCAGCGCGGGCCCGTCGACCGGTACCCCTTCCTCCCGCGCGAACATCATGCGGACCAGGTCGGGCGGGCGGGGAAGGCTGCCGGTGTGGGTGGTCAGCATGCGGTCGATGCTGCGCTTCATGGTCAGGCCCTCCGGTGCGCCCTCATCGGCACCCGGCCAGCTCGGCCATCAGCTCGATGGCCTCATCCTGCTGGGTGGCCACGGTGAGGCCCGTGGCACCGCTGTCCGCCCACGCCCGGAAGCGCTCGCGGATCCGGTCCGGTGGCCCCACCAGCGCGCCCTCGTCGATGAAGTCGTCGGGCACCGCGGCCACCGCCTCCGCCTTGCGGCCGGCCAGGTAGAGCTCCTGGATGCGCTCGGCCGCCTCGCCGTAGCCGTTTGCCGTCATCGCCTGGGTGTGGAAGTTCTTCTCGCGGTGGCCCATGCCGCCGACGTAGAGCGCCACGCGCGGCTTGAGGGTCTGCAGCCCGGCCCGCACGTCGTCGGTCAGCACCACGAAGGCTCGCGGCTGGATCTCGAGGTCGCGCAAGGTCTTGCCCCCGCCGGCGCGGCGGAGCCCCTCGTCCAGCCAGGGCCGGAAGGCTTTCATGCGCGCGGGAGTGAAGCCCAGCGGCAGCCAGCCGTCCGCGATCTCGGCGGTGAGCTTCACGGTGGACTCGCCGCCCGTCCCCAGCCAGATCGGGATGTCCGGGCGCATGTGCAGGATCGACGTCAGGGGCTTGGCCAGCCCGGCCGAGCCCGGGCCCGTGTAGGGCAGCGAGATCTCCCGGCCCTCGTGCTGCACGGGGGACTTGCGGGCAAAGATTTTCCGCATGATGGCCACGTAGTCGCGGAGCCGCCAGTAGGGCTTGCCCCAGGGCTGCCCGTACCATCCCTCCACGATCTGCGGGCCCGACACGCCGAGGCCCGCGATGACGCGCCCGCCACCCGCCAGGGCATCGATGGTACCGACCGCCATCGCGGCGGCCGCGGGCGTGCGGGCGGCGAGCTGCATGATCCCCGTGCCGAGCCGGATGCGCTTCGTCACCGCCGCCAGGTAGGCCAGCGGCGTCAAGGCATCCGAGCCGTACGCCTCCGCCGTCCACACGGAGTCGTAGCCCAGCCGCTCCGCGAGCTGCACGCGCGCCACTGGCAGGTCGAGATGGGCGCCGGAGTACCCGATCGAGAGCCCGAGCTTCATCGCCCGCGGGAGCTGCGCGACGGCAGCGCCGCGACGAAGGTGCCGCTGATGAGGGTCTCGCCCTTCTGGTTGATCGCCTCGAGCTCACCCTCCACCAGCTTCTCCCCGCCCTGCTCGAGCTTGCGCGTCACCTTGCCCCGGCACACCACGTCGTCGCCCGGCCAGGCCCGTGTCGAGAAGCGCACCTTGTAGCGCCGCACGTTGGGTCGGCCCGCGAACCCGGTGACCACCCGGCTCAGAATGCCCGCGTTGAGCATGCCCATGGCGAACACGGTGGGGTTCCCCGAAGCCTCCGCGAAGGTCTGGTCGTGGTGGATCGGGTTGAAATCGCCGGAGGCCCCGGCGTACTTCACGAAGTCGGTCCGCGTGAGCTTGTCGACGCGGACCTCGGGCAGGGTGTCGCCCTCCTTGACGTCCTCCCAGAAGCGCTTGGTCGCGGGCATGGCGATCTCCCTCTCAGTCCTTGACGACCTGGCCGGTCTCGATGCCGACGGCGCGCGCGCGGGCCACCAGCGCGCCCTCGGCGTTGCGGTATTCCGTCTCCGTCACCGCGAAGGTCATGGAGCCGCCGCGCTTGCCCGGCTTCTCGTACACGTCGACGATCTTGCTCACCGCGGTCAGCACGTCGCCGGCGTGGATGGGGGCGAGGAACTCGAATTCCTGCTCGCCGTGCAGCACGCGCTTGAGATCGAAGGGCAGGCGAGGCCGGCCCCGCCCGTCGTCCCAGTGCGAGACGGTCTGCAAGAACGTCACCGGCGGCATGATGCCCCCGGCCTCGCGCGCGGCGTATGCCTCATCGTAGTACAGCGGATCATCGTCCTTGATGGCGCGGGCGAACTCCTGGATCTTGCCGCGCTCCACGTGCATGGTCACGGGCTCGCCCGTCCTGCCGATTGCGCTCTTGTCGACCGGCATCGCATCCTCCTTGGCGGTCGTGCCGAACCGCGCCCGCGAGTGTAGCAGGACGCGCCGGCGGCGGGAAGGCTAGGATCAGCGGGTCGTCAATGCGCCGTTCGCCTTCCGCGGCCAAGCAATGCAAGCGGGTGAGACTCGACCTTGACAAGTTCGGCCGCGGTGAGGTCCGATCGCCGTGTACGAAAGCGGCGCCAACGAGAGACGCCGGGTGAGGCCCCTCACGGAGCGAGGAGATTCCAAGGCCATGCCATCGATGTTCAACGCGCGCGATGCCGACAGCTACGAGCAGATGATGGGGCGGTGGAGCCGCCGCCTGGCGCCACTCTTCATCGAGCATGCGGGCGCCGTCGCTGGCGAGCGGCTGCTGGAAGTGGGCTGCGGCACGGGCAGCCTGACCTTCACGCTGGCCCGGACGGTCGCCTTCTCCGAGCTGACGGCCATCGACTACGCCGACGTCTACGTTGCGGCGGCCCGGTCCCAGAACCGAGATCCGCGCATCCGCATCGAGCAGGGCGACGCGGCCGCGCTCCGCTTCCCCGACGCGCACTTCGATCGCGCCCTGTCGCTCCTGGTTCTGCACTTCGTCCCCGAGCCGGCGGGAGCCGTGGCGGAGATGCGGCGGGTCACCCGGCCCGGGGGCGTGGTCGCCGCGGCAGTCTGGGATTCGGGCGGCGGAGTGACCGCTCAGCGGATGTTCTGGGACACGGCGGCGGTGCTGGACGCCGTCGCGGTCGACCTGCGCGGCCGCTCCATGTCGAAGGCGGTGATCGCTCCCGGTGGGCTCGCGCGGCTGTTCAGCGCGGCGGGCCTCGTGGACGTCGACGAGCGGCCCCTGCTCATCCGCATGGAGCACGCCGACTTCGCCGACTACTGGGAGCCGCTCCTGCGCGGCGAAGGGCCGATGGGCGGCTATGTCGCCGGGCTCGGCGAGGCGGAGCGCGCGCGACTCGAACGGCACCTGCGAGCGGCATACCTGGCCGGCGCGCCCGACGGGCCGCGATCCTTCGCGGCCGTTGCCTGGTCCTGCCGGGGTGTCGTGCCGCGCTCGTGAGCGAAGTGGGACGTGGTAGCATGCGTTGCCGCAAGAGAGTACGAGCACCGGAGGACACCATGAAAGGCGTCGTGTTTCTCGGAGATCGGAAGCTGGAGCTCAGGGAGTTTCCCGATCCGACACCCGGTGCCAGAGACGTCGTCCTCGAGATCAAGGCGTCGGGCATGTGTGGCAGTGACCTGCACAACTATCGCGCGCCGGCCCAGCCGGGCGGGGCCGTGACCGGTGGCATCAAGCGCCAGGCCGGGGTGATCGCCGGCCACGAGCCCTGCGGCATCGTGGCGGCGCTGGGCGCCGGCGTCACCGAGAAGGAGGCCCGGGTCGGCCAGCGCGTGATGGACCATCACTACGACGGCTGCGGCACCTGCAAGCACTGCCGGGCAGGCTGGACCCAGATGTGCCTCGAAGGGACGGTGGTGTATGGCTCGGGCGGGCACGGCGGGCACGCCCGGTACATGAAGGTGCCGGTGTCGACGCTGGTGCCGCTGCCGGACTCGCTCTCCTTCGTGACGGGTGCGGCGATCTCCTGCGGCACCGGCACGGCCTGGGGCGCCCTGAAGCGGCTCAACCTGCAGGGCGGGGAAACGATCGCCATCTTCGGTCAGGGTCCGGTGGGCCTCTCCGCGACGCAGCTCGCGGTGGTGATGGGCGCACACGTCATCGCCATCGACATTGGGCCCGAGCGCCGCCGGCTCGCCCGGGAGTTCGGCGCTCACGAGGTGATCGATCCCGGGTCAGGCGACGTGGTGGCGGCGATCCGCGACCTGACCCACGGGGAAGGCGCCCACAAGACGCTGGACGCCTCGTCGGCGCCGGAGGCCCGGGCTGCGGCGGTGCGCTCGGTGCGGTCGTGGGGGACCGCCTGCTTCGTCGGCGAGCGCGGCCAGGTGACGCTCGACGTGAGCCCGGACCTCCTGCGTCGGCAGGTGACGCTCATCGGCTCCTGGACGTTCTCGAAGCAAGGCCAGGCCGAATGCGCCGAGTTCGTCGCCGACCGGCACGTGGACGTCGAGAGGCTCTTCACGCATCGCTGGAAGCTCGAGCAGGCGGAGGAAGCCTACCGGCTCTTCGACACGCAGACGACGGGCAAGGCGATCATCCTGCCGGCCTGAGCCACGATCACGGGCGCGCGGCCCGGCGAGCTGCCGGCGCGCGACGCTTCCGCTTCTTCAGCTCCGGGATGACGTGCCGGCCGAACATCTCGATCGACGACATCACCTTGTCGTGGGGCACCGTCTCGGTCGCCATGAGGAACTGCAGCTCGTCCACGCCGGCCGCCTCGTGAATGGCGATGCTCCGGAGACAGGTCTCGGGATTGCCGGCCACGAGGACGCCGCGGTCGACCAGGGTGTCGGCGTCGATCTGGTTCCACAGCGCGGTCGCGATCTGCCCGGAGCCCCCGGACAGATCCACCTCGGGCGCACCGCCGGGGCCTTCTGTCTTGAGATAGCGCGCGAAGTTCGCCTTGAGATGCTCGGGCACGCCGCCCCACGAATCGACGAGCTGCTCGTACAGGTGGGTCTGATCCTTGAGATACGGGCGATCCGGCCCGAAGAAGGTCCGGAGCGACTTCGCGGCCAGCTCGCGCGCCGCCTTGTCGTCGGCGTCGCAGAGACCCATCGTCGCGGACAGCCACTGGTCGTTGACGACCTTGCCCACCGGGTTCGCGTGGCGCACCCGCTCCTTGTACGCCTTGATGTGTGGCTCGAGGTAGGACGGCGCGGCCACGCTCAGTGCCATCACCCCGATGCCCTTCTCGGCGGCGAGCTGATACGTCGCGGGCTGGAGCGCCGCCACCCACATCCGCGGGTGCGGCTTCTGAAAGGGCTTCGGGCGCACGTCGCGCGGCGGCACGCTCCAGAACTGGCCCTCCCACGAGAAGACGCCGTCCTCCCAGATCTTCGGGATCATCGCCAGTGACTCTTCCCACATCGCACGTGTCTGGCGCGGGTCGATGCCCATGCCGATCTGCTCGTACGCCGCCGACCGCCCGGTGCCGAACTCGACCCGTCCGCCCGAGAGGTGATCGACCATCGCCACGCGCTCGGCCACGCGCACGGGATGGTGGTAGGGGAGAATCACCACGCCGAATCCGAGGCGGATGCGCTTGGTCAGCCGGCTCAGCGCGCCGAAGATCACCTCCGGGCACGGAGACATGGAGAAGCTCGTGAGAAAGTGGTGCTCGACGAACCAGACGGTGTCGAAGCCCATCTTGTCCGCGAGCACGCATTGCTCGATCGTCTCCTCGACGACCGCGTGGTCGTCGACCACGGGGCGCTGCATCTCGTACGACAGGCTCAATCTCATGCGCCGGCCTCCCCCCGGGAATGCCTCGTGATCTCCTTGCCGAACCGCGTCGTGGCCGGGCCCATTGTGGCACGGGCGTCCGCCTGCGCACCACGGCGGTGCCGCGCGGGCCCGCCGCCGCGCTATACTCCGGCCGACCCCAGACGACGCAAGGAGGCGTTCTCATGGAGATCAAGGCTGCCGTCTGCCGCGCGACGCATGTGCCGGTGGGCATCGAATCCATCGACATCGACCGGCCGCTCGGTCGCGAGGTCCTTGTCCGGACCGTCGCGACGGGCGTCTGTCACAGCGACCTGCACGTGGTCGACGGGGACGGCCGGTTTCCCCTCGACCGCGGTATCGTGCTCGGGCACGAGGGTGCGGGTGTCGTCGAGGCCGTCGGCGATCAGGTGACCGCGCTCCGTCCCGGCGATCACGTGGTGGCGTGTCTCTCCGGCTTCTGCGGAAGCTGCGCCCAGTGCCTCAGCGGTCACCCCAACGTCTGCGTCGGGGGAGCGGTGGCGCGCAGCGAGTCGGCGCCCCCGCGGCTGTCGAAGAAGGGGCAGGGCATCCCGTCGTTCGCCGGCATCGGCAGCTACGCCGAGCGCATGCTGCTGCACGAGAACTCCGTGGTGAAGATCGACGACGACCTGCCGTTGGATCGCGCCGCCCTCGTGGGCTGTGGCGTCCTGACCGGGGTCGGGGCCGCGCTCCGGAGCGCGGGACTCGAGGCCGGGCAGACCGTCGCGGTGTTCGGCTGTGGCGGGGTGGGGCTGTCGATCGTGCAGGGGGCGCGCATCGGCGGCGCCCGACGGATCATCGCGCTCGACCGGTTCGACAGCAAGCTCGAGATGGCCCGGCGCGTCGGCGCGACCCACGTCGTCAACTCGTCGAACGACGACCCCGTCAAGGCGGTGCGCGCGCTCACCGGCGGCGCCGGTGTCGACCACGCGTTCGAGGCCGTCGGCAACACGACCCTCGTGCGTCAGGCCATCGAGAGCCTGGCCATCCGGGGTACCGCCACCATCGTCGGCGTCCTGCCCCCCGACGCGAAGATCGAGTTCCCCTGGATGGCCATCCGCCCCGAGTGCCGCGTGCAGACCTCCCGCATGGGCGGCAACCGCTTCCGTATCGACATTCCGCGGTACCTCGACTTCTATCGCCAGGGCCGCCTTCTGCTCGACGAGATGGTCACCCGCCGCGGCCGCCTCGACGAGATCAACGAGGCGTTCCGCGCGATGAAGGCGGGCGAGGTCGCGCGCACCGTGTTGACCTTCGACTGAGCGCCCCATGGGCTTCTGGCCAATGCTGATTGGGTCGGTACGACCCCCGGGACCTGGTGCTACTGCGGATCGACTAGGCACTTCTACCGGCCACGAGGGTTGGCGGTCCGATCCCGCTTCTCGGCCGCCGGCACGATAGCGCCGCATCGCCTCGATTCCGCCCGTCCGGGAGTATGCTGTGACGAGGAGGGACGGGCCGCGGAGCGCTGGTTTCCGTGCCCGGCTTGACGTCGAAGCACGCGGGGAGGAGCCCGAGGTCGAGAATGAGATCGACGGACAATTGCGGACAGACGGCGATCGTGTTCCTCGCCCGGGCGAGGCGACGCGGTCTCTTCATCGCGTGGCCGCGGCCGCCGCGGTCCCGGCCGCGGTGGATGCAGGCGTTGCTCATGGCGATCGCGCTGATCCCGGGCGCATCGGCGCTCGCCGCCGAGGAATGCAGCCAGTCGATCGCCGATCTCTACGAGAGCAAGTCGCCCGCGGTGGTGCTCATCACCGCGCTCACGATCAATCCCTACCGTATGGAGGATCGCGTCCGGCAGACGACCGGGTCGGGGTTCATCATCGACGCGCAGGGTCTGGTGATGACGAACTCGCACGTCGTGTTCGGGGCCCAGGCGGTCAGCGTGACGCTCGATGACGGCACGACGCTTCCGGCCAAGCTGCTCGGGGCCGATCCGATCTTCGATCTCGCGATTCTCCAGATCCCCGAGCCCGAGCATGGACAGCTGCCGGTACTGGTCTTCGGGGACTCGGACGCCGTGCGGCCGGGCGAGGGAGTGGTCGCCATTGGCAATCCGATGGGCCTGGATCAGACCATCACCAGCGGAATCGTCAGCGCCATCAATCGCGTCCTTCCCGAGCGGCCGGCGCTGCTCGCGCGGCCGATGATCCAGACGGACGCGCCGATCAACCCCGGCAATTCTGGCGGACCGATCCTCAATCGCTGCGGCGACGTGATCGGCATCGCGACGGAAATTCTCGATAACGCGCAAAATATCGGTTTCGCGATCCCGTCCAATCTCGCGCGCTCCGCCGTGAGCTCACTCGTCGAGAAGGGCCGGCTGATCCGACCGTGGTTCGGCGTCGACGGCAGCCTGATCGACGCTAGGCTGAGAGAGATCTTCGCCCTGCCCCTTACCGAGGGCCTTCTCGTCGAGGCGGTCGAGCCGAACAGCCCGGCCAGTATCGCCGGGATCCTCGGGGGCCGTCTGCCAGTGAAGATCGGGACCCGGTCGCTGATCCTGGGGGGCGACGTCGTCGTCGCGATCAACGACATCGCGCTGAAGGACGTCGAGAGTCTGCAGCGCGCGCTCGAGACGATCCGAATCGGCACGCGAGCCCGGCTGACGGTGTTTCGGCAGGGCAAGACCTTCGCGAGCGAGCTCGAGATCATCGAGCGCCCGTTGCAGCCGGGCGACGTGCCGGAATCTTCGCAGAGCTTCTCCACGCGGCAGGATCGGGGGAAGGACATCGACAAGGTACGGTAGTGTGTCCAGACCCGGGCGGCGCCCGCAGGCCCGGGGCGACGAGCGCGAATAGGTCGGTTCAAGATCCGTCTACCCTCCATCATGAAGCCCGGCCGAGTCCTGCTCGTCGGGATGTTGCTAATCCTCTCGTCTGCCCTGCCGACGCTCGCGCACGCGAGCCCGCCCGATCCGTCATGGATTCCAGGCGTTTATGATGGCGCCGACTTTGACGACGTCGTGACGGTGATCGTCATGGGAGCCGGGAGCACTCTTCCCGATGCGGCGATCGAGCTGCGGTCTGTCCCGCGCTGGGTCGAGGCCCCTACGGTGCCCGAGGCGGCGCTCGACATCGCGAGCGCGGCCCCGGACCACTCGCGCGCTCCCCCCGCCTCGTAGCACTGCCCTCGCGTCGCGTCGCCGACCGGCCGGGCCACACACGAGACAAGCACCGGACCGCCCGGGACGCCGTGCGACGAGCACTGCGACTCGCGGCGAAGGATGTACCCCCGAGGAGGTGCGGTCACATGCTCCGTATCTACGTGCTGATATTCGCAAGCTTCGTGGTAGCGGCCGCAGGGGTGGTCGCGCTCGACCGGATCGTGGCGAGGGAAGACGGGGACGAGACCATGCTAATGACCAAGACCTTGAGCCACGACGACGTGTCCCTCGGCGGGCAGGTCTTCCACGTCGTGTGGAGGGTGGTGGCGGGACAGGGGGATCAGGCGGAGATCACCGGTTACGTCTACAACGACGCCGAGACCGCCGCGGTGAGCGTCGAGCTGCGGATCACCGGGCTGGATTCGCGCGGACAGGAGGTCGCGGACGTCATTCGGCCGGTCGGAGGCTCGGTGCCGGGATCTGGACGCGCCTATTTCGACATCCAGGTGCCGCGCAGCCCCTCCTACCGGGTGACGGTGACGTCGTTCGACTTCGTCGTGTCGCGGGGAGCCTAGTGAGATCTGTGCGCAATCGTGGCGTCATGGTCCCCTCGGCGTGGGGACTGCTCAGCGGCTGTACAGGTCCCGCCTATAGCTACAGCAAGCCCGGCGCGGACGCGGCCGAGTTCAGGCAGGACAGCTACGCCTGTGTGCAGGAGCGACAAGCCAGCAAGCTGTACCGTCTGTGCATGGAAGCGAATGGCTGGAGAGCCGAAGCGCCACGATGACAGCCCGCCCGCAGCCCCTGACGCGGTCCGGAGCGCGTCAGGCCACGTGGACGCGGTTGCGCCCGTGCCCCTTGGCGGTATAGAGCGCTCGGTCCGCCTGGCGGAACAACGCTTCACCGGCCTGGCCGTTGCGCTCCGTAGCGTTGGCCTCGAACGTGCGGCCGGCCACACCGATGCTGATCGATAGCGACCCGGCGGGGAATTGGATTCCCGCGAGCATCGGCGCGGCGGCCTGCACCGCGTGGCGCAGGCCTTCCGCAATCTCGCGGGCTCGGCCTCTCGTGGTTCGCGGCAGGGCGACGACGAACTCGTCGCCGCCGTAGCGGCAGGCGACGGCCTCCGCTGGCACGCCGGCTGCGATCAACTGGCCGACCGTGCGCACGGCCTCGGCGCCGGCGAGGTGACCGTGCGCGTCGTTCAGCGACTTCAGCCGGTCGAGGTCGAGGACAAGCAGGACGATTTCGTACCTCATCCCCCGCGCTTCGCGGATCATCGCGGTCAAGCGGCGCTCGAAGGACCGCAGGTTGTGCAGGCCCGTCAGGTCGTCGGTCATCGCGAGCTGGTGCAGGCGCCGGGCATCATGGGTCAGCCTCGCGACCACTGGGCCGACGGCGGCGAAGAGCACGATCTGGAGCAGGTCGGCTTCTTGATGGCGAAGGCTCAGCAGCTGGGGATTGGCGAGGTGGTACAGCACGATGGCGGCGATCGACCCGGCGATGCCTCCGCGCAGACCGAAACGCACGGCGGCGAGAATGATGGGCAGATAGTACAGGTGCTGGACCGGGGCGGTGCCCGTCGACCAATCGAGCACGAAGATCGCCAGGAGACCGACGGCTATCGCGCTGAGCGCCCACTCCCGCGACAGAAAGGGCGCGACGGCCTTCGTCGCGGTGACGTCGGCGTGGCGAGTCGATGTCAGGCGCATGAGAGAGGCGAAGTCGGGGTGTCTGCGCGAGCCGGCTCATCGACGCCCATAGCTGGCACGCCCAGGGCTTTGGCGAGCCGCCGGAGCACGCTCGAGCGCTCGGCTAGAATACGCGGAGGGAGCTGAGGTAAGCGGCGAGGGCCTGCACCTCGGGTTCCGTCAGCGCGATCTTCGGCATGTGCTCGACCGAGCCGCGCGGTGGCGTCTCCCGGAGCCAGTACGTCAAGTAGGCGAGCGAGTAGCGGCGGCCCAGGTCCGTGAGATCGGGAGCGGCTGTCGCACCCTTCCCTGCGATCGCATGGCAACCGTAGCAGCCACGTTCCTCGAACAGACGCTTTCCCTGGGCCACGAGCGCATCCCCGTCCTGGGCCGAGGCGACCGAAGTCGCCACGAGCAGCATCGATACGCCGGCTATCGCCAGCCCTCCTTGGAGCGGTCCCATCAGCCACTCTCCGTGGGTGCCACCGGGGCCGCGCGCCCGCCGCATCACGCGCCGGTCCCGAGCGAGGCGAGCCAGGCCGGAGGCGGTACGCCGAGCGCGCAGAGGCTCCGGGCGACCCGCTCCGGGGTGCCGATGTCGGACCACGTCACCGGCGGGATCCGCGAGACGGCGAGGGATATCGCTGACGACTCCAGGATGGCGCGCGAGAAATTCGCCGCGGGCGCGAAGAGATAGGCGTGGCGGAGCGCCCGCGACTCGTATGGCGTCCCCACGAATTCGGACAGGTGCACGAGGCGCTCGTGGAGCAGGGGAATACACTTCTGCCCCGCGTCGACCAGGGTAGCCACACTGGCGGCGAAGACGAAGGTGTTCCAGAGGCAGCCGAGCGCGAACAGCCGGCGGGCGGATTCCTCGGTCGGCTTCTCCCGGAAGCCGCGGATCCAGTGGACCGGCGCCTGACCCGCCCAGCCCACCCGGGCCCCGACCTCGATCCACCCATAGTCGGGATCTGGCTCGGTCGGGGGGGCTCCCAGCAGGACGAGCCAGTCCGGATGCGCTCGCACGAACCGGGCGACCGTGTCCACGTGCCCCATGAACACGGCCTCCTCGAGGATGAAATGGTCGGCGGGAAAGACTGCGACGATGGCGCGCGGGGCCCGCGCCTGGATCCAGTGGGCCGGCATGAGCACGCCGGCTGCGGTGCCGCGATCCGAGGGCTGCGCGAGCACCTGAACTTCGGGAAGGCCGGCCAGCTCGGGACCGAGATAACCGGCGTGGCTGGCCTGGGTCACAATCACGATGCGCTGCGGCGGGATCAGCAGGGCCACGCGGTCCAGGGTCTGGCGCAGGAGCGACTTCTCGCCGGTCAAGACCGCGTACTGCTTCGGCCGCTCCTCGCCGTACAGCTCCCGGATCAGGCCCCTCAGTCGGACGCCCTCCCCTCCGGCCAGCACGATGGCCCAGAGCTCTCCGTCTTCTCGCACTGGTGTCGGGATCATGGTGTGTCCTCCTCGTGAGCTCGCGAAGCGAGCGGGCGAAGGGGGTTTCGTGTCGCCGAGGCCGCGGCGACGACCTCTCGCCGCGGCCTCGGATGGGCTACCCTCGACCTCCCGAGCGAAGACTCACTTGGCCTTTGCCGGCTCGACCACGTCGAACGACGTCACCGCTACCCGATAGGAGGCGCTGGGGGGGACTGGTACGTCGAAATAGGCGCGCGAGAAGCCCGGGACGGAGCCCGGGACCCGCCGGATGATGTTCGAAACGTTCTGTCCGCTCGAATCCAGTTCGGTGATCGTGAGTTGGACGTTCGTCGCGTACACGCCGGAGTCGTTGTAGACGTAGCCGGCGATGTGCTCCTGGTGCTGCCGTCCTGCCGCCGCGCTCCACTCGACGTGGAAGACCTCATCGAGGCGGGTCGCCGTTGCGTTGCCGTCTTGGCCGAGCGTCTTGGTGACCGGCGCGGTCTCATCCCAGTCGGCCCTCGCGGTCAGGTGATCGAGGGCGACTGCTCCGACTACGACCACTGCGAAACTTGCGATCGCCAACGTATAGATGCGAATCATGTGATGTCCCTCCTCGGGCGTACCGGTCGTCGTGAGTTCGAAACTGGTCGCGCGGTGGCCCGGCGGTCTGTTGAGTGTGGCCCGGCCAGTCGGCGACGGGACGCGAGAGCGGTGCTACGAGGCGGGGGGAGCGCGCGCGTGGTCCGGGGCTGCCCCCGGGATGTCGGGCGCGGCCTCGGGGGGCGTCGGGGTCTCGACCCATCGGGGGACGAACCGCAGCTCGACCGGGACGTCGGGCAGCAGGTTCCCGGTCCCCATGACCACGAGCGTCACGACGTCGTCAAAGTCGCCGTCGTCATAAAGACCGGGAATCCATGAAGGATCGGGCGGGCTCGCGTGGGCAAGCGCCGGCAACGCCGACGTAAGCGTCAGGACCAGCCCGATCAAGAGGACGCGCAACTCTTTCATGCTTTCTCGTAGACGTCCGTCCCCAATTGCTTATTCAGTGATGCTGGATGATGGCGGCGTGAATCGCCGCCACCGGCGTTCTCGCCGTGGCACCGGGGCGCAGGAGGGGACTGCTTCGCCTCGGTGCCGGCCCTGAAGTTACGGAATCTGTAGAGCCCGGCCGCGTCAAAAAAGATGGACTTGCTAAAGCAATAGGAGAGGAAGGGCCATCATGTCGGGCGTCGTCGCGCTGGCCTACAAGCTTCTGGTGAACGATCGGGCGAAGTTCGCCGGCCTCCTGACGGGCGTCACCTTCGCGGTGTTCCTCATGATCGAGATGACGTCGATGTTCGCCGGGATCCTGAGCAAGGCCTCCGCGACCATCAGTAACGTCGGCGCCAGCACTCGGAGCCGATGTGCGCCACTGCCACAGCCTTCACGATTGGGCGAAGGAGGCCGGCGTGCGGCCGCTGGTTCGGAGCTCCTGTGTCTCGCTCGATCGTCGAGGCGTAGTCGCCCCGCGGAGTGGGGCGATCTGGCCTCAGGCGCCTCAATCTGCGCGCGGGGATGCGGTGGAAGTGCGGCTAGGGTAAAGGGTCACTGCCGCGACAGCCAGGGGGTATGGCTCTTGCTTAATAGCGGTCGCTGAAGCAACTAGGGAGGAAGCGTCGTCATGTCCGGTGTCCTCGCGTTGGCCTACAAGCTTCTGGTGAATGATCGGGCGAAATTCGCCGGTCTCCTGACCGGTGTCGCCTTTGCGGTGTTCCTCATGATCGAGATGACATCGATGTTCGCCGGGATCCTGAGCAAGGCGTCCGCGACCATCATCAACATCGGCGCCACCGTGTGGGTCATGGACCGCGCCGTCAACACGCCGGCCAACAGCATCCCGATGCCGGACTACGTGCTCGACGCCGTGCGGAGCATCGACGGCGTCAAGTATGCGGTGCCCCTGTATTCCGGTGTCGGCCTGGTCAAGCTCCGCAGCGGTACGTACCAGTCGGTGACGGTCCTGGGGCTCGACGACACGAGCCTGTTCGGCCGCCCCGAGCTACTTCAGGGCAACATCCAGGACATCTACGCCGAGAACGGGTTCATCGCCATCAAGGACGAAGAGTTCGGAAAGCTCGAGAGTCCCTTGCTCGGAACGGACTTCGAGATCAACGACAATCGCGCCGTCGTCATCGGGATCGGGCGAGTCGCCTCCAGCGGCCTCTTCGGCATGCCGACGCTCTACACCACCTTTAACCGGGCCATCCAGTACATCCCGTCCATGCGGTACACCATCTCCTACATCCTGGTCGAGCCCAAGACACCCGCCGCGATCCCGTACATCAAGCAGCAGGTGACCGCCCTGGGCTATGACGCACTCACCAAGGAAGACTTCATGACTCGGACGTCAAACTTCTACAAGTACCAGACCGGGCTCGGGACCAACATCCTCTTGATGACGGCGATCAGCTTTCTGGTCGGTCTCTCGATTTCGGGCCAGACCTTCTATACGTTCATCCTGGAGAATCTCGACAAGTTCGGGGCGCTCAAGGCCATCGGGGCCAAGGGCCGTGACCTGGTGGTCATGATCCTCTTCCAGGCGGGGTTCACCGCGCTCATCGGATACGGGCTCGGCATCGGGCTGTGCGCCCTGCTGATCACGCTCGCGAAGTTCCGGCTGCCCGACTACGCCTCCCTGATCACGTTCGCCAACCTCGGCCTGGCCTTCGTCATGGTCCTGGTCATCGCGGCGGTCTCCGGGTACGTCGCGGTCCGGAAGGTCCTGAAGATCGATCCGTTCGACATCTTCCGGGGCTAGCATGGCGACCGCCGCGATCCGGGCCGAGGCCCTCACGAAGTGGTTCGGGGAGGGCGACGCGAGGACGTATGCCGTGCGCGACGTGACGGTCGAGGCGCACTTCGACGAGATCGTGTACATCGTGGGCCCGTCGGGGAGCGGCAAGACCACGCTGCTCAGCATCATCTCGGGCATCCTGCGGCCGAATGCCGGCACCGTGACGGTGAAGGACGTCGACATCTGGAGATTGAGCGACAATCAGATCGCCGACTTCCGGCTCAATACGGTGGGGTTCGTCTTCCAGGACTATCACCTGTTCCCGCGCCTCACGACCGTCGAGAACGTCGCCATCCCGCTCATCCTCAAGCGGCGCGACTGGGGTGCGGCCCTGCAACAGGCGATGCACTATCTCGAGGTGGTCGGGCTCAAGGACCGCGCGCAGCTGCCCCCGGTCAAGCTGAGCGGCGGGGAGCAGCAGCGGGTCGCCATCGCGCGGGCGCTGGTCAGCGGTCCCGACGTCCTGATCTTCGACGAGCCCACCGCCTCGCTGGACGGCGAGACCGGGCGGCGGATCATGGCCTTCGTGAAGCAGGACGTTCTCAACGCGAAGCGCTGCATCCTGATCGTCACCCACGACAGCCGGATCTTCGAGTACGCGGACCGGATCCTGACGATGGAGGATGGACGCATCATCGGTGAGCAGGCGGGGGCAACGCATGAGGCATAAGGTGTTGTTCGTGCTCGCCGCGCTCGGCATCGTCGCGGGCCTCGGCAGCGCGTATCTCTATGGTGTCCAGAAGCCGTTGCCGCCGCCGGTGTTCAACCCCGCGCCGAACCCCTACCCCAAGGGGATCTATGCCACCGGCATCGTCGAGAGCTCCCAGGCGAACGGGCAGAACATCAATATCTATCCGGAGGTGTCGGGCACGATCACCCGGATCCTGGTGACCGAGGGGGCCACCGTCCGGCAGGGCGCTCCGCTCCTTCTGATCGACGACTCGATCCAGCGCGCGACGGTCGCCCAGCAGGAGTCGCAGGCCCACGCGGCCCTGGCCCTGCTCGAGGAGCTCCGGGCCCAGCCCAGGAAGGAGACCCTGGACGTGGCCCGGGCCCAGGTCGAGATGGCGGAGGCCAGCCTTCACAGCGCGCAGGATCAGCTCGACAAGCTCCAGCGCTCCTACGACCTGAATCCGAAATCGGTCAGCAAGGACACCCTCGACAACGCGATCAACGCGGTCAAGGTCGCCAAGGCGAACCTCGAGGTCGTCCGCCGGCAGTACGAGCTCACCAAGGCGGGGGCCTGGGTCTACGACATCCAGAACCAGGAGCGACAGTACGCCGCGCTGACGAAGGCGCATCTGGCCTCGAGCGCGCTGCTGGCCAAGTACACGGTGCGCGCCCCGCAGGACGGGGTCATCCTCTCGATCAACGCCGCGATGGGCAGCTACATCTCCCCGCAGGGCACGTACGATACGTACACCCAGGGCCAGGACCCGATCCTGGTCATGGGCAGCGCCGAGCGCTATCTGGCCGTCCGCTGCTACATCGACGAGATCCTCATCCACCGGATGCCGCGCGGGGCGCAGATGCAGGCGCAGATGTTCATCCGGGGGACGAGCATCCAGATTCCCCTCGAGTACGTCCGGGTCCAGCCGTACGTGTCGCCGAAGATCCAGCTCTCGAACGAGCGGACGGAGCGGGTCGACGTGCGGGTGCTCCCGGTCATCTTCCGGTTCGAGAGACCCAAGGACGTCGACCTCTATCCCGGGCAGCTCGTCGACGTCTACGTGGGGGAGAAATGAAGCGGCGTCCGACCGGGGCACTCTGCGTGGCCCTGCCGCTGCTGGTGGCCGGCTGCGCGGTGGGGCCCGACTTCGTCCGTCCGCAGCCTCCGGCCGTCGATCGGTACACCTACGAGGCCGGCCCGAAGGAGACGGTCGCCGCGGACGGACGGACGCAAGCCTTCGAGCCGGGCGCCCAGGTCGCGGCCGACTGGTGGCGTCTCTTCAAGTCGCCGCGGCTTGACGGCGTCGTCGCCGAGGGCATCGCGAGCAACCCGACCCTGCAGGCGGCGCAGGCGAGTCTGCGCCGCAGTCAGGATAGCCTCCGGGCCGGCTACGGCGTGTTCTTCCCGCAGGCCGACGGCGGATTCGGCGCCACGAGGCAGCGCTATACCCCGATTCGCATCGGTGACGAGGCGGCGTCCGCGAGCATCTTCAACCTCTTCACGCTGTCGGCCACGGTCACCTATGCCCTGGACGTGTTCGGCGGTCAGCGCCGGGCGGTGGAGGGCCTGCGGGCGGACGCGGACGCCCAGCGCTACACGACGCTTGCGACCTACCTCACGCTGTCCGGCAACATCGTCAACGCGGTGATCGCCTGGGCCGCGTATCGCGCCCAGATCCAGGCGACGGAGGACCTCATCGTCGCGGAGCGCGAGCAGCTCCAGCTCACGCAGGCCCAGGCCGAGGCGGGGACGGTCCCGTACGTGAACGTCCTCAGCCTCCAGAGCCAGCTTGCCGCGACGGTGGCGACCCTCCCGCCGCTCCGGCAGAAGCTCAGCCAGACGGACCACCTGCTGGCGACGCTCGTCGGGCGAGCCCCCGCGGAATGGACGGTGCCGGTGGTCGACTTGACCGATCTGACGCTGCCGCCGGACTTGCCGCTGAGCGTGCCCTCCGAGCTGGTGCGCCAGCGCCCCGACATCCTGACGGCCGAGGCCCAGCTCCACAGCAGCAGCGCGGCCATCGGGGTCGCCACCGCGGCCCTGTTCCCCAGCTTCGTCCTCACCGCCACCGGCGGGCTGAACAACACGTCGACGACGGACCTCTTCAAGCTGGGCCCCAGCGGCTTCTGGACGCTCGGCGCCAACGTCACCAGCCCGCTGTTCCACGGCGGGACGCTGTGGTTCCAGCGGAAGGCGGCGATTGCCGCCTACGAGCAGTCGCTCGCCACCTACCGCCAGACCGTGCTCGCCGGCCTCGCCCAGGTGGCGGACGCGCTCCGGGGCCTGGAGCACGACGCGCAGGCCGTGGAGGCGCAGTCCGAAGCCATGACCGCGGCGGCGGAAGCGCTCCGGCTGATCCAGGTCAACTACGAGGCCGGGACCGCCAACTACCTGCAGGTGCTCATCGCCGATGCCCAGTACCACCAGGCGCGGCTCGGGTACCTCCAGGCGGTGGCCCAGCGCCTGCAGGATACGGTCGGCCTTTTCGTGGCGCTGGGTGGGGGCTGGTGGAACGATCCGACGATCACGCGGGCACCCTAGTCGTGTGGGTGCCTGTTGCCACGCAGCCCTGTCCCTGGAGGCGTGAGGAGAATCACATGTCGATCCGGCAGCTCTCTCTACGTGCTCTCCGACCGGCCGCCTTCCTTCTCTCCCTCTGCGTGGTGGGGCCGTCGATGTCGTGGTCGCAGCCGCCGCCGCCCGCGCCACCGCCGCCCGGCCAGGTCCTCACGCCCGACCAGCTGGACAATCTGGTCGCGCCGATCGCGCTCTATCCGGATCCGTTGCTCAGCCAGATCCTGGTCGCCACCACCTACCCGCTGGAGGTGGTCGAGGCCTACCAGTGGCGGCAACGAAATCCCGGGCTGGCGGGCCCGGCCTTGACGCAGGCCGCGCAACAGCAGAACTGGGACGCGAGCGTTCAGGCGCTCGTGCTGTTCCCCGAGGTGCTCAAGCGGCTGAACGATGACGTGGCGTGGACCACCAATCTGGGGAATGCCTTTCTCGCGCAGCAGCCGGACGTCATGAATGCGGTCCAGCGCATGCGGCTACGGGCGCAGCAAGCGGGACGACTGCAATCGACACCGCAGCAAACCGTCGTGACTACCACCGATGCCGGACAACCGGTCATCGCGATCGAGCCGGCCAATCCCGATGTGATCTATGTCCCGGTCTATGACCCTGCCTGGATCTGGGGGCCGGCACTCTGGTATCCGTACCCGCTCTGGCCATGGCCTCCTCCCACGATCTTGACGGGTGGCTTGTACTTCGGGTTCGGCGGCCCCATCAACATCAGCCTGGTCTTCGGGATCGGCTGGCACGGATGGGGCGGGTGGGGCTGGCACCCCGGCTGGGTCAACCACACCGTCACCCTGAACAACGTATTCGTGCACCAATACAATTTCAACACCGCCCACATCGCCGGCGTGCATGGCACCGCGGTATGGGCGCACGACCCCTCTCACCGGCATGGAGTGCCGTACGCCGCTCCGGCCCTTCGGGAGCGGTACCAGGGAAGCGTGCGGCAGAATGTGGCCCCGCGGGCGATTCCGGAACCGGCGCGCGCGCCCTCCGCGCAGCCGACCGAGCGATTCGGCAATCGCGAGATCCCGCGCAGCACGCCCCCCGCGCAGAGCCGCGGTGCATTCGGCGGAATCCAGAACGGGTCCGCGGCCCAGACCTTCTCCCAGCATGGTTATTCCAGTCTCGGGGCGGGGCGAAGCTCCGCCGCCCCGGCACCCGCACCGCCGCCGGTCAGAAGCGCACCCAGCGGCGGCGGTAGACGGCGTTAGGAGACTTCGATGAAGAGGACGATCCTCGGAGCAGTTGCGTTGATCCTGGCCGCCACCGCGCACGATGCCGCCCCGCAAGCGGTACAGCGGACCTTCGCCACGCCCCAGGAGGCCGCCCAGGCCCTTCTCGACGCCGCGGGACGGAACGACACCGCGGCCCTGTTGCAGCTGTTCGGTCCGCAGGGCCGGGACATCGTCGAGTCCGGCGACCCGACAGAAGACAGGAATGCGAGGGCCGAGTTCGTGCGACGGGCGCAGGAGAAGCTGCGGGTCGAGATGGAGCCGTCGAACCCGAATCGGGCCACCATCGTGACCGGGAACCAGGATTGGCCGATGCCGGTGCCGCTGGTGCGCCAGAGCGGGCAGTGGCGCTTCGACTCGGCCGAGGGCCGGGTGGAGATCCTGGCTCGCCGCATAGGGCGCCACGAGCTGACCGCGATCGACGTCTGCCGCGCCTACGTCGAAGCGCAGATGGAATATGCGATGCGCGACCGCGACGGCGATGGCGTCCTGAAGTACGCGCAGCGGATCCGCAGCTCGCCGGGCAAGTACGACGGCCTGTATCGGGAAGGAGAGCCGAGCAATCTGGTTCCGAAGGCCTTCGCCGATGCGGCGGCCGCCATGTTCGCCGAGGGCGGGCGCCCGGTTCCCTATCACGGCTACTACTTTCACATCCTGAAGGCGCAGGGGCCCGACGCGGAGGGCGGGGCGCTGAGCTATGTCGTGAAGGGCAGGATGTTCGGCGGCTTCGCGCTGGTGGCGTACCCGGCGGACTACGGCGTCTCCGGCGTGAAGACCTTCCTCGTCAATCACCGAGGCGTCGTCTACGCGAAGGACCTGGGCCCGAATACCGCGACGCTGGCGCGGCAGATGAAGAGCTTCAACCCGGACAAGACGTGGCGGGCGGTGGAGGGCGAGTGAGCGCCGCCGGAGGGGAGAGATGATCCACAGGTGGATGTCATGTCTGGCGTTGCTGCTGGTGATCGCCGCCCCGCCGCCCGCCCGGGCGCAGGACATCGGCGACGTGTTCCGGCGAGTGAATCCGTCGGTGGTAATCATCCGCGCGCGCTGGAGCGAGTCGGCCGGCACCGGACAGGTCGCGAAAGTCTCCGAGATCGGGTCCGGCTTCCTCATCTCGGCGCAGGGTCAGGTGATCACGGCGGCCCACGTCGTCCAGACCGCCGACTCGATCACGGCCGAATTTCTCGATGGGGAGCAGGTCTCCGCGCGGGTCATCGCCTCGGAGCCGGCCGCCGATGTCGCGCTGCTCCAGCTCGAGCGCGTGCCGCAGGGGCGGGTCGTGGCCTCGATGGGCGACTCGAGCAGGGTGCGGGTGGGCGACCCGGTGTTCGTCATCGGCGCGCCCTACGGGATCGGCCATACGCTGAGCGTCGGCCACGTCAGCGCTCGCTACCGGCCAAACACGATCGACAGCGACATGGAGCTGGCAGAGCTACTCCAGACCGATGCGGCGATCAACCCCGGCAACTCGGGTGGTCCGATGTTCAACATGGCCGGCCAAGTCATCGGCGTGGCCAGCCACAACATCTCCCGGTCCGGCGGATTCGAAGGCCTGGGGTTCGTCGTGGCGATCAACATGGCCAGGCGGCTGCTACTCGACGAGCGCTCGCCCTGGAGTGGGATCGCCGGCATCCTGCTGACCGGCAACCTCGCCAGGGCACTGAACCTGCCCCAGGCGGAGGGTATGCTCGTCCAGCAGGTGGCGGCGAACTCGCCCGCTGCCGAGCTGGGGCTTCGGGCCGGCACGATCCGGGCGACGGTAGACGGGCGGAGCATGCTCCTCGGCGGCGACGTGATTCTGAGCGTGCTCGGAGTGCAGATCGGAGAGGAGACCTACGAGAAGAGGCGAGAGCGCGTCAGACAGGTGCCGCCGGGCTCACCCGTCACCGTGACGGTGCTTCGGGATGGGCAGCCGGTGACCCTGTCCCGGATCCGATAGCGCCCGACTTCTCATGATCGCGACGCCCTCGCCCACGGATCTGGGCCTGTTGCTTGGGTTGAGCTTCTTTCTTGGGCTGGCCTTCGAGGATGTCCTCGCTCACGCTGGCACCAGGCGTCCGGGCGGCATCCGCACGTTCCCGATACTCCGCTGTCCTATGTCAGCTACCTTGCCCAGCGCTATCTGGCGGTAGCGGCAAGCGGGCTGTGGATGGCCGCGCTGGGCGGCCTGTATTCTTCGACCGCGACCACCGTGGTCCTGGCGCGCCAGGCCAAGGCCGGCGCCTCGATGCGGATACATGCATTGGCGGGGATCACGCTTGCGACCGGAGTCATGTATCTCCGCATCCTCGCAATCGTGGCGGTGTTCAACCTGCCGCTCGGGCGCGCCGTCACGGTACCACTTCTCACCCTGTCGGCGAGTGCGCTGCTGATCTCGGCGCTCCAATATCGGATCCGACCGCCCTTGTCCGAAGACGCCGAGCGCCTGCCGGTCAGCCAGAATCCACTCGAGCTCGGAGCTGCGATGATGTTCGCGGTTCTCTTCGTGCTCACCTCGATACTGTCGTCATGGGTGACACGCGCATTTGGTATCCCCGGCGTGTATTCGCTGGCTGCGATCATCGGGGTGACCGATATCGATCCCTTCGTGCTCAACCTGGCGCAGGGGAGCGCGTCTGGAGTGCCCAGCGCTGCGATCGCCGGGGCGATCTTGATCGCCACCTCTTCCAACGGTCTGCTGAAAGCGATGTACGCCGTTTCGTTTGCGGGAGGACGGGCGACCGCGCCGAGCGCAGCCGTGCTCGTCGCCCTCGCGCTTGGAGGCATCGCGATGGCGATCCACATCAGCGGCTGGTAGGGCCTGCAGGGAGACTCAGGCCGGCGACTCCAGGAACACTTCGTTCGTGTCGTCCTCGAACCCGAGGAGCTCCGCGTAGCGTCCCCAGTCGATCGCGGTGTCGAGCTGTCGCCGGGCCTCGCCCCGGCTGAAGTGCTGCTCGAGAAGCCCGAGGAAGAACGACTCGGGCAGGCGATGGTTGGCCTTGCCCAGGAGCGCGGCGTGGATGCGCGTGACCAGCGTCTGGTGCTGCTGGAGGGCCGCGCGGAAGAGCTCCTTGCGGGCGAGCACGGGGGCTTCGACGAAGGCGTGCCCCTCGCCCGAGAGGATGACGTCGCCCTCGTGCACGGCGACCCATCCCAGCAGGCCCGCGGCGTCCACCAGAGGCAGCAGCTCGCGGACATCGAGCTGAAGCTCGCCGGCCAGGCGGTGGAGATCGACACGGCCATCGCGCTCCGCGACGATCTCGAGGAACCCCGCGAGGGCGCCGACCGGGGCGTGTGGGAGCGGGGCGGGAGCGACGCGGGTCTCCGGCCGCGCGGCCTCCTTGGCTGCCTCGGGCCGGGTGAGCAGCTGGTACCGCTGGTCGGAGAAGGCCTGGACATCGCTGTCTTCTCGCGTCCTCGGCCGGGCCAGGTCGATCCGGAGGTCGCTCCGGACATGTCCGGGGTCATTGCCCAGGATCACGACCCGATCGGCCAGCAGCAGGGCCTCCTCGATGTTGTGGGTCACGATGAGGATCGCGCGAGTCGAGACCTTTCTCCCGATCCAGAGGTCCATGAGCTCGCCGCGCAGGCTCTCCGCGGTCAGCACGTCCAGCGCAGAGAACGGCTCGTCCATGAGGAGGATGTCGGGCTCGACCGCCAGCGCGCGCGCGATGCCCACGCGCTGACGCATCCCGCCCGAGAGCTCGCGCGGATAGGCGGACTCGAAGCCGTCGAGCCCGATCATATCGATCATCCGGAGCGACTTGTCGCGGCGTGCCTCGCGCGGCATGCCTCGGGCCTTGAGGCCCAGCTCGACGTTGCCCAGGACGTCGAGCCGGGGCAGGAGGGCAAAGCTCTGGAAGACCATGGCCACGCCCGCACAGGGCCCGGTGACGGGCTGGCCACGGTAGCGCACCTCGCCGTCGCTGGCGGCGATCAGAACGCAGGCGATGAGTGGATGCCGTTGGAAGAGTTCTTGGAACGGAAGTTCGATACCGTGACCTCACACGGGATGTGTCCGGCGTGTCTGATCGAGCAGAGGAAGCAGCGGCCCCCGAGCTAGATTCGGATCGCTGGCCAGCGCTTCGTGACG
Source organism: Nitrosotalea sp. (assembly GCA_035519555.1). Taxonomy (GTDB): domain Bacteria; phylum Methylomirabilota; class Methylomirabilia; order Rokubacteriales; family CSP1-6; genus CAMLFJ01. The sequence continues at coordinate 128,391 of DATIWG010000067.1, read as the reverse complement.
GGTGGGTCGCGGTCTCACTGCGTAGGATGCTGGGGCGGGCACATCGCTTGTTCATTGGCGCCCATCGCGACCCAGATCGCCAGGATCACCGGGGCGCCCACGACCGCGAGCGGCCAGTCCCACCAGCGATAGTCGGCCGTCGGCTTGACGCACGGGACGACGACGTCATCGCCGTAGCGCGGCATCGTTGCGCAGCCGGCCAAGAGCGTCGCCAGGAGTCCAATCGCCAACCTACTCATGTCATGATCTCGTCGCGTGTGTCACGAGTGATATGGCCGGGACTCTAAGCCGGAGGCTCGACGAGCGCAAATGCCACGAGGTTGAGCGCAGCGGCAGACCGGTTGTGCAATCTCGCCGCCTCTTGTGTGATACTCGCGGAGCACGTAGGACTGGAGGGACATCGCGTGCAGGTCGACCTTCGCGTTCCGGTGGGGGTGCCCGTACCGCGGGTGGCCGACTTCATCGCTCGTTGCGAGGACGCGGGCTTCGATGGTGTGGGCGTGCACGATCACCCGCATCGGGGCCGCGACGTCTACGTGACACTTGCCCTGGCTGCCGCGCGAACCCGCCGGCTGCGACTCTATCCGGCCACGTCGAGCCCGGTCGTGCGGCATCCGCTGCTGCTCGCCTCCGCGGCTCATTCGCTCGAGGAGATCGCTCCCGGTCGCGTCTGTCTCACGGTGGCGCCGGGATTTCTGGCCGCTCGCGCTATCGGCCGGCCTCGCGGGACCGTGGCCCTCATGCGCGAAGCGGTGGTGGCGCTCCGGCGACTCCTCGCGGGCGAGCGAGGGGAGTTCGAGGGGCAGGCGAGTCGACTGCTCAATGCGAGCGACCCGCCGACGCCCGTTTATCTGCTGGCCGCGGGGCCGCGGATGGTCGAGCTGGCGGGCGAGGTGGCCGACGGTGCCGTGCTCATGGTCGGACTCCACCCCGAGGCGATCCGGGCGGCGCGGCGGCATCTGGCGGATGGGGCGCGACGCGCGGGGCGATCGCTGGCCCGGTTCCGCACCATCTTCATCGTGACGATGGGGCTGGCCGACCGGGTGGATGATGCTCGACGCTGGCCACAGCGCTGGTTCGCGCCCGGCCAGAGCTTTCTCGCCTACCCGAGCGCGACCAACCTGTACTGGCTTCGCCTCGCCGGGATCAACCTCGCCGATGATCACGACCCCGCGACCCTTTCCGACGCGATGGCCGAACGCGTGTGCGACGCGTTCGGGTTGTTCGGACCGCCCGAGCACTGCCGCGATCGGCTGCTTCGGGCACGGGAGGAAGCCGGAATAGACCACGTCTTCCTCTTCCCGGCGCACACGCTGGAGGGCGGCGGTGACATGCCGGTTCGCGAGGTGGAGGCCTTCGCCCGCGTCATTCGTCCCGCCTTGCCGGCCTGACGACAGCGCTCACGCAGGCAGGGCCGGCGCCGCCTCCCTTGCACGGCCTTGGCGGGAGGGAGCCACCCGCGAGGCTGGGGCGACCGCCGCGAAGACGTAGCGGTCGAACCAGCTCGGAAACGCGCGCACCCATTCGCGGCGCCCGTCGAGGACCAGGCCGGCATCGAGCGCCTGCCGGAAGGTCAGGTCACCTCGCCACCACCCGACCAGGGTCCGGCGGGTCGCGCGGAGACAGAGCTCTTCCGGGAAGCCGGGGTTGACCGTGCAGAGCGAGACCTCTTCGCGCCGCAGCAGAAGGTAGTGGCGGGCCGCGGCGCCACGCACGTCGGTGAGCTCGATACGGACGACGAAGGGCTTGTCGGGAAGGGATTCCCGCCGCACCCGACGGTGAATATCCCAGACGAGCGCGCGCGCGTCCAGCTCGGTCGGGTTGAGCTCGCGGCGCAGCCACCGCTGGCCCCGCGTGCCCAGCTCGCGAACGACCGCCGCGAGCTCTAGACCGGCGGCCGTCAATCGGTACTCGGGTCCGCCGTCGCCCTCGTGACGCTCGATCACTCCCGCATCGGCCAGCTCGCGAAAGCGCACCGAGAGCATGGTGCGCGAGATGCGCGGGATCCCGCGCTGGACCTCCCCGAATCGGCCGCTCCCGCACAGAAGCTCTCGCACGATGAGGAGCGTCCACCGCTCCCCAAGCAGATCGAGGGCCCGCGCCATCGAGCAGAATTGTCCGTAGCTCTTCATGCTCCGAAGATAGCCGGAACGCCGCCGCACTGCAGTACGGATTTCGTACCGGCATGATCGATGGCGCGGACGTAGCGTGACCGTCAGCAGGGCATTCCAACGCGGCCCGGGATGGGCCGCAACAGGAGGAGAGGCCATGAAGAAGGTCGAGATGGAGAAGGTCCTTCGCTGTGCCGAGGTGTCGGGCACGTCCTGCGAGTTCGTCGCCCGCGCGCAGACGATGGACGAGATCCTTCGGCTGGCGGGCCAGCACGCGGTGGAAGGCCACGGGCTCACCGTGACGCCCGAGCTGGTCGAGGCGGTCAAGGCGCGCATCACCGAGGCGTGATCGACGGGTCGGCGGGCGGCGCAGCCGGCCGCCCGCCGCCTCGATCGCGAAGGCCGGCGCGACGGACGCGGCGCCGTCTGCTATAGTGCGCGCCATGTCGGAGCGGCCTTTGCCGCGATGGCTGGCCTGGGCGGCGGATCCCGAGCAGGCCCGCCGCGCGCCTTTCCTCGCCCGCTCGCCGCTCTTCGCCGGCCTGCCGCGCCGCCTCCTCGCCCGGCTGGCGACGCGGTTCTTCGAGAAGGTCTATCACCCGGGCGAGGTCGTCTTCGAGGAGGGCGATCCGGGCCGGGCCCTGTTCGTCGTCGTCGAGGGCGCGGTGGAGATCACCCGCGCGACGCCGCAGGGCCCGTACGCCCTGAATACGCTCGGCCCCGGCGACGCCTTCGGCGAGCTCGCCCTCATCGATGACTTCCCGCGCTCGGCCACCGCGCGGGTCGCCACGGCGGGGCGACTGCTGATCCTCTACAAGAGCGACTTCGATGCGCTCATCGAGGGCAATGCCCGGATCGCCGTCGTGGTGATGCGCAATCTCTCCCGGATGCTCGCCATCTACGCGCGCCGCCGCCCCGTGGTCGCGACTGAGCCGGGACCGGAGAGGGCCGGCCCGCTGTGAGACCGGGCCGCGTCCTCGCGTGGGGCGGCCTCCTGGCGCTGGCCTGGCTGGTCCGGGGCATGGTCCTGCCCGTCTTGCTGGCGGCCGCTCTCGCCTATCTCCTGAGCCCGGCGGTCGCGTGGGCGGACGCTCTGGCCATCCGGCGGAGCGTCACGGTGGGCGCGCTGTTCGCCGTCATCATGGCGGCGCTGGTCGTTGCCGGCGTCCTGCTGGGGCCCGGTTTGCTCGCGGAGGGTGCGGCCCTGATGGACCGCCTTCCCGCGCTCGCGAGGCAGATCGACCTCGGCCTCGACGCGGTGGTGCGCGAGCTGGCCGAGTCGGCCCCGGCGGTTCGACGCCTGCTGCCCGAGGGCGGGGACTGGGTGCAGAGGTTCGTCCTCAGCCGCGGGTCGGCCGAGCCGGGCGACCTCTTCGAGCACATGGGCCACTTCTTCCTGCTCGCGATCCTCGTCCCGTTCTTCGCCTTCTTCATGCTGCGGGACATGCACCGGATCATCGCCGCGGTCATGGACCGGCTGCCCCCGCAGCACGTGGAGACGTCGGTGGCGGTGTGGCGGGAGCTCAACGGTGTCATCGGGCGCTACATCCGCGGCCTGGTGCTGGACGGCCTCGTGGTAGGCGCCCTGGCGGCCCTCGGCTTGTGGGCGGCGCGCGTTCCCTATCCGCTCCTGCTCGGCGCGTTTGCCGGCTTCGCCAACGCGGTGCCCTTCGTGGGACCGCTGCTCTCGGCCGCGGCCGCCGGGCTCGTGGTCGTGCTGACGCCGGGGCAGGGGCTCGCCGGCGTCGGACGCGTCGTGCTCCTCTTCCTGGTCATCAAGGTGCTCGACGACACGATCATCCAGCCCTTCACCATCGGACGGAGCGTCCACCTCCATCCGGCGCTGCTGCTCGGCTCGGTGGTGGTCGGCAGCCACGCGCTCGGGGTGCTGGGCATGATCATCGCCGTGCCGGTGGCGACCGTGCTGCAGGAGACGGCCCGCCTGCTCCTCGAGCATCGCCGCGTGCTGGCGCGACGCGGCCTCCGCCACCCCCCGGAGCGCCAGGTCGTCTGACCGCGTCCCGGGCGAGAAGACCGCGCTCAGTGGCGCTGTGGCAGGGGCTGGCCCTTCACCGGGTTGGCCACCGCCTCTTCCAGCGTCTTCGCCGGTCGCCATTCGCTGGCCGGGCGCACGGTGCCCTCGGTGCCCACCTGGTCGATGTTCCAGTAGATCTCGAGGTTGTTGCCATCGGGGTCCCGGAACTCGATGGCGATCTGGCAGCCGGCGCGGCGCCGGCCCTCGAAGTGGATGGGCACGCTCCGCTCGCGCAGCCAGGAGCGAGCGCGGAAGACCTCGTCGAGCGAGCCGACCTCGAAGGCGAAGTGGTTCAGGCTGGTGTGCTCGCTCTTCGCGGCGCCCCCGACGAGGGCGACGCCGTGATGGTCGGTGTTGACGCGGAGGAAGACCATGCCACCGGGCACCATGGCGTCGGGATAGCGGTCGCTCACCTCGAGGCCCAGGACGCCCGTGTAGAAGGCCAGCGCGCGCTCGAGGTCGCTGACGTTGAGCACGACGTGGCCGATCTTCCGGAGCTGGAACTGCATCGCCGGCCAGTATACCGCCGGTCGCGGGCCGACGGGCGGCCCGCGTGATCGGCAATCCTTGACCCCCCGAGAGCCACCGGCTAAGCTCGGCCCACACCTAGGAGGCGGGTATGGAGCTCGAGCCGCGACCCGAAAGCTTGCCCTTCCATGATCCCGATGAGGAGCAGGCACGCGTTGACGCGCCGGCGCCCTCCCAAGACGCGCGGATCCGACATCTGCAACGGGTTCCGCTCTTCAGCGGGTTCGACGAAAACGAGCTCCGCCGGGTCGCCGAGCTCTCGAGGATCGTCGAGATTCCGGCGGGGACGGTAGTGACGCAGATCGGAGAGCCCGGCGATTCATTCTTCGTGATCATCGATGGCGCGGTGGCCGTGCGAACGCCGGTCGGGGCGGGCAGCCAGCTGAAGCCGGGCGACTTCTTCGGCGAGATGAGCCTGCTCGACGGGGAGCCTCGATCGGCGACGATCGTGGCGACGACCGATCTCCGGGTGCTCATCGTGGATCGCTCCCACTTCTGGCGACTCCTGGAGGAGACTCCGGACCTGGTCGGGCGGATCCTCACGATCCTGTCCCGCCGCGTGCGACGCCTGGAGCAGACGCTGGACGCCATGCTCCGCGGCTCGAATCCGACCTGACGCGCGGGCCGCCGACTAGTCGCAGCCGACGATGAAGTCCACCCGACCGCTGCCCGTCCCGGTCGATCCGGTCGCGCAGCCAGAGCTCACGGCCACCGACGTTCCCATGCCGTCGCGATAGTAGTGGGCGCCTCCGCTGTTCCTGGACTGTGCCGCCCGGGCCGCGACGAACAGATTGCCGGCGGGAGCTGCGCTCCCCTCCAGGCCGAAGTACCCGGTGACGCCGTCCAGCCACCACCTGCCCGGGATGACCGAGCCGAGGAGATTGCGAACGTAGAGGGCCTCCGCCAGGTTGATCTGGCGGCCGTTGATGAAGACGCCCGTCGTGCCCGCCGAGGCCGTCGGCGCAAGCGGTCCAAAGTCATGGCCGGGGCGCAGGATGCCGAACGCCTCGCGGCCCGTGACTCCCCACAAGCCGCTGCGCGGGTCGTACCAGAAATCTCCCGCGAGCGGCGCCACGCCGTAGATCCGGCGGAACTCCGCTTTCTGCTGCTCGGTCAGGGCTCGCCCGTTGATGATCGTCTGGAGCTTGTCGCTTTGCGCGCTGGCGACCGCGACATTCACGACCACGGCCAGAGCCAGGATCAGTCGCGCTACGAGCGTCATGGGTATTCTCCTTTCGTGAAAGACAGTGCGATGTGCGTGGCCCAGCCCACCGTCAGCTGCGGCTCGAGAGGGCGCGCCCAGGGCTCGAGGTCTCTCTGCGCCCGGGAGCATAGCGCACTGCGGGGCACGTTTACTGGACAACTCACCGAGTACGCGCTACGCATGTGTTGCCACAGGTCTTCCCGGCCGACCACCGGCCGACCACCGGCCGGGTGGGGCAGGCTGGGGACAAGTGTCGCGTCGCTTCCTCACGGCCGCTCGGAGCGGCGGGGGACTACGTGACAAGATCACGAGGTGACGGGATGGATGGATTCGGCACGATGATGTCAGTCCAGGAGTACCGGTCGTGACCCCCGTTCATGGGTCCAGCTCGGAGCCCGTCTTTCGCATCCTGCATGCGACGGATCTCGCGCCGACGAGCGAGATCGCGTTCGTCCACGCGGTCAAGCTGGCCCTGACGGCACACGCCGAGCTCGATGTCATCCATGTCAGCCCGCGGTCCGACCCGCCCGATCGGGTCGAATTCCCCGGCATCGGGGACACCTTGCGCCGCTGGGGACTCCGGGTGGAGAAAGACGGAGCCGGCCCGGTACGCGGGGAAGGGCTGAGGGTAGGGAAGATCGTGGCGATCGATCGCGATCCGGTGCACGCCGCGGTGGAGTACGTCCAGGAGCACCCGACCGAGCTCGTCGTGCTGGCCACCGCGCAGCGGCAGGGCCTGGACCGATGGTTATCCAAGGCCATCGCGGAGCCGCTCGCGCGCGAGTCCGGCGCGATGACGCTGTTCCTGCCGAGGCGGGCCCAGGGCTTCGTCGCCGCGGAGTCCGGACGGGTGACCCTCGATCGCATCCTCGTGCCGGTCGATCACTCCCCCGGGCCGCAAGTCGCCGTCGATGCCGCGCACGCCCTCCTCGCGGGCCTGGGCTGCTCGGGCGCTCTCGGGCGACTGCTGTATGTCGGCGAGCCTGGCCCGATGCCGGACGTCCAACCCTCCGTGCCACCGCCGTCCAGCTGGGATTGGGTCGTCAAACCGGGGGATCCGGTGGACGAGATCGTGGCGATCGCCGATTCCTGGGCCGCGGACCTGCTCGTGATGACGACCCAGGGCCACGCCGGGATCGCCGACGCGCTGCGCGGCAGCACGACCGAGCGCGTCCTGCGTCGGGTGGCGTGCCCGGTGCTCGCGGTTCCGGCCGGGTCGCGTGCCATGCGGCGGCTGTTCTCCGCTGCACCCCCGGGCTGACCCAAGCGCAGCACGGGACTCCGCATTCCTTGGTGTGCGATGATCTGGCGGGCCGGGCGGGTCCCGTCCATCGTGACGTCCCCGCGGGCCGAGGAGGAGTGATGAGGATGAAGGCGAGACGGGCCGGGGAAGCGCGGCGCCGGTTCTACCGCGCGCGGGGCCTCGGGGCCGTCGTGGCGGCGCTGGCTCTCCTTGCGGGATGCGCCTCGGCTCCGGTCGGGTCGACGGCGGCGCCGGTTCTGAGCCGGATCCAGGCCAGGGGCGAGCTCGTGGTCGGAACCGCCGCGAGCATGCCGCCGCTGAACATGACGACCAAGAGCGGGGAGATCATCGGACTCGATATCGATCTGGCGCAGGCCATGGCCGAGGCGATGAGCGTCAAGCTGCGCCTGGTGCCCACGCCCTTCGCCGATCTCCTTCCCGCGCTCGAGGCGGGCCAGGTCGACATGGTGGTGTCGGGGCTCACGATCACCCCGCGGCGGAACATGAAGGTCGCGTTCGTCGGTCCGTACTTCAATTCGGGCAAGTCCTTCCTGACCAAGGCGGCGACCCTGGCCTCCGCCAAGGGCTCCGCCGATCTCAACAACCCCAGCATGCGGCTGGCCGCGCTTCGGGGCTCGACCAGTCAGGCCTTCGTCCAGGAGTCCATGCCAAAGGCCACGCTCGTCCTGACCAAGGACTACGACGAGGCGATCGCCCTCTTGCTGCAGGACAAGATCGACGCGATGATCGCCGATTACCCGGTCTGCGTCTTCTCGGTCTATCGCTATCCGGACCGCGGACTGTTCGCCCTGCTCACCCCGCTGAACTACGAGCCGATCGGGATCGCGCTGCCCGGCGACGATCCGCTGCTCGTGAACTGGACGCAGAACTGGCTCCACAGCCTGGAGGTGACCGGTGCCCTCGAGATGACGAGGGCCCGCTGGTTCAAGGACCCCTCCTGGCTCGGTCGCCTTCCGTAGGACGCCGCCTTGTCGGAGGACGCGCCCGTGGTGACCTATCTCGACGAGGAGAGGGGTCGTGAGCGGCTCCACTGGGAGGAGTCGGGTAGACGTGATCCTGAGCGGCGCCCGGATCCACGCCGAGGCCGGGGAGATCTTTGCGGGCACCCGGCCGGCTCCCGCCGGCGAGACCACTGTGTTCAAGTCGGTCGGCATCGCGATCGAGGACGTCGCGGCAGCGCGGCTGGTCTACGAGGCGAGCGTGGCGTGCACGCAGGCATGAGGGGAGGAACGGCATGGCGGCAGGCGAGATCTCACGTCGAGCGGTGCTGACCGGGTGTGCGGCGACGGGCGCCGCGGCGATCCTGGGCTTCGGATCGGTGTCCAGAGCGGCCGCGCAAAGCCGGTTGAGTCCCGAGGAGGCGCTGAAGACGCTGATGGACGGCAACGCGCGCTTCCGAACCGCCCGGATGACCTCGTTCCAGGACGACCTCCGGCTCCTCAAGCAGAAGACGGCCGAGAAGCAGGAGCCGTTCGCGGCGGTGCTCTCGTGCGCCGACTCGCGCGTGCCGGTCGAGATCGTCTTCGATCAGAGCATCGGCCATGTGTTCGTCACCCGGGTGGCCGGAAACGTGGCGACCGCGGAGGTCATCGGGAGCCTGGAATACGGCGTCGCCGTGCTCGGCACGCGCCTCATCATGGTGCTCGGCCACGGCGCGTGCGGCGCGGTGAGCGCCACGATCGCGGCCAAGGAAGTGCCCGGTCAGATCAGCACGCTGTACCGCTACATCCGGCCCGCGGTGGAGCGGGCCGGCTCGGACGTCGAGGCGGTCACCCGGGCGAACGCCCAGATCCAGGCCCGCGTCCTGCGGGAGTCTCCCGTGATCGCGGGCGCAATCGGCCAGGGCCGCCTCAAGGTGGTCGCGGCCTACTACGAGCTGGCCACCGGCACGATCACGCTGCTGGGGTAGCTCGAGGGTGCTGAGCCTGGCGGTGTACGACCCGGCGACTGTCACCGCCAGGTATGGGGCGCTTCTTCCCGCCCGGCGGGAAGCGGGTTATCGTCTGGGCATGGCTCGACTCGCAGCCAGCAAACGAGCCCGTCTGCCGGCCAGCGCCTTCGCGTACATCGACTCGCGCGGGCGGCGGCGGCTGCCGATCCACGACGAGGCGCACGTGCGCAACGCGCTGGCCCGGTTCAGCCGGGTCGGCTTCGAGGACGAGGCGGCCCGGGAGCGCACACGCACCCGGCTGCTGAACGCGGCGAAGAAGTACGGCATCGTGCCGGTCGGCTTCATCACCGGCCAGCTGCAATCGGAGCGGAGCAACGCGACGGCCGGCCGCCTCGTGATCGAGCTGGGCCGGCACGGGGCGCCCGGCGAGCTCGAGCAGCGCCTACGCAGCGTCCTCCGCGATCCGACCCTCGCCGTCCTGCACTGGTCCGAGGCGTCCGGCGCCTATCTGGACGGTACGGGCCGGCCCGTCCCGCTCCCCGCCGAGGCAGACCACCGGGGTGTGACCTTCCTGGAGCGCCAGGGTCGGCCGATGACGGCGCTCGTTCACGCCCCGACGGTGCTCGAGGACCCGGGTCTCGCCGAGACCGTGCGGGCCGCCGTGCGCTTCGTCATCGAGCGAGAGCTGCTGCACGGCCAGATCCAGGCCACGTCGACCGATGCGGCGGCGCTCCCCACCGGGTTCGTCACCCTGCTGATGACCGACATCGAGGGATCCACCGCATTGCTCCGACGGCTGGGCGACCGGTACGGCGATCTGCTGAACGACGTGCGCGGCATCCTCCGCGCCGCGGTGCTTCGAGCGAGCGGCCGGGAGATCGACGCCCGCGCCGACGAGTACTTCGCGGTCTTCGAGCGGGCAGCCGGCGCCGTCGGGGCGGCCGTGGCCATCCAGCGGGCGCTCGGCAAGCGCGCGTGGCCCGACGATCTCGACGTGCGGGTTCGGGTCGGGATCCACAGCGGTCGCCCGACGCTCACCGACGTCGGATACATCGGCCTGGCCGTGCACACCACGGCCCGGGTGTGCGCGGCGGCCCACGGAGGGCAGATCGTCGTGTCGAGCAGGACCCGGGCCGCGGTCGGGACACCGGCGCCGACCGGCGTCCGCTTCCGCGGTCTCGGCCGGCATCGGCTGCCCGGCCTTCCGGACCTGGAGGCGCTCTTCCAGGTCCAGGCGAAGGGACTGCGCTCCACGTTCCCGAAGCCGCGAATCGGCCGCCGCGGCGTCCGGCGCTGACGCGGCGAGCTCCGTCCGCCGCGAGCGGGACACCGCGGGGCCTACTGGCTACATCTCGAAGCCCCTGGCCTTGAGCGCCGCGGCGGTCTCGGGCGAGCGCAGGAAATCGACCAGCGCTTTTGCGGCCGCCGGGTCCTTGCTGGTGGCGAGCACGGCGGCCGAGAACGCCGTGGTGTTCCCGAGATCGCCCGGTAGGGGGCCGACGAGCTCGACGCCGGGCACCGCCAGCAGCTCGGGAATCTGCTGGACCGCGATGTCGGCCTCGCCCTTCACCACCGCCTCGCCGTTCGGCACCGCCCGGCCGAGCTTGGCGCGCGCATTGACCTGCTGGGCGATCCCGAGACGCTCCAGCACCCTGGCGAAGTGAATGCCGCTCGCGCCGCCGCCCGCGGGATCGGAGTACGCGACGGCCTTCGCGCCGAGCAGCGTCTGCTTGAGGGCCTCCGGGGTCGAGATGTTCGGCCGGGGGGCGCCCTTGAGCACCGCGAGTCCGACCTGGGACTTGGCCACGGGCCCGATCGTGCCGACCGCGACCTTGCCGTCCCGGGACAGGCCCTCGATCCCGCTGCTCGTGCTGACGATGACGTCGCCCGTCTCGCCCTCGGCCACGCGCTTGTTGATGCCGCCGGAGGTGCCGAGCACCAGGGCGAGCTTGTGGCCGCTCGCCTCGAATTTCGGCTGGAGCTCGTGCCATGCGTCCCTCAAGGCGACCGTGCTCAGGACCTTGACCTCGGCGGCCGCGGCGCTGGCGGTCGGGACGAGGGACGCGAGAGCCGCCAGCACCACGGCGATGCGAGACAGCGAGATCGTCATGACGTCCTCCACGGATATGGTCCGCACACGCCCGATAGTCTATGAGCGTTTCCGTCTAGTTTCCACCCTGTTGCCGCCGGGCGCCGCTCCACCGGCCGGCCCCGTTTGACCTCTCCGCCGCGCTCTGGCAGGATCCCCACGACACGTATGCGGTCAACGGCCCGAGAGAAAGGGGAGCCCCCATGCTGGACCTCGTGATCAGGAACGCGCGCATCTGCGACGGAACGGGAGCGCCCAGCTTCATGGGGAGCCTCGGGGTCAAGGACGGCCTCATCCGGCACGTCGGCCCGGCGAACGGCCAGGCGGCGGAGCGAGTGCTCGACGCCGACGGCCTCGTTCTCGCGCCGGGCTTCGTGGATCCCCACACGCACTACGACGCCCAGATCTCCTGGGATCCGCTCGTCACCAGCTCTCCGTGGCACGGGGTGACCACCGTCATCATGGGGAACTGCGGGGTGGGGGTGGCGCCGGTCAAGCCCGAGACGCGGGAGATCCTCATGCAGGACCTGGTGAACGTCGAGGCCATTCCCTACGACGTCATGAAGGCCGGCATCGACTGGCAGTGGGAGAGCTACGCCCAGTACCTCGACGCCATCGATCGTCGCGGCCTGGGAATCAACGTGGCGGGTCTGGTGGCGTTCACCCCGCTCCGCCACTACGTGATGGGCGAGGCGTCGTTCGAGCGGGCGGCCACCGGGGACGAGATCACCCTCATGCGCCGGCTGCTGCGCGAGGCGATGGAGGCGGGGGCCTTCGGCTTCACCACCACGACTTCTCGAAACCACGTGGGCTACCAGGGACGGCCGCTGGCCTGCCGCAACGCGAGCCGCGACGAGCTGATCGGGGTCGTGCGCGGCCTGGCCGACGTCGGGCGGGGAGCGATCGAGATCATCCTGAGCTCGGGCGGAATGTACGGGGTGAGCGACGAGGACGTCGAGCTGCTGCAGAGCATCACGCAGGCGAGTGGCCGGCCGGTGACGTGGCTCGCGTTGTTCGCGCATCCGGGCCAGCCCGACTTCCACGACCAGACCTTCGCCAAGCTGGGCGACCTGGTGAAGCGGGCCATCCCCCAGGTGACGCCGCGGCCGATCATGAGCCAGGGCGATCTGAAGAACCCCACCATGTTCGGCTCGTTCGTCTCCTGGCAGAAGGCCTTCAACCGGCCGGTGGCGGAGAAGATCGCCCTCTATCGTGATCCCGCGTTCCGCGACGCATTCCAGCGGGAGCTGGAGAGCCGCAAGCGCAGCCACATGTGGGGCCAGATGCGCGTGCTGGAGGTGGGCCGGCCCGACCTGGCCTCCCATGTCGGGCGCACGCTCGAGGAGATCGGCGCGAGCCAGGGCAAGCGTCCGGTCGACGCCTATTTCGACCTGGGCCTCGCCGACGATCTCGCCACGCGCTTCCAGTCCTCCACGTTCAACTTCGATCCGGCGGGGATCGAGCGGCTGATCGCCGACGACCGGTGCCTGGTCGGGCTGTCCGACGGGGGTGCGCACGTCGACGTCATCTGCGACGTGGGCTACGCCACCGCGCTGCTGGATCTGTGGGTCCGCAAGCGCGGGGTGCTGAGCCTGGAGAAGGCGGTGCACAAGCTGACCCAGGTGCCCGCGACGGTGTTCGGCATCCCCAACCGCGGGGTGCTCGCGGAGGGCAAGGTCGCCGACCTGGTGCTGTTCGACCCGGCGACGGTCACCGCGAAGACGCCGAGGTACGTCCACGACTTGCCCTGCAACGGCCGGCGCCTGATCTGCGAGTCCGAGGGAATCCAGGCGACGTTCGTGGCGGGCACCCAGCTCTACGACGACGGCCGGCACACGGGGGCCATGCCCGGACGCATCCTGCGCAGCTACGAGTAGCGAGGGATGGGCGAGTTTCTCGGGCTCGCGGGCAAGGTCGCGGTGGTGACCGGCGGCGCCAGCGGCCTCGGCCAGGCGGTGGCCCGCGGGCTGGTCCGTGAGGGCGCCTGCGTCGTGCTCGGCGACGTCGACAAGGCGGGCCTCGAGCGCACCGCGGCCGAGCTCGGTGCGCCGGTGCGCTGGGCGCGAACCGATGTCACCCGGCGTGACGACATCGCGGCCCTCTTCGCGCTATGCGACGAGGCGTTCGGGCCGGTCGAGATCCTCGTCACCTGCGCCGGCATCATCAGCTCGGCGCCCCTCGCCGCGATGACCGAGGAGGAATGGGACCGGGTGCTCGCCATCAATACCAGGGGGACCTTCTTCTGCATCCAGGAGGCGGTCAAGCGGATGGTTCCACACAAGCGCGGCCGTATCATCACGATCGGATCGGACAGCGTGACGCGGGGTGGCGGCCGCGTCGCCACCGCGGCCTACACCGCCTCGAAGGGGGCGGTCGTCGCGCTGACCCGCAACATCGCTCGCGACCTGCTCGGCACCGGCGTGAGCGTGAACTGCGTCAACCCCGGCCCGATCGACTCCCCCATGCACGCCCCGCTGACCGCCGAGCAGCGGGCGCGCGTCGTCGGCAGCATCCCGCTCGGCTGGATGGCCCGACCCGAGGAGATCGCCAACGGGGTGCTGTTCCTGGCCTCGAGCCGCGCCGCCAGCTTCATGTACGGCACCAATCTGAACATCGACGGCGGCACCCAGATGGGCACGAGCTGAGGCGCGCAGGTCGCGGGGAGGACACCATGGCCGGGATACTCATCGCCAACACGATGATCCTCGACGGCAGCGGAGTGGCGCCGTTTCCGGGCGACGTGCTGGTGGAGGACCAGCGCATCGTCGCGGTGCAGCGCGGCGGAGGCCTGCCGCGCGAGGATGCGCGCGTGATCGACGGCACCGGCGCCACCCTGATGCCGGGGCTCATCGAGCCGCACGGGCACGTGAGCTACCCCGACGCTGCCCGCAACGCCGACTTCACGCGGCTGCCGCCCGAGGAGCACGTGCTGGTGACCATGCGCAACGCCAGGACCTTGCTCGACTGCGGGTACACGAGCGTGCTCTCGGCGGCCTCGGCCAAGCCGCGCCTGGACATCGTGATCCGCAACGAGATCGAGGCCGGGCGCATCCCCGGGCCGCGCTACCTGGCCAACGGCCCGGAGATCACGGTCACCGGGGGCCTGGGCGACGAGAACGCGCTGCACCTGCCGCACCTGGAGACGCCGACCTTCGCCTGGGTGGCCGACGGGCCCGACGAGATCCGGCGGGTGTGCCGGCTGCTGGTGCGCGAGGGCACCGACCTCCTCAAGCTCAACATCTCGGGCGACACCGGGCCCCGTAACTCGCGCTCCCAGCGCGCGGTGATGACCGACGCGGAGGTGGCCGCGGCCATGGAGATTGCGCGGGCGGGCGCGGTGCGGGTGTGCGCCCACGCGCGCAGCGCGGAGTCGGTGAAGATGTGCGTTCGGCACGGGGTGGGCATCATCTACCACGCCAACTTCGCCGACGAGGAAGCCCTCGACCTGCTCGAGGCCAACCGCGACTGGTGTTTCGTGGCTCCCGCGGTGGGCCTCACCTACCAGGCGTGCTACGCCGCGAGCGAGTGGGGGTTCACGCCCGAGATGGCGCGCGAGCGCGGCCTCATGGAGGAGCTGGAGGTATCGGTCGACACCATGGGCCGGATGCGCAAGCGCGGCATCCGCGTGCTGCCCGGCGGCGACTACGGGTTCGCCTGGAACCCGCACGGGACGTACGCGCGAGACCTGCTCCTCTTCGTCGAGCTGCTCGGCTTCTCGCCGATGGAGACGCTGGTCGCGGCGACCCGGATGGGCGGCGAGATCATGGGGCGGCCCCACGAGCTGGGGCAGGTGAAGCCGGGCTACCTCGCCGATCTGCTGCTCGTCGACGGCGACCCGCTGACCGACATCAAGCGGCTCCAGCAGCAGGACGCGCTGCTCATGATCATGAAGGACGGGCAGCTGCACAAGGCGCCGGCGGCCTGACGGCATTTCCGCGAGCCAGTAGCCAGCCGCGTCACTCGGGCCGCGTCGAGACAGCGCAGGCAAGATTCATCAGTGATGGTGCCGGTGGTGGAGGTCCGGGAAGTGTGGGTGGCTGTGGCGGAGGGGCGCGTGCCCGTGGGCATGGCTATGCGGCTCGCCGAGGGGGCTCCCGGGCGCGTGGGCGTGCTGGTGGTGCTGGTCGTGAACGTGTGCGTGCGTGTGCTCGAGGGCCTCGTGCTGATGCTCGTGCTCGTGCCGCTCGGTGAGGTGAAGCCAAACGCCCGTCCCCATGAGGGCCGCGGCGAGGAAGGCGTGCCAGGTCAGAGGCTCACGGAGCGCGATGGCGCCCGTGATCGCTCCCACGAAGGGTGCGGTCGAGAAGTACGCTCCCGTCCGAGCGGCGCCGAGGAGGCGGAGGGCGAGCACGAAGCAGACGAGGCTCGTGCCGTATCCCAGGACACCGACAGCGCCCGCCCCGAGGATGGCCGTGGGCGCCGGCCAGGGCGCCCGCTGGATCACCGCCAGCAGGACGTTGATCGAGCCGGCCGCGATGCCCTTGAGGGCAGCGATCTGTAGCGGGTCGCCACCGGACACCATCCGGGTCAGATTGTTGTCGATCGCCCAGGCCAGGCAGGCTCCGATGACGAGCACGGCCGAGGTATCCAGCGCGAGTGCGTCGGCGGGCCTCCACGCCAGGACAGCGCCTCCGGCCGCGATGGCCGCCATGCCGATGGCGATCCGCGTCGCGAAGCTCTCGCGGAAGAAGGACCAGGCAAGCAGTGCCGTGAAGACCCCCTCCAGGTTCAGCAGGAGCGACGATTGAACTGCAGTTCCGGCGGCGAGGCCGTACATCAGCAGGAGGGGCCCGATGATGCCGCCGACGGCGATGGCTCCGCCCAGCCACGGGAGGTCCTGCCGCCCGAGCGGGGCTTCTGATCCTACGCGCCCGAGGAGCCCCTGGGCCAGACGGTAGAGACCGAGGCCGACGCCCGAGCCGAGATAGAGCAGGCCCGCGAGCATCCACGGGTCGACCGTACCAGCCAGCATCTTGGCCGCCGGTGTGCTGAGACCGAACAGGACGGCGGCCGTCAGCGCGAGGCCTGGAGCGCTCCGGCGGCCGTCCAGAAACATGACGCCATCGTACCGCCGACCGCGCCTGGACGAGGCGCCGCGGGTCGAGAGGCACAGGTGCCCCACCTGGGTGGCGTCCTCCTCACTGGGCACTGGTGGATTTCAGCGGAACCTCGCGGGTCAATTGAATTCGCAGCCTGGCACCACGGATGCACTTGATCGCATGCAAGTCGGCACGGCGGGCGCACCATCTCGTATGTGGACGAGCGTCCAGGCAAAACTCGATGAGCCCCGATACGCCGCAGGAGGAGATGGCCTATGCGATCGACGACCACCCTGGTCATGGTTCTCACCCTCGGCGTGGCCACCGCGGGCCCCGCGGTGGCCCAGGCGCCGAGCATCTCGGATGCGGAGTGTCAGAGTCTCCGTCTGCGGTTGTCCGAGCATGCGCGGCTGTCGGACGGTGTGCGGAAGGCGGTGGCAGCTCAGGCCGGGGTGACATCTGCTGCGCCCACGGCGCCGACGCCCAGCGCAGCCCCCGCGACGGCGCGAGCCGAGGCGATCCGTGCGCGGCTGGAAAAGATTCCAACCGAGCGGCAAACGCTGGAGGACCAGCGGCTGGCCGCGATGGTGAAGTTCGAGCTGTCCCGCGCCGGCCAGATCCAGACGCAGATTCAGGCGCTCGACGCCGAGAAGGTCGTCCTGGAGAAGGAGTTGGCCGCACTTCCGGCGGCCCCGCCGGCCCCTACTAGCGTAGCGACGCCGGCGCCCGTGTCCGACGTCAGCCGCATCCGCTGCGCGGACGTGCCGGCGGCCGTCGACAACGCCATGAAGATCAGACGCCGGGAGCTTGGCGCCCGGGAGGAGCAGGCTGGCGCGATCCCGCTGATCGGTCTGAAAGGGCAGACTGCGGATCAGATCGGGCAGGAGCTGGCCGGCCAGTTTTCGCCCGGACCCGCCGCGACCACCCAGGTCGGGCTGCTCGACGCCAACGGAGATGGAAAGCTCGACGGCTTCGTCGATGTGCCGGCCCCCGGCGTGTTCCGCCTCGTCCGCCAGAAGGCCGACGGAACGGTCGGCGTGGAGGTGTTCGGAGCGACCGGGAGCGGGACGACCGCCTACGGCGAGCTGACCCGGCGACTGGACGAGACCGCGGTGCGCCAGAGCGGGCAGAGCCTGGCCGATCTCCTCGCGGTTCGGCCGGCCGGGCCGCCACGCGCGATGACGCAGACCGCCGACTTCGGACAGGCGTACGCGCAGTTTCAGGCCAGCAACTTCTCCGAAGCCGCGCGCCTCGCTGCCGCGGCGGGCCGAAACACGGAGTTTCAGAACCTGCGCGGCCAGAGCGTACGGGTGATCGAGATCATCAGCCCAGTCCCCGGGGGCGTGAGCGTGCGCCGGGCCGTGGTGCTGGTCCAGCCCAACGATCAGGAGCTGTGGGAGGAGACGATGACGATCGTCCGGCCGACCTCCTACTGGCGGACCGACGTCGAGGTGAGCCGGAGCCGAGAGACGCGCACGACGGCCGGCACGCTGGTGGGAACACCATCGGTTACCGCGCCGAGTAAGTTCACGCTCGAACGGTAAGCGAGAGGGAGAGATTCCATGGTGACACGGATGATCACGGCCATCGTTGGCCTGTCCATGCTGACGGGCGTACTCACCGGCTGCGGCACCGCCACCGGAGCCGCCGTGGGTGCGGGGGCGGGCGCCGCCGTCGGGTACGGTACGGGATACGGCGCCGGCAAGGGCGCCCTCATCGGCACCGGGGTCGGGGCGGCCGCCGGCGCCATCTACGACATCACGAAGAAATGAGGAGGTCGACCATGCGCAGGTGGGCAGGTGTGGCCGTGGGGCTCGTGATGGCAGTTATGCTGGATTCGGGATATGCGCTTGCACAGACCAAGCCCGCCTGCGACTCCCAGGGACGGGTGATGACGCCGCAGAAGGTGGAAGGCCAGGTGGTCAAGGTGGACGCGGCGCAGAACAAGCTGACCGTCCGCGAGGCGGACGGCACGGTGCACGAGTTCCAGGCCTCGGCGGAGACACTTCAGGGCCTCAAGGCGGGAGATCGCATCGAGGCCAATCTGAGGGAAGCGCCGAAGTGCCCGTAGTCGCCGGGCGCGTCCGGCATCGCGCTCTGCTGTCTGCTCGGCTTGGCCACCTCCGCCTTCGGCGCGGAGGCCTGGGTGCTCGCGGAGATCGACAGTAGACCTCCGGGCCCCGCTCGCGTCGCGAGGTCCTGGCACGTCTCGCTAGAGCGCGATGTCGCCGAGGAAGATGCGCTTGACCTCGGCGGACCGGAGCAGCTCCGCCGACGAGCCGGTCAGGATCGTGTGGCCCGACTCGAGGATGTAGCCCCGATCCGCGAGCCGGAGCGCGAGCTCCACGTTCTGCTCGATGAAGACGATGCTGATGCCCTGCTCGTCGCGGATCCGGCGCATCAGGCTGCCGGTCTGCTGGACGACCAGGGGGGACAGGCCGAGAAAGGGCTCGTCGATCATCAGCAGACGCGGGCGCGCCATCAGGCCGCGCGCGATCGCGACCATCTGCTGCTCGCCCCCCGACAGCGTATGCGCGAGCTGCGTCCGGCGAGCGGCGATGACCGGGAACAGGCCCTCGAGCTGGGCCAGGGTCTCGGCGCGGTGCGGGCGCGCGATCGGATTGTGGGCCCCGAGGAGCAGATTGTCGAGCACGGTGAGGAAGGGGAACAGCCGACGGCGCTCCAACACGTGCGCGAGGCCCTCGGCGGCGGTGCGATGGGCGGGCAGGCCGTCGATGCGCTTGCCGAGGAAGCTGATCCGCCCCGCGCGGGGAGTGATCAGGCCCGAGATCGAGTTCATCAGCGTCGACTTGCCCGCCCCGTTCGGCCCGAGCACCGCCACGATCTCGCCCTCACCCACGTGCATCGCGGCCTGCCACAGCACCTGGAAGTCGCCGTAGGCGACGTCGAGGCCCTCGACAGCCAGCATGGGGGCGCCCGGCTTGGTCACTGCGTGTACGCCTGGCCGAGGTAGGCGTCGACGACCCGCCGGTCGCGCGTGACGACGTCGGGGGACCCGTCGGCGATCTTCTCGCCGAGATAGAGGGCGACGATGCGCTGGGCCACCGCGGTGATCACCCGCATGTTGTGCTCGATCACCAGGAGGGTGAGACCGCCGCGGTGCAAGTCGCGGACGAGCTGCACGAGGCCGGGGATGCTGCGCTGGTCGACGCCGCCGGTCACCTCGTCGAGCAGGAGAACCCGCGGCTCGGTGGCCAGGGCGCGGGCCAGCTCGAGGCGCTTGCGCTGGCCGGTGGAGAGCGTGCGCGCGTGCGCGCTCGCCTTCTCGGCCAGGCCCACGCGGTCGAGCAGGTCGTGGGCGCGGGCACGCGCGTGCCGGACGTCGTGGGTGCGGGTGAGCGCGCCGACCATCACGTTGTCGACCACGGTGAGCCCGGCGAATGGCCGCAGCTTCTGGAACGTGCGCGCGACGCCGAGGCGGCACACCCGATCCGGCGAGAGACCCGTGAGCCGAGCGCCGTCCAGGCGCACCTCGCCGGCGTCCGGGTGATAGAAGCCGCTGATGATCTCGAAGAGGGTCGACTTGCCGGACCCGTTCGGTCCGATGATGCCGACCAGCTCGCCGGCCGCCACCTCGAAGGAGACGTCGCGGTTCGCGGTGATGCCGCCGAAGCGCTTGGTGACGCCCGCGACGGACAGGAGGCTCACGAGGCCGGCCCCGGCTGCGGCCGCCGACGCAGGTGCTCGCCGATCCAGCGGAGCAGGCCCTGCGGAGCGAAGCGCATGGTCACGACGAGGACGACCCCGTAGATGATGAGGTAGATCCCGACGAGGCCGGCCCCGATGCCGCCGAAGCGGGCGCGCAGCGACGTCTCCAGGATCGTGATGAGGGCGGCCCCGAGAAACGGACCGAGCGGCGTCCCGATACCGCCGAGGATCGCGAACAGGCAGAAGCGGACCGACAGGTCCACCGAGAACACGTACAGGGGATCCACGAAGCCGACGTACTGCGTCCAGAGCGTGCCGCAGATGGCGGTGAGCGCCGCGCTGACCGCGATCGCGGCGACCTTGAGCCGCCGGGCCGGGACCCCGAGCGAGAGCGCGGCGTCCTCGTCCTCGCGCACGGCGGCGAGCTGGTAGCCGCGGCGCGAGCGCTCGAGGTAGAGCTGGACCAGGTAGAGGAGGGCGGCCAGGACCAGCACGAGATAGACCCACACCCGCTTGTCCACGATCCCGAGCGTCCAGAAGCCGGGGCGGAAGGGCACCGGGATGCCTTCCGATCCCGAGGTGAAGCCGCGCCAGCGGCTCGCCACGATGAGCAGCACCTGCGAGAACGCGATCGTCGCGAGCACGAAGTAGGGGCCGCGGAGTCGGTTGCTGAGAAAGCCGAGGATGAAGCCGAACGCGGTGGCGAGCGCCGCGCCGACCAGGAGCCCGATCCAGGGTGAGATCCCCCAGCGTGTGCCGAGGAGCGCCGCGGAGTAGGCGCCGAGCCCGAAGAAGGCGGCGTGGCCGAGCGAGACCTGGCCCGCGTAGCCGCCCGCCACGTTCCAGGCCGCCCCGGCCGCGCCCCAGAGCAGGATCAGGATCAGCCCGTCGAGGAAGAAGGCGTCCCGGACCACGACCGGCGCGAGCGCCGCCACCGCGAAGAACGTGACCGCCGGCCACGTGGCTCTCACGTGCCCATCACCTCGGCGCCGCGCTGGCCGAACAGGCCCGCGGGGCGGATCACCAGGATCGCGATGAACAGCAGGAGGTACAGCACTTCCTTCCACGCGGTCCCGATGACGTACGACCCCACCACCTCGACGAAGGCCACCAGCAGGCTGGCGATCAAGGCGCCGACCATGTCGCCGAGGCCGCCCAGCACGACCGCCACGTAGGCGATCAGCACGAACTGGAGCCCGATCGACGGATACACCGGGTAGATCGGGGCGAGCACCACGCCGGCCACCCCCACGCAGGTGATGCCGACCGCCCACGTCAGCGCGAAGACCCGGCCGGTGTCGATGCCCATGAGCGAGGCGGCGTGCCGGTCCTGCGCGGTGGCCCGCATGACCTTGCCGGTGTACGACCAGCGCATGAAGGCGAAGAGCCCACCGGTGAAGAGCACCGCGGCGGTGAAGGCGGCGAGCTGCGCGACGTTGACCGCTACCCCGCCGAACCGGACCACCACCGCGTAGTAACCGGTCCGGACGAACTGGGAATCGGCGCTCCAGAGCACGAGGGCCAGCGCCTGGAGCGCGATCGACAGGCCGACCGTGGTGAAGACCTGGACATCGTGCGAGGCGTGGATCACCGGCCGCATCACGAGACGGTAGCTCAGCAACCCGCCCCCGAAGATGACGGGCAGGCCCAGCACGAGGGTGACGTAGGGATCGAGCCCGAGGAGCGTGAACGCCCAGAAGGCGAGGTACATGCCGAGCATGAGGAACTCGCCGTGCGCGAAGTTCACGATGCGCATCACCCCGAAGATGAGCGTGAGGCCCACCGCGATGAGCGCGTAGATTCCGCCCAGCAGGATGGTGGAGGCGAGGAGCTGGGGAATCGCGTGCATGATCGACGGGTCAGCCGGCAGCGCGACGCCCCGGGACGGCCCCCCGGGGCGTGCGAGCGAGAGTCGGCCGGCCGGCGGGGCGCGCTACTTGCGCTGGTCCCACGCGCCGAGCGGAATCCACTTCGCGCGGTTCGTGGTGAACTCTTCGGGCCACACCGTGACGAGCTGCCCACCCTGCCACTGGAGCATGTAGTGCTGCACGCGGGCGTTGGTGTTCTGGCCGTTCTCGTCGAACTTCACGCCCCACCCGTTGATCGCGGAGCCCACCGGCAGGTCCATCGCCAGGACCGCGGCGCGGAACTTGTCGAGGTCGTCGCTCTTGGCCGCGTCCAGCACGAGCTTCAGCAGCCACAGGCCGCCGCCCGCGAGCTGGTGGCCGCCGGTCGGGACGTCGGAGCCGGTCTTGGCCTTCACCGCCTGACGGAACGCGCGCTCGATCTGCTGGCCCTCCGGGCGCATCTTCTCGATGACGAAGCCCGGGCCGGGCTCGAGGAGGGCGAAGGGCCCGTTGCCGTCGTTGCCGAAGGCCTTGCCGAAGTCGGGCGAGCCATAGCCGGTCGCCCCGGCGTGCACGACCGCCTTGACCTGGAAGTTCTGCTCGCGCGCCTGCCGCCAGAAGAGGATGGCGTCCTGGTTGCGGGCGATGTGGTGCAGGATGTCGGGGTTGGCGTTCTTCAGCTTGAGGATCACCGGGGTGAGGTCGTTGGTGGTGAAGGTGTAGTACTCCAGCGCCACCTCCTCCATCCCGAACTCCTGCTTGGCACGCTGGCGCGCGGACTCGGTCACGCTCTGGCCGTAGGAGGAATCCTCCGAGAGGTACGCGATGCGCAGCTCGTTCGGCTTCTTCCCGAGGCGGTGAGCCAGGTGCTTGGCGATGAACTCCACGTTGTACCAGCCGAACCCGGTGCCGTCGATCTCGGTCCGGAACACGTTCTTCAGTCCGCGCTTGGTGAGCCGCGGATCGACGCACGACGTCTCCCAGTAGATGACGTTCTGCCGCGCCGCCGCCTCGCTGGCCGCGCCGCAGAGGGTGGAGGAGAAGGTGCCAGTGATGATCTTCACGCCTTCGCGCGTGGCGAGCCGGGTGGCCTCGGAAGCGGCAACGGTCGGATCGACCGCGTCCCCGACCACGAACACCAGCTTCTTGCCCATCACGCCGCCGCGCTCGTTGATGAGGTCGCGTACGATCTCGTAGCCCTCGAGGTGCCGCTTGCCCTCGGCGGCTAGATTGCCGGTCAGCGGCTCGAGGACGCCGATCTTGTACTCGCCACTGAGCTGCTGCGCCTGGAGGGCGCCGACGACTCCGACGGCCAGCGCCACGAGACCAGCCACCACCGCCCACTTCACATGCCTCATGCCTGCTCTCCTCTCGTGATTCGGGGTAACGCGGTTGGGACGGACGCTGCGCGGTATCTCGTCGTACCGGGCGGCCAGTGTACCGCAAGTGGGTCGCCGGTGGTGGCTCGAGCGTCCGGGCCCCCGCGTGCCCTTGCCCCCACCCTGTACGTCCCCGGCCGGTACGTCTATGATGCGGGCGTCCGAGCGTTGCCGATCGAAGGAGGACGATGCGATGACGAGCCTGCACACCCCGCTCTGCGATCTCCTCGGGATCGAGTACCCGATCGTCCAGGCGCCGATGGCGGGCGGGCCCACCACTCCCGAGCTGGTGGCCGCGGTGAGCGCCGCCGGGGCCCTCGGCTCGTTCGGCCACGCCTACACCGCGGCCGAGGCGATGCGGACGGACGCGGCCGACGCTAGGGCGCGCACCGCCCGGCCGTTCAACGTCAACCTCTTCGCGGCGCCCGTTCCTGTCGAGGCCGCGGCCGACCAGCAGCGGGCCGCGATCGCCGCCATCCGGCCGCTCTTCGAGCAGCATGGCCTGCCGGCGCCGGAGCGCGTGCCGCCGCCGTACGCGCCGGTCCTCGCCACCCAGCTCGAGGCCGTGTGCGACCTCCGACCCGCGGTGTGCACCATCCACCTGGGTGAGCTGCCGCCCCCCGTGCTCGCGCGCATCCGCGGCCTCGGCATCCGCCTCGGAAGCGCCGCCACCTCGGTGCGCGAGGCGCGCCATCTGGAGGGTCTTGGCGCCGATTTCATCATCGCGCAGGGCGGCGAGGCGGGCGGGCATCGCGGCACCTTTATCGGCTCCTGGGAGCACGCGATGACGGGCACGCTCGCGCTCGTCCGGCAGATCGTCCGGGCCGTGCGTGTGCCGGTGGTGGCCGCGGGCGGCATCATGGACGGGGCGGGCATCGCCGCCGTGCTGGCCCTGGGAGCGCAGGCTGCTCAGCTGGGCACCGCCTTCGTCGTCTGCCCGGAGAGTGGCGCGCCCGCGGCGCACAAGAAGGCCATCGTCGACATGGACGGCGACGAGACCACCATGACCCAGGCCTTTTCCGGCAAGCCGGCGCGAGGTGTCCGCAATCGCTTCACGGAGCTGGCCGAGAGCGAGCGGTGGCCCTTGCTGCCGTTTCCGGCCCACGCCAAGCTCACCGCGCCCCTGCGCCAGGCCAGCGCGCGCGCGGGCTCGGCGGAGTGCTTCTCGGCGTGGTCCGGGCAGGCGGGCTCGCTGGCCCGTCCGCTCCCGGCCGCCGAGCTCGTCCGGGTTCTCGTCGAGGAGACGCGCGAGACGATCGACCTCCTGCGTCGCGCGGTGACGCCATGAGCGCGCCGATCCGGGAGAGGACGCAGCAGGGAAGCGACCCCTTCGTGGCGCTGGAGGAGCTCTGGCGCTGGACCGGCGGCGACCCGGCCGCCCTCGAGCGGGTCCGCCTCACCGGCTCCGATCCCATCCTGCCCACCGACTTCAAGATCGGGACGGCTGCCTCCGCGGTGATCGCGGCGAGCGCCCTGGCGGCCACCGAGATCTGGCGCCGGCGCACGGGGCGGGGGCAGTCGGTGGCGGTGGATCTGCGCGCGGCCGTCGCCGCGTTCCGCAGCGAGCGCTATCTGCGCGCGGAGAGCCAGCCGCATCTCGATCGCCGCGACCCGCTCTTCGGCTTCTACCAGGCGGGGGACGGGCGCTTCATCCAGATCCACTCCAACCTGCCGCACCACCGCGACGGCGCGCTGCGCCTGCTGGGTTGCGAGGCCACGCGCGAGTCCGTCGTCGCGGCGGTGAGCCGATGGGCGGCGGCCGATCTCGAGAGCGCGTTCGCGGCCGCGGGCCTGCCCACCGGCATGGTGCGCTCGCGAGAGGAGTGGTGGGCGCACCCGCAGGGTCAGGCGGTGGCGGCGCTGCCGCTGCTCGAGATCGTGAAGATCGGCGAGGCGCCGCCCGAGCCCGCGGGCGCAGGACCGCGCGCGCTCTCGGGCATTCGGGTGCTCGACCTCACCCGCGTGATCGCGGGCCCGGTCTGCGGCCGCACCCTCGCCGCCTACGGCGCGGACGTGCTACTGGTCAGCGCCCCGCATCTGCCAAATCTGCCCGGGCTCGTCGTCGACACCGGGCTCGGCAAGCTCTCGACCGCGCTCGACATGCGGCAGGCCGATGACGCCGAGCGGCTGCGCGCGCTCGTGCGCGAGGCCGATGTCTTTTGTCAGTCCTACCGGCCGGGAGCGCTCGCGCGGCTGGGCCTGGCCCCGGAGGACCTGGCCCGGCTCCGCCCCGGCCTCGTGTACGTGACGCTCTCGGCCTTCGGGCACGAGGGCCCGTGGCGGGAGCGTCGCGGCTTCGAGACCATCATCCAGTCCGTCAGCGGGATGGCCCACGAGCAAGGGCGCGCCCTCGGCGCGGATGCCCCCCGTCATCTGCCCGCCCAGGTCGTGGACCACGGGACCGGATATCTCGCCGCGCTCGGCGCGCTGATCGCGCTGGCGCGACGCGGGCGTGAGGGCGGCAGCTATCTCGTCCGGGTGTCGCTGGCGCAGACCGGCCGCTGGGTCGATGGTCTCGGCCGCGTCGACGGACGGAGCACTCCGGACCAGACGCTCGAGACGGTGCAGGACCTGCTCGCGGACATGGACACGTCGTTCGGCCATCTCCGCCACGTGGTACCGGCGGCGCGGCTGTCCGAGACGCCCGCGTTCTGGGCGCGTCCCGTGGTGCCGCTGGGCACGCACCCGCCGCTATGGCCCGCGTGATCGAGCTTCGCGCACCGAAGGCGAGTACGACCAAGGTCCCATGGCACAGGACCGATGCCGGGTCTAGGGTTGCAATCCAGGAGGAGATACCTATGCGGCAATACCTGGCTCCCGGTTTCTTGTGGCAGGAGTGGCGCACGAAGGCTTTCGTCGCGCGAGGCGTCCTTGCCGTGCTCGCCCTGCTCCTGATCAGCGGGTGCGCGAAGACCACGGTCACCGATCGTCAAGGGTACCAGGGGCCTGCGCTTCCGCGCCCCGCACGCATCCTCGTCTACGACTTCGCCGCCAGCGCCGCGGACCTGCCGCCAGGATACAGCCACCAGACTGGCGCGCCGACCGTCGACCAGACGCCGGACGACCTGGCCCTCGGCCGGAAGCTCGGCGCAGAGATCGCGAAGAACCTGGTCAGCGAGCTGCAGGCCGCGGGTCTGCCGGCCGTCCAGGCCGGCAATCAGCCTCCGCCGCAGCTCAACGACATCACGATCGTGGGCTATTTCGTCTCCGTCGACCCGGGCAACCTCGCCAAGCGGGTCGCGATCGGCTTCGGCTCCGGCGCGCCCGAACTGAAGACGGTCGTGGAGGGGTACCAGATGACCGACAAGGGGCTCCGGCGGCTCGGGCAGGGCGAGCTCAACTCGGCCGGCCCCAAGGGGCCCGGGGAGGTGGTGCCCCTGGCGTTGACGCTGGCCACCGCCAACCCGATCGGGCTCATCGTCAGCAGCGCGGCGAAGATCGAGGGTGAAACGACCGGCCGGACCACCATCGAAGGCACAGCCAAGCGCACCGCTAAGGAGATCGGCGACCAGCTGAAGGCGGCGGCGCAGCGACAGGGCTGGATCTAACCGAAAGGGTGAAGTGTGCTGTCCCAGTTGGGCCGATGAGACGCCGCCCGGCGGTCGATTGACAGGCGCATCGAAGGCGCCTATGGTGCAGGCAGTGGATATCTTGGGGGAAGATCGGTGAAGCGATCGGCGGCGATCCTGATACTGCTCGTCCTGACGGTTGGTAGCGTCGTGCCGAGCCATGCGGCCGGTCGTGGCGGAGCAGGTGGTGGTGCTGCAGCTTCCGGCATGGGGCGTAGCGGCTCTGCGTCTTCCGGAGGCTCCTCGGGAGGGAGCTGGCACGGGGGCTCCCAGTCCTCTGGTGGCTGGCACGGCGGTAGTGGCTGGCATGGGAATGGCTGGCATGGCGGGTGCTGCTGGGGTGGATGGTGGTGGGGCGGGGCTTTCGTCGGCGGCGTCGCTCTCGGCGCGGCGGTTGCCGGCTATCCGTACTACTACTACTATCCGTATCCCTACTACTACGCTCCTCCCGCATACGGCCCGCCGGCCGCAGTCTACGCGAGCCAGCCGGCGTACGCTCAGCCCCAGGCGCCACCGATCCAGCGGGAAGTGGTCTATCCGAATGGCAAGTACGTGCTCCTGGGTGACGGCGTGACGCAGGCCTGGCAGTGGATCTGGGTCTCGGCCACGCCGCCGCCTCCGCCTCCGCCGAGCGCGCCCGCGCCTCCGACCCGGCGACCCGACGACATCCAGGCGCCGAGCTATCGGCCCCCGATTCCCCAGAAGGCGCCCGGCGAGCCGCTGATCTAGACCGCGGTCCCCGCGCGCGCCCCGCGCGAGGCCGAGCAGATCGCCGCGCGCCTCGGTCACGAGCAGGCTGCCCGCGGCCGCGTGGATCGCCGAGATCCAGAGTGGGTCCTGGGGAGGAGTGGGTCCATGGCGTCCTGGTCGATCGACCACATCAGCGCGGTGACGGTGGCCGTGCTCGACATGGCGGAGTCGGTGGCCTTCTACCGGAAGCTGGGGCTCGACGTCACCTACGGCGGACCGGATGCGCCCTTCACGACGATGCGCGCCGGGCCGCGTGTCATCGTCAATCTTCGCCGGGTGGCGGTCACCGGCGCCGGCAATCCATGGAGCCGGGTGATCCTCCGCGTCCGCGAGGTGGATGCGCTGTACCGAGATCTCGTCGCCAAGGGCCTCGAGCCGACCGCCCCGAGAGATGCCGAATGGGGGGAGCGCTATTTCGAGCTCCCGGACCCCCAGGGAGTCGTGATCAGCTTCGCCGAGCTGCGGCCACGTGATGCAGGAGAACGTGAGGGAACGGGATCGTGAGCAACCAGATCGTGGAGGTGGGTCGCGGGAGCGCCCACCCCGCGGGAGAGCCGGGAACGGGGGGTGGCCTTTGGTCCACTATCCGGGCCGGAGCGGGCGCGGCTACTCTTGCTTACTCACACATTCTGCGGGCGTACCAGGAGGATTCTCATGCAACTGCAATTCGCGTGGCTCAAGCCAGGGGTCTGGGGCGTGGTCGTCGGTAGCATTCTCACCATGATCGTGGGATTCAGCTGGGGCGGCTGGACGACCGGCGGCACGGCCCGCCAGACCGCGATGATCCAGTCCGACGCCGCGGTCACGGCGGCGCTGGTGCCGATCTGTCTCGCCGGGGAGAAGGTCGACGCAGCTCGCGTCCAGAAGCTCGGGGAGCTCACCGCCATCCAGTCGTCCTACGAGCAGACCGAGTTCGTGATGAAGACCGGATGGGCAACCTTCCCGGGTCAGGCCGACCCCAATCGCGCCGTGGCCGAGGCCTGTGCCTCCGCCCTGCTCAAGACCACCGCCGCCAAGTAGCGCCGCGAGGTCTTCGCTCGACCGCGATGGCACAGCATCGCGGCGCAGTCCTTCAGCGCCCGGAAGGCTCGCCCCGGTAGGCCGGAAAGTGCAGCTGCGCGCACGCCAGCGAGCAGTAGACCCGGTCCACCGCGGTGGCCGGCTCGCCGATCCGGATCGAGTAGCGCAGAAAGTTGGCCTTGCCGCATCCATCGCAAAGCCTTCGGTGCTCCTGGTTCGACAGGGGTGGCAGCATGGCAGCCTCCTCTCGGGGGCCCTACCTCGATGGCCAGGGTCGCCGCGGCTCGGTGCCCGCGTCGGGGGCGGGGGTGAGCTCCGGTTCTTCCCGGGTCTCGTCCATCAAGACCCAGGTGAGGCCGCGGCCCTTGGTGGTCCGGCGCGTCGTCCCGAACCAGACCCGGCCCTGGTCGTCGAGCCCGACGAGCTGCCAATCGTTGCCATGGCCGATGACCTCGATCTGCTTCAGTCCGTTCATCTCGGTTGGCCTCCTCGTCTAGCTCGCGACGTTCTTGGCGAGCGCGTCGACGGTCTTCTTCAGCTGCGGATCCTGCTGGATGAGCGCATGGATCTTGGTGACCGCGTGCAGGACGGTGGTGTGGTCCTTGTCGAAGGCCCGGCCGACGTCGGTGAGGGACGCGTGGGTGAGCTGACGGGCGAGGTACATCGCGATCTGCCGCGGGAAGGCGGTGGCCTTGGTGCGGGTCGCGGCGCGCATGTCCGACAGCTTGAGCCCGAAGAACTCGGAGGCCTTGCGCTGGATGTGCTCGATCGTGACCGCGGTCGGGTTCTCCCCCCACAGCTCGGAGAAGAGCTCGTGGACGAGGTCGACGCTCATCGGGCGCCCGCTCAGGAAGCAGAAGGCGGCCACCCGGGTCAGGGCCCCTTCGATTTCCCGGATGTTGGCCTTGATGCGGTTGGCCATGAGGTAGGCCACGTCGTCGGGGATCTGTACGTGGTCGATCTCGGCCTTCTTCTTGAGGATGGCGAGACGCGTCTCGAAGTCGGGAGGCTGGACGTCGGCGATCAGGCCCCACTCGAAACGGGACCGCAGCCGGTCCTCGAGCTCGGGGATCTCCTTGGGAGTCGAATCGGACGAGATCACGATCTGCTTGTGGGCTTCGTAGAGATCGTTGAACGTGTGGAAGAGCTCGGCCTGGGTGCGCTCCTTGCCGGCGATGAACTGGACGTCGTCGATGAGCAGCAGATCCAGGGTGCGATACTTGCCGCGAAATTCTCCGATTCGGTCGTAGCGGATGGCGTTGATGAGGTCGTTGGTGAAGCGCTCTGAGGAGAGATAGCGCATCTGGCGGGAGGGATGGAGGCGCGCCATCTCGTGGCCGATCGCGTGGAGCAGGTGGGTCTTGCCGAGGCCGCTACCCCCGTAGAGGAACAGCGGATTGTACGTCGTCCCGGGCGACTCGGCGACGGCCTGGCATGCCGCCTGGGCGAACTGGTTGGAGCTGCCGACCACGAAGGACTCGAACGTGTAGCGCTCGGTGACGTCGTCGGGCGGTGGGATGAGGGTGTTCCGGTGCTGGCCGCGGCCTGGATCGTGTCGACGCGATGTATGTTCGTCCATTCGATCACGCTCCGCGTTCGTTGCCGTGACGGCGTTCACCTCGTGAAATGCCCCGCAGGGCCGGAGTAGACGGACGCTACCGCGTCACTCCCTGCCGGGCCCGGGTGAGCCATACGTGATCCAGCTCGCCGTCGGTCCAGCCGTGAGAACGGAGGTGGGCGACCCAGGCCCGCACGTCGGCGGCGGCCACGATCAGGGCGCCGGCCTCGACCTCGACCCGTGTAGCACAGGGGACACGCCCGGTCGGGGGCGCGGAAAGCGGGCGATCGTTGGCACTCATATCAGTGAGTCCTCCTCTACGACACCGAGGCTCTGCGGAGACGTCTGGCGAGGACAGAGAGGACGGCGGGGGCGCCAGTACCTGCCGATCTCCTCACGGAGGGGAGGAATCGAGTGTAGCGCAAACGGCGCCCCCGTTGGGGACTATCGCGGGTGTAGAATTGACTCGCCTCCCGCGGGTCCTCCGGTTGGCGCACCCTGGCGCCACGGCTCGTGGTATCTGGCTCGACCTTCCCGCTCTTGTCCATCCAGCGGTACCGGGGGGCCCATCATGGCGGGCGGGGTCATCGTCGGCATTCTCCAGGAGCGCCATCCGGATCACATCATCCTCCGGGATGGCACCCAGGTGTTTCTCACGGCCAAGCAGGCCGCGAGTCAGTTCGCGCTCGGGATCAGCCTCACCGTCGCCTACACGGTCAAGAAGGACGGCCGGAAGCTGGCCGACAACATCTGGCGCTGCAGCTGACCGGTGATCGCCCACAATCATTCCTTGACAGGGGCCGAGCCCACCTGTACCGTGCAGCTAGTGGTAGGTTCACTCGGTCGCCGATTGGAAGCGGACACGAAGTCGCGAGAGTCGAGATCAAACGCCGTGAGGACCCCAGGTCCCGCGGCGTTTTTGTTTGTCCTCCACTTCAGGAGGACCTCCCTGCCATGGTGGCGGGGTTTCACCGAGGCGCAAGCCTTACAAGAGAGGTAGAGTCGATGGCACAAGGTACCGTCAAGTGGTTCAACGATGCGAAGGGGTACGGCTTCATAACCCAGGAGGGTGGCGAGGACGTGTTCGTGCATTTCAACGCCATTCAGGCTCAGGGCTTCAAGAGCCTGTCCGAGGGCGATAAGGTCGAGTTCGAGGTGACCAAGGGCCCGAAGGGGCTCCAGGCCGCCAACGTTCGCAAGGCCTGATCACAACCCCGCGTCAAACGATCGGCCGGGTCCTGTCCCAGGGCCCGGCCGTTCTGTTCACCAGAGCACCCCGCTCGTGAAGATCTGGGTCGACGCCGACGCGTGTCCCCAGGTCATCAAGGAGATCCTGTACCGGGCCGCCGAGCGAGCGCAGGTCCTCACCACGCTGGTGGCCAACAGCCCGCTCCGCACTCCACCGTCCGACTTCATCCGCACCGTCCGGGTGGCCCAGGGCTTCGACGTGGCCGACCACCGGATCGTGCAGCAGGTGCAGCCCGGGGACCTGGTGATCACCGCCGACATCCCGCTGGCCGCCGAGATCATCGCGCGGGGCGCCCACGCGCTCGATCCGCGGGGCGAGCTGTACTCGGAAGACAACGTTCGCGAGCGCCTCGCGATCCGCAACCTCATGCAGGAGCTCCGCGCGAGCGGCGCGCTCGTCGACGGGCCGGCCCCCTTCGGCCCGCGCGAGCGACGCCTCTTCGCCGACCATCTCGATCGCCTCCTGACCCGGCACCGGCTCGCGTAGGCCGCGGCTCGGTCGCGGGCTCAGCCGAGGACGACGCGGACCCGGTGGGCGGTGCCGTCGCTCGTGAGCGGGACGCTCCCGTCCGCGAGGGGCAGGAGAATCCCGTCGACCTCGATGCTCGAGATGCCGCGGGTCGCCCCGTTCGGATTCTCGACCGTGATCTCGTAGCGCGAGGCGTGGTATCGAAACGTGATCTCGTAACGGCGCCAGGCGCGTGGGATGCACGGATCGAGGTGGAGGACCGCGCCGCGCAGGCGGAACCCGAGGAGCCACTCGAGCCCGGCCCGGTACATCCAGCCCGCGGAGCCCGTGTACCAGGTCCATCCCCCGCGGCCGACGTGCGGGTACTCGGCGTAGACGTCGGCCGCGGCGACGTAGGGCTCCACCTTGTAGCGATGGACCCCGGCGCGCGTGCTCGCGCGATTGATCGGATTCAGGATCGAGAAGAGCTCGTTCGCCTTGTCGCCGTCTCCGAGCGCGGCGAAGGCCATCACGGACCAGATGGCGGCGTGCGTGTACTGGCCGCCGTTCTCTCGGATGCCGGGCGGATACCCCTTGATGTACCCCGGATCGAGCGGCGCGTGGTCGAAGGGCGGGGTGAAGAGCAGGATCAGCTCCTGGTCTCGCCGGACCAGATACTCCTCCACCGCGGCCATGGCTCGCGCGGCCCGCACCGGGTCGGCGGCGCCGGAGATCATGCCCCACGACTGCGCAATGGAGTCGATGCGGCATTCCGCGTTGGCGACGGACCCGAGCGGGGTGCCGTCGTCGAAGTAGGCGCGGCGATACCAGTCGCCGTCCCAGGCGTGCGCCTCGAGGGCGGTCTTGAGCGCGTGCACGTGATCGCGCCAGGCGGCAGCGCGCGCGGGCTCGCCGCGGGCGTCGGCGAGCCGAGCGAACTCCCAGAGCGTCGCGTGCAGGAACCATCCGAGCCAGACGCTCTCCCCGCGCCCCTCGTGGCCGACTCGATTCATCCCGTCGTTCCAGTCGCCGGTGCCGATCAGCGGGAGACCGTGAGCGCCCACCGAGAGGCTCCGGTCGAGCGCGCGCGCGCAATGCTCGAAGAGCGTGCCTCGCTCCGTGGAGACGGCCGGCTGGAAGTAGGAGTCGTCCTGTCCGGGCGGGATTGGCGGTCCCTCGAGAAAGGGGACCACCTCGTCCAGCAGCGTCACCTCGCCGGTGACCTCGAGGTAGTGCGTGACCGCGTAGGGCAGCCAGATCGCGTCGTCCGAGATCCAGGTTCGAACCCCCCGACCGGCCGGGGGATGCCACCAGTGCTGCACGTCGCCCTCGACGAACTGACGAGCGGCGGCCCGGAGGAGATGCGCGCGCGCGACCTCGCGCTTCGCCACCGCGAGCGCCATCACGTCCTGGAGCTGGTCGCGGAAGCCATAGGCGCCCCCGGCCTGGTAGAAGGCGGACCGGGCCCACACCCGGCAGCCGAGGGTCTGATAGAGGAGCCATCTATTCAGCATGAGGTCCAGAGAGCGGTCCGGCGTCTTCACCTGGACGGCGCCGAGAATGTCGTCCCAGTGGGTGCGGACGGCCCGCAGGGTGAGATCGAGGTCCTCGGCGCGATAGCGGAGGACGAGAGCGCGGGCCTCGGTGGCCGAGGCAGCCTGACCGAGGAAGAACACGATCTCCCCGCGGCCGCCGGGGGGCACGTCGATCACGGTCTGCAGCGCCGCGCAGGGATCGAGGCCCGCCCCGACCCGTCCCGACGGCCGGCCGCCCCGCTCCAGGAGCGCGGGATGGTCCAGGGTGCCGTTCCGGCCGATGACCTCGGTCCGGTCGCCGGTCCACGCGGTCTGGCGCCCGCCGAGATCGGCGAAGGCGATCCGATCCCCGAACTCCGGGTTCCACGCGTTGCGGGCGAGCATGGCCCCCGTCTCCGGGTCGATCTCCGTGGTGATGAACGGAGCGGCCGCGCCGCGGGAAACGCCCAGGACCCACTCCGCATACGCGGTCACCGAGAGGCGCCGCGGGCGGTTCGAGATGTTCTCGACGGTGAGGCGGGAGATCTTGATCGGGTCGTCGAGTGGCACGAACTGCAGGAGCTGCAGGGCGATGCCGTGAGAGGTGTGCTCGAACCGACTGTAGCCCTGTCCATGGCGGGCCACGTAGGGTGAGGCGTTCTCGCGGATCGGGAGCAGGGTCGGTCCCCACAGCTGGCCCGTTTCTTCGTCCCGGATGTAGATGATCTCGCCGGGTAGATCGGTGACCGGATCGTTGGACCACGGCGTCAGCTGGTTCTCGCGGCTGTTGCCCGCCCAGGTGTAGCCGGCGCCCGACTCCGAGACCTGGAACCCGAACCCGGGATTGGCGATGACGTTGACCCACGGGGCCGGGGTCCATTGTCCTTCCCCGAGGACGGTGACGTACTCGCGCCCGTCGTCGACGAAGCCCCCGAGGCCGTTGAAGAACTCGGATTCGAGGTGCGGCGGCGGGACATCGACCGGGAGGTCCTTCCGGGCCGGTCGCCGGCGCGGGGCGAGGACGGACTCCGGCGTGGGCTCGGCCCGGCGCAGCTGCTCGGCGAGCGTGCCGTGTCGGCTCAGAAGGACGGCGCGGGCGGCCGCCTGCAGCGCCGCGTGATCCCGGGGGGAGAGCAGGTCCTTCCGCAGGATGAAGACGCCGCCCCGCGCGTTCATGGGCTCGTCCTGTCGCGCGGACTGGCTCGTGCGCACCAGGGATTCCAGGGAGGCCTGCAGCTCCTGGGTGTAGGAGTGCGCCTTCTCGTTCACGATGACGAGGTCGACGGCCAGGCCCTTCACTCGCCAGTACTCGTGGGCGCGGAGGAGCTGCCGCACGATCCCGCGATCCTCGGACTCGTCGATCCGGACCAGGACGATCGGGAGATCCCCGGAGATCTGCTGGGCCCACAGCGCCGACGGACCGGAGCTGTTCCGCGCCAGCACCTCCGGGGCCGGTCGCAGCGTCGGGTCGGAATAGAGAATGCGGCTGGCGAGATTCTGGAAGAGGTGGGCCTCGTCCGGCTCGATGCCCAGATGGTGGCACTGGACCTGGGCCTGCGTCCAGGCCAGCGTGACGGTGCGCTCGAACGTGGCCGGATCGCGGTACTTGTCGGCCAGCGCCAGGGCGGTGTCGCGGTCCGGAGCGACGAGGGTGGAGAACGTGAGGTGGGCGGTGTCGCCCGGCGCGAGTCGGACTCGGCGACGGAGGCTGAAGATGGGGTCGAGCACCGAGCCTGCGGTGTTGGACAGAGGCCGACCATCGATGATGGACATGGGCGTCCGGATCGTCCGGCCCCGACCGAGAAAGCGCCCGCGATCGGTCTCGTACTGCGCGCCGCCCCCAGGTTGCCCTTCCACCACGACGCTGTGGGCCGCCCAGATCGCCGCCTCGCCGGCCGAGCGGGGACGACGGGTGGCGAGAAGGGCCCCGAGATCGGCGACCGCTTCCGTCTGGACGAACAGACTGGAGAAGACCGGGTGCGCGGCATCCGCGGCGGGCGGGGCCAGCACCAGCTCGGCGTAGGACGTCACCTCGATCTCTCGCGCCTGCGAGCCGAGGTTCGTGATCGAGACGCGGCGCAGCTCGGCGTCGTCCTCCGGCGAGACGAGCACCTCGAGGGTCGTCGTGATCGCGCCGTCGCGCCGGCGGAACTCGGCCCGATCCTCGGCAAAAGTCGCGCCGTAGGTGTCGGGCTCGGCCCCGCTGGGCTGGTACCCGGCCGACCATACCGCCCCGCTCTGGACGTCGCGCAGGAAGAGATACGTCCCGTAGCTGTCCCGCGTGACGTCCTCTCGCCACCGGGTGACCGCGAGGCCGCCGAATCGGCTGTAGCCGGAGCCGGCGGTCGTGAGCATCACCGCGTAGCGTCCATTGGAGAGGAGGTGCGTCCGCGGTGTCGCTCCGTGCGGAGTGGTGAACTGGCGGAAGGCGGGCTCGACGAAATCACGGAGGTGGGCCGGCGCGTGCACCTCCTCGACCCGGGGCCGCGCGACGGCGACGTCACGGGGCGCCCGCTCCTGCAGGAGCAGGTCGGTGGCCTGGATGATGGGCTCGGCGTGGAACCGGCTGCGCATCCCCCCGCCTTGCAGTGCGTTGGCCAGGGCGACCAGCGTCATCCCTTGATGGTGGGCCATGTAGGCTCGAACGATCGCCACCGACGATCCCTCGGGCAGCCGTGATCCCGTGTAGTCGAGAGCCTCGTAGAAGCCGTACGGGCCGCGGGCGCCCACCCCGACGAGGGCCGAGAAGTTCCTGGCCGCGGCCGTGGGGTCGACCATGGCGGCGAGGGCCGTCGCATACGGCGCGACGACCAGGTCTTCACTGAGGCCCCGCTCGAGGCCCAGGCCCGGGACGCCGAAGTTGGAGTACTGGTAGGTGAGATCCAGGTCGCGCACGTTGTAGGCTGATTCGGATATCCCCCAGGGGACGCCGTGCTCCGCGCCGTAGCTCATCTGTCGGCGGACGACGAGACGGGAGGTCTCGGCGAGCAGGCTGCCCGAGGGCGCCTGCATGACGAGCTCCGGCATCAGGTACTCGAACATCGAGCCGGACCAGGACACGAGCGCCGACCCCAGGCCCACCGGGGTCATCGGGCGGCCGAGGTGGAACCAGTGCGCGACCGGAACGTCCCCCTTGGCGATGGCAATGAAGCTGGCGAGGCGTGCCTCGGAGGCGAGGAGGTCGTACGCGCTGCCGTCGAGGCCCCCATCGGTGACCCGGTAGCCGATCGAGAAGATCTTCCGGGACGGGTCGAAGAGGAAGCCGAACTCCATCGCGTCGAAGAGCTCCTGGGCCTGCCGGCCGACGGACAGGATCCGGCGAACGAGTCGCCGGGCGGCGTCGGCGGAACGCTCGAGGCCGGCGATCAGCTCGTCGAGGCGCGCCGTCTCCGCCGCCCGCGGGGCGCCCTCGCGGGCGGCGGCGTCGCGGAGCGTCGTCAGCTCGTCGATCGCAGCCTGACACCGCTCGGGCAGGCCGGCCGGGGTGGGCGGCAAGCGAAAGAGGGTGTCGAGCGCGGGTGTGGGATCCTCGGCGGTACCCTGGCGGGGGACCGTCCAGGGCATGATCGTGTCGAGATCGCGCGCGTGGCTGGCCGCGGTCGCGCGCGCGGCCTCGGACCAGACCAGGAGATCGGCGTGGCCGTCATCGCCGCGCTCGGCGGTGAGCGCGCGGGCCACATCCACGAGCGTGTCGGCGTCGCGCACGAGGCGGCGGATCCGGGCGGCCGATTCGACGAGGCCCCCCCGGGAATCGCGGAGCCCGGCCGCCAGCGCCTCGCGGGCCTCGGCGAGCTGGCCGAGGGTGACCGTCTGACTGCGGCGGTCCTCGGTCAGGGCGCCCGCGGCGTCCTGGACGAGGAGCACCGCGTCCTCGATTCCCGTGAAGGCGCGATGATCCAGCAGCGGGGAGTCGATCGCGCCGCGACAGGCGCTGCCGAGGGTGAGCAGATGTGCGGCGAGATTTCCGCTGTCCACGGTGGACACGTAGCGTGGCTCCAGCGGCCGGAGCCCGCCCGTGTCGTACCAGTTGTAGAAGTGGCCGCGGAACCGCTCGAGTCGGTGCATCGTCGCCAGGGTCACCTCGAGGCGGTCGAGAGTGTCGAGGATGCCGAGCCAGCCGAAATCGCGGGCGGAGACGACCGAGAGCAGGTAGAGCCCGATATTGGTGGGCGACGTGCGATGCGCGACCACCGGCTTGGGATCTTCCTGGAAGTTATCCGGTGGCAGGAAGGTGTCGTCCGGGCCGACGAAGGCCTCGAAGAAGCGCCAGGTACGGCGCGCGGTGGCGCGCAGCATGACGGCGTCCGACCGCGAGAGGACCTGGGTCGGCGACGGGCGCGGGGGCCGGCTCACCCAGCGTGCCACCGCGGGCGAGAGGGCCCAGAGCAGGAGGAACGGCCCGGCGAGCCAGCCGCTTTCCGGCCGCAACAGCACCACGAGCGTGCCCGCGGCGGCGGTGAGGATCAGCGCGCCGCGCATGCGCCGGTACACGCCAGTGACGTCGCGCGAGAGCTCGGATTCGGCCTGGGCCGCCGCCGTCCACTCGAGCAGCCGACGGCGGGTCAGGTAGAGGCGCACGATCGTCCGCGCGATGGCGTCACCCATGAGCCAGGCCTGATGCGCGAGGAGCGTGATGCCCAGCGTGATCTGGGACGCGGCGATGGCGAAGCCGCGGGCGACGCTCCGGACGTGGGTGCGCTTGGAGATGCCCGATCGGGCGGGGATGACCTCGGCGAGCGCGGGCACGAGGGCGGGGAGCGCGATGGTGGCGCAGACGAACGCGGTCCACACGAGCGGCGCCCCGTCAGGGAGCATCCAGCCCGCGACGAGGGTGAGCCAGGCGGCGGGGGGCGACAGGGTCCGACGGAGATTGTCGACGATCTTCCACATGCCGATGAGCGGAATCCACGTGCCCGGGGTCTCGCCGACCACGTCTCCCCTGATGATCCACGGGAGCAGCTGCCAGTCGCCGCGCGCCCAGCGATACTGACGCCCGGCCGCGACCTCGTAGTCGGTCGGGAACTCCTCGAAGAGCTCGATGTCGGTGACGAGTCCCGCTCGAGCAAAGATGCCTTCGAACAGGTCGTGGCTCAGAAGGGAGTTCTCGGGAACGCGGCCCTCGAGGGCCGCGGTGAACGCGGCCACGTCGTAGATACCTTTTCCGGTGTAGGAGCCTTCGCCGAAGAGATCCTGATAGACGTCGGACGTCGCGGTGGCGTACGGGTCGATTCCGGCCGGGCCCGCGAAGATCCGCTGGAAGAGAGACGTGGCCGGATCCGCGGGGATCGAGGGCGTGATCCGGGGCTGGAGGACGGCGTAGCCCTCGACCACGCGGCCTGCCCGGGCATCGAACGTCGGTCGGTTCAACGGATGGGCCATGGTGCCCACGAGACGCGTGGCGGCTCCCCGGGGGAGACGGGTGTCGGCGTCGAGGGTGATCACGTAGCGGACGCCGGAGGGGATCCGAGGTGTGCGTCCACCGGGCCGGATGAACGTGGTATCGCCGATCCCCATCAGCAGATGGTTGAGCTCGTCGAGCTTGCCGCGCTTGCGCTCCCATCCCATCCACTTGCCTTCGCCCGCGCTCCAGACCCGGCGGCGATGGAGGAGGAGGAAGCGCTCGCCGCCCGTGGGCGGGGTCCCGTGGCGCGCGTTCAGGCGGGCGATGCCCGCCGCGGCCGCCGCGAGGAGACGGTCATCCTCGGGCATGATCTCGGCGGGCGCGTCGATCCAGTCCGAGAGGAGCGCGAAATGGATCTCCCCCTCCGGGTTGGCCAGGAAGTGGACCTCCAGGTGATTGACGTGCTCTTCGATCGCGGCCTCGCTCGTCAGGAGCACCGGCACCACCACCACGGTCCGCAGGCTCGCCGGCACGCCGGCGGGGAGCTCGAGACGCGGCAGGGCCCTCGGACCGACCAGCCTCACGACCGCACGATTGACGAGGGCGACCGCGAGGTCGGACGCGGGGATCAGGGCGAGCAATCCCAGCAGGACGAGGGCCGCGGGCCCCGCGCCGGACGCGTGGGCGGCCAGCAGCGGGAGCGCCAGGAGCCCCGCCGCGACGACCGCGATGGTCGCGGGGTAACCCGGCGTCGCTCCGGAGAGAGCGGCCCGAAGAAGCCGGCGCGAGACGGGAATGCGGCAGCCGAGCTCGCGCTCCAGGAGGGTCCGCCCCTTGGCGATCAGATAGTAGCCCGGATCTTCCGATCGATCCTGGGGCACGGCGCCGCTCGCGCGCGCGGGCGGCGCGGCTTGCCTGGCCAGGGCGAGCGCCCGCCCGGTGACGTCGAGCTCGGACCGCCGGGACGACCGAGCGAGCTCCTCGATCGCATGGCGGTACTGGTCACGGGTCGGGAAGTCCATGGCCCCGAAGTCGCTCTGGTCTCGCAGCAGGCCATCGACGAGGCTGACGTCCTCGAAGAAGTCCGCCCAGCCGAAGGTCGCCATCGTGCGCATGCTGGTGATCACGTTGCGCACGGTCACGTTCATCGCGGCCTGGCGATGATGCTCGAGCTGCACGAGCTCGTCGGCCGACATTCCAAGCGCGGAGATCTGCGCGTTGAGCCACCGTAGCGCGGGCGTCAGCTGGGGGTCCTGCTCACGCAGGCGCTGGACGAGCTCCACCGTGAACGCGGTCGATGGGGCCCCGGTCGTCCCGAGGCTCTGGAAGGCGAGCGGTCGGGCGGGTCGGCCACCGAGCCCCAGGAGGTCGTCGGCCAGGGCGTCGGCATCCTGACGGGCGGCGCGACCGGTCACGATCTGCTCGGCCAGCCGCCGGAGGTTCTCCACCAGCACGATCCGGAGCGCGATCGGGACCGCCCAGAGCTCGCCGATGGTCAGGGGGTGGACGCGCTGGAATCCGCGGACGAAGCGCTGGAGGGTCTCGGGCTCGAATCGGCTATCGGTGTGCGCGACGAAGGCCCACGCGAGGTCTAGCACGCGCGGATAGCCCTCGAGAGGGCCGTCCGCGAGCTTGGGCAGCTGCCGGTAGAAGCCGCGGGGCAGGTCCTCGCGAACCTGCCGGACGACCGCGTCCACCACGTGGAAGTTGTCGACGAACCACTCCGCGGCCGGGGTCGTCGCGCCCTCGTCGCGGATCACCGCGGCGATGTCTCGATAGCACTGGAGCAGGACGCGCCCGCTGTCCCGGACTCGAGGGGCCAGGCGGCGACCGGCCGCGCCCTCGGCGAGGACCCGCCGCCGCGCGATGCGCTCGCCGTGCTCCTCGAGCCGCTCCGGGCTGAAGAGGTCGGCCCGGATGGGATCCTGCGTTCCGGGCGGGGAGTCGTGTAGTAGCACCGAGGCCCTCACTTCGTGGATGGCTTCTGGGGAAATGTCCGGCCGGGACGGGAGCCGTACATCTCTCCCGCATCGTAGTCTACTACGCGGCAACGCACTCATGATATAAGTGAAATAAGTAAAATAAGTTGTATGCACCAGAGGAGGTGGCCACGATGTTCGAGGACCGGGCGAGAGTGCTGCTCATTCTTCCCCAGGAGGTCCTGGATCGGGCACGTGTGTTCGCGGGCGAGGCGATCACGAAGCTCAAGGGCCCGGTGAGCATGCAGATGGTCCTGCGCGCCCTCATCGACGAGGGCCTGAAGCGGGAGCGCGACCGCGCCATCCTCGCCAACATCGAGGGGCAGGTGCGGGCGATGCGCGAGCTCCGGAGCCGGGTCCGGCGACCCGCGACCGCCCGGACACGCCGAAGCGCAGGCCGGTGAGCCATGAAGCTCCGTGATCTGAGGCAGCGCACCGGCGGGGCGACGGCCTGGCCAGCCCGGTGGGTCGAATCGCCGGGCCCGGGCGACACCGCGGCGGTGCCCGAAGAGGGCGTGCTGGAGGGGCTCACGCGGCTCGGTGGGCGGCTCTTGCTGCGAATCAACGTCCACGGCCATCGGGGTACGGCTAGCCTGGAGTGGGATCCCCCTCCGGCGGTGGGAGATGTCGAGACCGTGCTGCTGGCGAGTATCGGTGCCGAGATGCGGACCCTCGGCAACCTGGAGCTGCCGATCCGTAGGACAACGTGACCGGGCGGCCCCGCGCGGTCGTGCGAACGGACGCAACCCTATCGCCAGCGATGGCGCGGAGGCCGACGTGCGCCGCGTGCGCGGGAAGCACGATGCCGTGCCGCGGGGTGCCCGTCCCGTGAACCTCACCTACACCACCGAGGAGTTCATTCGCCGGGCGGTCGACGGGGTACTCCAGGGCCGGTACCGGGGCCGTGCCGTATGCTCGTCGTGTCTGGTGGGGATGGCGCTGGAGCGTCTGCACATCGGCTGGCGGCGGTCGGAGGTCGAGCTCGCGATGGGGAAGGTGTTCAAGACCCCCGGAGCCCTGAGCTGCATGCCGATCGGGCCGTGCGCGCGCTGCCAGCGGACAATGCCGTGCCTCGAGGGGCGCCACGTGGGCGACGCATGATCGGCGAGGAGCTGGCGCGGTGTCACGTGGGGTCGATGCTTCGCAGCCGCCGCGGACTCTACTATTGCGCCCGCTGTCTCGCGCGTCTTCTCGATACCGCCACCTGGACGAAGCGCGAGGCACGCCGCGCGATCGCCGCCCTCTTCCAGAGGCCCATCGGACTGAGAACGACGCTCTGCCGTCGCCGCAATCCGTGCCGGGATTGCGGGCAGGTGGGCGGCGCGCGCCTCGGCGCGGCGTAGCACGGGCCAAAGTACCACCGCCGATGGTCGGCCCATCATGTAGAGTGGGGTGAGCAAGGAAGGAGCGCGATGGCTCAAAAGAGGCCGGGGATGTACCGCGGCGACCGTCGCCGCAAGGAAGACCAGCGGAAGGCCAAGCAAGACGCCAAGCGAGCCCGGAAGGCGGAGCGTCGCGAGAGCGGGGTCAGCGGGCCGGAGATCGAGCAGGCCGCCAGCCCGAATGGCCAGGGCGCGAAGGAGTTCGTCTGGTTCTCGCCGAGCAATGGGCGGACCCTGACGACGAGTACCGCGTCGCTGCCCACCGTCGATGGCGTCGACGACTGGATGCTTCTCAGCGACCCCCGAACGAACCCGGGCACCTGAGCCCGGGCGGCAGCTCCCGCCCCTTCCTAGCGCAATCCCCCGCTGTCGTCGCTGGCTCGACCCCGACGTCGCCACGCGCGGCAGGCGACGCCCGCCGCCGTCGTGGCCCACAGGAGGAGCGTCGCCGGCTCAGGCGTAGGCGAGTGTAGCCCGGCGACACCCCCGACCCAGAACTCGAGCTCGTTGCCGACGAAGGGATTGTTCGGACTGGCGATCTGCCCCGCCAGGATGGCGAACATGACGTCTTCGTGCGATCCGACGGGATGAAGCGCCGATCCGAGGTCGATCCCGAAGCGGGCCCCGGCCGGAAGATTGGCGTCCCGGATCGTCTGTCGCAGGGCATCGCCCGGCACGGTGAGATTGGGCGGCAGCGTCAGCACGCTGCCCGCGTTCAGCACGACGTTGAAGGGCAGGGTGGGCCCCGGGGCCGTCTCTCCGGCGTGCGGAGCGATCTGGTGCCGGACCTCACCCTGCAGGGTGACCACGTCGCTCGGGGAGAAGATCGACGTCGCCGGAGCGTAGGTGAGCTGAGCGTTGACCGACCAGAAGTCGCCGGCGACGAAGAACATGAGCGTCTGGGCCGCGACCACCGGGTCGATCCGGCCACTGGGTCCGAATCCGGCCAGCATCGCCAGGTTGAATTGCAGCGGGGTCTCGGCGAACAGGCCGCTGGGCAGCGGGTTCGGGGACGGGGGCAGAGGCGGGATGAACTGGCCGAGCGCGAAGGGATACAGGTTGTACCCCGGAAGATTCGAATCCGGCGGCCCGGCCGGGAGGGTGAATGTCGGCGGCACCGGCGCGGTGCCCGGAAAGCCGATCGTGGTGGCCGCCGCCGGACCGGCGCCGAGCAGTAGCCACGCGAGTCCCAGGAGGATCACTCGGCTCATCGCTTGTTCCTCCTCTCCCGGCTGGACGTGTAACGAGATGCTAGGCGCCCCACCGCCGGCTGTCAACGCGACCGTCGGACCTCGATGGCCGTCGGGCCGGCGCAAGCGCTCGCGGGTAGCTCGGCGGGGCCTTGCGCTCCGGCCCTGGAAACGGCATGGTGGCGCTCGTGGCGCCGCTATTCGCCTGGACCGGCCTTGCCGCGAGCTTCGTCGTCGCCCTCGCCGCCGTTGTCCGGATGACGGGGCCGGCGTCCGGCGGGCACCACGCCAGTGGTGTCATCCGGCTGCCCGAGCAGGTCACCGCGGCCATCGTCGTCCTGTTTGGCCTGGCCCTCCTTGTCTTCGCCGTGGATCTTGTCCGGCGCGCCTTGTCGAAGGGCAGGCAGGAGGGCGAGGAGGAGCCGGCCGAGGAGCCCAACCGGCTGCCGCCATGGCTCCGGTGGGTCACGCTGATCCTGTCCATCGCCAACGTCGTCGTCCTCGTCTACCTGTGGCGGCGGGCGGTGCTGGAGGGCGGCTTCCTGTCGGGGCTGGGCGGACTGGCGAGCGGGCTCACGCTGCCGTCCGCCGATCCCGCGAGCGCTCCGGCGATCTTCAACTGGGCCTTCGGGATCCTCGCGCTCGCGGCGGGCCTGGGCGCCCTCGGCTTCGCCCTGTGGATCGCCCTCGGTGACCGGCTGACCCGGGATCGGGAGGAAGACTCCGGCGAGGCGCCGCCGGCCGCTCTGGAGGCCGCCGTCGAGGAGAGCCTGGAGGACCTGCGTGCCGAGCCCGATCCGCGCCGGGCCATCGTGCGCTGCTACGCGAGGTTTGAGCGCGTGGCCGCCGATTCCGGTCTGGAGCGCAAGCCCTGGCTCACGCCGATGGAGTTCATGCGCGAGGCGCTCGTCTGGCTGCCGGTCCCGCGCGGCGCGGTGCCGTCGCTGACGGGTCTGTTCGAGCTCGCCCGTTTCAGCGACCACGCGCTGGGGGCGCGGGAGCGGGATCGGGCCGTCGAGGCCCTGCACGAGATCCGGACGGCCATCGAGGGGAGACGGGACGATGTCGGCGCCCCCTAGGCGATGGGCGCGTCGGCTCGCCGGCCGCGCCGTCATCATCGCCGTGCTGGCACTCGTGGCGCTACCCCTCTATCTCACGATCTCGCCGGGGTGGCGACCCGCCGCCGTGCGTCTGGCCTGCGCGGTGGCGCTCGCGCTCGGCTGCGCCCGGGCGCGACGCTGGGCCCGGGACGCCGTCGCGCCCGACGCGCCTTCTGCCTTCGACACTCCGCCGCCGCCCCCGCCCGGGGTCCAGCTGGATGCCGCTTTCGTCCGGCTGAGGGACGACCTGGTCGCGAGCGCCCGGAGTCGGCGCTACTTCGATATCGTCCTCTGGCCACGGCTGACCGCCCTCGCCGGCTCGCCGCTTCCGCGCCCGGCGGCGCGGCGCGTCCTGCCTCGTCGCGGGCCGTCGTGGCACACCCTCGAGGAACTCGTGGCCGAGATCGAGCGCCGATCATGAAGATCGAGGCGGTGGCGGATCGCTGTCAGGACGTTCTCTCCGCGCTCGGGCAGGTGATCGTGGGCAAGGCCGACGTGCTGGAGCGCCTGCTGGCCGGGATCCTCGCCAACGGGCACATCCTGATCGAGGACTACCCGGGACTGGCCAAGACGCTCATCGCCCGGTTGATCTCGCAGACCCTGGATCTGGGCTTCAAGCGAATCCAGTTCACGCCGGATCTGCTGCCCAGCGACATCACCGGCAGCTTCCTCTACGACCAGCGCGAGGCGCGCTTCGAGTTTCGCCGCGGCC
Source organism: Nitrosotalea sp. (assembly GCA_035519555.1). GTDB lineage: Bacteria > Methylomirabilota > Methylomirabilia > Rokubacteriales > CSP1-6 > CAMLFJ01. Next base: position 83,524 of record DATIWG010000067.1, on the reverse strand, counting down.
CGATCTTCACCAATCTGCTCCTCGCCGACGAGATCAACCGGGCCACGCCCAAGACGCAGAGCGCGCTCCTCGAGGCGATGCAGGAAACGCAGGTCACCGTCGAGGGGGAGCGCTTCCCCCTCGAGGCGCCGTTCCTCGTGATCGCCACTCAGAATCCGATCGAGCTGGAGGGGACGTATCCGTTGCCCGAGGCGCAGCTCGACCGGTTCCTGATGCGCTTGTCCGTGGGCTATCCGGATCCCGACGACGAGGTCGAGATCCTGGCGCGGCGCCGCCGCCGTCGTGAGGACGCGGTCAGCATCGCGCCCGTGATCTCGCGCGGGGAGCTCGCCGCCATGCAGGGCAGTCTGGAGGAGGTCCACGTGGCGTCCGTGACCGAGCGCTACATCGTGGACCTCGTGCAGGCCACTCGGTCCGACCCGCGGGTGGCGCTCGGCGCTTCTCCGCGCGGGACGCTCGCTCTGCTCAAGCTGGCCCGGGCCGCCGCGGCCATCCAGCGTCGCGACTTCATCCTGCCGGATGACGTCAAGGCCATGGCCGGTCCTGCCCTCGCGCATCGGCTGATCCTCAAGCCCGAGCTGTGGGCGGCTCGGATCTCGCCCGCGCAGGTGGTGGAGGGCCTGCTCGCGCAGGTGCCCGCGCCCGGTCCCGACGCCCGATGACCGCGCGGGTGACGCCCCTGGCGCTCTCGCTGCTGGGGGTCGCCGCCTGGGCGGTCTCCCTCGGCGTTCTCTCCGGCCGCCCGGAGCTGCTCGCGACCGCACTGCCGATCCTGCTGCTGCTCGCCACGCTGGCCCGGCCGGCCTCGCGGCCGGACTATTCGATCGCCCACGAGATCTCGAGCGACCGAGCCTTCGAGGGCGGCGCGGTGACGGTGACGGTGACGGTCGAGGCCCGCTCGCCCCTTGCCCTCATCGAGCTCCTCGGCCCGCTCCCGCCGGGGAGCGCCGTCCGGCTGGGGAACCATCGCGCGGTGCTGACCCTCCGGGCCGGCGCCACCGCCCGGTGGAGCTATGATCTGCACTTCCCGGGCCGCGGGCTGCACGACCTCGGGACGATCGCGGTCAGGGTGCGCGATCGCTTCGGGCTACGCGTCTGGGAGTGCCGCCACGTCGATCCCAAGCCCGTGCGCGTCTATCCGCGCATCGTCCCGCTCCGACACGTGCCCCGACCGGCCCACGTCCAGGCGTCGGTGGGCGACTACGTCTCGCCGGCGCTCGGCGAGGGCATCGAGCCCGGCGACATTCGCCAGTTCTCCCCCGGCGACCGGATCAAGCAGGTCAACTGGCGTGCCTCCCTGCGGCTGGGACAGCTCTACGTCACCCAGCAGCACCGCGAGCGCAACGCCGACGTCGTCCTCATGCTCGACACCCTCGCCGAGGTGGGGGCCCCGGCCGACACCACGCTCGACCTCGGAATCCGGGCCGCGGCCTCGCTGGCCACCGCGTACCTTGCCCGGAAGGACCGCGTCGGCCTCATCACCTACGGCGGGGTCATGAGCTGGGTCAGGCCGCGGTCGGGGCCGGCGCAGTACGAGCGCGTCGCCGACGCGCTGCTGCGGGCCGACGTCGTGTTCACGTACGTGGCCAAAGACCTCCTTCGGGTTCCCCCGCGGGTGTTGTCGCCGCAGGCGCTCGTGATCGCGATCACCCCGCTGCTCGATCAGCGCTTCTCGAAGGCCGTGCTCGACCTGGCCGCCCGGGGTTTCGATCTGGTCGTGCTCGTCGTGTCGCCGGTCGCGGTCACGCGCGTCGCCCTGGCGCCGTCGCTCGCCGGCGACCTGGCCGGACGCCTCTGGGCTCTCGAGCGCCGATCGGAGCTCGCCGCCCTGCGCCGCCATGGCCTTCCCGTTCTGGAGTGGCGCCCTCCGGAGCCGCTCGAGGCCGCGCTCGTAGCGGCCCGGCGTCCGCGGATCCGCCTGGCGAGCGCGGGATGATCCGCCTGGTCGCCTCCGGCTCCGCCATCGCCCTGTCCGCGCTGGTGGCGTTCACGGCGCCGGAGCTGACGATGGCCACCCTCGCCGGGCTCCTGCTGGCCGCGGTGGCGATCATCGCGCGGTGGCGGTGGCTGGCGACGGCGGTGGCGTGCACGTTCCTGGTCGTCTACACGGCGGCGCTCTTGAGTGTTCGGGCGCCGCTGACGATCGTGCCCGCCCTGGGGTTCGGTCTCGCGCTGGTGGTCCTGCTGGAGGGGGCGGACCTGGCCATTCGCGTGCGCGCGGTGAGCGTCGAGGGCGGCGTCGTGCGCTGGGCGCTCGCGCGATGGGTCGGTCTCGGGGCCGGGGTCTTCGTGGCCGCGGTGCTGGCGGTGGCCCTCGCCGGGTCCCTGGCTCCAACCCTACCCGACGCGGCGTCCCCGCTGCTGGCGGCGGCCGGCGCTCTCGTCAGCGTGCTGATCCTCGCGAGCCTCGTCCGGCGAGGGGCCTAGCGCACCCCGTCGCGGGGATCCATCTCCGCGGTGTGGTCGGTGGGCTGCGGGGTGGCGCTCAGGACCGTGACACCGTCGGGCGCGTCGAGTCGGTGCCAGTGTCCCTGCGGGACGACGATCAGCAAGCCCGCGGTCAGCCGGAACGATTGCGGGCCGGTGTCGGTCATGATCGTGAGCGTTGCGGCGCCGTCCAGGACGTGGACGATCTCGTCGCCGTTCCGATGCCGCTCCCACGCCGTGCTTCCGGAGAAGCGGCCGGCGAAGATGCTCCCGTCGCGGAACGGCGCCAGCGCCGCGAACGCGCCGCGGACCTCCTCGGCGGGAGTGTCTGGACGGCGCCCGCGCAGGGGGGCGAGCCCGGCCAGCTCGACCGTGATGTCGATCGCCTTGATCATCGTGTCTTCTTCACGGCCGATGGCGTCGTCGCGATCGCGGCCCATGGTGCGCGCCTCGCGGCACTACGCCATGAGGCTGTGCCGCCTCACTCGCCCACGCGAATGGTCATGTGGACGCCTTTGGGCAATGGAGATCGCTCGGCCTCTACCTGCCACGAGCCGATCCGGGCGAGGCCGTGCGTGAACTCCTTGTACACGGACTGGGGCACGACCGCATCGACGACGGTGATCCTGACGTCTTGACGTTTTCCGAGCTGGGTTCCACCCGTTTGCACGAGCAGCGCGTAGAGATCGCGCTCGGTCGCACTCCGATCCTTGACCGAGAGCCGCCCGACGACGTGTACCGCCGGAGGCTTGACCGCCACCTGCCAGGTGTGAGGCGTGAGGGTGGACGCGATGCTCGGATCCGATCCTTCCGAAGGATCTTGGAGGGCGATTGTGGCAGGCCCGGGGACGGGGCGCTCGAACAGAATGTACAGGGCGAGGGCAACGACCAGCCCGCCTCCCACGACGCGCGCGACTGTCGTCAGCGAGATCGAGAAGGATCCACGGAGGCGAGTGCACAGGTCGCCGGCGCGGGCGACCGCGATATGAATGGCGGTTCTCGCCTCGGTATTGGCCCGCGTGGCCCGTGGCCGTAGCCGCAGGGAGCCGAGCCGGGTACGCAGCTGGGCAGGACCCGCAATGCTGGAGCGGTAGATCGAGGCAAGGCCGGTGACGACCCGCCCGCCCAGTTCGACCGGGATCGAGAGCAGCCGGCGGAGGTGGGTACGCAGGAGAGCGACACGGGCGACACCTAGGCGGGTGGTCTCGGCTAGCACGGTGGTCGCCCTCGCGGCCAAAGCATGCGAGATCCGGAGCACGAGGCGGAGCTGGCCGCCCAGGTGGGCGACGTATCCGACGCCGAGCCGGGCGGCCTCGATCACGGCGGAGCCGGCCCGCCTGGCCCATGCGAGCAGGATCGCGACGAGCAGGTGGAGCCGGCCCCCCAGGTGGGCGACGTATCCGACGCCGAGCCGGGCGGCCTCGATCACAGCCGAGCCGGCCCATGCGGCCCATGTCAGCAGGGTCGCGAGCAGCCGGCCGGGCAGGTGAACGAGGCGGCCGCCGAGGCGGAAAGCCTGGCCGAGGCCGATCAGGACCCGCCCGCCCGCCGCGAGCAGGGCCCCAAGCAGCAGGCGGACGCGGTCGCGCAAGTCGCCCACCATAGCCGCGGGCCTGCGTCCAGTGACGGTCTGCCGTAGGTCCGCGAGGGCTCGCCGGCATTCTGGGCATTGTCCAAGGTGGGTCTCCACCAAGGCCCACTCGGTCAGTCCAATCGAGCCGCCGGTGAGCATCGGGAGCCATTCGCGGGCATCGGGGCAATTCATGGCAGGGGTCCCTTCGGTGTCGCTACCTTCGAGCAAGCGGAGGTTCGGACAGGTGGCGAGAGCTTAATTCGAGACGGTCGCCCGGTCAAGCGCCCTCCGCAATAGGCACGAGGCCCGCACCCTCGCTCAGGTCTGTAGATCGCCGACCGCGGCGGCGAGGGCCTCGAGCTCGGTATGCCACGAGCGCGGGGCGATCACCGGGCGCACCACAAACTTCGAGAAGCCGACCGCGACGAACTGCTCGATGGTCTTGCGCAGCGCGGGATACCCGACCGGCGTCAGCTCGAGTGCCCGCGGACGCCGGGCAGCCAGGGTGCGCGCGACGGCGGGGTCCAGGGGCGCGCTCGCGTAGCCGACGCTCATGCCGAAGTGCTCGGGGCTGATCGTCCGTCCGGCGCGGGCCGCCGCCTCCTCGATCACCACCCGGCCCGCCGCCGCTTCCTCCGGTGTGCAGAGCGAGGGCAGCCACCCGTCCGACAGCCGCCCGCACCGCTCGAGCGCCGCTGGCGCGGTGCCGCCCAGCCAGACCTCGAGGGGCTGCTGCACGGGCAGGGGCGAGAGGTGGACGTCGCGGAAGTGGCCGGCGGGGCCGTCGTGACTCACCGTCTCGCCGGCCCAGAGGCGCCGCAGCAGCGGCAGGGCCTCGTCGATGACCGCGCCGCGCTGCTTGGGCTCGACGCCGATGGCATCGCGCTCCGGCGCGTAGGTGAGGCCAGGGACCAGCGTGACGAGGAGGCGGCCCTTCGAGAGCAGGTCCAGGCTCGCGAGCTGCTTGGCCAGCCGCAGCACGTTGCGCCCCGGCAGCAGCGCGGTCGTGCCGATCTTGAGCCGCGGGTTGCGCGCGGCGGCCCACGCCAGGCCCACCATCGGGTCGAGCACCGGGCCGGTCAACACCTCCGAGAGCCACAGGGAGTCGAATCCGAATTCGTCGAGGCCCATCACCAGATCGACCAGCGCCTCCGTCGCCGGGAACGCCCCGCCGGTCCCCACCCCGATCCGAATCTTCATGGCGAGGCCGATTCTACCGCGATCGACCGGGGCCCTGTCGTATCGTTCGGGGCGTGGTCGTCCACCTGATCGACGGGACCTACGAGCTGTTCCGCTACTTCCTCTCGCCGGCCGCCGCCTTCGACCGGAGCGCGCCGCCCGAGCTGCGAGCGGTGCGCGGCGTGGTCGGGTCGATCCTCGGGATGCTCGAAGGCGGCGTGACCCACGCGGGTGTGGCGACCGATCACGTGATCGAGTCGTTTCGCAACGCCCGGTGGCCGGGCTACAAGACCGGCGAGGGCATCGACCCCGTGCTGTACGGGCAGTTCGGGCCCCTGGAGGAGGCGCTGCGCGCGCTCGGCGTCGTCGTGTGGCCGATGGTCGAGTTCGAGGCCGACGACGCGCTGGCCGCGGCGGCGGCCATGGCGGCGGCCGATCCGCGCGTGGAGCGGGTCGTCGTCTGTACGCCCGACAAGGACCTCGCCCAGTGCGTGCGCGGCGAGCGCGTCGTCCAGCTCGATCGCCGACGCGGCGAGCAGCGCGACGAGGCGGGGGTGCGGGCGAAGTTCGGGGTCCCCCCCGCGTCCATCCCGGACTGGCTGGCCCTCGTGGGCGACAGCGCGGACGGCTACCCCGGCCTGCCCGGCTGGGGCGCCACCTCGGCCGCGACGGTGCTGGCGCGCTACGGCCACCTCGAGCAGATTCCCGAGGCGGCCGCCGACTGGGAGGTCCCGGTGCGCGGCGCGGCGCGCTTGGCCGCGACGCTCGCCGAGCAGCGCGAGCGCGCGCTCCTGTTCCGCGCACTGGCCACCCTGCGCACCGACGCGCCGATCGGCGTGGACGTGGACGGGCTCCAGTGGAGCGGCCCGCGTCCGGAGCTCGGGATGTGGGCCGAGCGGCTCGGCACGCCTGCGCTCCACGAGCGCGCGATGGCGCTGGCGGCCGCCCGCGCGACGGCCGCGCGCTGAGCAGGCTCCCGCGTGAATCCCACCCCGCGCTCGAGCCCGGCCCGCCTGGCCGCCCTCCGGCATCGGGACTTCCGCCTGTTCTGGAGCGGCCAGCTCGTCTCGCTGATCGGCACCTGGATGCAGAGCGTGGGCCAGGCCTGGCTCGTGCTGGAGCTGACCGGATCGCCGCTGCAGCTCGGTCTCGTGACCGCGCTACAGTTCACGCCGATCCTGCTCCTCTCCCCGTTGGGGGGCGCGCTGAGCGATCGCTTTCCCAAGAGGCGCATCATCCTGCTGACGCAGGCCACCATGATGGCGCAGGCCTTCGCGCTGGCCGGCCTCGTCTGGAGCGGGCAAGTTCGCTACTGGCACGTGGCGGTCCTGGCCGCGATCTACGGGCTGGGGCGCGCCGTCGACATCCCGGCGCGCCAGTCCTACATCACCGACCTGGTGGGCCGGGCCGATCTGCCCAACGCGGTCGCGCTGAACTCGGTGGTCTTCAACGGCGCGCGCATCGTCGGGCCGGCCGTCGCGGGCCTGCTCATCGCGCGGTTCGGCGTCGCGCTGGCCTTCTTCCTCAACGGCCTGAGCTTCGTCGCGGTGCTGGCCGCCCTGCTCGCCACGCGCACGCCCGGGGATCCGGACCCGTCCGGACGGCTCGGCATCCGGGAGGGAATCTGGGGCGCGCTCGCGTATGCGGCGCGCACGCCGTCCGCTGCGTTCACGCTCTCCCTGATCGTCGTGACCAGCGTGCTCGTCCTCAACTTCAACGTGGTGGTGCCGCTGATCGCCCGGGACGTGCTGGGCGAGGGCGCGCACGGTTTCGGCCTGCTCATGTCGTCGCTGGGCGCCGGCGCGGTGACGGCGGGCATCGGCCTGGCGCTCTTTCGCCGGGGCCGCCCCACGCTCTGGCTCCTGGCCGCGTCCGCGGCGGTTCTCAGCGTGGGAACGGCCGCGCTGGGCCTGGTCGGGCATTTCGGCGCGGCGGCCGCCCTGCTCGTCGCGCTCGGCTGCTGCCAGATCGTGTTCTCGACGAGCTGCAACACCACGCTCCAGCTCGACACCCCGGACGCGCTGCGCGGGCGGGTGATGGGACTGTACGCGCTGGCCAACGCCGGCATGACGCCGTTCGGATCGCTGCTGGTGGGCGCTCTCGCCGAGCGCCTGGGCGTGCGCGCGGCCTGCGCCCTGGGCGGCGGCTCCGGTCTGCTGGCGGTGGCGGCCCTCGTGCTGATCGGGCGCCGCGCGGGTGTGGCGTGGCGCCACGGCCGCGAGCGCTAGGCAGTCAGTCCGGGGTGCAGGCGATAACCGTGATCTCGATCAGCAGCTCGGGCGAGTTCAGCGAGGCGACGGTCACGGTGGTCCGCGCGGGCTTGTCGGTCGGGAAGTACTTCGCGTACTCCTCGTTGTAGGCCGCGAGGTCCTCGCGTCGGGTCAGATGGGTCATCGCGCTCAGCACATTGTCGAGAGAGGTGCCCGCGGCGGCCAGGATCACCTTGATGCGCTCCAGCGTGTTGCGCGTCTGCTCGCGGATGTCCTTGCCGACCTCGCCGGTGGCCGGGTGCCGGCCGGTCTGACCGGCCACGAAGACCAGGTTGCCGAACTTCGTGGCCAGCGACAGATTCGGATTGGGCCGCTCGACACCGACGCGCACGATCTCCTTCTTCACAGCACCGCCTCCACGAGGTACGGCCCGGGCGCGGCGAGGCCGGCCGCGAACTGCTTGTTGAATTCCTCCGCGGTGGTGGCCCGGCTCGCGGGCACGCCCATGCCGCGCGCGAGCGCGACCCAGTCGAGGTCGGGGCGACCGATGTCGAGCATGTCGGCGGCCTTGGGGCCGGGCGTGCCGGCGCGCACGCCGGAGAGCTCGTGGCGCAGGATGGCGTAGGTCCGGTTGGCGAAGACGACGGTGGTGACGTCGAGGCCCTCGCGCGCCTGTGTCCAGAGCGCCTGCAGCGTGTATATGCCGCTGCCGTCGCCCTCCAGGCACACCACCTTCCGGTCGGGACAGGCAACGGCGGCGCCGGTGGCCAGGGGCAGGCCGAGGCCGATCGAGCCGCCCATGTTGTTCATCCAGTCGTGAGGCGGCGCGCCCGCGGTCGCCTTGAAGAAGCCGCGGCCGGTGGTCACCGACTCGTCGGAGACGATGGCACCCTCGGGCAGGAGCGCGCCCAGCGCGGCGGCCAGCGTGTCGGGCGTGAGCGCGCCGGTGGGCAGCGTGGGGCGGCCGGGCGGCTGGACCACCTCGCTGTTCTTCTTGGCGCCGACCGCTTCGGCCAGCGCTTCGAGCGCGCCGACCGAGTCCTCGGCGATCGTGGAGAGCTGATGGACCTGGCAGCCGTCGGGCGTCAGCACGCTCGGCTTGTCCGGGTAGGCGAAGAACGCGACCGGCGCCTTGGCGCCGACGAGGATGAGATGACGGACGTCCTTCAGCACCGCGAGCGCCTGATCCACCGGGTAGGGTAGCCGCTCGATCGGGACGCGACCGGCCCCGCGCTGGATCCGGGCATTGGAGCCCTGGGCAATGAGGCGCGCCCCGGCGGCGGTGGCGATGCGCCCGGCCAGGGCCAGCCCGCGCTCGCGCACCGCCAGGCCGGTCAGCATGAGCATCGCAGGCTCGCCCGAGCGCAGGGCCTTGGCGCAGCGCTCGATCGTGTCCGCGGCGACCGCCGCCCGTGCGGCCACCGGCGGCACCGGCGCGACGCCCTCCGCCTCGTTCCATGCGGTGTCGGCGGGCAGGATCAGGGTGGCGATCTGGCCGGGTGCGGTGCGGGCCGCCGCGATGGCCGCCGCGCCGTCGGCGGAGACCGCTCGGGCGCTCGGGGAGGTGCGCACCCACGCCGAGACCGGCCGCGCGATGCCCTCGATGTCGGAGGTGAGCGGTGCGTCGTGCTTGATGTGGTACGTCGCGTGCTCGCCCACGATGTTGACGATGCCCGAGGCAGCCTTGCGCGCGTTGTGGAGGTTCGCGAGCCCGTTGCCGAGACCCGGTCCCAGGTGCAGCAGGGTGGCCGCCGGCCGGTCGGCCATGCGCCAGTAGCCGTCGGCCGCGCCGGTGACCACGCCCTCGAAGAGGCCGAGCACGCAGCGGATGCCGTCGACCTTGTCGAGCGCGGCCACGAAGTGCATCTCCGACGTGCCGGGATTGGTGAAGCACACGTTGACGCCGCCGGCCACCAGCGTTCGCGCCAGGCTCTCCGCACCGTTCATCGTGGTCTCCTGTGGGGTCAGCGTTGCGGTCCGATGGCGCCACTCTCGCGCAGAGCCGCGATGGCCTGGGCGTCGAGTCCGAGCAGATCGCGCAGCACGAGATCGGTGTGCTCGCCGAGCATCGGGGCCGGAGTGCGCACGGAGCCCGGGGTTGCCGACAGCCGCACCGGCGCGCCGACCATCCGGACCTTGCCCGCGCGCGGGTGAGACATCTCGACCAGGGCCTCGCGCGCGATCACCTGCGGATGCTCGACCACCTGGGCGATGGTGTTGATGGCGCCCATCGGTATGCCCCGGGCGAGGAGCAGCGGCTCCCATTCCTCGTACGTGCGCGTCAGGAACACCTCCTGCAGCGTCGGGATCAGGGTGTCGCGGTTCCGGGCCCGGGCGGCGTTGGTGCGGTAGCGCGGGTCGTCGGCCAGGTCCGGGCGGCCAACGGTCGGGCAGAACACCTTCCAGAGCTTCTCACTGCCGACGGCCAGGGCCAGATCGCGCGTCTTCGTGCGGAAGGTCTGGTAGGGCAGCAGGGCCTTGTACGCGGTCCCCATCGGCAGCGGCAGCTCGCCGTCGGCGAAGTAGGCGCCGATCATGCTGCCGAGCAGCGAGAGCTGACCCTCGAGCATCGACACGTCGATGGCCTGGCCGCGGCCGGTGCGTTCCTTGACCCGCAGGGCCAGCATGATGCCGAAGGCCGCGTACATGCCCGCGGTCATGTCGGCGATCGAGACGCCGCAGCGCACCCCGTGCCCCCCCGCCTCGCCGGTGGTGCTGATCATGCCGCTCTCGGCCTGCAGGATCAGGTCGAGCGCGGCGCGATCGCGATAGGGTCCGTCCTGGCCGAAGCCCGAGACCGAGCAGTAGACGATACCGGGGTTCCGCTCGCGCGCGGCCTCGTAGCCGAGCCCGAGCCGGGCCAGCGCGCCCACCCGGTAGTTCTCCAGCACCACGTCGCACTTGTCTATCAGCTGAAAGAAGAGACCCTTGCCTTCGGGCTTCTTGAGATCGACCTCGATGCCCTTCTTGTTACGGTGCAGGCTCACGAAGTACGACGTCTCGCCGCCGGGCAGTGGCGGGCCCCAGGCGCGCGCGATGTCGCCGGCGCCCTTGGGCTCGAGCTTGATGACCTCGGCACCGAAGTCGGCCAGCATGGTGGAGCAGAACGGCCCGGCCAGGGCGTGGCTCAGGTCGAGGACCTTCACGTCTTCGAGCGGCATGCGCATCGGCGGCCTCCGGGCTCGTCCATCGCCCGGACGATCCTGCCAGATCGCCCCGGATCAGTCCAGCAGGTCGGCCAGGCGTCGCTCGAGAAAGCGACGCTGCGGCTCCTGCCGCGTGAGGCCGAGCGCGCGCTCGTAAGAGGCGCGGGCGTCGCCGGTCTTGCCGAGCCGCCGACACAGCTCCGCGCGCGCCGAGTGCGCAAGGGGATAGTCGGCGAGGTCCCCGCGCGCGAGGATCGCGTCGATCAGGGCGAGGCCCGCGGCCGGGCCGTCGCGCATCGCCACCGCGGCGGCGCGGTTGAGCTCGACGACCGGCGACGGCTCGGCTCGCACCAGCACGTCGTACAGCCCGACGATCTGGGCCCAGTCGGTCGCCGCGGCGGCGGACGCGTCCGCGTGGACCGCCGCGATCGCGGCCTGCAGCGTGTACGGGCCGATGCGGCGCGAGGCCAGCGCCCGCTCGACCAGCGCCGCGCCCTCCGCGATCTGCGCCCGGTTCCAGAGGGAGCGGTCCTGATCGTCCAGCAGGATCAGCTCGCCGGTGGGCGAGGTGCGCGCGGGACGGCGCGACTCGTGCAGCAGCATCAGCGCGAGCAGGCCCATGGCCTCGGGCTCCGGGAGCAGCTCGACCAGGAGGCGGCCCAGGCGGATCGCCTCGTCCGAGAGATCCGCGCGCGTCAGCGACTCGCCCGATGAAGCCGAGTACCCCTCGTTGAAGACCAGGTAGATCACGTGGAGGACCGTGTCGAGGCGATCCGGCAGCTCGGCCCGGCCCGGCACCTCGTAGGGGATGCGCGCGTCCCGGATCTTTGCTTTCGCGCGGACGATTCGCTGGGCCAGCGTGGGAGGGGCGGTGAGGAAGGCGCGCGCGATCTCCTCGGTGGTGAGGCCGCAGACCTCGCGCAGGGTCAGCGCCACCTGGGCGTCCGGCGACAGCGCGGGATGGCAGCAGGTGAAGACGAGGCGGAGCCGGTCGTCCTCGATCTCCGCGGTCTCTCCCGGCCAAATGGGGGCGGTCTCCGCCTCGATCCGCTCGGCGAGCTCGGCCTGGGAGGCGTCGAAGCGGGCCCGCCGGCGCATGGCGTCGATGGCCTTGAAGCGACCCGCGGAGACGAGCCAGGCCCGGGGATTGGCCGGCGTGCCCTCGCGCGGCCACTGCTCGACCGCGGCGGCGAAGGCCTCGTGCAGCGCCTCCTCCGCCAGATCGAAATCGCCGAGCAGCCGGATGAGGGTGGCGAGGACGCGGCGCGACTCCGAGCGGTAGACCGCGTCCACCGCCTCGCGGGCGCGGTCGACCGTGGGCTCGCTCATGGCGCGTCGTGGGCGTGGCTAGGAGTGCTGCAACTCCCGGACCGGCCGGACCTCGATGATCCCCAGGCGCGCCGGCGGGAATCTCGCGGCCACCGCGCACGCCTCGTCCATGTCCTTGGCCTCGATGAGGAAGAACCCGCCGAGCTGCCCCTTCGTCTCGGCGAAGGGGCCGTCGGTGGTGGTCGCCTTGCCGCCGCGGACCCGGATGGTCCTGGCAGTGCGGGCACGCTGCAGCGCATTCGAGACGATGTAGTGGCCGCTTCGCCTGATCTCATCGTCGTAGTCGAGAGCCGAGTCCACGAGAGTTTGCATCTCCCCCTCGGACAGGGCCTCCAGCGTCTTCTCGTCGTGATAGATCATGAACATGAACTTCATCGCACGAGCTTTTTGATGGGTCGCACCTCGATGCTACCGCGGCGCGCCAGGGGGATCTTCGCGGCCACCTGGATGGCATCGTTCAGGTCCCGGGCCTCGATCAGGACGAACCCGCCCAGCTGCTCCTTGGTCTCGGCGAAGGGGCCGTCGGTCGTGGACAGCTTGCCGTTCCGCACTCGCACGGTGGTGGCCGCCTCGACCGGCTGCAGCGCGTGGGCGGCCACGAGGTGGCCGGCCTTCCGGAGGGCCTCGTCGTAGGCCAGGCTCTCGTCGGTGCAGGCGTCGGCCTCGCGCTTGGTCATCGCGCTCATTTCCTCCTCCACAAGATAGACCAGGCAGACGTACTTCATAGCCCCTCCTCATGGCGGGTCGGGTGGCTGCGGAACACCAGATGGTCGTCCGGGGAGCCCGCAAATCGACAGGCCCCGCCTCGGCCGCCCGGCCCATGGTAGGCTGCGCGATACGCGGTGAGCACGCCTGGCTCGGGGGCGCGCTGAAAGGGCACATACATGCGCTGCATGCTGCTGATGTACCGGGACGAGAAGTGGTGGGACGCGAAGCCGGAGGAGGAGCGGACCGCGATCCGCCAGCAGGCCATCGACGTCTCGGAGGCTCTGCGCAAGCGCGGCATCTACCTGGCCGGCGATCCGCTGCTGCCGACCGGCACCGCGACCACGGTGCGGCTGCGGAACGGCAAGGCGGTCACCACGGACGGGCCGTTCGCCGAGACCAAGGAGCAGCTGGGCGGCTACACCGTCGTGGAGGTCGGGAGTCTCGACGAGGCGATCTCGATCGCCCTCGAGCATCCCCTGGTGCGGGTGGGCGGCCACTCCATCGAGGTGCGGCCCATCCGGGATCTGCCGCCGCGGTAGAAAGGAATCCACGGATGGCATCGACCGAGACGACCCCGCGCCCCCATCCACTGGATCCCCTGGGCGCGGCCGAGATCGAGCGCGCCTGGGAAATCCTGCGAACGGATCAGGCGCTCGGCCCGCGAGTCCGGGTCATCTTCATCATGCTTCACGAGCCCGCGAAGAAAGTCGTCCTGGAGCACCGGCCCGGAGACGCGGTGGAGCGGGCCGCCTTCGTGGTGCTCGTGGACAGCGCGGCGGGCCGGACGTACGAGGCGATCGTCTCGCTCTCCCACGGCCGTGTGGTCTCGTGGGAGCACGTGCACGGAGTGCAGCCGGCGATCGTGCTCGACGAGTTCGTGGACTGCGAGGCGGCCGTGCGCGCCGACCCGCGCTGGCAGGAGGCCATGCGCAAGCGTGGCGTCACCGACCTGAGCCTGGCCATGGTGGATTGCTGGTCGGCGGGCAACTTCGGGTTCCCGGGCGACGAGGGGCGGCGCCTCGTGCGCGCCCTGACGTGGGTCCGGCGGCACCCGCAGGACAATGGCTACGCCCGGCCCGTCGCCAACCTGCTCACCGTGGTCGACCTGAACGAGATGAAGGTGATCGCGGTCGAGGACGGGGGCGTGGTCCCGCTCCCCTCGGAGGATGCCAACTACTCGCCCGAGGCGGCGGGGACTCGCTCCGGCCTCAAGCCCATCGAGATCCGCCAGCCCGAGGGCCCGAGCTTCACGCTCGCGGGGCATGAGCTGCGCTGGCAGCGATGGCGCATGCGGATCGGGTTCACGCCCCGCGAGGGCCTCGTCATCCACACCGTGACCTACGAGGACCAGGGCCGCGAGCGTCCGGTGCTCTACCGGGCCTCGGTGGCCGACATGGTCGTGCCCTACGGCGACCCGCGGCCGACCTACTTCCATCGCAACGCCTTCGACGTGGGCGAGTACGGGATCGGGACCCTGGCCAACGCGCTCGAGAACGGCTGTGACTGCCTGGGCGAGATCCGCTATCTCGACGCGGTGGTCAACGACGGCCGGGGCCGCGCGGTCACGCTGCCGAACGCGATCTGTCTGCACGAGGAGGATGCGGGCATCCTGTGGAAGCACTTCGACTGGCGCCTGGGGACGACCGAGGCGCGGCGCTCCCGACGCCTCGTGGTGTCCTCCATCTCGACCGTCGGCAACTACGAGTACGGCTTCTACTGGTACTTCTACCAGGACGGAGCCATCGAGCTCGAGGTCAAGATGACCGGCGTCATCTCGAACGGGGCCGAGCGGCCGGGCGACAAGCCCCGGTGGGGCGAGATGGTCGCGCCCGGCGTCTACGGGCCGATCCACCAGCACTTTTTCAGTGCCCGCCTCGACATGATGGTGGACGGCCCCGACAACTCGGTTTACGAGATCAACACGGTGGCCGACCCGCCCGGCCCCGAGAACCCGCATCACAATGCGTTCCACGCGGAGGCGACGCTGCTCCGGTCGGAGGGCGCGGCCCAGCGGATCATCGACCCGCTCGTCGGCCGCTTCTGGAAGGTCGTCAATCCCTCGGCGCGGAACCGGATGGGCGAGCCGGTGGGCTACAAGCTGATGCCCGGGGAGAACGTGCTGCCCTTCGCGGGCCCCGAGGCCTCGGTCACCAAGCGGGCGGCCTTCATGACCAGGCACCTGTGGGTCACTCGCTACGATCCGCGGGAGCGCTACGCGGCGGGCGAGTACCCGAACCAGCATCCCGGCGGAGCCGGGTTACCGAGCTATGTGCGGGACGACGCGCCCCTCGAGAACACCGACCTGGTGCTGTGGTACACGTTCGGGGCGCACCACATCGTCCGCCCCGAGGACTGGCCCGTGATGCCGGTGGTGACCATCGGCTTCATGCTCAAGCCCTCGGGCTTCTTCGACCGGAACCCCGCGCTAGATTTGCCTCGGCCGACCCCGCACGGGGAGTGCTGCCCCTAGCGCGCGTGTGGCTCTAGGTGAGCCAGAATGAGCCACGGTGAGGGGAAATAGCCACAGCGTAGCCACAGTCGGAGGCTGGTATTGGTAACACGCTGGATACTTGGTCTCGCGATTCCGCTCGTTGCCGGCCCGTTCGTCATTGAGGGCTTTGTGGGCGTTATGCCGCGACGATCTATGCCCTCTGCGTGCGCCTCCAGGCCCTCACCCCGAGGCCCACGAGGCTGCTGCCGAGCAGGAAGAAGGTAGTCGGCTCAGGCACCGGGCTGAGGCCGTCAGCGCCACGGACGAGGAAACTCTCCGCGCGTCCGACGCATCACAGTGACTCCAGGCCGAGTCCAGCCACGGTGATCCGCACACGGCGGTGTTGTTCACGATGAACCGACTGAGCAGCTCGTCCCGGCTGGACCAGGCGCCGGCCCACTCGTCCAACGTCGGTTCGCGGAAGCCCTGGATCGGCAGCGTGTCGGGCGGGTTGCCGGGCGCACCGCAGGAGGGATTATGGGTGGCGCACGGGGCGGCCCAGGCCCACTCCAGGCCGTTCTCCACGATGATTACGCTGCTCGGCGGTGCGGTATCGAAGGTAATGCCAGCGGCGTGCGCCTGGGCGGCGATGCACGGCAGCGCGGCTACCAGGAGGGCAAGTACATAACGACTCATTCGAGCCCCCTTCCAGCATCGTCCCCTGCACCCGAGCTCTCCCGCGGCACCGGGCGGACGTTGGGCGAAATCGTCATCCGGCGGCTGGACGGGCCAGGCCTGCCCGCGCTGCTGGTGGAGAACCCGGAGCCCCGATGAGCGATCAGCCGAGCGGAGGTCGCGGCGAAGCCGGGACGTGGACGCGACCTCGGGCAACCCCGGCGGCGCTGGGGTCTGACTTCGTCGATGAGCCCGGCTGCAGGACGCGCGGGTGCGGAACGGAATCGGTCGGTGCGGCGTCGGGATCGGCGCCCCGCTCGAATCCCCAGGCGGTGGGGATGAGCCACCGGTGGGGCCGGTCCGCCTGCGCGGACTCGGTGAACGCCCGATGCATGAGCAAGGCGAGAAAGCTAGTGAACGCCACGAACAAGATCAGGCCAACGAGGACGAGCGCGACCATCCGCCATGGGGTCAGCTGGCCCTCCGACGCTGTGATCTGGGCCAGCCCCCCGAACACGATAAGCGAGTACGTCATCGACCTACCCCCCATTGCCAGACTCGGCCAGACTCGGCCAGATCCTGAGACAGCAAGGGCTACGCCACGAACTGGGCCCGTTCGAAATCGCGCGGTTGCCGCCGCGCCAGTGTCGGCCGGTTGTCGCGGGGAGTGTCAGGGGGTGCCGCCTGCTGTGCCGGGGACTAGTAGCCCGCTCCTGGGGCTGCGATGACTAGCGACAACGGACGCAGGTCGACCTGGACGCCGGGCGCATCGCCCTCCGCCAGTCGAAGACAGGCCAGGACGTAACGGTGTACCTCCGGCCCGAGGTTCTCGACATGCTCCGTGCCCACGTCGAGCGGATCTACGACCTCGAGCGCGCCACCGGCCGGGTGATACCGCACCTTCCCGATCATCCCGGGGCTCGATCTTCGACCGCTACAACATCACGAGCGAGACCGACGTCCAGGCCGCGGCGGTCACGCTCGACGCGGGCCGGAAGGCCGCCGCAGCCACAAAGACACCGGATTCAGCCACAGTGATGGCAATCACCTCGAAGCGGCAGGCCCGTGCGGCACGGAGTCAGCGTGCACCATTTCGCGGCTGGCCCGTGTCCCGTGATGCCGGTGGTGACCATCGGCTTCATGCTCAAGCCCTCAGGCTTCTTCGACCGGAACCCCGCCCTCGACCTGGCCCGGCTTATCCGGCACGGAGAGTGCTGCCACTAGCGTGCGGATTTTCGGTCAGCCGCAGACGTAGTGCGGCGCGTAGCCGACCCACGTCACGGTGTGCCCCCACTCATCCGTGTGGTAGAACTGCGCGGGGTACCAGACGGCGACGCGACACGTCGGCTGCTGCACCGGCGCCGGAGGCCGATAGAACCACGGCATCCCCGGCATGCCCTGCGGCCGCATGAACCACGGCATGCCTTGCTGATTGAGGCTCGGAGGCGGGGGTGTGGGCCCGATGGCCGCGACCTGGGTCGCGGCCACCAGCAGGATCAGGACTGCCAGCAGCGTCTTCAGCATCTCGTCCCTCCAAGGCTCCGGGACGAGTGCGGGCGGCCCGGAGAAGGACGGTGAGAATACCCCAGAACCCGCGGGCGCGCCAGCGCCGGCGCGCACGAGTGCGGCGAGCGCGCGACGGGCTCTAATCTATCGCCAGCCTCGACGCCCCAGCTCCGCTCGCTTGGCGGACTGGGTGAACTCCACCGGGATATTGCGCAGGAACATGACGGCCATGCCGTCGGCGTCGACGCGCCACACGAGGCCGGCGACGCGGACGGCCTGTCCGTCCGGCGGTTGCAGCTGCAGCTCGACGGCGGTGCCCGGCTGCATCTCGGCCCGGGGCTTGAGCTTCGCGCCGTTGGTGCTCAGATCCACGGTATGGCACCGGAGTCGGCGGGTCCCCACCTTGACCCAGGCAGTCCACGAAACGTCCTTGCGGGTATGGTGTCGACGGCTTCGCTGTCGGTTTTCCATGGTCGGCTAGCTCAGCAAGGGCCGGGCCATCGAGAAAAGGCGCTCAAACTGGGTGGTTAGCCCGCACCCGCGCTCCGGGGTGCTCCACAGGTTGGTCATGACAGGGTGCAATGTGGGTAAGCCATGGGATGGTTGACAGCGAGGTGGGCGTCGGAGCAGCATCGGGACCGCGCAAAAAATTCTGGGAGAGGGAAGGGCCACGAAGGGAAGGGCCACGAGATGAGCAAGACGCGTCTGGAGTGGAGGGAAGAGGTGACCAAGCGTTGCGAAAGCCTGGTCGCACTTCGCCGCGATTTCCACCGGCATCCCGAGCTCAGCCATCACGAGCGTCGCACCGCCGAGGTGATCGCGCAGCGTCTCCACGCCGTCGGGATCGACGTGCGCGCGGGCGTCGGCGGCACCGGCGTGGTGGGCGTGCTGCACGGCGACCGGCCGGGGCGCACCGTCGCCTGGCGCGCCGACATCGACGCGCTGCCGCTCACCGAGGTGCTCGACGCGCCGTTCGCGTCGGGCACGCCAGGAGTGATGCACGCCTGCGGCCACGATGGGCACACCGCGATCGCGATCACGCTGGCCGAGATCATGGCCGAGCGGCGCGACGAGATGGCCGGCACCGCGGTCTTCATCTTCCAGCCCGCCGAGGAGGTGCTGGGAGGCGCCCGGCCCATGATCGAGGCGGGCGCGCTGGAGAGCCCGCGCGTGGACGAGATCTACGGGCTCCACCTCACCACCCAGCAGCGGGTCGGACAGGTCCAGGTGCGCCCCGGGCCCTCGATGGCCTCGGCCGACGCCTTCACCGTCGAGGTGCGCGGCACCGGCGGCCACGGCGCGATGCCGCATCTGTCGATCGATCCGATCACCGCGGCCGCGAACATCCTTCTCGGGATGCAGAGTATCGTCTCGCGCGAGATCCCCGCCCAGGAGACCGCGGTGCTAACGGTGGGACAGATCGTCGCCGGGACCAAGGGCAACATCCTGCCCGACCGGGCCACCATGCGCGGCACCATCCGTGCGTTCGAGCCATCGGTGCGCGATCATCTGGTCTCCCGGCTCGGCGCCTTCGTGGTCGATGTCGCGAAGGCCTATCGCGCGGAGGCGGCCATGCGCCTCGACGGCGGCTCGTGCCCCGCGGTGGTGAATCATCCCGGCGAGACCGCGCTCGTCAAGGAGTGGGCGAGCCGCGAGGTCGGCCCCGACGCGGTGACCGAGGGGCGGGTCGTGATGGCGAGCGACGACATGAGCCTGTTCCTGCGCGAGCGCCCGGGCTGCTACTTCCGGGTCGGCATCGGGCCGGCCAGCGGGGCAGCCCGCCCTCACCACGCTCCGGAGTTCGAGATGAACGAGGCCGGGCTGCCGGTGGGCCTGCGGGTGGGGCTGGCCGTGATGCGCTCGGCGCTGGCGCGCTGAGGCCCGGCGTGGGCCGGCTCGACGGCAGGGTGGCGGCGGTGACGGGCGGGGCCTCGGGAATCGGCGAGGCGACGGCGCGGCGGTTCGCCGATGAGGGCGCGCAGGTCACCATCGCGGACATCGACGCGGAGCGCGGCCGCGCGGTCGCCGCCGACATCACGGCCAAGGGCGGCCGCGCGATCTTCCGCGAGACGCACACCGAGCGAGAAGCCGAGTGCGCGGCGTTCATCCAGGCGGCGCGACGGGAGTTCGGCCGGCTCGACATCCTGGTCAACAACGCGGGCATGCGGCTCTACCAGACCGTCGTGGACGCGAGCGAGGTCAGCTGGGACGCGATCCTCGCGGTGAACGTCAAGGGCTACGCCTTCTGCGCGAAGGCGGCGATCCCGCTGCTGCGCGAGGCGGGGGGCGGCAGTATCGTGAACGTCGCGTCGATCCGCTCGGTGGTCGCGGGGAGCAACATGGTGCAGTACGACACCACCAAGGCCGCGGTGGCCGGCCTCACCCGCGCGATGGCGCTCGACCACGCGGGGGAGGGGATCCGGGTCAACGCGGTGTGCCCCGGCCCCATCTTTACGCGCTTTCACGAGCGGCGGGCCGCGACCGCGGGTAAGACCTTCGAGGAGTTCCGGGCCGAGTTCGGACGGGGCACCATGCTCAAGCGCGCGGGAACGCCCGCCGAGGTGGCGGCGTGCATCCTGTTCCTGGCCTCGGACGATTCGTCCTACGTCACCGGCACCTCGCTCTTCGTCGACGGCGGCGCCTATGCGTTGTGATCGACGTCCCCTGGCTTCAATCTAGCTTCCCGGGAGGACACCATGGACCTGCGCGACCTGTTCCTGGACCAGCACGCCGCGATGCACTCGGCCGCCGTCGGCGGCAACAAGATGTCGGCGGCGGAGCGGACCTTCACCGGCGTGACCGACGAGCAGATGCGCGTCCGACCGCGCCCGGATCTGAACTCGCTGGCCTGGCTCATGTGGCACATCGCGCGAGCCGAGGACATCGTGGTGAACCAGGTGCTGGGCGGGCGCGGGCAGGTCTTCGAGGACGGGTGGAGCGGGCGGCTCGGGATCTCCCGCCGCGACTTCGGCATCGGGATGACCGCCGTCGAGGTCGACGAGCTCACGCGGCAGATCGATCTCGGCGCGCTACGCGCCTACCGGGACGCGGTCGGCCTTCGGACGCGGGACGTGGTCTCCGGCTTCAAGCTGCAGGACTGGGACGGGGCGGTGGCCCCCGACGGTGTCGAGCGCGCGGCGGCGGCGGGCAGCTTCGGGGCCCGGACCGAGGTGCTGACGAAGATGTTCCCCGGCCGCCCGCGCACGCTGGTCCTGAGCAACATCGCGCTCTTCCACTCGGCCGGGCACATGGGAGAGGCGAACACCGTGCGGACCGCCGGGGGCTTCGGCACCGGCATCTGACCTCCGGATCGCGCGCGGTCGACCTCAGCGCTGGGCGCCGGCGTCGCGCCCGAGCAGGGTGCGCAGCCCGCGGATCGTGATCCACACGAAGGCGCCGTCGAGCAACACCGCGCCGATCCCGAAGAGAATCCGTCCGGTCAGCTCGCTTCCGCGCCCGGAGATGGCGACGAAGGGAACCGCGAGGGTGCCGCCGAAGCGTCGCTCGCCGGGCCCGAACGCGATCCAGTCGAAGATCGCCGCCATGAGGCCGACGATGGCGCCCCCGAAGAGGAAGGTGCGCCACGTCGTCTGTGCGCTCGCCGCCTCGGGTGTCCCCGGGGTTGGCCCGGTGGCGAGCGCCGCCCCGAGGAGCACGAAGGCGAGGCCGGCCGCGGCCACGACCCAGCGGGGAGCCTCGAGGCGCTGATTCGATCCGATGACGCCGACGGCGAGCAGCACGATGCCGAGCCCGGCCAGCACGAAGGGCGTCGCGAGCCAGAGAGTCGCCCGGCGGGAATCGCGCGGCACCAGCACTACGAGCGTCGGACCTCGCGCACGCTGCCCGGCACGCCGGTGGAGCCAGTATTGAGGCCGGCTTTCCGCAGCATCCGACTCTCGAGGTCGTGGCCGAAGATGTCGGGACCCTGTGCGGTGAGCCCGCCGTCGACCACGATGACCTGGCCGGTGATGAACCGCGACTCGTCGCTGGCCAGGAACAGCGCGGTGTCCGCGATGTGCTGTGGGAGCCCGGGCTCCGGCCACGCCTGCTTCTGCTGGACGAGCCGCTCCCAGGCCTCTTCCCGCCGCCCAGTGGCCAGGGGCGTCTTGATGAGCCCGGGGGCGATCGCGTTGACGCGGACGCGGTGGGCGGCCAGCTCCGTCGAGACCGCGCGGCTCAGGTTGGCGACGGCCGCCTTCGCCGCGGAGTAGGCGTGCGGTCCCGCGCCGCCGCCGATGCCGGCCACCGACGCGGTGTTGATGATGCTGCCGCCACGTCCCTGGGCCTTCATGCGGATCGAGGCGTGCTTGATCCCGAGGAACACGCCGCGCACGAGGACCCCGAACGTGAAGTCCCACTCCTCGACGGTGGTCTCGCCGATCGGCCCGAACGCACCGCCCACTCCCGCGTTGTTGAAGATGCAGTCGAGCCCCCCGAAGCGCTCGACGGCCAGCGCTACCAGGCCGGCCACGTCCGGCTCCGCCGAGACGTCGGCGCGAAGCGCGGCCAGTCGTTCGCCGCCGCCCTGGCCGCGCGCGAGCGCGACGGTCTCGGCGATGCTTGCCTCGTTGAGGTCGCCGATCACCACGCGGGCGCCTTCCCGCAGGAAGGTCAGGACGCTGGCGCGCCCGATCCCGCTGGCGCCTCCGGTGACGATGGCGACCTTGCCGTCGAGCCGTCCCATGGGCCGAGTCCCGCTATCTCCGCGGCTTCACCCAGGTCTCCGACCAGGCCAGGGTGGCGCTGCTGCCCTGCCGGTCGCCGCGCATCTCGGCCCAGACGCTCCCGGTCGCCACCTTGCCGTTGAGCTCGAGCTGGGCGGAGCGGGCGGGGAAGAAGGTGCTGAACACACCGATCGGGCGGTCGTTGAAGCCGGGCGGCGCGTTGAGCACGAAGGACTCGATGCAGTCGTACCAGGACATCGTGATCCGGGTGTCCACCGAGGTCACCGTCTCGGTGGCGGTGGACCAAGGCCCGCCGTCCCGGTCGAAGCGGGCGTGGACGACAGGCAGCGACGTGTCGGCGAAGGCCGGGAAGAGCAGGGTCTCGATGGTCTTCTGCAGCCAGCGCGCCACCGCGATGTTGTCGCTGTAGACTCGCGGCCGGTTGTCGGTCAGCGTGGACTGAAGAAACAGGGTGTGCCCGGCCCCGGCCGGGCACCAGAGCACGCGCCAGTGGCTCGCGCGATCGGACAAGGTCTTGCCGCCGTCCGGGCTCAGACGGATGAAGGAGTTCTCGCCGGTCATCAGGACTTCGTTCGGGTCAACTGGCGGCATCGGGTCGTCTCCTGTTCGAGTTTGGGGTGCGCGGCGGGGCGTGGCGCGGTACAGTCAGCCGGCAGCCCGGCCCCGACGGAAAGATACGGGGGAAGCTCGCTGGGAGCAAGCGGGAGAGAGAGGAGAGCACGATGAGCACGCGCTACCTGTACCTGGTGCGGATGGACGTGGCCCACGATCTCGAGAAGACGTTCAACGACGTCTACGACCACGAGCACCTCCCCATGCTCGCGGCGGTGCCGGGGGTGATCCGGGCCACGCGCTACCGGCAGCCCTCGCCCACCGATCCCCGCTACATCGCAGCCTACGAGATCGAGAGCCCGGCCGTGCTCCAGAGCCCGGAATGGAAGAAGGCGGGCGAGTCCGGCCGCTGGCCGACCGAGATCCGGCCCCACACCATGAACCGCCACCTCGCCGACTACGAGTGGGTCGGAAGCAACGCGGGGCTGACCCACCGCACCCCGTACGTCTTCTGGGTCATGATGGACATCGAGCCGCATCGCGAGGCCCTGTTCAACGAGCTGTACGACGTCGAGCACGTGCCGCTCCTTCTGAAGCTGCCCGGCTGCGCCAACGTCGCCCGCTATCGTACCGACACGCCTGGCGAGCCGCGGTACCTGGCCGCCTACGAGGTCGAGCGCACCGACCTGCCCATGTCGAAGCTCTGGAACGACGCCTCGGACATCGGCCGCTGGAAGCCCGAGGTGCGTCCCTACACCCACAACAAGCGGTTCATCGTCAGCGAGCGGATCTGATGCCCACCGATATCGCCCTCACCGGGCTGGCCATGCCCCTGGCCGAGCTGCCTGCCATCGCCCGCGAAGCGGAGGCGCGCGGCTACCGCACCGCGTGGGTCGGCGAGGCCTCCGGCACCGAGGCCATCGCGCTGTCCACGCTGATCGCCACCCACACCCGGACACTCCGGATCGCCAACGGGGTGATCCCGGTGCAGACGCGCACGCCGATCGTGTACGGCCAGGCCGCGGCCACGCTGGCCCATCTCGCGCCCGGACGGTTCGCCCTCGGCATCGGCCTGTCGAGCGAGATCATCGTCGGGCAGTGGCACGGGCTGCCGTTCGTGCCGTCCATCCAGCAGATGCGGGAGGCCGTCCAGATCATCCGCATGGTGGTGGCCGGGGAGCGCGTGAACTTCGACGGCAAGTTCTACCGGCTCAAGAACTTCCGGCTCGCGATCCCGGCCCCTTCGCCCCCGCCCCGCATCTATCTGGCTGCGCTCGGCCCGAAGATGTGCGAGCTGGCCGGCGAGCTCGCGGACGGCGTCCTGCTCAACTGGATCCCCCCGTCGGCGGTGCCGGCCTCGCTGCGGCAGGTCGAGGCGGGGGCCAGGCGCGCGGGACGAAGCCCGTCCGACGTCGACGTCGCGGTGTACGTGCGCACGTGCGTCACCGACGAGCGCGAGCCGGTACGCGAGGCCCTGGCCCGCGACATCACGGGCTACGCCATCGTCAACGCCTACGCGCGCTTCTTCGAGGAGTGCGGGTTCTCCGAGGAGGTCGAGGCGGTGAACGCGGCGTGGAAGGCGGGCGACCGCGCGGGCGCAGTGAAGGCCATCTCCGATCGCGTGCTCGACGGCCTCGGCGCGGTGGGCCCGGCGGATCTCTGTCGCGAGCAGCTCGGCGCGTTCGCGCGCGCGGGCGTCACCCCGGTGGTGCTTCCGTTCGCGCCGATCGGTCCCGCGGCCCGCGCGTCCCTGCTGCGAACCTTCCGGACCTTTCCGTAGGGCCGCCCCGAGGACGCCGGACATGCGGGTGGCCTGGCGGCGGATCTGCGGCGTGCTCGGCCTGGCGCTCACCGTGGTGGGTCCCGCGCACGCCCAGAGCGGCCCGGCCCAGCCGCCTGCCGAGAGCGCCGGGCCGATCCCGCTCTCCGAGGTGGCGGCGCGGGCCGCCGAGATCCGCGGCCTGCTCGACAATCAGGATGCGGCGGTCACCCCGGCCAAGGACGTCCAGGCGATCCTGGACGCCCTTCCCGGCCTGTCCGAGGAGCTCCGGGTCCGGCTCGAGCAGACACGCGCGCGCCTCGAGGCGAATCCGCCGCTGCCGGTGCTCGAGCAGCTCGGCGCCACCTGGGAGGCGACGCGGGCGAGGCTGCGCACGTGGAACGAGGTGCTGACGCAGTGGACGACGCGGGTCGAGCAGGAGCGGGGCCGTCTCGCGACCCTGCGCGAGAGCTGGCTCCGCTCGCGCGAGGGAGCCGCGGGGGCGGGCGCGCCCAAGGTCGTGCTCGACCAGATCGACGGCATCCTGGCCGCCATCAACGCGACGCGCACCCGCGTGGAGACACGCCTGTCGGCCCTGCTGGTGGCCCAGTACCGGCTCGCCCAGCTCCAGCGGCGGGGCGACGAGGCGCTGGCCCGCACCGCCCAGGCTCGATCGGACCGCCTGCGCCGCCTGGGCGAGCGGGACGGCCCGCCGCTGTGGGGCCGTGAGCTCTGGGAGGGCGCGATGAGCCAGGCCGCGGCGGCGGCGCGCGACGTGCTGGCCGCGGAGCAGGCGGTGGTGGCCGAGGTGAGCCGGCAGCACGCCACCCGCGTGCCCCTGCACGTGCTGCTCTTCCTGATCCTCACCGCGCTGCTCTGGCGCGGCCGTCGGGCCGCCCGACGCTGGAGCGCGGACGATCCGAGCATCGGCACCGTGGTCGAGGTCTTCAGGCGCCCGGTCTCGTCGGCCCTGGTGTTGGCCTGCTTCGCGACACCGTGGATCTACGCGGAGGCCACGCCGGTCCTGCTGCGGGCGGTGGCCCTGGTGGCGATCGTGCCTGTCCTCCGTCTCATCCGGCCGTCGCTCGACCGGTCGGTGGCCGCGGTTCTCTACGTGTTCGGCGCGCTCTTCCTGGTCGACGGGATCCGGGCCGCGATCGCGAGCGCGCCGCTGTTCGAGCACATGGTCTTCCTCGGCGAGATGCTGGTGGCGAGCGCGGCGGCGCTCTGGGTCCTGGGCGCGGGGCGCCGGCAGGTGGTCCCGGTTCCGGACGCGGACGCGATGGAGGTGGCCGCCCTCCGCGTCGTGGGCCGGCTCCTCCTCGTCGCGTTCGCGGGCGCCTTCGTCCTCGGCGGCCTCGGCTACGTGGAGCTGGCCCGTCTGATCGGGGCGGGAGCCCTCGGCAGCGCCTACTTCGGCCTGGCGATCCTGGCCGCGGTGGAGGTGGCCAAGGGGCTGGTCGGCGTGCTGCTCCGGAGCCAGCCACTCGCGCTTCTGGCATCCGTCCAGCACGCGCGGGCGCCGCTCGAGCGCCGGCTCGTGCGGGTGCTGCGCTGGGTCGGGGTTCTGGTCTGGATCGCGGCCACGCTCGATGCGCTAACGCTCTTGCCCGGCGTCTCCTCCGCGGTGCGGACCACCGTGACCACGCAGTGGGGCTGGGGCGCCATCCAGATCTCGCTCGGCGACGTCATCGTGTTCGCCCTGACCATCTGGCTGTCGTTCGTGCTGTCGGCGGCGGCGCGCCTCCTCCTCGCCGACGACGTGTTCCCGCGCGTGCAGCTGGCGAAGGGGTTACCCCTGGCCCTGTCCCTCGTGATCCAGTACGCCCTGCTGTTCGGCGGGTTCGCGCTCGCCCTGGCCGCCCTCGGCGTGGATCTCACCAAGCTCACCATCCTCGCCGGTGCCTTCGGCGTCGGCGCGGGGCTGGGACTGCAGAACCTCGTGAACAACTTCGCATCGGGGCTGATCCTGCTCTTCGAGCGTCCGATCCACCTGGGCGACGTCGTGCAGGTCACCGGGGTGGCGGGCGAGGTGCGTCACATCGGCACCCGCGCCACGCTCGTGCGCACCGCGGACGGCGCGGAGGTGTTCATCCCGAACTCCCAGCTGGTCGGCCAGAACGTGACCAACTGGACGTACTCCGATCTCCGGCGGCGAATCGTGCTGCCGGTCAAGGTGGCCTACGGGGCCCTCCCGCGGCGGGTCGCCGAGCTGCTGACCGCCATCGCGGCCGGGCACCCACAGGTGATCGATCAGCCGCCGCCCGGGGTCGTGTTCCTGGGCTTCGGGGACAGCTCGCTCGATTTCGAGCTGCGGGCGTGGACCGATCGCTTCGGCGACGCCGAGGCGATCCAGAGCCAGCTCGCCGACGCGATCTACACGGGCCTCACCGAGGCCGGCATCGATCTCCCGGTGCCCCGCCGGGACGTGCGCATATTGACGGCCGAGGGACGGCCGAGGGAGAGCTGAATGGCACGGTGGCGATCGACGATGATGACGCTGCTCCTGGTGGCGGGGGTGACCGGCGCGCCGCCGGCGCTCCTCGCGCAGACTCCCAAGTCGGGCGGCGTGCTCACGGTCATGCAGCGCGAGGAGCTGCCCCAGGGCCTGTCGATTCTCGAGACGTCGACGATCGCGACGGTGTGGCCGGCCTCGCCGTGCTTCAACAACCTGGTCTACTTCGATCCCGCGAAGCCCATGGAGACCCCCGACACCATCGTGGGCGAGCTGGCCGAGAAGTGGTCCTGGCAGGACGGCTATCGCAATCTCGTGTTCTTCCTGAGGCGGGACGTCAAGTGGCACGACGGCCAGCCCTTCACCTCGCGCGACGTCAAGTTCACCTTCGACCTCGTGCGCGAGGCGCCCGAGGCCCAAACAAAATTGCGGCTCAACCCTCGGAAGGACTGGTACGCCAACGTCGAGGCCATCGAGGCCGCGGATCCCTACACGGTGGTATTCCGGCTCAAGCGGCCGCAGCCGTCGATCCTCATGATGCTGGCCTCGGGGCAATCACCGGTCTATCCCGCCCACGTGCCGCTGGCCGACCAGCGCAGCCGCTGCGTGGGGACGGGGCCGTTCAGGTTCAAGGAGTGGCGGCGGGGCGAGCTCGTCGAGTTCGTGAGGAATCCGGACTACTTCGTGAAGGGCCGGCCCTACCTGGACGGGCTCAAGTACGTGATCATCAGCGAGCGCGGCACCCGGACCGCGGCGCTCCAGGCCGGGCGGATCGACACCGCGGCCCCCGGGGAGATCACCAGGAACATCGCGGACCAGCTCAAGGCCGCTGTCCCGGGCATGATCATCACGCGGGTCGGCTCGCTGACCTCCCCGAACCTGCTCGTCAACCACGCGCGCCCACCGTTCAACGACGCGCGGGTGCGCCGGGCCGTCGACCTCGCCATCGACCGTGACGGGTACATCAACGGGGTGCTGCAGGGCGCCGCGGTGGGCGGCGCGGCGCTCGTGCCCAGGCCGTTCGGCTCGTGGGGCCTGAGCACGGGCGAGCTGGTGGCGATCCTGGGGCGGCCCGACGGGCGCAAGGCGGCCGCCCGCCGGCTCCTGGCCGAGTCCGGCTACGGGCCGGCCAGCCCGCTGCGCTTCGAGGCGCACACCCGCGGGATCGCCACCTACGTGGACCTGGCCTCCTACGTGGTGAGCGAGCTGCGCCAGGTCGGCGTGGAGATCACGGTCAAGCAGCTCGACAGCGTGCAGTGGTACGGGGTCATCACCCGGAAGGAGTTCCAGCTCGGCATCAACATCTCCGGCTACGGCGTCGACGATCCCGACGCGATCCTGTTCGAGAACTACACGTGCGCGTCGCTGCGGAACTACACGGGCTACTGCGACGAAGGGGTGTCGCGGCTCATCGAGCAGCAGTCGCAGGAGCTGGATGCGAAGAAGCGCGTGGCCCTCGTCCACGAGATCCAGAAGAAGCTCACCGAGGCGGGGGCGCGCCCGACGGTGGCCTGGGGCATAGATCACTTCGCCCACTGGCCGTACGTCAAGGGCCTCGTGCCCCACCACTCGCTCTACAGCTTCGGCCGCATGCAGAACGTCTGGCTGGACCGCTAGGGGTCGCGGGCGGCGGGGTCTAGCGGCTCGACCGGGGCGGATGGGCGCGCACTGCCTCCTCGTTCACCTCGGTGCCCCAGCCGGGGCCGGTGGGCAGCAGCAGGTGGCCGTCCTTGATCTCGGGCCTCACCGTCACCAGATCGCCCTGCCACGGCACCATGTCCGGATCGACCTCCATGATGCGGAGGTTGGGCACCACCGCCGAGAAGTGGGCGTTCATCATGGTGGCGAGGTGGCCGTAGAAATTGTGCGGCGCCACGTTGATCTCGTAGGTGTCGGCCATGGCCGCGATCTTGAGCGACTCGCCCACGCCGTTCCACGGCGTGTCGATGATCGCGACGTCCACCGCCTGCTGCTCGAAGAACGGCCGGTAGTCCCGCCGGCCGAAGAGGCACTCGCAGGAGGCCACCGGGATGGTGGTGCGGCTGCGGACGTAGGCGAGGGCCTGCGGGTCGCGCGTGTCCATCTCGACCCAGAACAGGTCGAAGGGCTCCATGGCGCGCGCCATCTTGAGAAAGCCCTCGGTCTTGTAGTTGAAGTTCAGGTCGACCAGGATGTCCATCTCGGGCCCGGTGCCCTCGCGGAACGCGGCGAGCTGCGCGCGGATCGCCTCGACCACGTGACGATCGGCGTTCAGCTCGGGGAAGCCCGCGCCGCGGGCGAACCCGGGTACGTGGGCGCGCGGGCGGTCGTCGCCGAGCAGCAGCACGTTGGTCTTGAGCGCGGTGTAGCCCTTGCGCGCCACCTCGCGGCCGAGGGCGGAGATGTCGGCCAGCGTGCGCACCGGCGGCAGGTCCATCTCCCGGGCGCGGCTGACCCGGTATGTCGCACAGTGCGACCAGTAGACGCGGATGCGGTCCCGGACCGGCCCGCCGAACAGCGCGTACACCGGCACCCCGAGCGCGCGCGCCTTGACGTCGAGCAGGGCGTTCTCGATCGCGCCGATGGCCTGCTGGATCACGCCGCCGGCGGCCTGGCGGCGCAGCGCGGACATCAGGGCGACGTGCGCTTCCCAGGGACGCGGATCCTGGCCGATCAGGGCGGGAGCGAGCTCCGCGATGACCGTGGCGACCCCGGGACCGCCGAAGGACTCGTTGTACTCGCTCCACCCCACGATCCCTTCGTCGGTGCTGATCTTGAGGAAGTCGAGGTTGCGCCAGCCCGCGTCGGCGTGAAGGGATTCGATCTTTCTGATTCTCATGGCGGGTAGGCTACCGGAGGGGCGGTCCCGTCGGCAAGGCCGCGGCGGTCCCGAGCGGAGGAGGAGCCCAGGCGCCGGGGGTCCTCCCGGCGCCTGGGCGAGCGGCGACCGCCGGTCTAGTAGCGGTAGTGATCCGGCTTGTAGGGGCCGGTCTTCTGCACGCCGATGTAGCGGGCCTGGGCGTCGGTCAGCTCGGTGAGCTGGGCGTTCAGCTTCTTGAGCTGCAGCCGGGCGACCTTCTCGTCCAGGTGCTTGGGCAGCACGTAGACGCCGACCGGGTACTTGTCGGGATTGGTGTACAGCTCGATCTGGGCGATGACCTGGTTGGCGAACGACGAGCTCATCACGTAGCTGGGATGCCCGGTCCCGCAGCCGAGGTTGACCAGCCGGCCCTCGGCGAGAAGGATGATGCGCTTGCCGTCCGGGAAGATGACGTGATCGACCTGCGGCTTGATGTTCTCCCACTTGTATTGCTTGAGAGAGGCGATGTCGATCTCGCTGTCGAAGTGACCGATGTTGCACACGATCGCGTTGTTCTTCATCCGCTTCATGTGCTCGTGGTTGATCACGTGGAAATTGCCGGTGGCGGTCACGAAGATGTCGGCTCGGTCGGCGGCGTCCTCCATGGTCACCACCCGGTAGCCCTCCATCGCGGCCTGCAGGGCGCAGATCGGATCGATCTCGGTGATCCACACCTGGGCGGCCAGGGCGCGCAGGGCCTGGGCGGAGCCCTTGCCGACGTCGCCGTAGCCGCACACGACCGCGATCTTGCCCGCCACCATCACGTCGGTGGCCCGCTTGATGCCGTCGACCAGCGACTCCCGGCAGCCGTAGAGGTTGTCGAACTTGCTCTTGGTCACCGAGTCGTTGACGTTGATGGCCGGGAACTTGAGCCGGCCTTCCTTCGCCATCTGGTAGAGCCGCTTGACCCCGGTGGTGGTCTCCTCGCTCACCCCCCGGATCCTGGCGAGCCGGGTCGAGTACCAGGTGGGATCCTTGGCCAGCTTCGACCGGATCGCCGCGAACAGCGCGGTCTCCTCCTCGTTGGCCGGGTGGGAGATGCTGGCCGCGTCCTTCTCGGCGACCGCGCCCAGATGCAGCAACAGGGTGGCGTCGCCGCCGTCGTCGAGGATCATGTTGGAGTAGCCGCCCTCGGGCCACTCGAAGATGCGGTGGGTGTAGTCCCAGTACTCGTCGAGCGACTCGCCCTTGCGCGCGAACACCGCGGTGCCGGCGGCCGCGATCGCGGCGGCGGCGTGGTCCTGGGTCGAGAAGATGTTGCAGGAGGCCCAGCGCACGTCGGCGCCGAGGGCCTGCAGCGTCTCGATCAGGACCGCGGTCTGGATCGTCATGTGCAGCGACCCGGTGATGCGGGCGCCCTGGAGCGGCCGCCGGCTCGCGTACTCCTCGCGGATGGCCATGAGCCCGGGCATCTCGGTCTCGGCGATCAGGATCTCCTTGCGGCCCCAGTCGGCGAGGCTCAGATCGGCGACGACGTGGTCCTGCGGCTTGCTGGATCGTGTGGTGGCGCTCATCTCGCGCCCTCCTTTTGGGATTGGAGTTTGCGAGCGCCGTTGCCCTCAGCCGACCCGGTAGGCCGGCCGCTCCGAGCCTGGCGGGAAGGGCTCCCGTCGCAACGCTCCTCGGAGCTACAGTGACGAATTTCAGTATACATGATACAAGGGCAGCCGAGGAGAACCCACATGCTCACCGCCGCGGACTTCATCCGGACCCAGCTCACCCGTCTTCATACCGGCCTCGAGAAGTCGATGGCCGACCTCACCCCCGAGCAGCTCCACGCGGTGCCCGCCGGGCATCCGAAGGCGAACACCATCGCCTGGGGTCTCTGGCACTACGTGCGCACGGAGGACAACATCGTGCGCTGGGTGATCCAGGACCGTCGCCCGCCCATCTGGGTCGAGGGCGGTTACGGCGAGCGCCTCGGGCTGCCGCCGGCGGCGCAGGGCACCGGCATGTCCAGCGCGGAGGCCCAGGCCCTGCGCATCAAGGATCTGCCGCTCTTCCGCGAGTACATGCGACAGGTCTGGGCCGGTACCGAGGAGCTCTTCGCGGCCGCGACACCCGCCCTCCTCGAGAAGGTCGTGACCGTGAAGCCGCTCGGCGAGATGTCGGTGATCCAGTGCCTGGGGCAGGTGGGGCTCACCCACGGCATGACCCACCTCGGCGAGATCGAGCTGGCCCGGACGCTGGTGGGGGCCGGCACCGCGCGCGCCTGAGCCCATGCGCTTCGGCTGGCTGACCCTGTCGCATTCGCCCTCCGCGGAGGCGGACTACGCCGCCATCGCGGAGCAGCTGGAGCAGGCCTGCCACGCGGAAGCGGTGGGCTTCGACTCGGTGTGGCTCACCGAGCACAACTTCACGGGCGAGGCGGTCTACTGCGATCCGATCCCGTTCGCGAGCGCGCTCGCCGCGCGCACGAGCCGCGTGCGCATCGGCTTCGCGGTGATCCAGCTCGCCCTGCGGCATCCGATCCGCCTCGCGGTCCAGCTCGCGCTGCTCGACAACCTCAGTCGCGGGCGGCTCGACGTGGGGGTGGGCCGGGGCACGCTCTACAACGAGTACGAGTTCGTCGGCTACGGCCTGCGCAGCGACGACAGCCGCGAGCGCAGCGCGGAGGCCCTCGAGGTCCTCACGCGCGCGTGGACCGAGGAGCCCTTCACGTATCAGGGGAAGTTCTTCCAGGTGAGCCTGCCCGCGCTGAGGCCGCGGGTGTACCAGCGGCCGCACCCGCCGATCTGGCGGAGCGTGGTGACGCCGGGCTCGTTCACCGAGTGCGGGCGGCAGGGTGTGCCCATCCTGACCTCGCGGATCGCGGTGGGGGCGATCGGTGACCGCTTGAGGCTCTACGAGCAGGGACTCGTGGCGGGCGGGCACCCCGCGCCGCTGCGCGAGCGTCTGCGCCGCGACGTGGCGGTGTGGCGCCACGTCTACGTGGCCCCGAGCCAGGCCCAGGCCGAGGACGAGCTGGCCGAGACCCTCCGGCACACCCGCCGGCACATGCTCGAGGCCCGTGCCGCCCACAACCCGGAGGACTACCGGGTGGACCCGGCGGTGGTGAACCCGTTCAACGATCCACGGGTGTCGGACGACGAGGCGGTGCGCTTCTCGCTCGCCACCGGCGCCCTCTGCGGCACCCCGCGGCGGGTCGCCGAGCAGTTGGCGGAGCTGCGCGACGCGGGTGTGCACCACGTGCTGGCTCAGATGAGCTTCGGCTACCTGGGCCACGAGCAGATCCTCGCCTCGATGCGCCGCTTCGGCGAGGATGTGATGCCCGCCTTCCGGGACGGCTAGCCCGCGGCAGGTGTTCCGCCATGAAGTCGCCGCTTCGCCCCTGGCAGCGCCTCAGCGTGCGGCGCGCCGGGAGTCGCTGATCACACCCCCGTAATCGCCGCGACCGGGTCGCGTCGGAGCAGGAGAGACGACATGCGCATCGCCAAGGACGTCACCGAGCTGGTGGGCAACACCCCGCTGGTCCAGATCCGCCGCCTCGCCGTGGGCGCGGTCGGGCAGGTGGTGGCGAAGCTCGAGTTCTACAGTCCGGCCCACAGCGTCAAGGATCGGATCGGGGTGTCGATGATCGACGCGGCCGAGCGGGCGGGACGGATCCATCCCGACACGATCATTCTCGAGCCGACGTCGGGCAACACCGGCATCGGCCTCGCCTTCGTCTGCGCCGCCCGCGGCTACCGGCTCGTGCTCACCATGCCGGAGACCATGAGCAAGGAACGGAGATTGCTCTTGCGGGCCTACGGCGCCGAGCTGATCCTGACCCCGGGCGCCGAGGGCATGGCGGGGGCGATCGATCGGGCCGAGGCGCTGGCCGCGAGCGACCCGCGCTACTTCATTCCGCAGCAGTTCCAGAACCCCGCGAACCCGGAGATCCATCGGCGCACCACCGCGGAGGAGATCTGGCGCGACACCGACGGCTTGGCCGACGCGCTGGTGGCCGGCGTGGGCACCGGCGGCACCATCACCGGGGTCGGCGAGGTGCTGAAGGCGCGCAAGCCGTCGTTCCGCTGCGTGGCGGTGGAACCCGACGCCTCGCCGGTGCTGTCGGGAGGCGTCAAGGGTCCGCATCCCATCCAGGGCATCGGGGCCGGCTTCGTGCCCGACGTGCTCAACACCAAGGTCTACGACGAGATCATCCGCGTGAAGAACGACGACGCGTTCGCCACCGCACGCCGGGCCGCGCGCGAGGAAGGCCTGCTGGTCGGTATCTCGTCCGGAGCGGCGCTCTGGGCTGCCGTCGAGGTCGCCCGCCGCGCGGAGAGCGCGGGCAAGCTCATCGTCGTCATCATTCCCTCGTTCGGCGAGCGCTACCTGAGCACCCCGCTCTTCGCGGACCTGGCCGACTAGGCGGCGGGCAAATACTTCGCGAACCACTCCAGGAGGATCCGGAAGCGCTCGAGACGGTGGCGGGGCTTGCCCGAGCGCGACAGCTCGTGGTTCTCGCCGGGGAAGCGGACGAACGTGACGTCACGGCGTAAGGTCTTCAGCGCCACGTAGAGCTGCTCGGCCTGCTCCATCGGGCAGCGCAGGTCGTCCTCGGAGTGCACGATGAGCAGGGGCGTCGTGATATCGCGCGCGTAGGTCAGGGGCGAGCGCTCGAGGTACTTCGCCATGTCGTCCCACGGGCGCACGCCGCCCAGCTCGACGGTGTTGAAGAGGAAGCCGATGTCGCTGGTCCCGAACATGCTCGTCTGCACGTTGACCGCTCGCTCCGAGCAGGCGGCCCGGAAGCGCTTCGAGTGGCCCACGATCCAGCTCGTCATGAACCCGCCGTAGCTGCCTCCGAGGAGGCCGAGCCGCTCGGGATCGAGCCAGTCGCAGCGGGCGAGCGCTGCGTCGAGCCCCGCGAGCACGTCGGCCGCGTCGCCGCCGCCCCAGTCGCCTACCACCGCGCTCGTGAAGGCCTCGCCGTAGCCCTGGCTCCCCCGCGGGTTCGTGAACAGCACCGCGTAGCCGGCCCCGGCCTGGACCTGGAACTCGTCGAAGAACGACAGGCCGTACTGGGCGTGGGGGCCGCCATGCACGTTGACGAGCAGGGGATAGCGCCGCCCGGTCTCCCAGCCGAACGGCTTCATCACGAAGCCGTCCACCGTGAAGCCGGCGCGCTCGAAGCGGAAGCGCTCCGGCCGGCTCAGGGCGACTTCCTGCTTCCACTCGCGGTTGAGATCGGTGAGCCGCCGCTCGCCGCGGCCGTCGGCGGCGCACACGAAGATCTCGGCGGGGGAGAGCGGATCGCTGGCCGCAAAGGCGAGCGTGGCGCCGTCGGCGGACGCGGAGTAGCCGGTCACGATGCGCTCGCCCGCGAGGATGCGAGTGACCGGCCCGCCGTCGCGTCCCACGCGATACAGGCCGAGCGAGCCCTGATCCTCGGCGGAGATCGTGAGCGTGTCGCCAGGTCCCCACAGCGGATGGATGCCGAGGGGCGCGCAGGACCGGTCGAGATCCTCGGTGAGACACTTCGGCGGCCCGCCGGCCACCGGCACCGTGAAGAGCCGGAAGTTCTTCGAGAAGCCATTGACGATCGCCCGACCCAGGTAGCCGACCGCGTCTCCGGCAGGGGAGAAGCTCGGATGGACCGCGGGCCCCGAGGTCGAGGTCAGGCGCCGGGGCGTGCCGCCGTCCGCCGAGACGAGCCAGATGTCGCCGGCATCGTCGTGATCGCGCTCGTCGTGGCGGGCCGAGGCGAAGGCGATCGACCGGCCGTCCGGCGACCAGACCGGATCGCTCTGGTCCCAGTCGCCCTCGGTGAGCTGCCGGGCCGCGCCGCCGGTCGCGCCCACGACGAAGACGTGGGCGCGCCGGTCATAGGTGAAGCCCTCGCCGTTGAACTTGTACTTGAGCGTGGTGATGATCCGCGGCGGGCGTGACTTGCCCTTCTCCTCCTCGGCCTCGGGCTCCTGCCAGCCACCGACCCGCGCGATGAAGGCCAGCCGCGTCCCGTCGGGCGACCACCGCGGCGCGCTCACTCCGTTGTGGAGATCGGTGAGACGGATCGGCTCGCCGCCCCGGGCCGGCATCACGTAGAGCTGACCCTTCTTCTTCGCCTCGCGCTCGGAGACGAAGGCCAGCCACGAGCCGTCCGGCGACCAGCGCGGGGTCGTGTCTCGTCGGGGTCCGGTCGTGAACCGTCGCGGCTCGCCGCCCGCGGTGTCCACCAGCCAGATGGCGGAGAGATACTCGTCCTTCTCCTCCGAGAGCGTGGTGACCACGAAGGCGACCGTGGCGCCGTCGGGCGAGATCTGCGGATCGCTCACGAAGCGGATACGCGTGAGATCGTGTGGCGTCATGGGGCGCGGGGCAGGCATGGGGCGCATGATACGGCGCCTGGGTCACCGGGTCGAGACCGGGCTGGAGATGGCGATCCGGCGTCTGGACCAATCGAGCAGGATCTCCCGGCCCGCGAACAGTCCCCAGCCGATGCTGCCGAGCGTCGTCGGCCCGGCCAGCGCCCCCTCGACGCCATCCGCCACCAGTACCCGGCACCGCTCGAATCGCGTTCCCGCCACATCGATCCGCGGCAGCCGGCCCACTCCGAAGCTGCCCGTGCCGGAGACTCCCCGGATGCCGCGGCGTCTCGGCGCGGTGCGTCCGAGCTGGCTCATGACCCGTTCGTTCAGCACCATCTGTCCCGAGCTACCAGTATCCAGCACGACCCTCCCCGTCGCGCTGGGCCCATCCGACGACGCAGAAAGCACCGCGTCCAGGACCGGTACCCGATGCTCGAAGCGTACCGGGCTCCAGGTGGCGGGCACGTCATGGCACGGGGTGAACAGCTCGACGGTGAGCGGAGAGTGAACGAGGCGGACCATGGTTTGGGCGAAGAGATCGAAGCCGAAGATGCCGACGAGGCGGGCGCCCAGGGCCACGCTGATGTCGGCCAGATCGAGCTCGACCAGGAGCGCGTCGGGTAGGCGCACCGGCCCGACCGTCAGCCCCGGACAGCGGCGGTAGGCCGCACCCTCGCCCCCCGTTGGGGTGAGCACCCATGTCCGACCGACGCTGGGCAGGTCGAGGCGATCCGCGATCGCGCGGTCGATAGCCGAGGCACCGGCGCCGGTGTCGATCAGGAACCAGCCGAGGTCCAGGCCGTCGACCGCCGCGCGCACGAGTGGCAAGCGCCCACGGGGCGACCGGGTCGCGCGGGCGCGGGTCGGCGCTGCGGGATCGACGTATGCTGCCCGCTCACCGCGCGCGTCGTGAAGAGCGTAGGGGCGGATCTCGTCGGCCGGCCCTACGTGCGTGATCTCGACGGTGTCGGTGAGCCAGCCGCGGCGCCAGTGGAGACGTCGAGGCATGTCGCAGAAAACGCCCGGCGCGAAGTCGTCCACCTCCAGGGCGGGAGTGTCGCGCCCCGACAGCACCTCGAGTCGCAGCGGCCGCCGCGTTGTGGACTTGCACACGATGCGGAAGGCCTGGCGCCACGGTTCGTCCCCCGCGCGGGCCCGGACGACGATGCGATCGCCTTCGGTCACGGGGTCGTCGAGCCATAGCATCGTCCTCGGATCGAGCCAGGACCCGGTGATGAGGGCTGCGGCGAGCCTGAACTCGTCGAGATCCGCCAGATCGAGCGGCTCCAGCAGTCCCAGGGGGCCGACGTAGGCGCCGTGAGTGCCGTCGAAGGCTGTCGTCTCGGGCAGCGGGCTGTCGACCTCGAGCCGAGTCCGCCCATCGATGTGGCACTGCCACGTCAGCGCGGCTACCAACCCCGCCACGGTCCCGGCACCTCGCGCGACGACCTCGAGGGCCGCGGCGCCTCGCCCCTGGAAGTGAAGAGCCGCTCTGATCTCGTCCAGCAATGGCATTTGACGTATATGTATCAGCTATTTACTATGATGATATGCTGGCTCGTAAATTGCAATTGCCTAAATCGTGCCTCTGGGATAGGTTCCGTCCAAGGAGGGCCCAGCCATGAAGCTAACACTGATCCCTAGCCTGCGAACAGAGATGCGGCTCCACCCCCTGCAGGTCATGAGCCTGTACCTGCTCGGTCAGCCGCTCGCCCAGCTCGAGGAGGAGATCGAGGCCGCACTCGACGAGAACTACCCGTTCCTGGAGCGGATGGACACACCAGCCCCCGTTGCCGGGGAGGGTCGCGCCGAGCCCTCGGTGGGTGCCGAACAATCCCCGGTCGGCCCGGCGCCCGAGGAAGTGGATCCGCGAGAGCTTGACGTCTGGCGTCGCGACGAGCGCACACCGGTCTCGACCGAGGTGCGCGAGACGCTCTCCGCCGAGAACTTCTCCACCGCCGAGATCTCGCTTGCCGACCACCTCCTCCCGCAGCTTTGCCTCGTGGCCCGCAACGACCTGATCCGCCTGGTGGGCGAGGCGATCATCGGGAACCTCGACGACAATGGCTACCTGCGCGCTGATCTAGCGGAAGTCGCGGACGCGACCGGAGCATCCCTCGCGATCGTCGAGCACGCGCTCGAGCTTGTGCAGACCTTCGATCCTGCGGGCGTCGCGGCCCGGACCCTGAGCGAGTGCTTGTCGCTTCAGCTTCGTGCTCAGCCCGAGCTCGATCCTATCGCGCTCGCGATCGTCGAGCATCACTGCGAGGCCCTGGCCCACGCTCGCTACGAGCATCTGGCCCGGGCGATGAGCGTGCCGGTGTCCCGTATCCTGATGGCGACCGACCGGATCCGTCGGCTCGATCCCAAGCCGGGGCGCAGATTCGGTGCCATCGACGTGCGGCCGGTGAAGCGAGAGATCATCGTCGAGCAGATCGACGGAGACTGGAGCGTGCGCCTGGACGACCAGGGCCTACCGCTGCTACGCGTTGCTCGCCCGTTTCACGCGCGCGGGGAAGCCGTCTCCCCGGAGGAGCGCCGCTTCATGGCCGAGCGCCGCCAGGCCGCCCGCTGGTTCATCGAGGCCATCGAGCATCGGCGCCACACCCTGCGGTCGGTCGTCGAGACGATCGTCCGGTTCCAGCGCGACTTCTTCGATCGAGGCCCGGCACATCTGCGCCCCCTCATTCTGCGACAGGTCGCCGAGGAGGTAGCGATTCACGAATCCACGGTGAGCCGCGCGATCAGCGGCAAGTACGTCGAAACGCCCCACGGCGTGTTCGCGCTCAAGTACTTCTTTCCACGGGGCGTGCCCGCGCCGAGCGGCGGTCAGGTCACCACCAGCGCCGTGAAGAGAGAGCTGCGAGCGCTGATCGACGCGGAGAATCGCGAGCGCCCGCTGTCCGATTGCGCGCTCGGGCTGGCGCTCCGCGAGCGTGGGTTCCCGGTTGCTCGGCGAACGGTGGCCAAGTATCGCGACGAATGCAGGATCCCCACCTGCCACCAGCGGAAGCGGGCGGGCGCGGCCTGCGACGCGGCCGATGGGAGCAGCCTATAGGAGTGAAAATCCCGATCGGCGAGAATACGGGGAACGGAGGAATCCCCATGTATGCCTTGATCGCGCTGGTGATCGCGCTCGTGGCCGTCACCCCGTCGGTGGCGGGTGCCCAGGTGCAGGTTCACGTGGACATCGGCTTCCATCTTTCCGCTCCGCCACGGCTGGTCGTGGTGCCGCAGGTGCCCGCGGTCCAGTACGTGCCGGCCCCGACCACGCCCGGCAACCTGTTCTTCTACAACGGTCAGTACTGGGTGTTCTCGGCCGGGGGCTGGTACGTCAGCGGTGGCTACAACGGTCCCTGGGTGGTCGTCGCCCCGCAGTTCGTGCCCCGGCCGGTGCTGTTCGTCCCGGTGCAGTACTACCATGTGCCGCCCGGCCACTGGAAGAAGTGGGACCGGGACCGTCCTCCGCACTGGCACGAGGACTGGGGGCGGGAGTGGGCCGACAAGCGGGACTGGAAGGGGCGGGATCGGGACCGAGGCGACGACCGGGACGATCACAAGGGCAAGGGGAAGGGACGGGGGCAGTGACCGGGTCGGGAGCCTCGTCTAGGCCCGGCTAGTCCTCGAGGAGCACGCAGTGGCGAGGCTCGACTGAGAGGTAGACCGCCTCGCCCTCGGCCACCGGATCCGTCGTGACCTGACGCACCACCAGCGGGCGGCCGTCCCACTCGACGTGGTACTGAGTCAAGTCGCCCTGGAACACCCGGCGTCGCACGGTGGCCGGCCACACGTTGACCGGCGTGGCCGGGCGCGCGCGGGAGAGGTGGACGTGCACGGTGCGTACCGAGAAGAGCGACTCGGGCCCGACCCGCCGGCCGTGGGCCGCGCCGTGGACGATCGCGCCGCCCGGCGTCTCCAGCGCCACCAGCCCGTCGCGCTCCAGATCGGGCCGGCGTCGGCCGTGGATCAGGTTGGCCGAGCCCACGAAATCGGCGACGAAGGTGTTGCGGGGCAGGTCGTAGATCTCGGCGGGGGTGCCGATCTGCTCGATCACGCCGTCCCGCATCACGATGATGCGGTCGGAGATCGCGAGAGCCTCCTCGAGGTCGTGCGTCACGTAGACCGACGTGATCCCGAGCCGTCGCTGTAGCTCCTTGATCTCGAGCCGCATCTCGGCGCGCAGCTTGGCGTCGAGGTTGCTGAGTGGCTCGTCGAAGAGAAGGACCGCGGGGGAGAACACGAACGCCCGCGCCAGCGCCACCCGCTGCTGCTGGCCGCCGGAGAGCTTGGAGGCGCTGCGAGTGCCGAGCGCTCCGAGCTGCACGAGATCGAGCGCCCAGCCGACCCGCTCCGCGATCTCGGGCTCGGTCAGCTTCCGCACGCGCAGGCCGTAGGCCACGTTGTCGAAGACCGTCATGTGGGGCCAGATCGCGTAGGACTGGAACACCATCGAGAGCCCTCGCCGCTCGGGCGGCACCTGGACCCGCGGCGACGACGAGAAGACCGGGCTGCCGTCGATGCGGATCTCGCCCGAGGCGGGCTGCTCGAGCCCTGCGATGGCCCGGAGCGTGGTGGTCTTGCCGCAGCCCGAGGGTCCGAGCAGCGTCACGTGCTCGCCGGCCGCGACCGCGAAGGTGACGCCCCGCACCGCGACGACCTGGCCGTAACGGACGACGAGATCGCGGATCTCGATCGATGCGGTGCGGGCCGCGCCGGGCGGCGGGCCGGCGCTCATTCGCCGGGGTGCTGCGCGGCGCGCCGGGCCACCGTGAAGAGCAGCACGAGGGCGACCCCGACCGCGAGGGTCTGGAGCAGCGCCATCGCCGCGGTCAGCTCGGTGCTGGTGGAGAACCACGACTCCACGATGGTCGGGGTGATGACCTTGGCCTTCGGGCCCATCAGGAGAATGGACGCGCCCAGCTCGCGGACGCTCGCGACGAAGAGTAGCAGCCAGGCCGCTATCAGGCCGGGCCGCAGCAGGGGCATGGTCACGGTGCGCATCCGGTAGCCCCACGACGCCCCGCACATCTGCGCGGACTCTTCGAGCGAGCGATCGATCTGCAGCATCACCCCCGCGATGGTCCGCAGGCCCAGCGGCAGGAAGACGGTGAGGTAGGCGATCAGGAGGAGCCACAGGGTGCCGTAGATCGGGATCGGGAAGATCAGCCACGCCCACAGCATCCCGAACGCGAACACGAGTCGAGGCACCGCCTGGGGGAACATCAGCACGTACTCGATCACGCCCACCCCGGGCAGCCGCGACCGGTAGATCATCCAGGCGAGGAAGCCCATCAGGAGCACGCCGATGCTCGCGGTGCCGAAGCCCAGCAGCAGGCTGTCCCAGAGCGCGGTCCGTACCGCGTCGAGCGACAGCGCGGTCTGGTAGTTGGCGAGCGTGAAGTTGTCGGCGCGCGGGAACGCGGTGGCGAGCCGCTGCACCGACGCGTAGGCCAGGGTGACGATCGGCAGGAGCACCGCGATGGCCAGATAGGCCCCGCACACGGCGAGCAAGGGCCAGCGGAGACCGCCCACGTCCATCGCGCGGGCCCGGAACGCCTTGCCGGTGATGGTCGCGTAGCTCCCGGCCTGGACGATCCGGCGATAGACGTAGACCATGGCGAACATGACCGCGAAGAGCGAGACTCCCATGGCGGCGGCCCGCGGGAACTGCGGCGGGTACTGGGACACCAGCTGGTACATCGCCGTCGTCACCACGTAGAAGCGGCTCGGCAGCCCGAGGACCAGCGCGGCCGAGAACGAGCCCAGCATCTCGGCGAAGACGAAGATGGCGGCGCCGAGCACGCCCGGCATGACGAGGGGCAGGGTGATCCGCAGCATGGTCCGCAGCCGCCCCGCGCCCAGGACCTGGGAGGCCTCCTCGAGGGCGGGATCCATGGACTTCATCACCGCGCCGATCATCACGAAGGCCACCGAGCCCTCGAAGAGCGCCATCACCCAGGCGATTCCGTACGGCGTCGTCACGTCGATGAGGTGTGCCTCGCCGCCGAGCGCCCGCCACACCTGGTTGAGGAAGCCGCCGCTCGGGGACCCGATCAGGCTCCAGGCGAGCGCGCCCATGAGCGGCGTCACGTAGTAGGGCAGGGCCATGAGCTGCTCGAGCGTGCCGCGTCCCGGCACGTTGGTGCGCGAGAGGATCCAGCCCATCACGAAGCCGAGGACGATGGCCATCGCGGTCGCGGCCACCGCGACGGCCACGGTGTTGCCGAAGATGTGACCGTAGCGGGGCAGGTCCGCGAAGTTGTCGAGCCCGTAGGCGTCGGGCGGGCGCGCCTGCGGATCGCCCGTGCTCAGCGAGGCCTGGATCAGGAAGGCGATCGGGTAGAGAACGAGCACCGCGGCGGCGCCGCCGACCAGCAGGCTGACGAGCCGCGGGCCCGGCCGGAAGCGCCGAGCCCGTGCGAGATCGTCCACCGGGTGTTCCCCGGCCTCAGAGCCCCATCAGCGCGTTCCACTCCTTCACGAAGGTCCCGTGGCTGGCCTGGAAGTCGGTCCAGTCGGACGGGAACAGCAGCTTGAAGTCCGAGAGCTTCTTGCCGGTCGCCATCGGCGGCGCGTCGTTGCGGACCGAGCCGTAGAGCAGGATCGTCTGCGTCTGGTACACGGACTGACCGCGATTCGAGAGCGCCCAATCCACGAAGAGCTTGGCCGCCTCCGGATGCGGGGCCCGATTGACCACCCCGATGAGGGCGGGCGTCGCGGGCAGGCCGTCGGCCGGCGCGACGAAGTCGATCTCGGCGCCCTTCTCCTTGAAGAGCGTGTAGCCCGCGTACTCGGCGAGCGCGCACACGCGGTCGTCGCCCTTGGCGAGCCGATCGAAGAGCTGGGCGCGCGAGTCGAAGCCCTTGGGCCGCTGCTTGGCGAACTCCTGCCAGAAGTCGGCGCCGTAGAGCTTGCGGAGCGTGTACCACTGCATGTGCTGCATGCCGGAGGTCGAGAGCTTGGCGCTGATGCCGTCCT
Source organism: Nitrosotalea sp. (assembly GCA_035519555.1). GTDB lineage: Bacteria > Methylomirabilota > Methylomirabilia > Rokubacteriales > CSP1-6 > CAMLFJ01. Next base: position 40,776 of record DATIWG010000067.1, on the reverse strand, counting down.
TGTAGGCGGGGCTCAGGATGTCCTTCCAGGCCTTCGGCGCCTGCTCGGGCTTCACCTTGGAGCGGTTGTAGGCGATGCCCGCGAAGGTGACGCCGGCCCACGTGAAGTACCCGCCCGGCGCGCTCTGGTAGGCGGCCTTGTAGGCGGCGTGCTCGGGCGACACGTACTGCTCGTAGCCGCCCTTCTTCTGAAAATCGATGGCGGGCGAGATGTCGGAGAGCTGGAGCACGTCCGCCACGAAGCGGTTGGCCGAGCGCTCCGCGGTGATCTTGGCATACAGGGCGCCGGTCTGGGCTCGCACGTAGCTCGTCTTGATCTTGGGGAAGTCCTTGCGGAAGCCGTCGAGCAGGGCCGCGATGCCGGCCTCGCCGTCGTGGCTGTAGTAGACCACCTCGCCTTCCTGCTCGGCGCGGGCGACGTCGGCGCCGGTCTGGAAGTCGAGGACCTTGGTGCTCTTCACGGGGGCCTGAGCGGCCGCCGGCTGGCCCGCGCCCAGCATGGGCGCCGCCGCGAGCAGCGCGGCGGTCTTGAGCACCTGGCGGCGGGTGATCGAAGTCTCGTGATCGGGCATCGGGGTCGTCCTCCTCGACGGGTTGAGCGAGGGCCATCGATGAGCCTCGCGGAGTAGCCGATAGCATATGTCAGATCGGCCGGAGAGTGGCCGGCTTTTCCGGCCGCGGTCGCCTACAGGTACCAGCGCCGAAAGATCTCGAAGACGTTCAGGTCGCCGCCGCGCCAGTAGTGATTGGCCGGCATCGAGAAGGTGCGTCGCTCGCGATCGTACGCGAGTCGGGCCGGGCGCTCCGGATCGTTCGGGTCGTAGGCCAGGAACTCGGCACCGTCACCGGTGCGGCCGCCGTCGAAGATCACCAGTCCGTGATTGATCGACAGCGAGGGGAACTGCAGCAGGTGGACGATCGGCGCGCGGTCGTGCGCCACCGCCTCGAGCAGCTGCCCGGCGGTGCGATGCTGGTGGGCCCTCGACACCGGAAACACGACCCGCCAGTGGCTGCGCAGAACGTAGGAGCGCCACGCTCCGCCGCACTCCTCCTTCAGGAGGGAGGCGCACGCCGCGCTCAGCTCCCGGAGACCGGCGAAGCCGGGGATCACCACATTGTCGTCAACGCGGGATGGCCGCCGCGGGTTCCGGGCGAGCACCGCCCGGATCAACGTTCGATAGGCCATGTCGCTCGCGCGCGGGGCCGCCCCATCGAACCGCGCGTGGTAGAGGAACTGACGCGCCGCCCGCACCAGCACGAAGCAGCGGTGCACGTAGTCCGGTGCGGGCTCGCGCCGGCCGGACACGGTCGCTCCGGTGGCCGGATCGAAGTGGTACTCCCAGATCAGCTCGTTGCGGTAGGCGAAGGCGTCCCGCTCGAGCAGGAAGCGGCGGCGCGTGGTGAACATGACGCAATCCAGCCTACACCGGATTATGTCGCGCTCGAAAGGAGACCTCCAATGACCAACGCAACGGTGGGGACGCTCGCGCCCGAGCGTCCCCGTCCGCCCGAGCGTCCCCGTTCGGATGATATGATTCGGAGCGCCGAGCATGGACCAGACGGACGAGGTCGCGGGCGACATCGCGGGGCGCATCGTGCTCGTGGTGGACTCGCGCGCCTCCGACGAGGTGCGCGCGGCCTGCGACGAGGCCGCCGCCGCGCTCGCCCAGCGCACCGGCATGCCGGTGACGCTGGCTACCGTGCCTATCCAGACGCTGGACGCGCTGCAGCCCGCGTTGCGGCGCCCTCCGGCCCGCCTTCGCGAGATTTCTCCTCCGGCGCGGGCCGACGCGGCCGCGATGTCCTCGGCGCCGTTCGTGTGGCGTCGAGACGGGCGGCCGGACTGGGGCGCGATGTGGACCACGTTCTGCGATCTCGCGCTCCACGGGGGTCCTCCGCAGCGCGGCTCCGAGGAGGCCCTGCGTGGTCCGGAGGGGGCGGAGGGGTCGGCCGCATCCGCGTTGCCGCAGATCTTCGCCGAGCTGCGGCGGGGCATCCTCGAGACGACCGGACTCGACGCGGAGCCGGGCGATCCGGGCTGGATCGCGGTCGCGTGCGAGAGCCGGCGGATGGCGGCTTGGCTGTGCGCGGCCATCATCGTGGAGAACGTGGACGCGCGCGTCGAGGGCACCCGGCTCCTCCTGCCCGCCGGTCCCGACTTCGTGCTCGAGGACCAAGTGAAGAGCGTGATCACGGTGGTGGCCAAAACGCACCACTACTGGCGCGAGCACCTGGGCCAGCCGCTCCGGCCGTGATCGCGGAGACGATCGTCGTCGCGGGGCTGCCCGCGTGGAGCGACCCCGCGGAGCTCGCCTCATTCGAGGCCGACGCGGTCGACCTGACGGCCCAGGAGCGGCGGCGGCCGCGCCGGCGCGTGGTCACCCGTGCCGAGCGCGTCTTCACCTTGATGCTGCCGCCGGGGGAGACTCTCACGCCGGGTGGCCTGCTCTACGTGGGCCCCGGCTGGTACGTCACGGTGGAGGCCGCTTCCGAGGCGCTGCTCGCGGTGAGTCCGCGGAGCCCCCGCGAGGGCATCCGCGTGGCGCTCGAGGTCGGCCGCCTGCACGCCGCGCTGGCGCTGGCGGGCGGGCGGCTGCTCGTGCCGGACGAGCCGGCGATGGAGCGGCTGCTGCGGCGCCTGGACGTGCCGTGGGAGCGCACGCACGCGCCGTTCCTCCCGGTCTCGACCGGCACCCCGCACTGACGCCGTCCCCGGATTCGGGCGTGACAAGCCGCCCGGGCTGGAGTATCGTTCGCGTGCCGAATGCGGAACGCCATTCGGCATGTGACCTCATGCGCGAGCGCCAGAGAAGCATCCGGGGACGGGTCGCGGTCGTCGGCATCGGCGAGACTGCCTACTACAAGCACGGCCGCGCGCCCCAGCCCGAGTTCGCGCTGGCGCTCCAGGCCATCCTGCGAGCCTGCGAGGACGCGGGCATCGATCCGCGCCGGGTCGACGGCTTCGCGTCGTACAGCAACGACCGCAACGACCCCTCGCGGCTGGCCGCCGCGCTCGGCCTGCCCGAGCTTCGCTTCTCGAACATGCAGTGGGGCGGCGGGGGCGGGGGCGGCTCGGCCGCGGTGGGCAACGCGGCGGCGGCGGTGGCCGCGGGCTACGCCGACTGCGTGGTCGTGTTTCGCGCGCTCGCCCAGGGCCAGTTCCAGCGCTTCGGCGCCGCCCCGCCGGGCGGTACCGTGTCGGGCGAGGCCGCGCTCACGTTCCCGTACGGGCTCATCTCGCCCGCCCAGCGCTTCGCGATGCGGGTCATGCGCTTCATGCACGACCACGGGGTGCGTCAGGAGGCACAGCGGGCCATCGCGCTCGCGTCCTATCATCATGCGCAGGCAAATCCGAGAGCCGTCATGCACGGGCGACCCCTCACCCCCGAGGTCTACGACGCCTCGCGCTGGATCGTCGAGCCGTTCCGCCTCTTCGACTGCTGCATGGAGAACGACGGGGCCGCCGCGCTGGTGCTGGTGTCGGCCGAGCGGGCGCGCGACCTGCGCCAGCCGCCCGCGTACCTGCTGGCCGCGGCCCAGGGCTCCGAGTACCGCAACGCCGCGCGCGGCCACAACGCGCCGACCTACGCGACCTCGAGCTTCACCACGGTCGCTCCGCACCTCTGGGAGATGGCCGGCCTCGGGCCGAAGGACGTCCACGTGGTGCAGAGCTACGAGAACTTCACCGGTGGCGTGCTGATGAGCCTGGTCGAGCACGGCTTCTTCGCGGCCGAGGAGGCCAACGAGTTCCTGACCGTGGAGAACCTCCTCGCGCCGGGCGGGCGCCTGCCGCTGAACACCAGCGGCGGCAACCTGGCCGAGTGCTACATGCACGGCCTCGAGCTGCAGATCGAGGCGGTGCGTCAGCTCCGCGGAGAGTCGACCAGCCAGGTGCCGGGCGCGCGCGTGGGGCTCGTGATCTCCGGGCCGATGGTGACGCCGGTCTCCAGCATGCTGCTCGGCACCGGGGACACCCTGTGAGCCCGACGACGTACCTGCCCGCCGGCATGCCGCGCCCGGTCGCCGAGCCGGACGGCCTCGACCGACCGTACTGGGACGGCACCCGCGAGGGCCTGCTGCGCGTGCAGCGCTGCCGCGGCTGCCGGGAATTCCAGTGGGGCCCGGAGTGGATCTGCCATCGTTGCCTCGGCACCGAGCTGGACTGGGTGGAGGTGGCGCCGCGCGGCCGCATCTACTCGTGGGAGCGCTCCTGGCACCCGGTCCATCCCGCGCTCCGGGATCACGGGCCCTACATCGTGGTGCTGGTGGAGCTGCCGGAGGCGGGCTCCGTCCGCATGATCGGCAATCTGCTCGGCGATCCCACGCAGGATGTTTCGATCGGCGCGCCCGTGGAGGCGGTATTCGAGCCCCACGACGACGCCGCGCCGCCGTTCACACTCGTGCAGTGGAGGAGGATCGCGTCATGACCCCGACCTCGATGAGCTCGACCGATATCGTCGTCAACGAGCCCAACCGGTGGCGGCTCGACACCCCGGGGCATGCCGGCTGGCCCCGCTCCGCGCGGCCCGGCGACCCGCGGAAGTACTTCATGGTTTCCGCCGACTGTCACGCCAACGAGCCGTTCGACCTCTGGGCGACGCGGATCGACGAGAAGTACCGAGCGCGCGTGCCGAAGGTCATCATCGACGAGAACGGGGTGAAGTGGCGGGTGTCGGAGGGGCACCGGCCGGACCGCCTGCGGACCGACGCGCTCGAAGGCGAGGACGGGCTGCGCCAGCGAGTGGGTGCCGATCCGGTCGAGCGCCTGCGCGACATGGACCGGGACGGCATCGACATCGAGGTGATCTTCCCGAACAAGGGCCTCGCGATGTGGGCCACGCCGGATCCGGTCTTCGCGATGGCCCAGTGCCGGGTCTACAACGACTGGGCGCACGAGACCTTCGGCCGCTTCCGTGAGCGCATGGCGCCCGCGGCGGCGCTGGCCACCGGCGACCTCGAGGGCTCCATCGCCGAAGTGAAGCGGGTGGCCGGGCTCGGGTTCCGGCTGCTCACCCTGCCGTGCAAGCCGATCTGGGGCGGCCACGACGTCGATCACCCGAACTACAACCTGCCGATGTTCGACCCGCTCTGGACGGTGATCCAGGACGCGAACCTGCCGGTGACCTTCCACGTCTCCACCGGGCGCGACCCGCGCGCCGCGCGCGGCAACGGCGGCGCGGTGATCAACTACGTGTCGCACTCGCTGTCGCCCACCATCGAGCCGGTGGCCAACCTCTGCGCGTCCGGAGTCTTCGAGCGCTTCCCGCGCCTCCGCGTCGCCACCATCGAGGCGGGCATCGGTTGGGTCCCGTGGTTCCTCGGCGCCATGGACGAGGCGTACCGCAAGCACCACTTCTGGGTGCGGCCGAAGCTCAAGCGGCTGCCGAGCGAGTACTACCGCGAGCACTGCTGGGCCTCCTTCCAGGAGGATCCGGCCGGCCTCGCGCTCGCCGAGCCGATGGGGCTCGCCGATCGCTTCATGTGGGGCAACGACTATCCCCACCACGAGGGCACCTGGCCGCACTCGGCGGAGGCCATCGAGCGGACGATGCAACACCTCTCCGAGCCCGCGCGGGCCAACGTGCTGGGCCTGAACGCGGCGCGCTTCTTCGGCTTCGAGGTGCCGGCGGGCCGGCGGTGAGCCCGGCCGCGGTCCCGGAGCGGCTCGGCCGGGCTCGGCGCGGATCGGCGGGGGCGCACCGCGCGGCCGGCCGTGTCGTGGACATCCTCGAGCTGATGATGGGCAGCCCCGACGGGCTGGCCCTCCGGGACCTGGCCGCCCACCTCGAGGCGCCCAAGAGCAGCCTGCTCCCGCTCCTCCGCACCCTCGTCGCGCGCGGCTATCTCGCGCAGGGTCCGCTCGGCGAGTACCGGCTGGGCCGGCGCGCGCTCGAACTCGGCATGGGCTCGCCCGCCCACGGCGGGCTGCCCGACATCGCGCGGCCCGCGCTGCGGGCGCTGATGCAGCGCAGCGGCGAGACCGTCTTTCTCGGGACCCTCAGCGCCGACGGGCTCGCGGTGGTCTTCGTTGACAAGGTCGACAGCGACCAGGTCATCCGCTACGCGGGCGGCGTCGGCGACCGGCGCCCGCTGCACGCGACGTCGAGCGGCAAGGTCATCCTCGCGTTCCTCCCGCCGCCACAGCGGGACACGATCCTCCGCGCCCTGACGCTCAAGCGTTACACCGACCGTACCGTCACGAGCCCGGCCGCCCTGCGCGCCGCGCTCGACGAGGTGCGCCAGACCGGCGTCTGCTTCAACCTCGACGAGCTGGCGGTGGGGGCGGCGGGCATCGCGGCCCCGATCTTCGATCGCGACGGCCAGGTGGCGGGCGCCTGCGCCATCGGCGGCCCCACCGATCGCGTCCATCCCCGGATAAAGGCCCTTGCCGCGGAGGTGAAGGCCACCGCGCGAGACATCTCCGCTCTCCTCGGCCACCGGCCGGGTCCGGTCGCTCCGAGAAAGGTCCCGTCATGATCACCAAGTTCGCCACCGTCTATCCCGGCCACGTGGACCTGCCCGACATGGGCCAGATGGCCACCCCGGCCAACGAGCGGCGCTACTCGAACGAGCACCTGGCCACGGTGTTCCAGAAGACCGACGACGTGGCGCGGCTGATGGACGAGTGCGGCTATCACGCGATCTGGCTGGCCGAGCACCACTTCCAGCACGAGGGTTACGAGTGCCTGCCCAATGTCCTGATGGTCGCGGTGCACCTGGCCCACGTCACCCCGCGGATCAAGATCGGCTGCGGGTTCAACATCGCGCCCATGTGGCACCCGCTGCGCCTGGCCGAGGACTTCGCCACCGCCGACATCCTGACCCGGGGCCGCACGATCTTCGGCGTCGGCCGTGGATACCACAGTCGGGAGGTCGAGACCTTCGGGGCGCCGATCCTCGACGGAGAGGCCAATCGCGAGCTCTTCGAGGAGCAGGTGGAGATCATCCTCAAGGCCTTCGACCAGGAATCGTTCTCGCACCAGGGCAAGCACTACATCCTGCCGCCCGCGGTGCCCTACCGCGGCTACGAGCTGCGGGAGATCACGCTGGTGCCGCGGCCGATCCACCGGCCGGTGGAGATCTGGCAGCCCATCGTGAGCGCGAAGCCGCGCGCGCTCGACTTCATGGTGCGCCACCGCATCAAGGGCGTGATCGGGGGCGGTGCGGCCACCATGGCCGAGGGGCCGGTCCACGGCTACCGGGAGGCGGCCGCGCGCGCCGGGCGGGATCTCGCCCTCGGCGAGGACCTGTGCCTCGGCATCTTCTTCCACCTGGCCGAGACGCGCGAGAAGGCGATCCGCGAGATCACGCCCTACTACGAGGAGCACGTGAAGATGTTCGCACCGCTCGGGTTCGTGCCGGGCATCACGCCCGGCCAGATCGAGGCGGCGTCGCGGCGGGGCGGCTGGGGCGCGGCCGGCGTGCCGAGCGTGGAGCACTACACCAAGACCGGCGCCTGGTTCGCGGGGCCGCCCGAGGGCCTCGTCGCTTACCTCAAGGACCTCGGGTCGCGGTTCCCGGGCTTGCAGCACGTGAACATGAGCATCAGCATGGGGACTCCCAAGGCCGTCATGCTCGAGCAGCTGCGCTGGTTCGCCAAGGAGGTCATGCCGAAGTTTTCCGGGTAAGCCCCGGCGGACCTCGTCATGACGACGTGATCCGACGGTAGGGGCAACCCGTCAGAAGTGTTCCCTCGGTAAGCCCTACTCGATGGTCGGCTTGCTCACAGTACTCGTGCTCCTCTCGTTCGCCGGGACGCCGCCACGCGTGACGATCACCGTGAGGCCCAGGAGCACCAGCGCCATGCCGGCGAGCCGGACCGAGCCGAAGCGCTCGCCGAACACGAGCGAGGAGGCGCCGGCCGCGACGAAGGGAACCAGGAGCGCGAACGGGGCGACGGTGGCTGCGGGGTAGTGGCGCAGCAGTCGGCCCCAGACGGCGTACGCGACGGTCGTCGCGATCAGGCCCAGGTATAGCGCCGCGCCGAGGCCGAGCCACGACGCGGCCGGGACTGCTCGCCCGAGCGCGGCGGGGCCGTCGACCAGCGCCGCGAGCAGGAGCGACGGCACCGGCGGCACCAGGCTCAGCCAGACCATCAGGCCGAGCGTGTCGACGGGCGGAAGCCGCTTGACCAGCACATTGCCGATGGCCCAGCTGACCGCCGACATCCCGGTCAGGCAGAGCCCGGCCGCGGTCAGGTCGCCGCCCACGGTGGCGCCGATGAGGGCGAGGCCCGCGAAGGCCAGCGCGCTGCCGATCCACTGCGGGCGGGTCGGGTGCTCGCCGAGGGCCAGGGCCGAGAACAGGATCGTGAACAGCGCCTGCGTCTGGACGACGATCGACGCCAGTCCGGGCGGCGTGCCCGCCGCGATGCCGAAGAACTGGAACAGGAACTGGCCGGTGAAGAGGGTCAGACCGACAAGAACGAGGGCGCGAACGGCGATGCGGGGCGGGGGCAGGAGCGCGGCGGGCAGCGCGGCGATGAGGAAGCGCAGCGCGGTGAGTGCGGGCGGTGAGAAGTCGTCGAGGGCGAGTCGCGTGGCCACGAAGGCCAGGCCCCAGATCACGGCCACGAGAGTGGCCAGCACGAGATGGACGGGCGTCATCGCTCGGGGTCAGGTCTTACATTACGACACCCGGCATGGACAAGACGCGGGGGGGCGGCGTAGACTCCGGGCGGTTCAACAATCGGTGTCCTCAGGGAGGCGGCCCGTCATGCCAGCGCCAACGCTCAAGATCGATCACGCCCGCTACATCCTGACTCTCGACCGCCAGCGGCGGATCATCCAGGACGGCGCCATCCTCGTCGAGGAGGGACGGATCCGCCGGGTCGGGAAGGCCGCCGAGTTGGTCGCCGAGCGGGCCGACCGCGTGATCGACGGGCGACATCTCCTCATCACACCCGGCTTCTTCAACGGCCACATGCACATCAGCTACGCGCACCCGGTGCGCGGCGTCTTTCCGGACGAGCAGGCGAGCCCGCTCGTGCACGTGTTCAATCTGCAATCCGCGATGACCGAGGACGAGGAGTACCACGCCACCCTGCTGGGGCTGGTGGAGCTCGTCAAGAATGGCACCGTGTGCTTCCTCGACCCCGGCAGCACGAAGTTCCCGGACGCGTGCCTGCAGGCCTACGAGGACTCGGGCATCCGCGTCATCCTCGGCGAGTGCGTGACGGATCAGCCGGCGCCGTTCACCCTGCCGCTCTACGAAGCGCGGGAGGCGGTGGCCCGCACCACCTCGTTCATCACCAAGTGGAATGGGCGGCTCGGGGGGCGGATCCGGGCGTGGGCGATGCCGTTCTCCTACGAAACGTGCAGCGCGGGCCTCCTGGAAACACTCAAGCGAGTCGTCGACGAGCACCACACCGGGCTCACGCTGCACCACAACAGTGGCAACAAGGCGCGGCAGGACTCGATCGCCCGGCACGGCTACACCCCGACCGCGTACCTCGAGTCGATCGGCGTGATGGGTCCGAACGTCTTGCTCGCCCACTGCCTGGGTCTGGACGAGGCGGAGATCGACTCGATCGCCCGCAGCGGCAGCGCGATCGCGATGTGCCCGGTGACCGCGGCCAAGGGCGGCCGGGGTGTGCCGGAGCACGGTCGCATGCCCGAGTTCCTCGCCCGCGGGGTGAAGATCGCGCTCGGCTGCGACTCGCCAAACAACTCGAATCACCTCGACATGGTGCGCACCATGAACATGGCCGCCATCCAGTACAAGGACGCGCGCCAGGACACCCGGCAAGTCCCGGCGGAAGCCGCGCTCGAGATGGCAACCCGGCACGGCGCGGAGGCGATGGGGCTCGGCGCCGAGCTCGGCTCGATCGAGATCGGCAAGAAGGCGGACCTGGCGTGCTTCGACACGCTGCGGCCGGAGTGGCAGGCGATCTGGAACCCTCTCAACAACCTCGTCTACAACGCCGACGGCCGGAGCGTCCACACGGTGGTGATCGACGGCCGGGTGGTGGTGGACGCCTACCGCCAGACGTTCGTGGACGAGCCGCGGCTCTTCGCGAAGGTCCAGGAGATCGGCGAGCGGCTGCAGGAGCGCACCGGTATCCGCTTCCCGCGCTCGCGCTGGCCGATGATCTGAGGCCCGGCCCGGGGAGCAAGAGAGCGCGATGGCGAAGAAAGCCGAGACCCGCTCGGTAGCCAAAAAGCGCGGCCGCTGACATTTCCCATCAGTTCCGGTGTATTTCCCCTCCAGTAACGCTCTGATTTCGCTGGACGTCTCGGTGGTGCAGTTCTTGCACCAGACAGGCCCGCCGACCCCGTGGCCGGCCAATCGCTCACCCGTGAGAGGAGAGAATCCGGTGCCCGACGCGCGCATCTTGGTGGTCGAGGACGAGACGAACGTTCGCGAGCTGGAAGCGGAGATCCTGAGAGAGGAGTGGGAGCACGTCGACACCGCGGTCGACGGCACCGACGCGCTGCGACTCCTGGCCGAGCACGTGTACGCGGCCATCGTCAGCGATCTCGCGATGCCGAAGCTGGACGGGCGCGGTCTCTACGAGGAGGTCGAGCGGCGCTGGCCCGCCGCGCATGGGCGGCTCGTTTTCGTGACCGGCTACGCCGAAGCCGAGGAGTACGACGAGTTCCTCCGCCACAGCGGGGTCCAGGTGGTGGCCAAGCCGTTCACGATCGCCGACCTGCTCGGGGCGGTGCAACGGGCTTTCTCGCCCGCCTAGCGAGAACGCCGTGTCCCGCGGCGTCGAGCCGTCGCAGCAGCGGTACCGCGAGCTGGTGGAGTCCGGCCGCGGGCTCATCTGCACCCACGACCTGGCCGGCACTCTCCTCTCGGTCAACCGCGCGGCGGCGGACCGGCTCGGGTACGTCCCCGAGGAGCTGATCGGCCGGAACCTCGCCGATCTGCTGGCCCCCTCGGTCCGACCCATGTTCGACCAGTACCTCGACCGCATCGGCCACGAGGCCGGCGACGAGGGTCTCATGCTGGTGGTCACGCGGGCCGGCGAGGAACGCATCTGGACCTACAGCAACGTGCGGTGCCAGGACCCGGGAGGCGAGGCCTACGTGCTCGGCCACGCCCACGACATCACCGACATCAAGCGGTCGGACGCGCGGGCGGGGGAGGCGGAAGCGCTCCGCTCGGTCGCCCAGCTTGCGCTCGCCACCGCGCACGAGATCAACAACCCGCTCACCGTGATCATCGCGAGCCTGCAGCTCATGACCGCCCGGGGGCAGGTGCCCGAGGGCGCCGCCGGTTACGTCGAGCGCGCGGTCCGCGCGGGCGAGCAGATCCGCGACATCGTCCGCAACATGTCCCGCATCACCCGGCTCGAGCTGTCCCGCCAGTCGCCCCAGTTGCCCGCCGTCCTCGACCTGCGCAAGTCCAGCGACACCGACCCCCGGGCCTGAGCGGCCGGGCTTGCCGTCCGGGCCTCTTCCGGGCTACAGTCCGGGCGGCGAGAGTCGCATCATCCAACTGCCGACAACCGAGGAGCGATCTATGAAGCGCGTGAGCGCGTTGGCCTCCGTGTTCCTGCTGATCCTGGCTTTGGTGGGGCTCGTCCTGGCCGGTCCCGGCTCGGCCCAGCCCAAGACCGAGCTCACGGTGGCCCTCTCGAGCTTCTCCACCGAGGTGCTCGATCCCCCCCTCGGCGGCCACCTGGTGAAGTACTACCTCTCGATGATGTTCGACTACCTGGTGGGCACGACCCCGGATGGACAGCCCTCCCGCGACGGCGGACTGGCCACGCGCTGGGAGAACTCACCGGACTTCAAACGGTGGACTTTCTATCTGCGGAAGGGCGTCAAGTTCCACAACGGTGACGAGGTCACCTCCGAGGACGTGAAGTTCAGTATCACGCGCAACATCGGCAAGCGCTCCACCACCGGCTACGCGGGCCCCCTGCGGACGCTGATCCAGGACATCGAGACTCCCGCCCCCGATCGGGTCGTCATCGTCACCAAGGAGCCCACCCTCATCATCCCGACGTACCTCTCGCGCTCGCTCTCCACCGAGGGCATGATCACACCCAAGAAGTACATCGAGTCCGTCGGCGACGACGTGTTCGCCCGCAAGCCCATCGGGAGCGGCCCGTACAAGTTCGTCGAGCAGGTCACCGGCTCGCACATCAAGCTGGCCGCGGTCGACAGCCACTGGCGCATCGGCACGCCCAAGTACAAGACGATGATGTTCCGGCTCGTGCCCGAGGAGGCCACCCGCATCGCGCTCCTGCGTCGCGGCGAGGTCGACGTGGCCGACGTGAGCCGCGAGCGGGTCAAGGAGCTGGAGAAGGAAGGCTTCCCGCTCCACTACCGCCGTGAGGAAGCCATCCTCACCATGTGGTGGATCCTGGGGCCGGACGGGCGGGTGGGGCCGACGAAGGACAAGCGGGTCCGGGAGGCGCTCAACCTGGCGCTGGACCGCGCGGAGATCGCGCAGTCGATCTTCGGCGGCAAGGCCGAGCCGGCCGCCATCCCGCTCGGGCTCTCGTGGTCGTTCAAGGACGTGGGCTTCAAGCAGACGCCCGACATGCTCTACCCCTACGACCCGGGGCGGGCCAAGAAGCTGCTGGCCGATGCAGGAGTCGGCTCCGGATTCAACCTGGACATCTACGCGTACCAGCTGCCCGGCCTCCCCGAGGGCAAGACACTCGCGGAGGCGGTGGCCGGCTACTGGGAGAAGCTCGGGATCAAGACCCGGCTGATCCCGGTCGACTACCCGGCCTTCCGGAAGGCGTGGTTCGACCGCAGCACCCCCGGCATGGTTGGCTACTTCAACATCGCCAACCGGGACTGGATCGGCGCCTACGCCTTGCTCGAGAAGCAGGCCTACAGCGCGTCCAAGCCCTCTGACACCGTCAACGACGCCGAGATCGACGGGATGCTCGCGCAGGTGATGCGTCAGACGGACAAGGAGAAGATCAACGCGCTGATGCGCGGCGTCTACGGCCGTCTCCGCAGCGAGCACCTGGGCGTGCCGGTCGTGTACCTGCACTCGCCGTACGCGACGTCCAAGACGCTCGGCACGTGGAACGTGGGCAGCGTCATGTACGACCTGTTCTTTGACGTGCTGGCCTCGGGCAAATAGCTAGACACCGCTCTCCGGGCCCGACGGCACGCTGAGCTCCTAGGCGCGAGATGCTCCGTTTCATCGCCGCTCGCCTGCTCCAGTCCCTGGTCGCGCTGGTCATCATCTCGGTCGTCGTGTTCGCCCTCGCCCGGGCCACCGGCGATCCCCTCTATCTGATCCTCCCGATGTCGGCCTCCCAGGAAGACTTCGACAACGCTCGGCGCTACCTGGGCCTCGACCGACCGTACGTCGAGCAGTACCTCTCGTTCGTGGGTCGCGCGGTCACCGGCGACTTCGGCACCTCTCTGCGTGCGCGCCGTCCCGTAGGCGAGCTGATCGGCGAGCGCCTGCCGAACTCGCTGAAGCTGGCCGCGTTCGCGATGGGCGTCTCGCTCGCGATGGCGTTCCCGCTCGGCATCATGGCCGCGGTGAAGAAGGGCACCGCGCTCGATCGGACCGCGCAGATCGTCTCCGTGCTTGGCCAGTCGCTCCCCACCTTCTGGGTGGCCATCCTGCTCGTGGAGTTCGTGGCGGGTCGGTGGCAGTGGCTGCCCGCGGGCGGGATCGGCGGCTTCACGAGCTACATCCTGCCCGGCTTCACGCTGGGCTGGTTCGTGGTGGCCGGCCTCATGCGCCTGCTCCGGTCCGGGATGCTCGAGGTGCTCGACTCGGAGTACGTGAAGCTCGCGCGGGTGAAGGGGGTGGACGAGCGCCGGGTCATCTGGATGCACGCGCTACGGAACGCCCTGATTCCGGTGGTCACCTTCGCCGGCATTTACTTCGCGATCCTGGTGACCACCGCGATCGTGGTCGAGACCGTGTTCGCGTGGCCCGGCCTCGGTCGGCTCGCCTACGAGGGCATCAGCTCGCGCGACTTCCCGGTCATCCAGGCGGTGGTGCTGACCACCGCGGCCATCGTGGCGGTCGTGAACCTCTGCGTGGACTGCCTCTACGCGATGATCGACCCCCGCATCCGCTATGCCCGCTGAGCCCACGGCCCTCGCGGGGCCCGAGCCGGACATGGTTGCGGTCCGGACCTCGCGCGCGTGGCGGCTGCCCGTCTTTCCGCTGAGCGTCATCGCGATCTTCCTGGCCCTGGCGGTGGTGGCGCCGCTCCTGGGCCTGCCCGACCCGCACGAGCAGTCCCTCCGCAGGCGCTTCAAGCCGCCGGGCTGGGAGGAGGCCGGGAGCTGGACGCATCCGCTCGGCACCGACCGCCTCGGACGCGATCTGCTCTCGCGCATCGTGTGGGGCTCGCGGGTGTCGCTCGCGGCGGGCGTGGTCACCGTGCTGCTGGCCAGCGCCTTCGGGGCCGCGGTGGGTCTCGCCGCGGGTTACTACGGTGGCCGGGTGGACGCCGTGCTCATGCGCATCACCGACGCCACCATGTCGTTCCCAGTCATCCTGCTCGCCCTGATCCTCGCGGTGACCGCGGGCCCCAGCTTCACCAACGTGGTGGTGGCGATCGCGGTCGTCCTCTGGGCTCGCTACGCGCGCGTGGTTCGCGGGCAGGTGCTCACCCTGATGCAGCTCGACTTCGTGGCCCAGGCCCGCATTGCGGGGGCCGGGGCGTGGCGGATCATCACGCGGCACCTCCTGCCGAACACGCTCGGCACCCTGCTCGTGCTGGTGACCCTGCAGATCGGCTACGTCATCATCGTGGAGGCCTCGCTGTCCTTCCTCGGCGCCGGCATCCCGCCGCCCACCCCGGCCTGGGGCTCCATGATCGCGGAGGGGCGGGACGTGGTCACCAGTGCGTGGTGGGTCTCGCTGTTCCCGGGGCTCGCGATCCTGCTCGTGGTCCTGGCCTTCAACCTGCTGGGCGACTGGCTGCGCGACACCTTCGACCCCAAGCTCCGCCAGCTCTGAGACCACGCCCCTCCGTGCCGCCTCTCGTCGTCGACGTTCGCGACCTCCGGACCCACCTGGTCACCCGCTGGGGCACCGTGAAGGCGGTCGACGGAGTGTCGTTCGCGCTAGGCGAGGGGGAGACGCTCGGCCTCGTCGGCGAGTCCGGATCCGGTAAGAGCATGACCTGCCTCAGCCTGGTGCGGCTCGTGCCGCGGTCGGCCGCGCGCGCCCTCGGTGGCCAGGTGCTGCTGGACGGCGAGGACCTCCTGGCGAAGACCGAAGCCGAGATGCAGAAGATCCGTGGCCGCCGGATCGCGATGATCCTGCAGGACCCGATGAGCTCGCTCAACCCGGTGTTCTCGATCGGCATGCAGATGCGCGAGCCGGTCGCGCTCTATCACGGCCTCCGGGGGCGGGCGCTGACCGCGCGGGCGGCGGAGTTGCTCGCGGCGGTGCGCATCCCGTCGCCGGCCCAGCGACTGCGTTCGTTCCCACACCAGCTCTCGGGCGGCATGCGCCAGCGGGTGGTGGGGGCGATGGCCATCGCGGCGCCGCCCCGCCTGCTGATCGCCGACGAGCCCACCACCAGCCTCGATCTGACGATCCAGTCGCAGTACCTGGGTCTGCTCACGGAGCTGCAGGAGCGGCATCGCTTCGCCCTGATCTTCGTCACCCACAACCTGGGCATCGTGGCCAAGATGTGCGACCGCGTCGCCGTGATGTACGCCGGGCGCATCGTCGAGACAGGGCCGGTGCGGCGCCTTCTCACGCGGCCCGCGCACCCATACACCCGCGCGCTGCTCGAGTCCATCCCGCGGCTGGGGACGCGCAGTGAGCGGCTCACCGCGATCGAGGGCCAGCCGCCGGATCTGGCGCGGCTGCCCCGCGGGTGCGCCTTCGCGGCGCGCTGCCCATCGGTGATGGACCGCTGCCGCGCGGAGGCGCCTCCCGAGATCGCGGTCGAGCCCGGCCACTGGACGCGCTGCTGGCTCGAGATGCCCGCGTCCGGCACCGCGTCGAGCGGGGCGCCGGCGTGAGCGCGCTGCTCGAAGTCGAGGCGCTCACCAAGCACTTCCCGGTGCGGCGCGGGCTCCTGGGGCGGGCCATCGGCCTGGTGCGTGCAGTGGACTCGATCTCGTTCACGATCGAGGTGGGAGCCACGCTTGGCCTGGTCGGCGAATCGGGATGCGGCAAGACCACGACGTCGAAGCTGGTGCTCGGCCTCGAGCGGCCGACATCGGGAGCGATCCGCTTCCAGGGTGAGGACGTGCTGACCCTCGATCGGGCTGCGCTACGACGCTACCGACGATCAGTTCAGGCGGTGTTCCAGGATCCGTATGCCTCGCTCGATCCGCGCATGCGGGTAGGCTCGATCATCGCGGAGCCTCTCGTGATCAACGAGCGGATGGATCGGGCGGCTCGGCGGCGGCGCGTGCTCGAGCTGCTGGAGTTGGTGAGTCTGCCCCCGCGCGCGGCCGAGTTGTTTCCGCACGAGTTCTCCGGCGGCCAGCGGCAGCGGGTGGCCATCGCGCGGGCGCTCGCACTGTCGCCGCGCCTCGTGGTGCTCGACGAGCCCGTCTCCGCCCTCGACGTGTCGATCCGCGCGCAGATCTTGAACCTGCTCCGGGACTTGCAGAAGCGGCTCGGTGTGTCCTACCTCTTCATCGCGCACGACCTGGCCGCGATCGCCCACATGAGCCACACGATCGCGGTCATGTATCTCGGGCAGATCGTGGAGTGGGGCTCCGCGGACGCGGTGGCGCTCGAGCCGCGGCACCCGTACACGCAGGCGCTCTTCTCCGCCGCCCTGCCGATCGACTTCGATGCGAGCCGCGAGGAGATCGTGCTCTCCGGTGAGGTGCCCAGCCCGCTCAGCCCGCCCGCGGGCTGCCGCTTCCACACCCGCTGCCCACACGTCATGCCCCGCTGCGCCACCGAGGAGCCGCCCCTACGCCCCCACGCCAACCGCCTCGTAGCCTGTCACCTCTATTAGGGGGTCAGGTCTTACATTCCGACATTTTTAGGCGCGCGGCGACTCACCTCCCTCCCTGGAAAATGTCGGAATGTAAGATCTGACCCCGTCCTAGGCGAGGAGGAGGCAGGCGGCGCCGGCGCAGGCGAGGAGGGCGGCGGTGAGGCGGCGGGCGAGGTCGGGCTCACCGAAGAGGGCGCGGCCGAGCAGGACCGCCAGCACCGCAGACATGCGGCGGATCGCGTTGACGTAGGCCGCGGGCGCCATGGTGAGCGCGGAGGTCTGCATGCCGGTGCCGGTGACACCGAGCAGGCCGTGGCCTACCACCGTCACGAGGTTGCACGGGGCGAAGCTCTCGGCGAAGCCGCGCGGTGTGGTCGCCAGCGCCACCACCATCGCGACCAACGCGGCGCCGCTGTGCGCGCACACGAGATAGCTGGGCGGGCCGATCGTGCGCGCGCCGTAGCGATCCACCGCGGCGAGGAACCCCAGGAGGAACGCGGCACCCAGAGCGTCGAGCGCGTCGCTCCGCGCGAACAGAGCGCGCAGTCGACCCAGGCGGCCGACGCCGCCGCCCGAGAGGCTCATGGTGCCTGCGAGCGAGAGCCCGAGGCCGATCCAGCCGAGCACGCTCGGCAGCCCGCCCGAGAGCGCCGCGTCCGGCAGGATCGTGAAGAGCGGGCTCAGCGCCAGGATCGGGCCGACGATCGAGATGTCGCCGCGCGCGCTGGCCCGCGCGATCAGCCCGCTCATGCCGAGCACGAGGAACCACGAGGCGATGATCGCCGGCCAGGTCCCGCCCGGTTCCACGAAGGAATGCCCGGAGACGAGGAAGTAGAGCGCCCACGTGGTCCCCGCCACGGCCTGGGTCCAGGCGACGATGACGAGCGGCGGGATCTCCCGCGCCCGACCCTTGACGACCGCGAACTGCACGGCCTGGGTGAGGGCCGCCCCGAGCGAGAGCAGGAACCAGGTCAGACGAGATCGACGCGGGGCACCCCGCTCGCCTCGAGTGCGGCCGTCATGGCCGCCACCTCCGCCGCCGACGGCGGGAGGACCGGCGGCCGCACGAGCGCGCTCCGGAAGAGGCCGCGCAGGGCCAGGCCCTCCTTCATCCGCGCGTGGGCGTCGCCCGAGGGCTCGCCGGCGCCGTAGACCGCTTCCTTCACCGGCCAGATCCGGTCGTTGATCGCGCGCGCGCGGGTGAGATCGTCGGCCTGCATCGCGGCCATCAGCTCGTAGGTGAGCTCCGGGATCAGGCTCGCGCAGCCCACCAGCGTGCCGTCCATGCGGTGCACGAACGTGGGGAAGAGATACTCGTCCATGCAGTTGAGCAAGGACACGTGCGGGGCCTCCGCGCGGAGGGCGCGGATGTCCCGCTCGTACTTGCCCAGATCGCGCTCGCCCATCTTGAAGCCTTTCACCTGGGGCAGGCTCGCGAGCCGGGTCATGAGCCGCGTCGAGTAGGCGACCTTGGTGTTGGCGGGATAGACGTGCACGATGATGTCGAGCCCGCTCTCCGCCCCGATGGCCCGCACGTATTCGTAGACCGCATCCTCCTTCACGCCGAAGCGTAGCCACATGTGGCACGGCATCACGTCGATCGTGTCGGCCCCCGCCTGCGCGGCGGCGCGGGCGTGCTCGACGGCCTCGAACGTCCCTTCCGAGCAGACCGCGGAGATGACGCGGACCCGTCCCGCGACCGCATCGGCCACGACGCGGGTGACCTGCGCGCGCTCCTCGGGCAGCAGCGAGCCGACCTCGCCGGTGTGGCCGTTGGTCATCAGCGCGGTCACGCCCGGGCGGCCGGCCAGCCAGCGCGAGAAGCGGGCGAGGCCGTCCTCGTCGACCTTGTAGTCGTCCCGGAACGGTATGGCCATGGCGGGGATGACCCCGTGGAACGTGCGGCTACTCATCGGTCGTCTCCTCCCCGGAGACCGTACCCGAGGAGCGCGCGGCAGGTCAATCCGCCATCCGGTATGCTCTTACCGTCTAGGAAGCGCCCGGCGCGACCGCCGTCCCGCATCGACGCGAGGCGAAATCCGGCCCGGCGAGACGAACGCTACGGTGGCACGCTCCGCGCGCGAAGGGAAGGAGGTCAGGGCGCCATGGCAGAGAGGAAGACGATCCAGCGGGCCCGCCGAGATGCGCGGGAGGGCAAGGCGCCGAGCACGCAAGCGGGGGAGTTCGTGCGCGAGGAGATGGAGCATATCCGCGAGCGCAAGCACGGGGCTCGGTCGACGAAGCAGGCCATCGCGATCGCGCTGTCCAAGGCGCGCAAGGCCGGGGTGAAGCTCCCGGCCCCGGGCCGAGGAGCCTCGTCACGGACGCGGCGTCAGGCCGCGCGCGACACCCGCGCCGGGCGGCGCGGGGCCGGGGCCCGGCGGCCCTCAGCGCGGCGGTCACGCGCCACGCTGCAGGCGCTCCGCCAAGAGGGGAGGTCGGCCGCGTCGCATCGCGAGCTGTCGCGTCAGGCCCGCGCGACCGCGCGCGGGCGCCGCCGGGCTCGGTAGGAACTGCCCGCCTCGTGTCCTGGCGCTACGCCCTTGACGTGCTTCCCGGCGCCCCATAATGTGCTGCCGGGAGACCACCATGGCACGTGCGTCCTTCGGGCTGATCCTGGCGAATCGAGCGGTCGTTCTCGGCGCGATACAGGCACGCGACCTGATCGAGCTGTCCCAGCAGGCGGAAGCGTCCGGCGCGTTCGACGCGCTGTGGGTCGGCGACAGCCTGCTGGCCAAGCCCCGACTCGAGGCGGTCGCGCTGCTCTCCGCGCTGGCCGGCGCGACGTCGCGGCTCCGGCTCGGGGTAGGGTGCCTCGCGACCTTCGTGCACCGTCACCCGCTGCTGTTCGCCCAGCAGTGGGCGAGCCTCGACGTGCTCTCGGGCGGGCGCTCGCTCCTCGCGGTGTGCCTGGGCGGGCCCGACGAGCAGAGCGCGGCGCAGGCGCTCGAGCACAAGGTGATGGGGATCCGCTCGAGCGAGCGCGTCGGGCGCCTGGAGGAAGGCATCCAGATCCTCCGGAAGGTCTGGAGCGGTGACAAGGTCGCCCACCAGGGCGAGTTCTACCAGTTCGAGGGCGTGAAGATCGAGCCGCGCCCGACCCAGCAGCCCTGCCCGATCTGGATCGCGAGCAACCCGACCGGGCTCACCTGGAAGGGCGGGGCGAGCGCCTCGGATGCGGCGGTGGAGCGCGGGTTCCGGCGGGTGGCCCGCTACGCCGACGGCTGGATGACCAACAAGGTGAGCCCGCCGCAGTTCCGGGAGCAGTGGGCGCGCATCGTACGGATGGCGAAGGAGGAAGGCCGCAACCCGGATACGCTCCAGAGCGCGCTCTACCACAACATCAACATCAACGAGGACCGACAGCAGGCGCTCGAGGAAAGCAAGACCTTCCTCGACACCTACTACACCAGCAAGTTCTCGCCCGCCTTCGTGGAGGGATGGACGGTGGCGGGCAGCCCGGCCCAGTGCATCGCCGAGCTGCGCGAGTACGCGGCCGCCGGCCTCGGCCACATCTCCCTCCGGCTCACCTCCTGGGACCAGCGCGGCCAGCTCAAGCGCTTCCTGGGCGAGGTCGCGCCCGCGCTGACCGCCGGCCGCTGAGGCGTGACCCCGGCGTCTCACAGGCCGCGGCGCTTCAGGAAGCTGCTGAACCACGGGCCTACGTAGTTGTCGTGCGCGCTCTTCTTGATCGTCTCCTTGAGGGCCCCCGACTGATGGTGGTTGATGCTCTCTGCGACGATCGCGAGCGTCTTCGCGCTCTGCTGATACCGCCACCAGAAGTACCCGAGCCCGGCCCCGCTCCCGAGCACCAGCGCGCCCAGCAGGATCACCGCCGAGATGAGGGCGACCTGCGTCCGGTCGGGCAGACCCTCGGTCATCCCCTGCCTGGCCCCGCGTACGGCCTGGAGCATCACGTGGTTGGTGAGGCCGCCGAAGCCGGCCTGGTTGATCGGATCGTCCGCGCCCTCGGCCGCGCCCTTGATCATCGCTTGCACCATGTTGCGCCCGGCGATCTGGAGCCGGTCCTGCAGGGGGCCCTCGAGGCCCTCGACGAGCGAGACGATGAGCTGGTCGGCCATCCGCTTGGCCAGGCGCTGGGTGGCCGGGGTCACGTCGCGCTCCAGCGAGTCGCGCAGGGTGGTGGTAGTGGTGAGAATGCTCTGGGTCAAGGCCCGACGCAGCTCGGCCTCGAGCTGACCGCCCGCGGCCTTCACCAGAGTCCGCACCGCCTCGTCGCCATCGCGGCCGAGGCTCGTCATGGCCTGGGCCACGAGGGCGTCGACCTGCTGGCGCATCTCTGGCGATCCGAGGCGCGCCTGCAGAACTTGCAAGGCCGACTGGGTCATCTCTCGCGCGGCGTCGCGCAGGGTCGGGTCGTCGACGAGCGCCCCGTGCAGGGTCTGCCGCAGCGGCTCCTGGATGGAGGGAATGCCCTCGCTCACACCCTGCATCGCGCCGCTGGCCGCGCTCTGGCCGGCCCCGCGGATGTAGTCCTGCGTCACGCAGCCTCCCAGATGGGCGGCGGCCAGGCAGGCGAGCGCGGCAAGCGCGCGACGATTCGACGGCGGAGTTCTCATGCGCGATCTCCAGGCACGAGCGGTGTTCACGGTGGTGGCCCATTCGTGTAACACATTGATTGTGGGCCCGCAAGCCGCGCGCCCAGGCTTGACGGCGTTCGAAATAAGCTTAGACTGTTGGGACCTTTTCCGAGGGAGGTCGCTTGAGCAGGCCTTTGGCCGAGGACGGCTCGATGGTGGAGGGCTCCATCACGGTGGGCCAGGGGCCGAGTCCTTCCTTCCGGACGCTCGTGCAGTTCACGTTCCTCGCCATGCTCGGCGCGCTCCTCTTCAACTTCCACGGCATCTCGATGCATCTCACGCCGTGGTCGCAGGCTATCGTGAACGCGATCGTGAAGTACACTTACGATCCGACCGGTCAGGACCGCACCCTCGTGGTGCTCTTCCGCGAGGAGAACCTGGCCACCCTCAAGGAGTCGTATCCGATCTCGTACGCGCGGCACGCCGAGGTCCTCGAGGCCCTCTCGCTCTACGAGCCCCGCGCCGTGTTCGTGGACTTCGCATTCATCGACAAGCGTCCGGGGCAGGACATCGGCCCGCTGAACGACGCGATCTGCACGCTGAAGGCCGCCAACATCCCGGTCTACCTCGCGGCCTCGCCGCTACCGGGGGCGGCGGGGGTGAAGGACGGACTACGGGACGGGCTGGACCGGACCTGCTTCAAGCCGGTGAACGTGCAGATGGACGCGGAGACGGGGGCGAGCGGGGTGCTGACATACCGGGCGTGCAGGGAGACGGATGGCTCGTGCGCGCCACCCGAGCTGCTGTGGACGCCCGCGTTCGAGATGGCCGCCCCGGTGATCGGCCTCACGCGCCGCGACGCGCAGCAAATGGAGATCATCTGGGGCAATCGGGTGTCGACTCTGAACGAGTCGTGGATGAACTGCACGAGCGACGGAGCCTTCGTGCACCTGCGCCAGATGCTGAAGGAGAATCCGCTCGCCTCGAAGCGCAAGTGCCCGCACACGAACACGATCTCGGTGCTGCACCTGCTCGGCCGCTTCGACCAGGGCCTCAAGGACTCGGTGATCAAGGGCAACACCGTGTTCTACGGCGGCAGCTTCGAGATGGCGGGCGATCGGGTGATCTCGCCGGTGTTCGACGACCTGCCCGGCGTGTACCTCCACGCGATGGCCTACGACAACCTGCTCACGTTCGGAAAGGACTACAAGCGGGCCGAGCAGCACGGGCTCTCGCTGTCGCGGGTGGTCAACGGGTTGCTGCTCCTGTTCACGATCGTGCTCCTGCTCCTGGTCGACAAGCCCCCCGCCATCGCCCGGCGACTGCTCGGCCGCCTCGGCGCGGTGAGCCCGCGCGTGAAGTGGCTCGCCCTCGGGGTGGCGGTGGCGTGCGTCGCCCTGACCGCGTTCACCCGGACGAGCCTCCTCGCGATCCTGCTCCTGGTGCCGCTGCTGATCGGCGTGGTCGCGGTCCTGCACCTCGCCGCGACCCATCCCGAGCGCAAGCCCACCGCGAAGCAGTTCCTGTGGTCGGGTGTCCTGGGCGCGGTGATCCTGGCCGGGGCCGCGCTCCTGTTCGTCGGGGTCGACGCGCGGTACGGGATCGAGGCGGCGCTGCTGCTGGTGGTCCTGCCCGGCTACTTCGTGTACAAGGCGCTGGTCGCGCGCGACGTGTTGTTCGTGGCCACCACCGGGCTGCTCATCGGGGCCGCGGTGGTGAGCTTCCTGCCTCCGATCAACCTGGGGCCGCGGAACATCGTGGCCTACGTGGCCTTCTTCGAGGTGGCGCGGCAGTTCATGAAGCACGCGGACGGGGCCGCGCGGAGCTACTTCCGGCTCCGCGCGGAACAACCGGCGGCTCACGACTGGGGCGTGAGCGCGGGCGTGCTGAGCTTGATGGACTGGATCTTCGCCCTGTGGCTCCGAGGCGACGACGAGGAGACGACTCATGAGGGGACGGCCCGTGCGGTGGCGTGAGGCGATCACGGTCACGCTGCTTCTGACCGCGAGCGGAGCGGCGTGGGCGCAGGAGGCGTTCAACGTGACCGGGCTCCGGATGAACAAGGTCACGCTGTACAAGGACTGCAACATGGAGAAGGGCGTGCCCTTCACCCGCGAGGACCTCGAGAAGCGGAAGCCGTGGCGGGCCACCCGGGATCCGAACACGGCGGTGCACTACTGGGTGAAGCTCGACGACGGCAACTACTGCGTGAAGGCCTTCGCGGTGGAGACCGACCGGGCGGTCCCGGTGGCCAAGGACGAGGAGTGCAACACCCGCGTGGCCGGACGCCCGCCCAAGACCGGCGCGGTGCGCGGGGTGGGAGAAGGATGCACCAACAAGTGACCCGACTGGGATGGGCGCTCGCGCTGCTGCTGGTGGCTGGCTGCGCGAGCGGGGGCGACGGCGCGAAGCCCGCGTCGTGGACGCCCTCGTTCCTGGCCCCCAAGGGAACCAACGCGACCCTGCTCTCCGGCGTGAAGGCGGGCGCCTACCAGCCCTCGAGCCTGGCGGTGGGCGAGGAGAAGGATCTGGCCCAGCACCGGGGCGACGCGCTCGGCTTCGTCCGGTCCGCCGCGCTCGAGCAGTACCTCAACGACACCCGGGCCCGGCTGCTGACCGTTTCGGGCAAGACCGGCGTGCCGGGTCGCGTGATCATCCTCGCCAACGGAGGCTTCGAGGCGTTCTCCTCGCCCGACGGCAACGTGTACGTGGCCATGGGGCTGCTCGAGTCGCTCGAGAGCACCGACGAGGTCGCGGCCATCCTCGCTCACGAGCTGTCCCACGTGCTGCTCGCCCATCACACCTCGGACCTGCTGGGCGACGCGCAGCGTAAGGGCCAGGCCCTCTACGAGCTCGGGGTCGGCGCCAAGACCGCGCTTGCCGGCCAGCGCACGATCTCCAAGAGCGACTCGCGCAGCATGGCCAATGTGCAGCTCGCGACCGACGCCACCGACAAGCTGGTGCTGCCCGCCTGGAGCCGGGGGCAGGAGCGGGAGGCGGACCTGCTGGGGGTGGATCTCCTGGTCGAGAGTCACTCGGCGGGCCCGGCGATGATCAGCATGCTCGAGAAGCTGCAGGCCTGGGAAAAGGCCAACAAGGAGTCCGAGGACGCCTTCTCGGAGCGGCTCAACCAGGCCTCGCAGCGGAACGTCAACGAGGCGATGGGGCTCGTGTATCAGCGGCTCATCGACAACGTCTCGACGAACCACCCGAAGACCTCGGAGCGCATCGAGGACACCGCGCAGTACTTCGAGCGCCACTACGGAAGTCGAGCGCCGGTGGAGCCTCAGACCGCGTCGTGGAAGGCGGTGCGCGCCCGGCCCGAGGTCGCGCAGGTCCTCGCCAACTACAAGCGCGCGTTCCAGGCGCGGCGTCTCCTCGATGAGGGCAAGAACCAGGAGGCCTACACCGCGGCGCGGGCCGCGGCCAGCGGGCGGACTGCCACCGGCGCCTATCCCAACTGGGTGCTCGCCCACGCGGCCGCGATGCTCGGGCGCCAGTCCGAGGCGATCGAGGCCCTGCGCCGTGCCGTCGCCTCGAGCGAGCCGGTGCCGCTGGTCTACGAGGACCTGATCTTCGCGTACGAGCGGGCCGGCAACATCCCGCTCGCGATCGAGTGGACGGACCGGGCCACCACCACCTTCGGGGGCGCGGCCCGCTTCAAGCCGTACAAGATCCGCCTGCTGCGCAAGGCGGGCCGGACCGCGGAGGCCCAGACCCTCGCGCTGGACTGCGCGCTCAACGGAACGACGGAGCTCAAGCGGGCCTGCCAGGCGGCGAACCAGACACCGGCGGGCCGGGCCCCGCGCTAGCCGGGCGCGCCCGCGCGGTCAGCTCGCGAGGTCCACCACCATCGCCGCGTGGTCACTGGCCGCGCGGCGCTCGGGCCCGCGCCGGCCCCAGTCGTAGCGAAAGCCGCGCAGCCGCGGCCGGAGCGCCCGGTTGAGAAAGGCCTGGTCGATCCGAAAGCCGTTGCGCCCATTCGGCGAGTACCACGTGTAGGCCCGCGCCGTCCCCCGCAGATGCCGGAACGCGTCGGCCCAGCCGGCCTCGTCGAGGCCGCGCATCCAGCCGTCCTCCACCCGGTTGAACGCCGGCACCTGCTCGTCGATGCCCATCCGCCCGGAGTTGGTGTCACCCAGGAAGAGCGCGGGCCCCGGCCAGGACCGGCGCGCGGTGGCGAGCACCGCGTCGAGGTAGGGATACTTGTGACCGCTCACCCGGTTCGGCACGTGCATCACGCCGACGGTGAGCGGCGCGGGCGCGTGGACGCGGGCGAGCAGCCAGCGGCACGGCTCGGCGGGGGCGCCGGCCAGGCGCACGCGGCGCAGCGGCCAGCGGGAGGCGAGCAGGATCGCGTTGACGGACGGCCGCGCCGGATCCGCGGTCGTGCACTGGTAGGCCAGGCCGAGGGCGCCCAGGGCCCGCGCCAGGTCGCGGCTGGGCGGAGTGGCCCGGAACTCGCACAGCGCGACCGCGTCCGCGGCCCACGCGCCGAGCTGGCGCGCGATCGCGGCGGCGCGGAATCCACCCCCCGCCCGGATGTTCCAGAAGACGAGGCGCATCAGCCGCGCGCCCGGGCGCAGGCTACTTGTCGAGCCACACCTCTTGCAGCCGGCAGCAGTTGTAGGTCACCTGGTTCAGGATCAAGTTCTTCACGTAGGGATAGTGCGCGAAGCGATCGGTGCGCCAGCCCATGGTGGGCCGGGCCGCGTCGTCCTCGAGCTTCTTCTGGATCTGCCAGACCAGGGCGAGGCGCTTGGTCTGGTCGATCTCCTGCGACTGCTGCTCGATCAGACGCGTCACTTCCTCGCTGCAGTAGTCGCCGTAGTTGCGGGGTGACCCGCACGCGTAGTTCTCGTAGAAGTTGGCGTCCGGATCGTCCACCCCGAGCCCGGTGAGGTTGGCGCCCATCTGGAACTCGCGGCGCGTCACCATCGGGTGCCACTGCGCGGTGTCGACCTGCTTGAGGGTCGCCTCCACCCCGACCTGCTTGAGGTCGCTGACCACGAAGCCGGCGAAGTCGAGGTAGATCGCGATGGCGCGGGTGACGATGTCGACCTTGAGCGGGTTGGCGGGCCCGAAGCCCGCCTCGGCGAGCAGCTTCTTGGCCTGGGCCCGTCCCGCGGCCGATCCGCCGTAGCCGGGAAGCTGGTTCAGGTCCTTCTCGAGCAGGCCCCACACGCCCCACGGCTTCGGGGCCAGGGATGCGCCGACCACCGCGGCGCCGCGGTGCACGGTCTGGGTGTACGCGCGCCGATCGACGGCGTAGCTGAGCGCACGGCGGACCTTGACGTTGTCGAAGGGCGCCCGCTTGGTGTTCAGGAGCAGGTTCTCGCTCACGTTGGTCGCGGTCTCGGTGAAGACCATGCTCGGCACCGCGCTCTTGAGCTGCTCGGCGATCGACAGCGAGGTCTCGCCGGGATAGGCCACGTCGATCTGGTTAGCCTGCAGGGCGGCCACCCGGGTGCCGCGCTCGACGATCACGGTGTAGCGCACGCCGTCGAGGTACGGACGGCCCTTCACGAAATAGTCCGGGTTGCGCACCAGCTCCACCGTCTGGCCCCGCTTCCACTCCTTGAACTTGAACGGCCCGGTGCCGATGCAGCGCGAGCGGTGCTCGGCCAGCGGCACGTGCGCCGGGATCACCGGCGAGTAGCCGGAGGCGAGCATGGCCACCAGCGAGGGCTGCGGGCGCTTGAGACGGAACACGACGGTGTAGGCGTCGGGCGCCTCGATCGCCTCCACGTTCGCGTACCACTCCTTTCGCGGGTTGATGCGGAGCTTGGCGGGGGCGTCGACGGCCTCGCGCACCACGTCGAAGGTGAACTTCACGTCCTTCGAGGTGAAGGGCTGGCCGTCGTGCCACTTGACGTCCTTCCTGAGAAAGAAGACGAGGTTCCGGTAGTTGTCCTGCCAGGACCACTTCTCGGCCAGCTCGGGGACGATCGTGTCCATGCGGCCGAAGCGCTTGCTCTGGTCGTAGATGACCAGGTTGTTGTAGCAGGGCATGGCCGGCCACGTGACCGAGTTGGTCGCGCTCTCGTGGATCGCGAAGCCCTGGGGCAGATCCTCGCGCAGCACCGGTCGGAACACGCCACCCGGCTTGCCCTCGCGCACGGCCGGCGCCGGGGCCTGCGCGGCCGCGGGAGCAGGCGCGAGGGCTGCGGTCAGGATCAGGAGGAGGCCGGGGAGGAGCCCGGTGACACGGGTGGCGCTGGACATGACGGCGTCTCCTTGCAGGCGCGTCTTCGGCGCCCCCTCACCCTGCCCTCTCCCCCGCGGGGGGAGAGGGCAGGGGAGGAGGGTGAGTTGCAGGATCAGACGGTGACGGGCTTGTAGACCGGCATCCGCCACTCGGGGAAGCGCCGGTCGGTGCCTCGCACCACGTTCATGTAGGCGGTGAGCAGTCGCTGGGTGATGGCGCCCACGCCACCGTCGCCGAGCGGGAAGCGGTCGACGGACAGGATGGGGGTGATCTCGTAGCCGCTGCCGCAGAAGAAGGCCTCGTCGGCCACGTACAGCTCGGTGCGGGCGATGTCGCGCTCCACCACTTCCATGCCGAGGGCGGGGGCCACCGCGTCGATCAGGGTGGTGCGGGTGATCGACTCGAGGATGTCGCTCGTGATCGGCGGGGTGACGAGCTGGCCGCGGCGCACCATGAAGAAGGTCGCGCCCGAGCCTTCGGCCACCGTGCCCTGCTGGTTGAGGAAGATCGGCGCGTCGTACCCGTCGGCCTTGGCCTGCAGCGTGGCGAGCCGCCCGTTCTGGTAGTTGGCCCCGCACTTCAGCCGGATGGGGATGGCGTTGTCGTGGGTGCGCTGCCAGGAAGTGATGCAGCAGCGGAGGCCGTCGCCCTCGGAGATGCGCCCGCGGCGGCGGGGGTTGATGTAGAGACCGGTGGGCCCGGTCGAGTCCAGGCCCGGGGCGGAGACGTAGGCCACGAGGTGCATGTGCACGTCCTCGCGGATCTCGTTGCCGCGCAGCACCTCGCGCACCGCCTCGTAGATGTCCATGTCGCTGTACGGCACCGTGAAGCGCATCATCTTCATGGACTCGCGGAGCCGGGCGAAGTGCTCGGCCAGCCGGAAGCAGTACAGCTCGCCGTCCTCCTGGTTCCAGTACGCGCGCAGCCCCTCGAACACGTTGGTCGCGTAGAACACGGCCGCGCTGTTGACGGGCAGAACCGCCTCGGCCTGGGAGACCAGCCGGCCGTTCATCCAGATCTTCAGCTCTTTCGCCACGATGGGTTCCTCCGTTGTCGGCGCCCCTGCGGTGCGGCGCCCGACCGCAGAGAGGATATCACCGTTGGCCGCCGAGGTGGGAGAGCAGGAGCCGGCTGACCGCCGCCGGCGCCTCGTCGGTCACGAAGTGGCCGACGTCCGGCAGCACCTCGAAGCGGAACGGGCCTGCGACGAAGTCGGCGGTGAAGCGGGCCGCCGACGGGCCGACGGTGGCGTCGCGGTCGCCCCAGAGGTAGAGCGTCGGCACGGTGACGGCCCCCACCTCGACCGCGGCGAGGGTCCCGGCCGCCCGGTACCAGGCCAGCGCCGCCTCGAGGGCGGCCGGCTCCGCGAGCACCGACAGGTACTCGTCGATGGCGGTCGGGGAGACGCCCTGCTCGGCGAGACGGACCCGGAGCCGTCGGGCTCCGTCCTCGAGGAGTCGCGGGCCGGTGCTCGGGTCGTGGAAGCTCTTGTGGTGGCGGGAGCGATGCCGCTGGTCGTCGGCGTTCTCCCGGAAGGCGCGGCGGAACGCGGCGGGATGCGGGCGCGAGAGGATGGTGAGCGACTCGATGCGCTCCGGATGCCGGTGGGCGGTGACCCAGCCCACGTGGCCTCCCCAGTCGTGGCCGACCAGATGGAACGGCTGGCCCGGGTGCCCGGCCGCGTCGGCGATATCGATCACGTCCCGGACGAGGCGGTCGATGCCATAGGCCTCGAGCCCCTTGGCCGGATCCGGTCGCACCCCGGGGGAGTAGCCCCGCTGATCCGGGGCCACCGCTCGATAGCCCGCCGCGCCGAGGGCCGGGACCTGATGCCGCCAAGTGTGGCGCGTTTGCGGGTAGCCGTGGAGAAGGAGGACGAGGGGGGCGGTGGGGGGGCCGGCGACGTGGGTGGTGAAGTGGCCCTCGGGGGTGGCGAGTGTCTGGTCGGTCATGCGGGTGGCGTCGTGGTTACCGGGATGTATCCGCTCGCCTCGCCTACGGCTGCAGCTCGCCAGTCCACTATGTATCCGCTCGCCTCGCCTACGGCTGCAGCTCGCCAGTCCACACCGTGAACTTCGTCAGGGTCGTACTGCCGAGCGAGGTGGTGAGGGCGACGTCGACGGCGTCTCGGCCCCGGCCCATGAGCACCCGCCCGATGCGCGGCGCGTTGTGCCGGGCGTCCAGCGTGTGCCAGCCGTCGCCCAGATAGGCCTCGAACCAGGCCGAGAAATCCATTGGGTTCGGATCCGGGGGTACGCCGATATCACCCAGGTACCCGGTGGCGTAGCGGGCCGGAATGTTCAGCGCACGCAGGAAGGTGATGGCCAGGTGCTGAAAATCGCGGCAGACGCCCTGACGCTCGGTGAAGACGTCGAAGGCGGTCTTGGTGGGCCGGGAGAACTGGTAGCCGAAGGTCACGCTCTTGTGCACCCAGTCCACCACCGCCTGCACACGCTTCCAGGACTCGGGAGTGGAGCCGAAGAGATCCCAGGCGATCGCCGACATCCGGTCGACCTCGCAGTACCGACTCGCGAGCAGGTACCGCCAGGTCTCCGGGGGCAGCGCCGACGCCGGGCGCAAGGGCAGCCCCTCGATGGTCGGCTCGGGCCGGCCGGAATCCTCGATGACGTTATCGTAACGGAGTCGGAGCGAGCCCGCGGGCGCCACGATGCGGGCGGCGCGATTGCCGAACCAGTCCACGAAGCTCTCGATCTCGGCGGCCGGATCGGTGAGGATGCCCTCGGGCCGCTGCAAGGCCCGCGCGCGGTCCGGATGCACGTAGAGCATGAGCAGCATCGGGGTAGGCCGCGGCAGCTCGAAGATCAGCTCGTGCCCGATGCGGATCCGCATGCGCCCACGGTATCCGCGCCGATCGTGCCGGTCAATCACGTCGGTGGCGGTTCTGGTAACATACTGCGCACATCATGACCTACTGCGTGGGCATCTGGACCAAGCATGGCCTCGTCATGGCGTCGGACTCCCGCACCAACTCGGGGCACGACCAGGTCAACGTCGCCCGCAAGATGCACACCTTCGTCCAGCCGGGCGAGCGGGTGTTCATCCTGCTCAGCAGCGGCAGCCTGTCCTGCACGCAGTCCATCATCACGCTGCTCAAGCGCGACTTCGACCAGGGCAAGGGCCTGGCCCAGGCCCCGTCGCTCTACGACGCGGCGCGGGTGATCGGCGAGCAGGTGCGCCGCGTCTCGGACATGGATCGCGACGCGCTCGAGCGCGACCACTTCAAGTTCAACGTCAACCTGGTGCTGGGCGGGCAGGTGCGCGGGGAGTCGCCCGGGCTCTTCATCATCTACCCGCAGGGCAACCCGCTGCAGGCGAGCGAGGACTCGCCCTATCTGCAGATCGGGGAGACCAAGTACGGGCGCCCCATCCTCGATCGCGGCATCCGCTTCGGACGGACCACCCTGGAAGAAGCGGCCAAGTACGCGCTGCTTTCCCTCGACTCGACCATGCGCTCGAACGTGACGGTGGGGCCGCCCATCGATCTGCTCGCCTACGGGGTGGACGAGCTCGAGATCACCCGGCTCCGCCGATTTCCCGCGAGCGATCCCGACCTCATCAAGATCGGCATGCGCTGGGAGCAGGCCCTCCGACAGGCGGTGGGACGACTACCCCAGATCCGCTTCCGGGCCCAGCGCCCGGCCGAGGCCTCCCAGATGCCGCCGGCCGAGAGCATCGAGCTGGTCGAGCCGGGTGCCGGAGAGACCGTGAGCGCCGAGCTGCAGCCGCAGGCCAAGCCCCCATCATCCTGACGACAAGGAGCGAGCGATGCGCATCTACTACGACATCAATCTGAGCGACCGGAGCATCACGAAGCGCGAGCTGGAAGGCGAGGCGGTCGTGAAGGCCGGCCGGTACTTGATTGCCAAGACCCTGCTCGAGCTGGGGGCGGCCACCGTGGATCCGCTCTCGCCGGCCAATCCGTTGATCTTCTCGGCGGGGCCCTTCGCGGGGACCAGCTTCTCGAACGCCAATCGCACCAGCGTGGGCTGCAAGAGCCCGCTCACCGGCGGCGTCAAGGAGGCCAACGGGGGCGGCAGCTTCAGCTACGGCCTCGGTCAGCAGAAGATCGCCGGCTTCACGCTGCTCGACGCCTCGCCGGACTGGGTGGTCATCCACTTCAAGAAGGACGGCACCATCGAGTTCGACGACGCCAAGCCGTATCTGGGCAAGGGCAACTTCGAGGCCCAGAACATGCTGCACGCCAAGTACGGCAAGAAGGTCACGATCGCGCTGTGCGGGCCGGTGGGCGAGTACCAGGGCCTGATCGCGGGCATCGCCTTCAGCGACAAGGACGGGCGGCCCGCCCGCCTTTCCGCGCGCGGCGGGGTGGGCGCGGTGATGGGATCCAAGAAGGTCAAGGCGGTGGTGGTGGATCTCGACAAGATCCCGCCGTTCTCGGATCCGAAGAAGGTGAACGCCGCCATCAAGGACTACGCCAAGATGCTCCAGGCCGACTCCCTGGTGACCAACTTCTACCAGAAGATCGGCACCATGGGCATGGCGGACCTCCAGAACACCCTGGGCGGACTGCCGGTTCGCAACTTCAGCGCTGGCCAGATGGTGGACGTCTCCAAGGGCGAGAAGTTCAAGATGGGCGGCGAGTACATCAGCCAGCTCAACGGCTCCCGCGGGGGCGAGCACACTCACGCGTGCATGCCCGGGTGCGTGATCCAGTGCAGCAACATCTACGCGGACAAGGACGGGAAGGAAGTGGTCTCCCCGGTCGAGTACGAGACGCTCGGGCTGCTCGGCACCAACTGCGGACTCTCCGATCCCGACGATCTGGCCCAGATGAACTACATCGCCAACGACCTGGGGGTGGACACCATCGAGCTCGGGGCCATGATCGCGGTGCTGATGGAGGCGGGTCTCGGCCGCTTCGGGGACGTGAAGTTCATGGCCGACTGCCTGGCCGAGATCCGCAAGGGCTCCGAGAAGGGCCGCATCTGGGCCCAGGGCACCGCGAGGGTCGGCGAGCACTACAAGGTCAAGCGGGTGCCGGTCATCAAGAAGCAGGCGATCAGCGCGTACGATCCCCGGGTGGTGGAGGCCACCGGCATCACGATGATGGCTACCGCCCAGGGCGCCGACCACACCGCGGGCAACCTGCCGCGGCTCAAGACCCGCGACATGCAGGCGCCCGCGATCGTGGAGCAGAGCGTGGCGCACCAGGCGCGTATCGCGGCCAACGACTCGCTCGGCCTCTGCATCTTCGGGATGAGCGTGACCACCCCGAACGTCGAGTTCATCACCAACGCCATCAACGCCGCCCACGGCACCAGCCTCACCCCGGCCTTCTTCGACGCCCTCGGCCGTCAGGCGCTCAAGCTCGAGCACGAGTTCAACCGGCAGGCCGGCTTCACCTCCAAGGACGACGAGCTGCCCGAGTTCTTCTACACCGAGGCGCTGCCTCCGACCAATCACGTGGCGCGCTTCCACGCCGCCGACGTGCAGGGGATGTACGAGCGCCTGCCCGCCTGAGCGAGCGCGGCGTCGGCGACACGGGCCCCGCCGGCTTTCCCGCGCCGGCGGGGCCTTCGTGTGTCCGCGCCTTGACACTCGCCGGCTCCGGGCATAGCGTCTCGGCCATCGCGCCCGCAGCCCGGGCCAGGAGGCGAATCGTGGCAGAGAACACCCACATTGCCGGCATCGTTCCTCCGATGACCACCCCCTTCCGCCCGGACGACACCATCGACGAGGGCGCGCTCCGGGCGGAGACGCGCTACCTGATCGAGATCGCGCGCGTGCACGGCCTCGCGGTCACAGGGAGCACCGGCGAGGGGCACGCCCTCACCACCGACGAGTTGCGCGGGATCACCGCGGCGGTGATCGAAGAGGCTCGCGGGCGCGTGCCGGTCATCGCCGGCATCATCACCGACTCGACCGCCTCCGCGGTGGAGCGGGGTCTGGCCGTCCGAGATCTGGGCGTCGCCGCGCTACAGGTGACGCCGGTGCACTACCTGTTCCGGCCAGACGACGACGCGATGGTGCGCCACTTCGACACCCTGGCGCGCCGGACCGGCCTGCCGATCATCATCTACAACGTGGTGCCCTGGACCTATCTCTCGCCGCAGCTCCTCGCCCGCATCATCGACGCGGTGCCCGGGGTGATCGGAGTCAAGCAGAGCGCGGGCGACATGAAGCTGCTGGCCGACCTGCTGCTTCTGGTGGGCGACCGGGCCCGGGTGATGAGCGCGGTGGACGCGCTGCTCTATCCGTCCTTCGCCCTCGGCGCCCACGGCGCGATCGCCGCGATCCTCACCGCGGTGCCCACCCTCTGCGTGCAGCTCTGGGAGGCGGTGCAGGGGGGCGACCACAAGCAGGCCCTCGCGCTCCACGAGCGCCTGCTGCCGGTCTGGAACGCGATTGCCCACGACAACCTGCCCGCCAACGTCAAGCACTGCCAGGCCCTGATGGGCCGGCCCGCGGGCGTGCCGCGGGCCCCCATGCCCGCGACGTCGGCCGCGCAGGCCGACGCGATCCGGCGGGCCCTGCAGGGAGCCGGCGTGCTGCGCTAGCGCGGCCGGGCGGACTCTTGACAACCGGGGCCCGCCAGTCTGTAATGCCGCGCACGCTCCGATCCCGACCATTGCCGATTGGGAGGACACTCATGCTCCTGCGCCGCTCGACCGTGTGGACTCTCCTCGTGTCCGGGCTCGTCGCCGCCCTGCTCCTGACGGGTGGCTTGCCCGTCCGCGATGCTCACGCCCAGGCCAAGAAGCTCAAGATCGGGGTCGTCTTCGACTACACCGGTCCCCTGGCGGGGGGCGGCTCCGATCTGCACGCGCTCGGGGCCAAGATCATGATCGACTACTTCGCCAAGAAGGGTGGGGTGGAAGGCTACCAGCTCGAGGCGGTCTACGCCGACGCGCAATCCAAGCCCGACGTCGCCATCAACGAGGCGATACGCCTCATCGAGCAGGAGAAGGTGGACATGCTGCTCGGCTTCTACTCCTCGGCCCAGTGCGTGCCCGCGGCCGCGCGCGTCGAGCAGCTCCACAAGTTCATGTGGATCACCACCTGCATCTCCTCGGCGGTCCTCGAGAACCGTCACCTCAAGTACGTGTTCCGGGTGCAGCCGAGCGGCCGGCAGTTCGGGCTGATGTCCACCGACTTCATCGCCCAGAATGCGAAGGCCAAGTTCGGGAAGGAGCCCAAGGATCTCCGGGTGGCGATCATCCACGAGGACGGCGCCTACGGAGTCGACGTGTCCAAGGGCAACGAGGAGGGGGCCAAGAAGGCGGGCTTCAACCTGGTGCTGAAGGAGGGCTACTCGGCGACCGCGCCCGATCTGGCCTCGCTCGTGACCAAGCTGAAGCGCGCTCGCCCGGACGTGATCTTCCACACCGGGTACAACCCCGACATCTCGCTCTTCCTGCGGCAGTCGCGGGAGCTGGGGCTGCGCTTCAGCGCGCTGGTCGGCCACGGGGCCGGCTACGGCGTCTACGACAAGCTGAAGGAAGCGCTCGGCAAGGACGTGAACTATTTCTTCAACGTGGATCCGATCTCGATCTGGCTCGCCAATCCGGCGGCGCTCAAGCCCGAGCTCGTGCCCCTGATCAAGATGGTGGGCGACGAGTACGAGAAGGCGCGGCCGGGGACCACTATCCGGTCGGCCCACGTGGGCATGGCGGCGTCCAACACCTACGTGTTCTTGACCGAGGTGCTGCCGCGCGCGATCAAGAAGTACGGCGGCGTCGACGCGGACGCCCTCCGCAAGGCCGCGCTAGAGGTGAATCTGCCCGAGGGCGGCACCATGCTGGGCTTCGGGGTGAAGTTCGAGCCCGAGGCCGCCGCGATGGCCGGGCAGAACGACCGCGCCTTCCCGGTGATCATTCAGTACGTGGACGACAAGCCGTACGTGGTGTGGCCCAAGAGCCTCCAGCTCCGCGAGCCCGTGCTGCCGTTGCCGTCCTCCTCGCCCTACGCGGCCAACTAGGGAGTGGGGCGGGCCCGTCGGGTGACCCGGCCGTGCTGACCGTCGAGGGGCTGTCCAAGCGCTTCGGCGGCTTCACGGCCGTGAACGAGGTCTCGTTCACGGTCACGCAGGGGGAGATCCTCGGGCTCATCGGGCCCAACGGCTCCGGCAAGAGCACGATCTTCAACCTGCTCTCGGGCACGCTCAGGCCCAGCGGGGGCTCGATCCGCTTCGAGGGGCGAGAGATCGCGGGGCAGGCCCCGCACCGGATCATCAAC
Organism: Nitrosotalea sp.; assembly: GCA_035519555.1. Lineage (GTDB taxonomy): Bacteria > Methylomirabilota > Methylomirabilia > Rokubacteriales > CSP1-6 > CAMLFJ01. Next base: position 4,947 of record DATIWG010000067.1, on the reverse strand, counting down.
CTCGGGATCGGCCGCACTTTCCAGATCCCGCGGCCGTTCCGTCGCCTCTCCATCCTGGAGAACGTGGCCCTCGCCGGTTTCTTCGGCCGGGGCCGCACCTCGCGCCGGCAGGCGTTCGAGGCGGCCGAGCGCGCGCTCGGGCTGGTCGGCCTGCCCATCGACCGCGGGGCCAGCGTGGACGGGCTGGGGGCGGCGGCGCTCAAGAAGCTCGAGCTGGCCAAGGCCCTCGCCACCGATCCCAAGCTGCTGCTCGCCGACGAGAGCCTGAGCGGTCTCGACGAGCACGAGATGGATCAGGCCGCCGAGATGCTGCAGGGGATCTGCCGCAACCTCGGCATCACCATCGTCTGGGTCGAGCACATCATGGGGGTCCTGATGCGAGTGGTGGACCGCGTGATGGTGCTCGACCACGGCGAGAAGATCGCAGAGGGGCTACCCGCCGAGGTCGCGGCCGATCCACGCGTGATCGAGGTCTATCTCGGCACGCAGTCGGGCGCGGCCCGCGCTGTCGCGGCTCCGCGCCCCTGATCCGTGCTCGAGCTTCGATCCGTCCGCGCCGGGTACGGTAGCTTCCAGGCCCTGTTCGACATCTCGCTGGAGGTGCGCCACGGCGAGGCGGTGGGTGTCATCGGTCCCAACGGCGCGGGCAAGACCACGCTGATGCGGGTGATCTCGGGGCTGATCCGGCCCGCCTCGGGCTCCATCGCCATGGAAGGGACCGATCTGCTCGCCACGCCCGCCCACCACATCGTCGGAGCGGGAATCGCTCACGTGCCGGAGGGTCGCCGCCTCTTCCCGCGCATGACCGTCGAGGACAATCTCAAGATGGGAGGCTTCCTCCCCACCGCCCGGCCCAAGTACCGCGAGCGCCTCGACTTCGTGTTCGAGCTGTTCCCGCGCCTGCGCGAGCGACGCCGCCAGCTCGCGGGCACCATGTCGGGCGGGGAGCAGCAGATGTGCGCGATCGGCCGCGCGCTGATGTCGGACCCGAAGCTCCTGCTGCTCGACGAGCCCTCGGCGGGGCTGGCCCCGGTGATCGTGGAGCAGGTCTTCGACCTCGTGAAGCGGATCCGGGCGGGTGGCCTCAACGTGCTGATCGTCGAGCAGAACGTGCAGCAGGTGCTGCGGGTGGTGGACCGGGCCTACCTCATCAAGGCGGGGAGCATCCGGGCTTCCGGCACCGCGGCCGAGCTGCTCGCGAGCGAGACTATCCGCGAAGCCTACCTCGGCGTCTGACCCAGGCGGACCCAATGGGCATCTTCGACATCTTCCTGCTGGAGGCGGTGATCAACGGGGTGCTGCTGGGTGGAGTCCTGGCCCTGCTCTCGCTCGGGCTCAACCTGGTCTTCGGGGTCATCGACGTGGTGTGGGTCTGCTACGCCGAGCTGATCATGCTCGGGATGTACGGGATGTACTTCCTCTACACCGTGTATCACGTGCCCATCGGGCTGGCAGCGGTGATCTGCATCGTGGGCGTCGCGATCCTGGGCGTGATCCTGCACGTGGTGGTGATCGCGCCGCTGCTGGGGGCCGCTCCCATCAACCAGTTCCTGGCCACCGGCGGGGTCCTCTTCTTCTTGCAATCCGCGGCCACCGTGCTCTTCGGCATCGAGTTCCGGAACCTCGGGCTCCGGCTCCCCGTCTTGAAGCTCTCCGGGATGTTCATCAGCTACTCGCGGCTCCTCGCCTTCGCGGCCGCCCTGATCGGGATGGTGCTCGTCTATCTCCTGCTCACCCGAACCTATACCGGCGCGGCCATCCGCGCGATCGCGCAGGATCGCCAGATCATGACGCTCATGGGTGTCGACAGCCGGCGTATCTATCTGATCACCTCGGCGCTGGGCGGCGGGCTTGCTGGCCTCGCGGCGTGCCTGCTCGTCCTCCAGTACGACGTGCATCCCTTCGTGGGGCTGTCCTTCGGGCCGATCACGTTCCTGATCTGCGTCCTCGGCGGCCTCGGCAACTTCGTGGGAGGCTTCGTGGCCTCCTTCGTGTTCGCGGAGCTCATCTCGCTGGGCGGTCTCTATCTCGATCTCGAGTGGGGCTACGTGTTCGCCTTCGTCTTCTTCATCGTGATGATGTTCGTGCGGCCGGAGGGCCTGCTGGCCCCCCGCTCGTGAGCGACCCGGCGTGAAGCGCTATCTCGGCTGGATCGCGGGGGCGGCCCTGGTCGCCCTGCCGTTCGTCTACCACGCACCGTATCCACTCCACATCCTGATCGTGATCCTGATCTGGTCGTTCGCCTACACCTCCTGGTCGATGATGGGCCGCTTCGGCCTGGTCTCGCTCGGACACGGCGGGTTCATGGGCATCGGCGCCTACGTCACCGCGCTCGGCTGGAACCACTTGGGGCTGACCCCGTGGATCGGCATCCCGCTCGCTCTCCTCGCGGGGGGCGTGCTCGCGGTCCTGGTGGCCTATCCGTGCTTCCGCTTCCGGATCACCGGCCACTACTTCGCGCTGGTGACCCTCGCGCTCTCCGGCATCGTGCTCCAGGTCATCACCGCCACCCGCGACCACACCGGCGGCTCGCTCGGCTACACCCCGATCCGCTATCAGGGCGGCAGCTCGCTCTACGCGCTCCAGTTCACCGGCAAGACCACCTGGTACCTGATCGCGCTCGGGGTCTGGGCCGCCGGCCTCTTCATCTGGTACCGGGTGGACCGCAGCATGATCCGCTACGCGCTGGAGGCCATCTCCGAGGACGAGGACGGCGCGGCCGCGGCGGGCGTGCACGTGACCGCGGAGAAGCTGAAGATCACGGTGCTGAGCGCGATGATGACCGCGCTGTCCGGCGCCCTCTACTGCCAGTACCAGATGTTCATCTCCCCCGACACGGTGAGCGGGATCTCGATCTCGCTCCAGATGGTCTTCGCGGTGGTGGTGGGCGGCATCTACGTCGCCCTCGGCCCCACCGTGGGGGCGGTGATCACGATCCTGCTCGCCGAGGTCCTGCGCATCTCGTTCGGCACTCGCGCGGTCGGCTGGGACAACCTGGTCTACGGGGTGCTGCTCGTGCTGTTCATCGTGTTCCTGCCCAAGGGCATTCTGGGGAGCCTGCTCGGTCTGCGACATCATCGGGCGCCGACGGCCCCGCCTCGCGCGCAGACCGAGGCCGCCTGATCGATTCGTCCGCTCTCTTCCTGCTGGCCGCGAAGGTCGGGGCGTCGGCGTTCTTCGTCCTCGGTGGCACCGCGGCCGCCGAATGGCTGGGGCCGCGGCTCGGCTCCATCGTGGGCGCGACACCGCAGCTCGCGGTCCTCTCGCTGATCTTCTTCTCGGTCGAGCAGGGGCCCGCCTTCGCCGCCGAAACCGCGTTCTGGACGATCCCCGGGATGGGGGCGGCGCTGTCGGTATACCTCGGCTACCTCGTGGCGGTGCGGCTCTCGCCGTCGTCCCGCTCGCGCTCGGTGGCCGCGGCGGTCTCCCTCGGCACCGGCACATTCGTGGTGGCCACGCTCGCCCTCAGCGCGATCCCGCTCGGCCCGCTGACGGTCATGCCGTTTGCGGCGGCGGTCTGCCTCGCCGCCGGCTATGCGGTGCGTGACCTGCCGGATACCGCGACGCTCCGGCGCGGGCCGGTGTCGATGCCCCTGCTCGCGATCCGCCTCGGGGTCTCCACCCTCACCGTGCTCGTGGTGACGTCGGTGGCCCATCTGCTGGGACCGAAATGGTCGGGCTTGGTGGTCGGCTTCCCGGTCAACGGCCTCCCGGTCATCGCCCTGCTCCACGCGCGCTACGGTTCCCATGTGATACTGCCGTTCATCCGCATGTTCCCGGTGGGAGCCTTCGGTATCTGTCTCTTCAACCTGGTGGCGTCCCGGACGCTCGTGCCGATCGGGCTGCCCGCCACGATCGTGCTCGCCTACGCCGTCGACGTCGCCTACCTCGTGGCGATGGCCTGGCTGCGCCGCCCGCGCCGGATCACCACATGAAGGTCACGCCATGAAGATCCGAGAGATCCAGGCCGACCACTACCGCATCCCGCTCCCGGTGACGCTGTCCGATTCCACCCACGGGCTCATCGAAGGCTTCGAGCTGGTCACGGTGCGCGTGCGCGACGCCGAGGGGGCGGAGGGCACCGGATACACCTACACGGTAGGGACGGGGGGCGCCGCGGTGCACGCGCTGATCGCGCGCGATCTGGCTCCGCGACTGGCCGGCCGCGAGGCGGAGGACATCGAGGCGCTCTGGCAGACCATGTGGTGGGCGCTCCACTACGGTGGCCGCGGCGGGGCCCAGGCCCTCGCGATCTCGGCGGTGGACATCGCGCTCTGGGATCTGCGCGCGCGCCGGCAGCGCGCGCCGCTTTGGCGCGTGCTCGGGGGTTTCGACCCGCGCGTGCCCTGCTACGCGGGCGGCATCGATCTCGAGCTGCCGCTCGACGGCCTGCTACGGCAGACGCAGGAGAACCTCGCCCGCGGCTTCCGCGCCATCAAGATGAAGGTGGGCCGCTCGTCTCTCCGGGAAGACGTCGAGCGGGTCCGCGCCATGCGCGCGCATCTCGGGGCCGAGTTTCCGCTGATGGTCGACGCCAACATGCGCTGGAGCGTCGACGAGGCCATCCGCGCGGCCCGCGCCCTTCGTGATCTGGACCTGGTGTGGCTCGAGGAGCCCACGATCCCCGACGACGTCCCCGGCCACGCCCGCATCGTCGCCGAGGGCGGCGTGCCCATCGCGGCCGGCGAGAACCTCCACACGCTGCACGAGTTCCGCGCCCTGATCACGGGGGGCGGCGTGACCTTTCCCGAGCCCGACGTCACCAACTGCGGCGGCATCACCATCTTCATGAAGATCTGCCACCTCGCGGAGGCCTTCAACCTTCCCGTGACGTCCCACGGCGCCCACGATGTGACCGTTCACCTCCTCGCCGCCGTCCCGAACCGCTCGTACCTGGAAGCCCACGGCTTCGGCCTCGACCGCTACATCGCCATCCCCCTCGCGCTC
>DATIWG010000066.1:0-92594 GCA_035519555.1 Nitrosotalea sp. | reverse complement strand
AGGCCCAGTCGAAGATGGCCTACAAGCCCACGAAGCGCGGGGGTGGCGGGCCGCTCAAGCCCCTCTGGTGGCAGGGCCCGACCCTCCTCAATCCCCACTTCGCCGTCGGCACGAAGGATCAGGACGGATCGCGCATCTTCTACGAGCCCCTCGCATCGTGGGATCCCGACGGCAACCTGTCCGCCGTCCTCGCCTCCGAGATCCCCACCGCGCAGAACGGCGGCATCGCCAAGGACGGCAAGTCGGTCACGTGGAAGCTCAAGAAGGGCGTGGTGTGGCACGACGGCAAGCCCTTCACGGCGGACGACTGCGTGTTCACGTGGGAGTACGTGGCGGATCCCGCGACGGCCTCGACGAACATCGGCAGCTACAAGGACATCAAGGTCGAGAAGGTCGACAGCCACACCATCCGCGTCGTGTTCCAGAAGCCCACGCCCTTCTGGGCGGACGCCTTCTGCGGCGTCCGCGGCATGGTCATTCCCCGGCACCTGTTCGAGGCGTTCCGCGGCGCCAAGTCCCGCGAGGCGCCGAACAACCTGAAGCCCGTGGGCACGGGGCCGTACAAGTTCGTGGACTTCAAGCCGGGCGACATGGTGCGGGGCGAGTTGAACTCGACCTACCACATGCCCAATCGCCCGTACTTCGACACCATCGAGATGAAGGGCGGCGGCGACGCCGTGTCCGCCGCCCGCGCCGTCATCCAGACGGGCGAGGTCGACTACGCCTGGAACCTCCAGGTCGAGGACGAGATCCTCAAGCGCATGGAGCAGGGCGGCAAGGGCAAGGCCGACATCGTCCCTGGCGGCAACATCGAGCACATCCAGCTCAACAACACCGACCCGTGGAAAGAAGTGGACGGCGAGCGCTCGAGCATCAAGACCAAGCACCCCTTCCTGACGGACCCCGCCGTGCGCCAGGCTATGACGCTGCTCGTCGACCGGTCGGCCATCCAGGAGCAGATCTATGGCCGCACGGGCATCGCCACCGCGAACTTCGTGAACGCGCCCCCCAAGTTCACGTCGAAGAACACCAAGTGGGAGTTCAATCCCGACAAGGCCGCGCAGATCCTGGAGGCCGCGGGGTGGAAGAAGGGCGCCGACGGCATCCGAGCCAAGGACGGCGTCAAGCTCAAGATCGTCTACCAGACCTCGATCAATGCGCTTCGCCAGAAGACCCAGCAGGTCGTCAAACAGGCGGCGGCGAAGGCGGGCATCGACATGGAACTGAAGTCGGTGACGGCCTCGGTGTTCTTCTCGTCCGACGTCGCGAACCCGGACACGTACTCGCACTTCTACAGCGACATCCAGATGTACACGACGACGATGACGCAGCCCGACCCCGAGCTGTTCATGCTGCAGTTCACGGCGAACGAGGTCGCGACCAAGGACAACAAGTGGCAGGGCAAGAACATCACGCGGTGGCGCAGCGAGGAGTACGACAAGCTGTTCCACGCCGCCGAGGGGGAGATGGACCCCGTGAAGCGGGCGGCCCTGTTCATCCGGATGAACGACCTCGTCATCCAGAACGCCGTCGTGGTCCCCGTGGTGGCGCGGCCGTCCGTGGCCGCGCTGAGCAATCGGCTGCGCGCCGAGCGCAGCGGCTGGGACTCCGACTTCTGGGCGCTGCAGAACTGGTATCACGAGGGCTAACCGCCCCGGCGGGCCGGGTGGGGCCGGCCCGCCGGTGATCCGAGCATGTCGAAATACCTGCTCCGGCGCCTGCTGATCATGATCCCGGTGCTCGCCGGGATCAGCCTCGTCCTGTTCGTCATCCTCGCGCTGGCGCCCGGCGATCCCTTCGAGGAGCTCGCCACCAACCCCAACGTGCCCCCCGAGGTGCGCGCCAACCTGCGCGCGCAGTTCGGGCTCGACGACCCCATCCCCATCCGCTACGCGCGCTGGTTCAGCGCGATGCTGCGGGGGGATTGGGGATTCTCCTTCGTCAGCCGCATCGACGTCGTCGCGCTGATCCTGCAGCGGCTGCCCACCACGCTCTTCGTCCTGGGCTCGGCGCAGCTCCTCGGGCTCCTCGTGGCCCTGCCCATCGGCGTCTATTCCGCGATGCGGCCGTACTCCTTCTTCGACCAGGTCACGACCACGTTCGCCTTCGTGGGCTTCTCGCTGCCCACGTTCTTCACCGGCCTCCTGTTCATCCTGCTCTTCAGCATCTACCTCGACTGGCTGCCGTTCATCTACCGCGCCGACATCAGCGCCGCCGGCTGGCGCTGGTACTGGGAGAACCTCCGTCAGGCGATCATGCCGGTCGCGGTGCTCGGGCTCTTCCAGGGCGCCTCCATGACCCGCTTCGTGCGCTCGGCAGTGCTCGAGGTCATCCGCCTCGACTACATCAACACCGCGCGGGCCAAGGGGCTCTCCGAGCGGGTGACGATCCTCAAGCACGTGGTGCGCAACGCTCTGATCCCGGTGGTCACGCTGGTCGCGCTGCAGATCCCCGGCGTCTTCACCGGGGCCGTCATCACCGAGCAGATCTTCCGGGTGCCGGGCATCGGCTCACTGCTGATCACATCGATCCTCGCCAACGACACCCCGGTCATCATGGCGATCACGTTCGTGTTCTCCTTCCTGGTGGTCCTCTTCAACCTGGTCGCCGACCTGCTGTACGGCTGGCTCGATCCGCGGATCTCCTTCCGATGACGCCCCCCGACGGCGTCGTGGCCCAGACCGTCTCGCGCACCGTCGCGCCCCCCCGCACGCGCGGCGTGGAGTCGCTGTGGAGCGAGGCGTGGCGGCGCTTCCGCAAGCATCACCTCGCCACCTTCGGAGTGGCCGTCCTGATCGTCATGGTGCTCGCAGTGGTGGTCGGCCCCTTCGTCTACCGCGTGCCGATCGACGAGATCGACTTCAAGGCCAAGCTCAAGGGGCCGTCGTGGGCCCACCCGCTCGGCACCGACGACCTGGGGCAGGACATCCTCGCTCGGATGCTATACGGTGGGCGGATCTCCCTCGCGGTGGGAGTCGCGGCCATGCTGATCGCGATCATCGCGGGGACCGTGATCGGGGCGACGGCCGGGCAGATGGGCGGCGCCACCGACCATACCCTGATGCGCCTCACCGACCTCTTCCTGTCGCTGCCCCAGCTCCCGCTGCTCTTGCTCCTGGTGTATCTCTTCCGGGACGCGCTCAAGAAGGTGCTGGGCCCGGAGGCGGGCGTGTTCGTGCTGGTGGTCGTCGTGATCGGGGGCCTGCGCTGGATGCCGGTGGCGCGGCTGGTGCGCGCCCAGTTCCTCTCGCTGCGGGAGAAGGAGTTCGTGGAGGCCGCCCGCGGGCTCGGGGCACCGCCGCTGCGGCAGGTCGTCCGTCACATCCTGCCCAACGCGGTGGGGCCGGTGATCGTGGCCGGCACCATCGACGTGGGCGTCGCCATCCTCGCGGAGTCCTCCCTGTCCTTCCTGGGCCTGGGCTTCCCGCCCGACATCCCGACGTGGGGCCGCATTCTCTTCGACGCCAAGGACAACCTCGACTTCGCCCCGCACTGGGCCCTCTTCCCGGGGACGGCGATCTTCCTCACGGTGCTCAGCATCAACTACATCGGAGACGGCCTGAGGGACGCCCTCGACCCTCGCAAAGTACTGTCGTAACCCTCACCGCCGAGGAGATCGCCGTGTCCGACCGCGACCTGTGCTTTGTCCCCGCCACCACGCTGCAGCGCCTCTACCGCGCGCGCAAGGCCTCCCCGCTGGAAGTCATGCAGGCGGTGTTCGCGCGCATCGACGCGATCAATCCGCGGGTGAACGCCTACGTCACCCTGGCCCGGGAGCAGGCGCTGACCGCCGCCAAGAAGGCGACCGCCGCCGTCACCCGCAAGGGGGCGAAGCTCGGACCCCTCCACGGCGTCCCGGTCTCGATCAAGGACCTGACCCCGACCAAGGGCATCCGCACGACCTCGGGCTCGAAGATCTTCGAGCACCACGTGCCCGAGGAGGACGCCCTCTACGTGGCACGGCTGAAGGCGGCGGGCGCGATCGTCGTGGGCAAGACCAACACGCCGGAGTTCGGAGCCGGCGGCAACACGTTCAACGCCGTCTTCGGCGCGACCCGCAATCCGTGGAACACCGCGCTCACGTGCGGCGGTTCGAGCGGCGGCGCCGCGGTGGCGCTGGCCACCGGCATGGGCCCGCTCGCGCAGGGCTCGGACCTCGGCGGCTCCCTCCGCACCCCCGCCGCGTTCTGCGGGGTTGTGGGCTTCCGGACCACGCCCGGCCTGATCCCGGTCTACCCCTCGGATCTCGGCTGGGACTCGCTCAGCGTGACCGGCCCCATGGCCCGCACCGTCGCCGACGTGGCCCTCATGCTGGCCGCGATGGCCGGCCCCGATGACCGGTCGCCGCTTTCGTACGACGTCGACACGCGGACGTTCACCGCCGCGGTCAAGCGGCCCTCGATCAAGGGCTGGCGGGTCGCCTGGACCCCCGATCTGAACGGGATGATCCCGGTGGACCACGAGGTGGCCGCGGTGGCCGAGCAGGCCACGCGAGTCATCCGCGCGCTGGGCGCGAAGGTGGAGCACGCCTGCCCGGACTTCAACGAGGTCAACGAGATCGTGCTGGCCACCCGCGGCCTCGGCATGGTCGCCCGCCACGCCGAGAAGCTCGCGCAGTGGGAGCCGGTCATGCAGAAAGGGCTCGTGTGGAACATCAAGCAGGGGCTCTCGCTCACCCCCGAGCAGATCGGTAACGGCGAGAAGCTCCGCACCCGCCTCTGGCATCGGGTGCGCGAGTTCATGGCCACGCGCGACCTCCTGATCCTGCCCACCGTGGCGGTCCCGCCGTTCCCGGTGGAGCAGGCGTACCCCACCGAGATCAACGGCAAGCCGCTCGACAACTACACCCAGTGGTTCTTCCTGACCTATGGCATCACGGTGACCGGCCTGCCCGTGATCTCGGTGCCGTGCGGCTTCACCAAGAGCGGGCTGCCGGTCGGGCTGCAGATCGTCGGCCGGCGCCGCCAGGAGACCGCGGTGCTGAACGCGGCCGCCGCGTTCGAGTCGGCCGCGTCGTGGGCCGACAAGATCCCCCCGTTGGTGACCGCGGTCTCATCGTGAGGTGAGGAGCGGAGCGGGGCGACGCGCTCAGGGCTACTGGATGCCGATGCCGACCGCGAACAGGTTCATGATGAACGAGAGGTTGCGATTGGCCGGGAAGACCTTCACGAGCTTCTTCTCGTCGTAGCGCTCCTCCTTCCCCTGCTCGTCCCACGCCTGGGTGACCACCTGACGGTCCCGCACGTCGATCTGCGCGCGCCGGCGACCCCGCTCGTCCCACAGGATCAGGGTGCCGTTGTCGGGCCGGGTCTCGCCGGTCATGCTCGGCTGCCCGCCTTCATACCAGGCGCGGATCGTGCCCCGGGGCGTGCCCTCCACGAAGGTGAGCTCGAAGCTGCGGCGGCCGTTGCGATGGAAGCCGACCATCGGCCCCTGCCGGATCGGCCCGCCCGGCGTGGCCTGCTCGCACCACTGGAACTTCCCGGCGTCGCTCTCCGTGCCGTCGAGCTTGGTCCCGGGCGGGCACGTGATCGACTGGGCCCCCGCCGGGAGCGCGCCGGAGAGGAGCGCCAGGAGCGAGATGGCGGCGGCGAGCCGGATCATTTCCGGTCCGTCAGCGCGCGAGCCGGCGCAGCGGAGCGCCGCTGACGCGGGTGAGGATCCACTCCTTCCGCAGGCGGGCGCCGAGCCGCTTGTAGAAGCCGATGGCCGGCCGGTTCCAGTCGAGCACCGCCCACTCGAGACGACCGCAGCCGCGGCGGACCGCGATGCGGGCCAGCGCCTTGAGGAGAGCCTTGCCCGCTCCCGCCCCGCGCTCCTCCGGCCGGACGAAGAGATCCTCCAGGTAGAGGGTCGGCCGCGCCAGGAACGTCGAGTAAGTGTAGAAGTAGAGCGCGAAGCCGACCGGCCGCCCGCCCCGCCGGCAGATGATGGTCTCGAAGTACCGCCGGCCGCCGAAGCCGTGCGCGCGCACGCGGGCCGCGGTGGCTTCGACCTCGTGGCTCAGGCGCTCGTACTCGGCGAGCCCGCGGATCAGGCTCAGGATGATCGGCACATCGCGCGCGGTACCCCGCCGGATCACCAGTGGCCGCCGGGCCATCAGGCGGCCGCCACCTCGAGCAGCATCTCGGTCTGACAGCGCACGCCTTCCCGCAGGTTCTCGAGCGAGATCCGCTCGTCGTTGCCGTGAACGCGTCGCCACTCGTCCTCCCCCAGGATGAACGGGCTCCAGCCGTAGCCGTGCAGCCCGCAGTTGCGGAACACCCAGTTGTCGGTGAAGCCCACGAGGATATCCGGCGCCACCACCACTCCTGGCGCCCGCCGCCGCAGCGCCTCGCCGAGGGCCTTGTACAGCTCGGTGTCGGGCGGCGAGGCGTTCGGCACCTTGGGCGTCCCGGTCACGCTCACCTCCACGCAGTCGTCGGCGATCACGTCCCGGACCCAGGCCACGATCTCGTCGGGCTCGTCGCCGCGGAGCATCCGGCAGTCCACCTCCGCGACCGCCTCCGGTGGGATCACGTTACGCTTCTCGCTGCCCTGGAGCATGGTGACCGCGAAGGTGGTCCGCAGCATCGCCGCCTGATGCCGCCTGGCCAGGATGGCGCGGCGGAAGCCGGCGTCCTTCAGCGAGCGCTCGAGATCGTCGTAGCCGCGCCCCACCTCGGGCGGCAGCACCGAGCCGAGAGAGCCGAAGTACTCCTGGACCTCGGGCAGGACGCGCACGGGCCGCTCGGCGTCCAGCAGCCGGCCCAGCGCCCGGATGAGGCGGTTGGGCGCGGTGTCCGGCCACGGCATCGAGCCGTGTCCAGGCTCGCCGCGCGCGGTGAGGCGGAGCGGGAGCCCGGTCTTCTCCGCGGTCACGATACTAGCGAACGAGGCCATCTGGTCGGACTCGGGATAGATGCCGCCCATCTCGGACAGCGCGTACTCGGCGCCGGCCAGCCACTCGCGGTGCCGATCGGCCACGAACTGGGCGCCGAAGCGGCTGCCCGCCTCCTCGTCCGCGGTGGCGAGCAGGATCAGGTCGCGCTTGAGCGGCAGCTTCGCGCGCTTGATCGCGAGCAGCGCGACCAGCTGGAGGATGCCGGTGGACTTCATGTCGATCGCGCCCCGTCCGTAGAGGAAACCGTCGCGGATCTCGCCCCCGAAGGGGTCCACCGTCCAGTAGCGACGATCGGCGTAGACGACGTCGATGTGGTGGTGGAGCACGATGCCGCCGAGCGAGCCGTCGCCCCTGAGGCGCGCCACCAGGTTGCCCCGGCCGGGAGCGGATTCCACCGTCTCGCTGCCGATCCCGTCGCGACGCAGCACGTCCTCGAGGAATCGCACGCCCACCGTCTCGTTGCCCGGCGGGTTGGTGGTATCGAGCATCAGGTACTGCCGCAGCAGATCGACGGTCTCTTGCCCCAGCCCAGCCCAGTTCATGAGGCGCGCGCGTGCTGCCAGTAGTGCCCGGGGTTCGGCCGCTTGGCGAGCCGGCGCTCGAGGAGCGGGACGGAGCGCTCCGGCCGACCGTGCAGGGCGGCGGCCAGTAGCGTGTCGTGGAAGACTTCCCGCTGCGCGTGGCTGCCGCCGACCTCGACGATGCGCCCCTCGATCGGCTCGATCCGGGCCATCGCCAGCGGGTGATCGCCGCGGGCGAAGCCGTGCAGCCCCTCCATGAGGGGCACCACCACCTCGGCGAGCGTCGGGTTCCTCGACCTCGTGCCGCGCTGCCGCAGCCGGTCGAGCTGCAGCTCCGCGCTCGTCCAGTCGCCCGCGGCGGCCAGGGCCATCCCCACGTGCAGATCGTGGAACAGGAGCAGCGGCATGTCGAGCCAGCGCCGCGCCGCCGCGCCGAGATGGACCCAGCGCTGCGGGTCCGGGTAGCCGAAGAGATCGAGCCGCCACGCGAGCGCGACCGAATCCTGCAGGTCGGAGGCGATGGCGATCGGGATCCGCCCGAACACGCTCTCGAAGAGCCGGCCGGCCCGATCGTAGTCGCCCTCGGCCAGGTGCAGCAGGGCCAGGTGCCACAGGAGGTGGTTCTTGAAGTAGCCGAGGTGATCGCACGGATGGATCCGCGGCGGCAGGCTCTCGATACCGCGTCGGTTGTCGCCACGCTCGTAGTGCACGTGGGCGATCGCGTGGACGGCCCAGGCGTCGCGCGGGTTGAGGGCCACCGCGCGCTCCGCGAGGGGTAGCGCCTCCTCGAAGCGCCGGTTCTCCTCGAGGGCGAAGGCGTGGTAGCCCAGGGCGTACCCGTCGTCGGCGAACGCCGGTCGCACCGATTCCGTGAGCCCGAGCATGTCGGCGGAGCGACCCTGCCAGAAGTAGATGTAGTACAGCCGCTGCATCAGTACCATGTCGCGGGGGTGTTCGGCGAGGATCTCCTTCATCGCGGCGATCGCGTCGTTGCTGCGCCCGCCCACGAAGAGACCGAGGGCCTCCAGGTGCCGACGCTCGCGGGCGGTGAGCGCGCCGGCCTGGGCCGCGCCCAGGGCGCTCGCCCGCTCCATCTCCGCGCGGGCGGCGGGGATCTGCTCGTCCAGGTAGAGCGAGGCCGCGAGAGCCGCGCGAGCCAGCGCGAAGTCCGGATCCGCGTCGACGGCCCGGCGGAAGTCGGCGATCGCGTCGGCTCCGAAGCCCAGCAGCGCCCGCACGCCGCGGTCGTGGTGGTCCACCGCGACGCGGGAATCGGTCGTGACGGGTAGGCCGTAGGCGTCACGCAGCACGACGGTCATCGTAGCAGATGGCGGCGCAGGAAGGCGAGGGCGCGGCGCTCGGCCCACGACGACGCACCCAGCGGGCCGTCGAGAAATCCCACGTGCCCGCCCTGGGCGACGAACGCGGCCTCGAGCCAGGGGGACCGCTCGACCGCGGCCCGCGGCAGGCTCTCCGACGGCATGAACGGATCGTTCACCGCGCTGATGAGCAGCGTGGGGCGGCGGATCCCATCGAGATAGGGACCGCTGCTCGCGCGCGTCCAGTAGTCGCGCTCGTCGGCGAATCCGTTCAAGGGCGCGGTGAAGAACCGATCGTACTCCCGGAACGTGCGCGAGCCGAGCACGGCGGACAGGTCGATTTCGCCGTCGTAGAGATGCCGCTTCATCCGGATCTTGGCCTTCATCGTCCGCAGGAAGCTCGTGGTGTAGACCGCGCGATTGAACCCGCGGTCGAGCACGGTGGCGCAGGCCGCCAGGTCGAACGGCGTCGAGATCGCCACCGCGGCCGCGACCTCGGCGGCCTCGCCGCGCTCGCCCAGCCACTTGAGCGCGACGTTGCCGCCCAGCGAGATGCCGACCACGCCGATCCGCGTGGCGCCGTCGCGCTCGCGGAGGTGGCCGACGACCCACTCCAGGTCGGTGGTCTCCCCGGAATGGTACAGGCGGGCGAGGCGATTGACCTCCCCGCTGCACGAGCGGAAGTGGAGCACCGCGCCCCGCCAGCCGAGCCGCTTCGCGCCGAGCAGCAACCCGCGCGCGTAGTGAGAGCGCGAGGAGCCTTCGAGCCCGTGGAGGATCAGGACCAGCGGAGCGTCCCCGGAAGCGCCCTCGACCCAGTCGAGGTCGAGGAAGTCACCGTCGGGAGTCTCGAGCCGCTCTCGACGCACCGGGGGCCGTCGCCAGTGGCGGAACAGCGGCCCCCAGAGCGTCTGGAGGTGTCGGCCGCGATACCAGAAAGGTGGGCGGTAGTCGTCTGCGGACATTCGTTTACTTCTTCAGGCTCTTCAGCTGCGGGGGCCCCGACATGGCCCCCGCACTCCCCCAGCCGGCGGACACCCGTTTACTCCCGCTGGCTCTTCAGCTGCGGGGGCCCCGACATGGCCCCCGCACTCCCCCAGCCGGCGGACACCCGGCTGTGGCTTCGCTATTGGGTTAGCCTTCCTGGCCTTTCAAAAGCAGGCGGACGACTTGGGGGGCGATGGCGCGCGCCCTCGCGTCCAGCTCGGCATCCGTCAGGTTGGCGATCGGATGCGGCAGGGACAGGAACTTGTACTCCGGCACGCCCCACGACTGGGCCATGGCGTGCCCGGTGGCCTCGAACACGTCGGTCACTATGGACGCGGCGGGGACGCCGATCTTCTCGAACAGGATTCCGTCGAGCACACTGCCCGACGAGCACGACCCTCAGTCGCCGATGCCGGCGACGACGACGTCGACCCTCTGCTTGGCGTCGTCGATGATCTCCTTGTGGGCGGGCACGCTCGAGTTGTGCTTGCGCCACATCCGCGCCTCGGCGGCGCCGTATTCCGTCTTCAGGATGTCGCCGATCTTCTGCAGCAGCTTGTCCGAGTTGAACTTCGTGTTCTCGACGAGCCCGATGCGCTTGCCCTTGAGCGAATCCGGGCGCGGCACGTACGTGAGCGGCTGACGCCGCGGCTCGACCGTGGGGTCGAGGATCTCGAAGCCTGCCATCATGCGCTCCTCTCTTTGATGACCACCGTCACTGCCTCCGACGAGGTGCGGCTCGCCCAGCCCGGGATGTAGCACGAGAAGGAGCCGGCGCGGCCGCCCGCCGCCACCACCAGGATGTCGTCCGGCGATTGCACGAGCGGCCGGGTCGCGGTCTCGTCCTCCGGCTTCACCGCGCCGGGCATCCGCGCCGTCCGCTTGAGGTGCGCGACCGTGTTGGTGGTGTTCTCGAAGATGAACTTGCGGATGTCCGCCTTGGACCAGCCGTCGGCCGCGATCGTGCGCATGTGCTCGCCGGCCAGCACCACGCAGTAGTTGGGCTGCCCGATCTGGCCCGGGTACCGCATGGTGTCGCACAGCGTGCCGAGCACGCCGGCCGCGGTGCTCGAGAGCTGGTTGTAGAACTGGATCGGGGCCAGCGCGGCCATCACGGTGACCGCGCTATCGGTGGGCCGGCAGCCGGCCCGCTCGACGTGCAGCGGCGTCCACGGGCTCTCCGCCTCGTTCTCGGCGATCACGTAGGTGTAGCGCCCGGGGTGGCCGAAGGTGCCGCGGTCGAGGCGGCCGGGCATCGTGCCGATGACGTTGCGCATCACGAGCCGCACCGCGCGGCCCACGGTGGCGTTGGATCGCCAGCCGGGCGCGAAGAGGTTGTCACCCGAGTTGAAGTCGAGCCGCTTCGCGATGGGCCCGTTGACGATGGTGAGGACCGCCGCGCTCCCGGTGGACGTCGCCGGACCGTGATAGCCCCAGCGCGGGTCCGCGATGCCCTCGAGGGCGGCCACCACCACCGGCATGTGCTCGGGCAGACAGCCCGCCATGACCGCGTTGATCGCGACCTTCTCGGCGGTGATCGCCACCTGCCGGTTGGTGATGAAGGCGATCTGGGCATCGGGCTCGAGCGCGACCGCGTCGAGCATGGCGCGCACCGCCGGCTCGGTGGGCGGCACGACGGGCAGCCCGTCGGTCCAGCCCCGGCGATAGCAGAGGTCCAGGGCCTGCTGGAAATCGTCGACGGCGTAGCGCTGGGAGCTGATCCGCGCGGTCATGAGCGGCCTCTTCGGCCCGCGGGGACGTCGCCCGGGAGGGCCGTGGCGAGAAGGAGGACGGCGGTCGACAGGGCGTGGCGCATGTGGGTCACCCTAGGGCCAACTCCGCGTGCTGTCAAGCGTCCGGCCCCGGCGCGGCCGGTTGACATGCGCCGGCGACCCTTCGAACATGACTCCGTGAGCGAGGGCGGCGGCCGGCCGCACGTGGTCATCGTCGGAGGCGGGTTCGGCGGCCTCTATACCGCCCGCGCGCTCGCCAACCGACCGGTACGGGTGACTCTCCTCGATCGGCGCAACCACCATCTCTTCCAGCCGCTGCTCTACCAGGTCGCCACCGCCGCCCTCAACCCGTCCGACATCGCGACGCCGCTGCGCTCGATCCTCCGCGCGGCCGCGAACGTGACCGTGCTGCTGGCCGAGGTGCGGGCCGTCGATCTGGCCGGGCGCCGACTGGTCCTCGACCAGGGCGAGATGGCCTACGACGCGCTCGTGCTGGCCGCGGGCGCCGGCCACTCCTATTTCGGCCACGACGATTGGGAGCCGCTGGCCCCGAGCCTCAAGAGCCTGGAGGACGCGCTCGAGATCCGTCGTCGGGTGCTGCTGGCCTACGAGGACGCGGAGCGCGAGCGTGACACGGCCGAGCAGCGGGCGCTGCTGACCTCGGTGGTGATCGGCGGCGGGCCCACCGGGGTGGAGCTCGCGGGGGCGTTCGCCGAGATCTCCCGCGAGACGATCGCCCGCGACTTCCGGATGATCGATCCGGCCAGGGCCCGCATCATCCTGCTCGAAGGCGGACCGCGGATCCTGGCCAGCTTCCCGGATCCCCTGCCCGCCCGCGCGCAGGCCGCGCTCGCCCGGATCGGCGTGGAGGTGCGTACCGGCGCCCTGGTCACCCGGGTGACCCCGGACGCGGTGTGGCTAGGCGGCGAGCAGATCCGCGCCCGCACCGTGGTGTGGGCGGCGGGCGTGGCGGCTTCTCCGCTCACCCGCTCGCTCGGCGCGCCGCTCGACCGCGCCGGGCGCGTGCAGGTCGAGCGCGATCTCTCGATTCCCGGTCACCCCGAGGCCTTCGCCATCGGCGACATGGCCGCCTTCCTCGACGAGCGGGGCCATCCCCTGCCCGGCCTGGCCCCGGTGGCGATCCAGCAAGGCCGGGCGGTCGCCGCGAACGTGCTACGGAGGCTCGCCGGCGAGACGACCCGACCGTTCCGGTACCGCGACAGGGGCAGCATGGCCGCCATCGGCCGGGCCGCCGCGGTGGCGGTGATGGGTCGGCTCCGCCTCTCCGGGTTGCCCGCCTGGCTCGCGTGGCTCTTCGTCCACATCATGTTCCTTATCGGGTTCCGCAACCGCTTCCTCGTGCTCTTCCAGTGGGCCTGGGCCTACGTGAGCTGGCAGCGGGGCGCGCGGTTGATCACCGGGCCCTGGCGCCCGAAGCGCTGATCCGGCGCGCGGGCTTTGAGTTGCCACCGCTTTGCCCTATGCTCGATGTGATGAGCCTCGTCTCGACCTCGCCCCTGTCGATCGCCGCCTCGTGACTGCGGGACGTCCTCCGCTCGTCGCGTACTTCTCGATGGAGTACGGCCTGCACGAGGAGTTCCACTCCTACGCGGGCGGTCTCGGCGTGCTCGCCGGGGATTTCATGAAGTCGGCGGGCGATCTCGGTCTTCCGGTGGTCGGCGTCGGCCTCCGCTGGACCCAGGGCTACACGTCCCAGCACATCGACGCCGACGGCTATCCCTACGACGAATGGCGCGAGGAGAAGCCGGACGCCCTCACCGACACCGGTGTCCGGGTGCGGGTGCGGGTGGGGACGCGCGAGGTCAAGTGCCGGGTGTGGCGGGTCGGTCGCTACGCCATCGCACCGCTGTACCTGCTCGAGCCCACCGACCCGCGCGACGCATGGATCACGCGACGCCTCTACGACCCGCGCCCCGACTGCCGCGTCGCCCAGGAGATGCTGCTCGGCATCGGGGGCGTGCGGGCGCTGCGGGCGCTACACCTGCCGGTCGAGCGCTATCACTTCAACGAGGGCCACGCGGTCTTCGCAGGTCTCGAGATGATCGCGGATCGCATGGAAGCGGGCGACGGCTTCCAGGAGGCGTGGCAGGCCGCGCGCGCGGCCATCGTATTCACCACGCACACGCCGGTGCCCGCCGGCAACGAGGTGCACACGCTCGCCGACCTGCGACGGCTCGGAGCCGGCTGCGAGCTGGTGTCGAGCGAGCTCACGGAGATCGGCGGCGACCCGTTCAACATGACGGTGGCCGGCCTGCGCCTGGCCCGCGTCGCCAACGCGGTGGCGCAGCTGCACGGCGAGACCGCGCGCGCGATGTGGTCGCACGTGAAGGAGGCGGCCCCGATCATCGCGATCACCAACGGCGTCCACGTGCCGACCTGGCAGGACGCCCGGATCCCGGCCGCCCACGGCAGCGACGAGCGGCTGCAGGCGGCCAAGCGGGCGCTGAAGGGCGAGCTGCTGGCCGAGGTGCGCACGCGCGCCGGGGTGCAACTCGACCCGGCCGCCCTGACCATCGGCTTCGCGCGCCGCTCGGCCACCTACAAGCGCCCCGATCTGCTGCTGCGCGACCCGGAGCGCTTCGCCGCGCTCGTCAAGGACCACAAGGTGCAGCTCCTGTTCGCGGGCAAGGCCCATCCCGCCGATCAGGAAGGCAAGGCGGTCATTGCCCGTCTGGTCGCCGCGCTGAGGGAGTGGCCGGAGAGCGTGGCCTTCCTCGAGAACTACGACATGGGGCTCGGCCGGCTGCTCACCCGAGGCTGTGACGTGTGGCTCAATACCCCGCGCCGGCCGATGGAGGCGAGCGGGACGTCGGGGATGAAGGCGGCCATGAACGGCACGCTCAATCTCTCGGTGCTGGACGGCTGGTGGCCGGAGGGCTGCGAGCACGGGGTGACCGGCTGGGCGATCGGCGACGGCACGGTCGGTGACGATCCCGACGAGGACGACCTCCAGGCGCTCTACGAGACGCTCGAGGGCGAGGTCCTCCCCGCCTTCGCCGATCCCGTCCGGTGGACGCGGATGATGCGGGCCTCGATCCGGATGGCCACCGAGCGCTTCTCCTCGGACCGGATGGTCCGGGAATACTTCGCGCGGCTCTACTCGGTCACTTCCCCTCCGCGATAGCCTCGGCGAGCTCACGGGCGCGCTCGCCGTCCAGCGGTCTGAGCCGCTCGAGCACGCGACGGGCGTCGTCGAGGCGGCCCATCTTCACGTAGGCCTCGCCCAGGTACTCGAGGGCATCCGGATAGTCGGGCCGCAGCCGCAGCGCCTCGTCGTAGGCCTTGAGCGACTCCGGATACCTGGCCTGGTGGCGGAGCGCGTAGCCGAGCCCGTTCCAGGCCTCCGCGTAGTTCGGCTTCATCTCGACCGCCTTGCCGAACGCGGCGGCGGCCACGCTCCACTCCTTGGCGCGGGTGGCCGCGACGCCGCGACGGTACTCCTCCTCCGCCGACGGCGCGGGCGGCATCCGGCTCCGGGGCGGCGCGGGCGTCATCTCGGCCGCGAGCGGCGGTGCGGCCAGCAGCAGCATGAAACCGAGCAGGACGGCGTGGAGCCGCATCGTCGGCCCCCGCATCTTCATCCGGCGATGCGCAGAGTCACGGAGCGCGTAGCGCCGAATGTCGGCACGAAGACCGAGTGCTTGCCCGCGCCGCCCGCCACCACGATCATTATGTCGGACCATTCCCGGGCGATCGGGGCCAGGGTTTCGGGCGGGCGGTCCTTGAAGCCGGCGGGATGGATGACCGCGAAACGCTCGAGGTTCGAAGGATCGAAGCGCGAGAGCGGCACCTGGGCCCGCTCCCACAGCGCGCGCTTGAAATCATCCTTGCTCCAGCCCCCGCCCGCCACCGTAGCCGCGTGCTCGGGCCCCAGCATCACGAGCGGCTCGCCGCCCAGGTAGATATTGTTGGAGCCGACGACGGCCACGGTGCCCGCCACCGTGGTGAGAATGCCCTCGGGGGTGGAGGAGCCGTGGTCGTTGATGTTGTGCGGCGCCTCGGAGCCGCACACCGTCACCGTGCTGACCTCACGCGGAAAGCCGCGGTCGACCGACAGCGGCGCCCACGGCGACGCCGCCTCGTTCTCGGCCACGCAGTAGCTGTACTTGCCCGGATGCCCCTGGGTGGCCCGGTCCTCACGACCCGGCCGCGCCCCGCCCACGTTCTGCAGCACGAGCCGCAGCGCGCGTCCGATCACCGCGTTGGCGCGGTGACCCTGCCCGAGCGCGTTGCCCGCCCCGTTGATCCGCAGGTTCGCCGCGATCGGGCCGTTGACGATGACGAGGGGCGAGCAGGGATGTGTCGTGGTCTGGACCGCCTGCAGGTTGAACGCGGGCTGCCCCACCGCCTCCACCGCGGCCAGGATCACCGGCAGGTGCTCGGGCAGAGCGCCGGCCAGCACCGCGTTGACTGCCACCCGCTCGACGGTGGCGCGCCCGAGGCGGGGCGGCAGCACCGCGACCAGGTCGCCGGCGGGCCGTCGCGTCCCCCCCAGCATGCCGGCGACGCGCTCGGCGGTGGCCGGGATGAGCGGCAACCCGTCGCCCCAGCCGCGCTCCATCATGAACGACTGGAAGTCGAGGAGGTCGTCGGGGGCGCGATGGACGCGCTCGGTCCCCTCGCCTCCTGCGGCGGCCGCGCGGGCGCCCACCTCGCGAGTCAGCGCCGCGAGCACGTCGCCGACCGCGGCCTGCGCCTTGCCCGCCACGACCGCCTCGACCAAGCCCCCGATGGGGTGCGGCACCGTGACGATGCCGAGATCGGGCAGCCCCTTGGCTCGGGCCTCGGCCAGCGCGAGCGGACGGAACTCGTGGGTGCCCAGGACGACGGTCGCGACCCCGCGCCCTTCCAGCTCCGTGGCGTCGTGGATACTCCACGACGTGCACGACCCTCAGTCGGCGGAGGCGGTGAGGACGGCCCCGCAGTGGGCCGCCATCTCGTCGAGAACCGCCTTCGTCGCCCCGATGGAGGCGCCGGGCTTGCGCCACACGCGCACGTCGCGCGCGCCGAGCTTGGCCGCGAGCGCGCGGGCCACGCCTTCCAGGAGGACGCGCGCGTTGGGCTTGGAGTTGTCGAGGATGCCGATCACCGCCCCCTGCAGCGAGGCGGGGCGGGGCGCGAGGGCGCGGGACGCGACGGTGGTGGGTCCGATCGGGTCGAGGATCTCCATGGCAGGCATCATACTCCGGCGCGCCGCGACGGTGTAGTACAGTCCACGGATGACGCCACCTCCGCTCGCTCGCCACGCGGCGACCCGCTACGTGCAGCCTCTCCGGGAGGGCGGCTCGCTGCCCGCGGTCGTGGACACCGTCGGGGGCGGC
Source organism: Nitrosotalea sp. (assembly GCA_035519555.1). Taxonomy (GTDB): domain Bacteria; phylum Methylomirabilota; class Methylomirabilia; order Rokubacteriales; family CSP1-6; genus CAMLFJ01. Next base: position 75,809 of record DATIWG010000066.1, on the reverse strand, counting down.
CTGTTCGTGGTCAAGTTCCGCGGCGCGGGTCAGGGCGCCAAGGCGCTGATCGCCGAGCTGGTGGTGGGACAGCTCGCCCAGGCCCTCGACCTCCCCGTCCCCGAGCTGGCGATCATCGAGCTATCGGCCGCCTTCGGTCGCACCGAGCCCGACCCCGAGATCCAGGACATCCTTCGGGCCAGCCAGGGCGTCAACGTCGGGCTTCGCTACCTAGACTCGGCCTTCAACTTCGACGCCGCCGCCGCGGGGGATCTGATCCCGGTCGAGTTCGCGACGCGCCTGGTGTGGCTCGACGCGCTCGTCACCAACCCGGATCGCACCCACCGAAACCCGAACCTGCTCGTGTGGCAGCGGCGGCCCTGGCTCATCGACCACGGCGGCGCGCTCTACGCCCACCACGACTGGGCGGCCGTCGACGAGGCGCGCACCCGCACCCCATTTGCCCGCATCCGCGATCACGTGCTGCTCGATCGCGCGGCCGACCTCGGCGCGATCGACGCGACGCTGGCCGGCGTCTTGACCCCCGACGTGATCGCGCGCGTGCTCGCCCAGGTGCCCGACGAGCTGCTCACCGACCCGGTGAGCTGCCGCGAGTTCGCCACCGCGGAGGCGGCGCGCGCCCGCTACCGCGAGTACCTGCTCACCCGCCTGCGGGCGCCGCGCGACTTCGTGGCCGAGGCCGTCCGCGCGCGCGAGCAGCTCCGGCGCGAGCCCCCGCGCCGTCTCTTCGCCCGCCGATGACCGACCGATCGATGAGCGACGGGGAGCGGATCGCCTACGACTTCGCGGTGCTCCGCGCGGTGCCTCACGTGCACCTCGGCGCCTTCGTGCCGGTCGGCGTGGTGGTCCACGCCCGCACCGCGGGCTTCCTCGGCATGCGGACCCTGACCGACCCGGCCGAGATCGCCGCGCGCGTGCCCGACGTGGATCACGAGCTGCTGGCGCGCTACCTGCGGGCTTGCTGTGCGGTGGCCGCCGGCGATCCGACCGCGGGGCCGGTCGCGCTCGCGCCGGCCTCGGAGCGCTTTCACTGGCTCACCGCGCCGCGCTCCGACGTGCTCCAGAGCTCGCCGGTGCACGCCGGGCTCGCCGACGATCCGGCGCGTGCGCTGGACGAGCTGTTCGTCGCCTACGTGCTGGGCGGGTCGGCGGCCTAGGATGCGCGAGCGCGCCCGGCGGCGGCATTTCTCGATGCTGCGGGACTTCCACCTGGCCGATCTGTTCACGATCGCCAACGGGTTCTGCGGCGTCGCGGCCCTGTTCCAGGCCATGACGTTCCTGTCCACGCGGAACCGTCGCCACCTCTACCTCGCCGCGCTCTTCGTGCCGCTGGCCCTGCTGCTCGACGTCCTGGACGGGCGGATCGCCCGCTGGCGTCATCAGGCCTCCGCGATGGGGCGGGAGCTGAACTCGCTCGCCGACGTCATCTCCTTCGGGGTGGCCCCGGCCGGCATCGCCTTCGCGGCGGGCCTCGACTGCGTGGCCGATCAGCTCATCCTCCTGTACTTCGTCGGCTGCGGGGTGGGCCGCCTGGCCCGCTACAACATCACCGCCGCCGATCTCGCGAGCGAGGCGGGAAAGGTCACCTACTTCGAGGGCGCGCCGATCCCGACCAGCGTGGTCCCGCTCGGGCTGTTGATGGCCGCGTTCCACTACCGGAGCCTCTACCTGGTCGACCTCTTCGGCATCGAGCTTCACCTCGTCACGGTGCTCTTCCTGATCTCGGGCAGCATGATGATCAGCAAGACCCTGCGGATCCCGAAGCCGTAGCCGACCGCGGCGCCGATCAGGCGGGCGCCCGCCGTCCGGATTCGCGCGTGAGCGCGGCGATGCCGAGGGCGACGCCCTCGAACGCCGCGCACGCCGCGAACGCGATGGAGAAGCTGCCGGTGACGTCGAGGGCATAGCCCAGCGCCACCGGGACCAGGAGGCCCCCCACGAAGCAGAAGGCGTTCACCACGCCGGAGGCCGTCCCCATCAGCCGCGGCGGCACCAGCTCGGTCACCATCACGAACGGGGTGATGAGGCCGCCCCTCAGGAGGCCGGCGCCCGCGGCCACGAGCGCGGCGGCGGCGAGGCCCCGGCCCGGCACCGCGTAGGCGAAGGCCAGGCACACCAGCACGCTGATGGCCTGGCTCAGGAGGAAGAGCGGCTTGCGGCGCCGGAAGCGGTCCGAGAGGGCTCCCGCCAGCGGCCACGACACGATGGTGCCTCCCGTGATGAGCGCGGTCACGAGGCCGGCGGCGGACTGGCTCAACCCTTCGCGGCTGACCAGGAAGGTGGGTAGCCAGGTCAGCAGCGCGAAGTAGCCTCCGTAGGAGAAGAGCACGTAGAGGTTGAAGGGCCAGAGCACCGGCATCGCCAGCACCTCCCGCGTGGCCGGCACGAAGCCAGCGACCGCCGCGGGCGCCGCGTACTCGCGCGGCTGCGGGCGCACCAGCACCCAGATGGAGACCAGGGTGATCAGCACCGGCACCGCGAGGAGCGCGTAGGCGGTCCGCCAGCCGACATGCTCGGCCAGGAGCGGCAGGCAGAGCAGCGCGGCGGTGGCGCCGACGCCGCCGCCCGCGGAGAAGAGGCCGGTGGCCAGCCCGCGCTCGCGCGGCGCGAACCATTCCTGGATGAGGCGCAGCCCGGCGAGCCAGGTCGCGGCCGCGCCCATGCCGAGGAGCCCGCGCGCGAGGAGGCTTTGCACGTAGGAGTGGGCGAGCGCGAAAGCCACCGAGCCCACCGCCATCATGCTCATGCACGCGAGCATCACCTGCCGCGCGCCGAGGCGATCGGTGAGCACGCCCACCGGCACCTGCATCACCGCGTAGGTCCAGAAATAGGACGCCATGATGGTGCCGGCCGCCGCGTAGGTCAGGCCCATGTCGGCGATGAAGATCGGAATCAGGGGAGCGAAGCCCACGCGCTGGATGTGAGTCTGCATGAACGACAGCACGCAGACCGCGAGGATCGCCCAGCGGTACGACCGGGCGTCGGGCCTCATCGCGAGCCGGATGCACTCCGGGGCGGGCGAGCGGACGGGACGGGCAGGACCGCGAGCAGTACCCCGAGCGCGCAGACCGCCGCCGCCGCGAGGAAGGCGGTGTGAAAGGCAGGCAGGAAGCCGTCACGTCCGAGCCGCGCGTCGAAGAGCGCGGCTGTCACCTGCACGCCCACCGCGCTGCCCAGCGTGCGCCCGAGGAATCCGAGGCCGCCGGCCGCCCCCTGCTGCGCCTGGGGAAACGCGGCCATCATCTGGGCGAGGTTCGGCACCTGGAAGAGACCGACTCCGAGCCCGACCAGGGCCATGGAGATCCCCACCAGGGCCAGCGGAGTCTGCCCGGTCATCTGCGCGATGGCGAGCAGCCCGGCCAACTCGAGGACCAGCCCGGCCACCAGCGGCCAGCGGGGCCCGATCCGATCGGTGGCCGTTCCCCCGAGCGGCGCGGCCAGCGCCGCTCCGAGCGGCGTCAGCGTGAACACGAGGCCGCCCAGGCTCGGTGACAGAGCCAGCGTGCCCACCAGGTAGAACGGGACGAGGAGCCAGACCGCGAATTGGGCGTGGTTGGAGAGGAAGGCGAGGGCGGCCGAGCGGAGCACGGGCAGGCGGAGCAGATCCGCCCACGCGATCCGGCGCGAGATGGCCGGCGCCCCACCGAGCGCGCGGAGACGGCTCTGGGCGAGCGCGGCCATGGCCAGGAAGAGCGGGGCGCGGAAGAGAAAGGCGGCGGACCATCCGAACGAATCGAGCAGCACGCCGCCCAGCATGGGGCCGACGCCCAGGCCCACGCCGAGGCCGAGGCTCATGGTGCCGAGCCCGCGTCCGTGACGCTCGCGCGGCAGCGCGAGCGTCACCAGCGCGGGGGCGGTGCCGTAGACCAGCCCGCCCCCCAACCCCTGCAGCACCCGCAGCAACAGCACCATCCCGTAGGAGTGCGCGACGGCATAGCCGAGGAACACCACGCCGCAGAGCCAGAGCCCGGCGGTGAACACCGGCCCCGGCCCCAGCCGGTCGGCGAGCAGGCCTGCCCCGAACGCGCTGAGCGCGTAGGTCAGCACGTAGCAGATGATCACCCAGCGAATCGCGGCCGGACTCACGCCGAAGGCGGCGGACATCGCGGGGAGCACGATGTTGATCGCGGAATCGAGCGACATCAGCAGCGCGCCGAGCGCCGCGAGGAGGACGGGCATTCGGCAAGTATACGTGGCGCCGACGCGGCCGCGTATACTACCGGGCCATGCCCGACGCGCTCGGCTGGCTGGTCCTCGGCGCGGCCGCGCTGATCGCGTCCACCGTGGGCGGCGTCGCGGGCTTCGGCACCGGCGTGATCATGGTGCCGGTCATCGCCTGGACGCTCGGCATCAAGACGGCGGTCCCGATCCTCACGGTGGCCATGCTGCTCGGCAACGGTGCTCGCGTGTGGTTCAGCCGCCGCGACATCCAGGGACGCGTGGTCGCCGCCTTCCTGGCCGGCTCCGTGCCCCTGACCATCGTCGGGGCCACCCTCTTCTCGCGCGCGCCCGGCGTCGCGATCAGCCGGATCCTGGGCGTCTTCCTCCTGCTCGCGGTCCCCTTCCGGCGCTGGATCGCCGCCCGTGGCGTCTCCGTGCGTCTCGGTCACTTCCCGTTCGTGGGCGGCGCCTTCGGCTTCCTCTCCGCGCTGGTGGGCGCCACCGGCCCCGTCATCAGCCCGTTCTTCCTCGGATACGGGCTGCGCCGCGGCGCCTACATCGCGACCGATGCCCTCTGCACGGTCGGCACGTACGCGGTCCGGCTCCTCGTCTTCCGGCGACACGAGCTGATCTCCACGCAGACCGTGACGATCGGCGTGCTCCTGGGCGTGGTCATGATCCTGGGCGCGTTCGCGGGCCGGCGGCTCCTCGATCGCATGAGCGAGCGGACCTTCGTGCGGCTCATCGAGATCTTCCTGCTGCTGTTCGGCGCCCAGTTCCTCCTGTTCCCGGGCCGTTGACCTCACGAGGCAAACGGGGTAGAAGAAGATCCACCATGCCGCTCGAGCCGGGCCAGACCGCCGAGGTGGAACGCGTGGTGACCCGCGAGCTGACCGCCGACGTCCTTGGCAATCCCGGCGTCACCGTGCTCGCGACCCCGTGCGTGGTGACCCTGCTCGAGAACGCGGCGCACGCGGTGATGGCGCCCCACACGCCGCCCGAGGGCGCCACCGTAGGCACCCGGTCGACATGCGGCACCTCGCGGCAACACCCCTCGGAATGACCGTCCGTGCGAAGGCGGTGCTGATCGAGACCGACGGTCGGCGCTGCCTCTTCGAGGTCGAGGCGTGGGACGAGGTCGAGAAGATCGCGGAGGGCCGGCACGAGCGCTTCGTGGTGCCGAGCCTCTCCCGCTTCCTCGAGCGGGCCGCCGGCAAGCGCGCGCAGGGGCGAGGCTGATGGAGAAGCGGCTCTCGAGCCGTCGGCCGAGAATCAGAAGGGCGAGAAGGTGGTCACCGGGCGGGCGACCGTGACAGTGCCGTCACGTGGGTAGCGCGTTGCGCGACGCGTGACCTTCGTCGCCGAGCCGCGCGAGGAAATCGCGCAGCGCCGCCCCCGTGGAGGGAAAGGCGAGCTCCGGCCACGGGATCTCGGCGGGCGCGATCCATTCGAGCCGGTCGTTCTCGTGGCACAGGGTGAGCGTGCCGCGGAGCACGCGAGCGCCGTACACCACGATGACCACCGGGGAGGTCGGGTAGGAGTAGACGCCGACCAGGCCCCCGAGCTCAACCGTGAGTCCCGTTTCCTCCCAGGTCTCGCGCAGCGCGGCGGCCTCCACCGTCTCGCCCCAGTCCACGTAGCCCCCCGGGAACGTCCACTTGCCGTGGGCGGGATGGATGGCCCGGCGCGTGAGCAGGATGCGGCCGTCCTCGAGGGGAATGGTGCCGGCCACCACCTTCTGGTCCAGGTAGTAGACGAAGTCGCAGCCCTCGCACACCATCTCCGGCCGTCGGTCGGGGCCGACGGGCCGTCGCTCGAGACCGCTCCCGCAGAGCGGGCAGAAGCGGATGGTGTCGGGCGTGAGTGCGCGCAACGGCGGAGGCGGATCGGCCGACATGACGCCGGCCAGTCTAGCACGCGGCCCCGGCGTGCCTTGACACCCAGCGGCCCGCCGCGAGAGGCTCTCGACCCAGAGGAGGCGTCGCGTCCATGAAGTGGGTCATGCCCAAGAGCGGCTTCGACGAGGTTTTCGACTCCCACGGCGAGGCCCGCGCGCACTACGCGGCGATCATCTCGATCCTCGAGTCCTTCACCAAGGAGGACGTGGAGCGGCGGGAGCGGCTGCAGCAGCTGACCCTGCGCAACCAGGGCATCACCTTCACGGTCTACGGCGAGAAGGACGGCCTCGAGCGCATCTTCCCCTTCGACTTCGTCCCCCGCATCATTCCCGCCGTGGAGTGGAAGACCCTCCAGGACGGGTTGGTCCAGCGCATCACCACGCTCAATCTCTTCCTGGCCGACGTCTACCACGAGCAGAAGTGTCTCAAGGACGGCATCATCCCCGCCGAGCTGGTCCTGTCGCGCAAGGAGTACAAGCGCCCCCTGCTCGGCCTCATGCCGGCCCGGAAGATCTTCACCCACGTGGTGGGCACCGACATCATCCGGAACGACAAGGGCGAGTACCTCGTGCTCGAGGACAACTGCCGCGTGCCCAGCGGCGTCTCCTACGTGCTCGAGAACCGCAACGTCCTGAGCCGGGTCTTTCCCGAGTTCCTGGGCGCCTATCCGGTCCGTCCGATCAAGGAATACCCCACCCTGCTGCTCGAGACCCTGCGCTTCGTGGCCCCGCGCCGCGGCCAGAACCCGGTGGTGGTCATCCTGAGCCCGGGCATCCACAACTCGGCCTACTTCGAGCACTCCTTCCTCGCGCGGGAGATGGGCGTGCCGCTGGTGGAGGGCCGCGACCTGCTGGTGGAGGGCAATCACCTGTTCATGCGGCGCACCCACGGCAAGCGGCAAGTCGACGTCATCTATCGACGGATCGACGACGACTTCCTCGATCCGCTGGCCTTCCGCCGCGACAGCATGCTCGGCGTGCCCGGACTGCTCAACGTCTACCGCGAGGGCAACGTGGCGCTGGCCAACGCCCCCGGAGCCGGGGTCGCCGACGACAAGTCGGTCTACGCCTACATGCCCCATCTCATCAAGTACTACCTGGGGGAGGACGCGCTGCTCCCTCAGGTGCCGACCTACCTCGGGTTCAAGAAGGACGACTTCAAGTACATCAGCGAGCACCTGGACCGCCTGGTGGTGAAGACCACCGGCGACGCGGGCGGCTACGGGATGCTGATGGGGCCGTTCGCCCCCGCGAAGGAGCGCGAGGCCTACCTGGCCGCCATGAGGAAGAACCCGGGCAACTACATCGCCCAGCCGCTCGTGGAGCTCTCCACGCATCCCACCCACATCGGCGGCCGCTTCGAGCCGCGCCGGGTGGACCTGCGCCCGTTCATCCTCTACGGCGACCGCATCCGCGTGCTCCCGGGCGGCCTCACCCGGGTCGCGCTGCGCGAAGGCTCCTACGTCGTCAACTCCTCCCAGGGCGGCGGCAGCAAGGACACCTGGGTGCTCGCCCCACGCGAGGGATGATCCTCTCCCGCGTCGCGGACGGGCTGTACTGGATGGGCCGCTACCTGGAGCGCGCCGAGAATACCGCGCGCCTGCTGCTGGTCACCGAGGAGCTCTCCACCGAGGTGCTCGGGCTCGACGAGGCCCTCGCCCGCGAGGAGTGGAACGACCTCCGGGCGGTCTTCCCCGGGTTCCCGGACGGCGAGCCGCCCCCCCGTCACCTGACCGGCCTCGCCGCCGCCTCGCTGCTCGGGCTCTCGATCGATCCCGAGAATCGCCACTCGGTCTTCTACTCGCTCAAGAAGGCGCGCGACAACGCCCGCTCGGTGCGCGAGGCGCTCACCCTCGAGGTCTTCATCAACCTCAACGAGACCTACCGGGAGCTGGAGATGCTGACCCGGCGCCACCTCGCCGACCCCGCCTCGTTCCGCAGCGCGATGCAGTCCACCCAGCGCGGGATCATGAGCACGGTGGGGGCCATCGAGCACACCCTCACCCGGGACGCGGGCTGGCTCTTCCTCAAGCTCGGCGAGTCGCTGGAGCGTGTCTTCCGCACCGTGGTCATCTTGAGGATCAAGCTGCCGGCCCTGGTGGCCGCCGAGCCCACTGTCGACCTGCCGCTCTTCTACAGCCAGTGGCGCAGCCTCCTGCGGGGCCTCTCCTGCCTGGAGAACTACCGCAAGGTCTTCGCGGCGCGGCTCGAGCCGATCGACGTGCTCCAGTTCCTGCTCTTCGATCCCCAGACCCCGCGCTCGGTGCGCTACGGGGCCACCGTGGTGAAGGAGCACCTCGACCGCATCTCGAGCGCGAGCGAGATGAGCCAGCCCGCGCGCATCGTGGGCAAGCTGGCCGCCGAGCTCTCCTACCAGGGGCACGAGCTGATCCGCGAGGGCCAGATCCTGCCGTTCCTGGACCACGTGCTCGCCGAGCTGGGCCGGACGCACGATGCGCTGTCCACCGTGTACTTCGGGACCTGAGCCGCCGTGTTCATAGAGATCGAGCACACGCTGTCCCTGAACTACAACGCCTACATCCGCGAGTCGTTCCTCGAGCTGCGCATGCAGCCGAAGACCACCGCCGACCAGACCCTGCAGTCGTTCGTCCTCGCGGTCGGGCCGCCCACCAAGATCTCGCGCTACCGGGACTGGAACGGCAACGTGGTCCACCACTTCACGATCGTGCACTTCCACGACCGCATCGAGGTGGTCGCGCGCTCCGCGGTGAGCACGCATCCCGCCACGCCCCCGCTGGACCGGGTGACCGACCCGCGCCCCTTCCCGGAGCCGCCCTACCCGCTGCTCGACTTCCTCGCCTTCGACGGGCCGGTGCGACCGAGCCCCGCGATGCGGAAGTTCTCCCAGGCCGCGGCGGCCACCCCCGGCGCCACCCTCGGCGAGCAGGTCCGGGCGTGCGGCCGACACATCCGCGAGCACTTCTCCTACAAGAAGAACGTGACCCGCTACGACTCCACCACCGAGGACTTCCTGTCTCTCGGCGCCGGGGTGTGCCAGGACTTCACCCACCTGATGCTGGGCCTGCTCCGCCTCCGCCAGATCCCGTGCCGCTACGTGAGCGGATACCTCCACGTGGCCGCCGGTGAGGGCGAGGCGGCGCAGAGCCACGCCTGGGTCGAGTTCTACTCGCCCGCCGCGGGCTGGGTGCCCTTCGACCCCACCCACAACCGGGAGGTCGACGAGCGCTACGTGGTGGTGGGCCACGGTCGCCACTACGACGACGTGCCGCCCAACAAGGGGATCTACCGCGGAAACGCCGACGAGACGCTCCGTACCGCGGTGCGTACCCAGGAATCGACGCCCAAGGACATCTCGGCCCTGCACGAGGAGATGGAGCAGATCGACGTGCCGGTCTACCAGGAGATCCCGGAGCGCCGCCGCGACCGACTCAAGCAGGCCGCCGAGGAGATCGCGGCTCAGGATCAGCAGGAGCAATAGCGAGGAGCCACGTGATGATGCGGATCAATCGCCTTCGGCTCGCCGAGAGCATGGAAGCCCTCGGCCGGATCGGCGGGACCGCGCTGGGCGGTCTCAACCGGGTGGCCCTGACCGACGACGACCGTCGCGGTCGCGATCTCCTGGTCGGCTGGATGAAGGAAGCCGGGCTCACGGTTTCCGTCGACCAGATGGGCAATATCTTCGGGGTGCGGCCGGGCACGCAGGCCGGACCGCCCGTGTTCATGGGCTCGCACGCCGACTCGGTGCCGAGCGGCGGCCGGTACGACGGCCAGCTCGGCGTGCTCTGCGCGCTCGAGACGATCCGGACCCTGATCGACGCCAAGGCGCGCACCCGGCATCCGGTCGGCATGATCGTCTTCACCAACGAGGAGGGCGCGCGCTTCCAGCCCGCGATGATCGCCTCCGGGGTCATGGCCGGCAAGATCCCGCTCGAGGACGCTTACAACGCCCGCGACCGCGACGGTGTCCGCCTCGTCGACGAGCTCGAGCGCATCGGCTATCTGGGCTCCGAGCCCTGCGTGCCGCGCCCCATGCGCGCCTACCTCGAGCTCCACATCGAGCAGGGGCCGATCCTGGAGGAGGAGCAGATTCCCCTGGGAGTCGTGGAGGGCATCGTGGCGATCTCGTGGTCGCGGGTGACACTCCACGGCGTGCAGGATCACGCCGGGCCCACCCCGATGCGCGTCCGCCACGACGCGCTGGTGGCCGCATCGGAGGTGGTGGGCGGTGCGCGCGCGATCGCGCGGAAGATCGGCGGCAACTTCGTGGCCACGGTGGGGCGCCTCGACGTGACCCCCAATATTCCCAACGCGATCCCGGGCCGCGTGAGCTTCTCGATCGATCTCCGCGACCCCGCGGAGTCCAACCTGGACCGCGCTCTGTCGATGCTGGATCAAGTGGTCCGCGCCGCGGCCAAGCGCGAGGGCGTGCGCGCGGAGGTCGAGCACTACTGGCGGGTGCCGCGCACCTCTTTCGACCGCGAGGTGGTGGGGGCGGTCGAGGAGGCCGCGATCACGCTGGGCTGCGGCCACCGGCGCATCCTGTCCGGGGCCGGCCACGACGCCCAGTACATGGCCGCCATCTGCCCCACCGGCATGATCTTCGTGCCTTCGCGCGCCGGCCGGAGCCACTGCGAGGAGGAGTTCACCGCGCTCGACGACATCGAGCACGGCGCGAACGCGCTGCTGCTCGCCTGCGCCCGCCTCGCCGGGATCGAAGGGGGAAGCCGCTAGGGCGTCCCCTTCTCCCTGAGGCGCTTCACGAGATCCTCGTACGACGACGTGCGGATGACCCGGTCGAACTGGGACCGGTAGCTCGCAACCAGGCTCACGTTCTCGATCAGGACGTCGTACATCAGCCAGCGCTCGCCCCGCTTCAGCACCCGCGCCTCCACCGGCACCTGCGTGCCCTTGGCGGTGACGATCTGGGCGCGCACGATGGCATATTCGCCGTCGACACGCTCCCCCACGTACTGCACCCGCTCGCCCCCGTACTCGCCGATGCGCGAGAGATACCCGCGCTCCAGGAGGCCCTGGAAGATGCCGACGAACTCCTCACGCTCCGCGGGGGTGCGCTTCGTCCAGTGCGGGCCGAGGGCGCGGCGCGCCGCCTCCGCCACGTCGAAGGCCTCGAGCGCGACCGCGCGGATCGCGGCCTTCCGCTGGCTCAGATCGAGGGTGGGATCCTCGAGCACGCGGACCACCTGATCGGTGTACGCCTTGAGCTGGTCGGTGGGAGGGCCCGCCCAGACCAGGCCGGGGAGGGCGAGGAGGAGGGGGAGGAGGGGGAGGAGGAGGGCGGGGGCGAGCCCGCGGGTCAGGCGATGACCTTGATCAGCGCGTGGCGGAGCGCCCGCCCCGTGAACGGCTTCTCCAGCACGTGGGCGCGGATCTTGGCGAGAAATCGCCAGGGCTCCGGATCGTCCACGTTCCCGGTGATGAACAGGAAGCGATTGGCCAGGTCCGGCCGCCGGGTGATCGTCGCGTAGTAGACGGCCGGCCCGCCGCCATCCGGCATGCACACGTCGCAGACCACCAGGTCGTAGGGCACCCCGCGCACATGCTCGAGCGCGGCGTCCACGCTGGTCGCCACGTCCACCGTCCAGCCGGTGCGCCGTAGCAGCGCCGTCACCACGTCCGCCACCACCAGCGAGTCGTCCACCACCAGCGCCCGCGAGGGCAAGCGCGTCCCCGCGCCATCCGGCGTGGCCGAGGTCTGGCAGCCCACGCCCGGCGCGATCAGGGCGTCGTCGTCCGGCTGCGGGCGTTCTCGCTCCATGGCAGGGCAGTAGGTGAGCAAGGCGCTTGCCAGCCCCCCGCAGCGCATAAATAATCGAAATCATGGACCTATCCCTCTGAAGTGCAGGGTTAACCTTCGAGCCGAGCGTACCAAGTGCGGCACCGCCGGGCAACAAAGCGTCGCTCCACGCCCTCATGTCAGCCAGTGCAGCAGCGCAGTGGCCAGCGACAGGAAGATGGTCACGCCGAGCACGTCCTGAAGCGCCGTCTCGAACGGGCCCGCGGTGAGAGCGGGGTCGAAGCCGAGCCGCTTCGAGAGCATCGGGATCAGCGTGCCGGCCAGGCCCGAGAGGTTCACCGAGATGAACATCGAGACCGCGACCACGAGCCCGAAGATCGTCGAGTGCCACAGCAGGCCGACGGTGCCGACCACGACCGCGCACACCGCGCCGAGGATGCTCGAGGTCTGGGCCTGGCGCCGCAGCGGCTCCCACCAGCGCGAGAGCTGCACCTGGCCGGTGGCGAGCCCGCGCACCACCATGGTCACCGACTGCAGCCCGGTGTTGCCCGAGATGGCCTGGATCACCGGCATGAACGAGGCGAGCAGGATCACCTGGGCCAGCGTCCGATCGAACGCGTGGATGATCCAGCCCGCGAGCAGCTCGATGACCAGCGTGGTCAGCACCCAGGGCAGACGCAGCAGCGCGACCTGGTACGGCGTGCGACGCTCGAGCTCGGCCGCGTCCGAGCCGGCCATGCGGAAGATGTCCTCGGAGGCCTCCGCCTGCACGATGTCGATGACGTCGTCCTGCGAGATGGCGCCCAGCAGGCGATTCTGCTCGTCCACCACCGGGACGCTCACCAGATTGTATTTGGCCACGAGCCGGGCGACCTCTTCTCGATCCATCTCCGGGCGTACGCTCACGATCTCGTCATCGAGCAGCGCCGAGAGCGCGGTGCGCGGATCCGCGATCAGCAGCCGGCGCAGCGGTACCCGACCCACCAGGTGTTGGTGGTCGTCGACCACGTAGAGCTCGAAGGCCCGCTCCTGGGTGATCGAGCGGCGAATGTGCTGGATCGCCTCCTCCACCGTGGCAGTCTCGGGCAGCGCCATGAAATCGGGCGACATGAGACGCCCGGCCGACTCGTCGGGATGCTCGAGGATGCCCTGGACCTCCTCGGACTTCTCCTCCTCCATGAGGTCCAGGATCTTCTCGGCCTGCTCGGTCGGCAGCTCGTCCACCACGTCAGCGGCCTGCTCGGCCGGCATCTGGTCGAGGATCCGGGACAGCTCCACGTCGTCCAGCCCCCTGATCAGCTCGAGGAGCGTGTGGTCGTCCAGCTCCGAGAGCACGTCGCCCGCGCGGTCGCGGCCGAGCGAGCGGAAGACCGCGTTGCGCTCGATCGGATCCAGGCGCTGCAGGACGTGGGCGACGTCGGCAGGATGCGCCTCGCGCAGGGCTTCGGCGTCGGGGGAGTCGGCGTCGTGGGTCGCGAGCCGCTGAGCCGCGTGCAGGAGCCGCTCGTCGTCCGCCACGGATTCCTCCGAGGGCCGCCAGCCGGTCAGGCGGGCGCGGGTGCCACCCGCAGCCGTGCGACCACCGGGAGGTGATCGGAGGCCACGCGGGCCAGCCGGCTGCGGTGCACCCGGAAACCGTCCACGTCGAGGCCGCGATCCCAGTAGATGCGATCCAGCGGGAACAGCGGAAGGGGAGCCGGGTGGGTGCGGCGGATGCGCGGGCCGTGCAGCTCACGGCGCAGCGCCCGCCCGACCGCCCCGGGGAACCAGAACCACTCGTTGAGATCGCCCACCACCACCCGGGGCCCGGTCAGCTCGTCGTGCAGGATGTGCTCGCGTACGAGCATGCGGACCTGCGAGGCGCGCTCGCGGATCTTCAGCCCGAAATGGACGTTGAACAGATGCAGCAGCCCGTCCTGGCCGAGCGGCATCTCGAGATCCAGGCGGATCCCGCCGCGCGGCTCGCGGTCCGGCTGGGACAGATCGAAGGTGCGGCTGCCCCGGATGGCGAGGCGCGTGAGCACCGCGTTGCCGTAAGCGAGCCCGTCGCGCTCCCGGGTGGGCCCCATCGCGACCTGGACACCCAGACGATCAGCGAGGGCGTCGGCCTGGGGCCAGAACACCTCCTGGAGACCGACCAGGTCCGCGTCGATCTCCTGCAGGACTTCAGCGATGCGATCGAGGTCGACCCGGCGGTCGAGGCCCGCGCACTTGTGGATATTGTAGCTGGCCACGGTGAAGGTCATGGACCCAGCATACCGGTCCCGGCAACTGTCGCCAAGAAACCACGCACCCCTCCGCCATGCCCGTGGCCCTGCGCCTTGAATGCCCGGACGGGCTTTGCTAACCTCGTCGCAGCAGCAGACCGCCGACCGTGAGGTTTCCGTGAGTCCAGGCACCGCCAGCCGCTCTCCCGCCATCGTCGCCGCGGTCCGCGAGTTCGTCGAGCAAGACGTGCTGCCGGTGGCCCCTGCCCTCGAGCATGCCGACCGGTACCCGCAGACCCTGGTGGAGCGGATGAAGCGCCTCGGGCTGTTCGGGGCCCTCGTGCCCGCCGACTACGGCGGCCTCGGCCTCGACGTCACCACCTACGCGCGGATCATCGAGGAGCTCTGCCGGGGCTTCATGTCACTGGCCGGGGTCATCAACAGCCACACCATGGCCGCGCTCATCGTCCTCGACCACGGCACCGACGAGCAGCGGCTGCGTCTGCTGCCGCGCTTCGCGAGTGGACAGGCACGGGGCGGGCTCTGCCTCACCGAGCCCCACGCCGGCTCGGACGTGCAGGCCATCCGCACGGTGGCCCGCCGTGACGGCGACCGCTACCTGCTCTCCGGCTCCAAGATGTTCGTGACCAACGGCCGCGAGGGCAACACCTTCGCCCTGCTGGCCCTGACCGATCCGGCCGCGTCCCCGCGCCACCGCGGCATGTCCTGCTTCATCGTCGAGAAGGGCGAGCGCGGCCTCGACGTGGTCAAGTCGATCGCCAAGCTCGGCTACAAGGGCGTGGACACCGCGGAGCTGGTCTTCGACGCGTTCCCCTGCCCGGCCGCGAACCTGGTGGGCGGCGTGGAAGGCCGGGGCTTCAAGCACGTGATGTCTGGGCTCGAGGCCGGCCGCATCAACATCGCGGCCCGCGCGGTGGGGGTGGCGCAGGCGGGCCTCGACGAGGCGATCCGGGCCGCGCGGGCCCTGCCCGAGGCGCCGGCCGCGCTGGCCGACATCGCCACGCGGGTGGAGTCGGCGCGCCTCATCACCTACTGGGCCGCCGCCATGAAGGACCGCGGCGAGCGCTGCGACCTCGAGGCGGGCATGGCCAAGCTGCACGCCTCCGAGGCGGCCCAGGAGGTGGCGGTCGAGGCCATGAAGGTCGAGGGCGTGCGCGCCCAGCTCGCCTCCGGGCTCGTGGAGCGCCTCTACCGGGACGCGCCGCTGATGATCATCGGCGAGGGCACCAACGAGATCCAGCGCCTCATCATCTGCAAGAGCCTGCTCGAGCGCCACGGCGAGCGGGCGGGCGCGCTCACCTCGCGCGACGATCTCGGCGAGGAGCAGAAGCACTTGGTGCTGGCGGTCCGGCAGGCGGTGGACAAGGACGTCGTCCCGGTGGCGCAGGAGCACGACACGGGCCGACGGGACCCCGGACCGCTCGTCGACGAGCTCGCCGAGCTCGGGATCTTCGGCGCGCTCGCCCACCCCGAGCACGGCGGCCTCGGGCTGCCCCTGCTCACCGCCGCCATGATCATGGAGGAGCTGGCCCGCGGCTCGGCCGCGCTCGCCGCCTGGCTGGCCGCCCAGCTCGCGGCCACGCTCGCGGTCACGCGCAGCGCGCCGCGGGAGCTCCGCGAGCGGCTGTTGCCGCCGATGACGCGCGGCGAGCACTGGACGGCCCCGGTGGTCGGCGCCTCGATCGGAGCGCGACGGGCCGGGCCGGACTGGGTGCTGACCGGCGCGGCGCCGGTGGTACCGAACGCGAGTCGGGCCAAGCTCTTCCTCGTGAACGCGGCCCTCGAGGGTGGCGGCACGCGCACCTTCATGGTGGAAGCCGGCCGCGCCGGGCTGACGGTGGGCCTGGCCTCGGACACCATCGGGATGCGGGGGCTAGGCGCCGCCGACGTGGTGCTGGTCGGAGCGCGACTCGAGGCATCCGCCGCGCTGCGCGAGGGCGGCGAGATCGTCCTGGAGGCCGCGGTCGGGGTGGGCGCGGCCGCCACCGCGGTGGGGCTGGCCCAGGCCGCCTTCGAGGCCGCGCTGCGATACTCCCAGCAGCGCTCCGCCTTCGGGCAGCCGATCTGCCAGCATCAGGCCGTGCAGCTCAAGCTGGCCGACATGGCCACGCGCATCACCGCGGCGCGCCTGCTCACCGCCCGTGCCGCCGAGCGCCTCGACGTGGACTCGCGCGACGACGCGGGGGCCGCGATGGCCCGGCTGGCCGCGGCCGAGACCGCCTACGCGGTCACGCTGGAGGCCATGCGCATCCACGGCGGCTACGGCTACACCAGCGAGTTCCCGGTCGAGCGCTACTACCGCGACGCGGCCGCGTTGCTGCTGGGGCCGCGCGACCAAGTCGCGGAGCGGCGACGGCTGGCCGCCCGCTGGCTCGAGCTCGGCGCTCGGTACTAGGGCGGTTCCCGGGCGATGGGCTACGGGCGCTACTACGAGGAGTTCACGGTGGGCCAGCAGTTCACCCACTGGCCGGGCCGGACCATCACCGAGGCGGACTGCACCTGGTTCGCGCTCCTCACCATGAATCAGCACCCGCTGCACTCCGACGCGCACTACGCGGCCACCTACACCCAGCACAAGCAGCGCGTGGTGATGGGCCCGCTCGTCTACAGCGTGGTGATCGGCATGACGGTGGCCGACATCTCGGGCCGAGCCATCGCGAACCTGGAAGTGAACGCGCTCAAGCACGAAAAGCCGACCTTCATCGGCGACACACTCTACGCGAAGACCCGGGTGCTGGATCTGCGGGAGTCCAGCCAGGGGGATCGCGGCATCGTGACCGTGGAGACCCACGGCTCCAATCAGCGGGGAGAGATCGTCTGCTCCTACACTCGCAAGGTCCTGGTGCCCAAGAAGAGCCACGCCACCCTCGGCGAGGGCCGGCTCCCCTACTGACATGAGCCGTCCCCCGCTCGACTCGGTCCGCATCCTCGCGGTCTCCCAGTTCGGCGCCGGCCCCTTCGGCACCCAAGTGCTGGCCGACCTCGGCGCCGACGTCATCAAGATCGAGGATCCCGGTGTGGGCGGAGACAGCGCCCGCTACGTGCCGCCGTTCCAGGGCGAGGCAGACTCGCCCTACTTCCAGTCCTTCAACCGCGGCAAGCGGTCGGTCTCGATCAATCTGCGCCATCCCGACGGGCAGGCCGTCTTCCACGACCTGGTGCGCGTCTCGGACGCGGTCTTCAACAACGCGCGCGGCGACCTGCCCGACAAGCTCGGCCTCACCTACGACGAGCTCCGGGATATCAACCCGCGCATCGTCTGCTGCTCGCTCACCGGCTACGGGCGCACCGGACCGCGCGCGGCCGAGCCGGCCTTCGACTACCTGGTCCAGGGCTACGCGGGCTACATGTCGGTGACCGGGGAGCCGGACGGCCCGCCCGGCAAGTGCGGGGTCTCGGTGATCGATTTCGCGGGTGGCTACGCCGCGATGGTCGGACTGATGGTCGGGCTCTTCGACGCCCGGCGTACCGGCGTGGGACGCGACGTGGACGTCTCCCTGCTCGACACCGCGGTGAGCATGCTCTCCTACTTCGCGGTGTGGACGCTCAATCGCGACTGGATCGCGGAGCGGACCCGGGAGTCGGCGCACCAGACCCTCGTGCCTGCCCAGAACTTCCCCACCCGGGACGGATGGATCGTGGTGTTCTGCAACAAGGACAAGTTCTGGCGCGATCTGGTCGACGCCCTGGGCGCGCCGGAGCTGGCGGACGATCCGCGCTTCCGTGGCTTCGGCGACCGTTTCGCCAACCGCGAGACGCTGCTGCCGCTGCTGCACGAGCGCTTTGCCACCCGGACCACCGAGGAGTGGCTGGAGCGGCTCCGCGGACGCGTGCCGTGCGCGCCGGTCAACGACGTGCGCCAGGCCCTCGCCGACCCCCAGGTGCTCGCGCAGGACATGATCGTCGACGTCGAGCACCCCGCCTTCGGCACCCTGCGCGAGGTCCGCAGCCCGGTGCGGACCGAGGGCGAGATCCGCCGGCCCCGTCGCGCGCCGCGGCTCGGCGAGCACACCGATGAGATCCTGCGCGAGATCCTGAGTTACAGCGACGGCACCATCGCCCGTCTCCGGTCGGCCGGCGTCATCGGGTAGACGCCGTGGCAGGGCGAGGCGCAGCCGAAGGCGAGCCGAGCGAATACATAGAGATGTCCCGGTTGCAGCCCACCCCCGAAAGCCCGCAGGAGCCAGCAGCCCTCCGCACCGCCGTGGCAGGCCGACGCGCAGCCGAAGGCGAGCCGAGCGGATATATGAAGGTGCTCCGGTTGTCGGGTGCCACCGAAAGCCCCCAAGTCGACGACGCCGAGGCCACCGACTTCGCGGTCGCCCCGCCCTGGATGACCGTGCTGCACAACTGCGACTGCCACACCTTCGAGGAGGTCGTGAAGCAGCTGATGAAGGCGATCGCCTGCTCGGAGGAGCGCGCGTGGGAGCTGGCGTGGCAGGTGCACAATACGGGCCGGGCGGTCGTGAAGGTGGGAGCCGAGACCGAGTGCGTGCGGGTCGGCAACATCCTCGCCGCAATCGGCCTGGTCGTCACCGTCACCCAGTCGTAGCGAGGGCTTTGAGGATGGCGTCGACGTCGTAGACGCATCCGCCCCACGCACCGCCGCCCGCCTGCTGCAGCGCCGCCCACAGGCGCGTATCGTCCGGCAGCTTCGGATCGGGCGCGAGGTCGGGTCGGGGCGCCCGGCTGGCGAGCACCCGCGTCCCCTCCTCCGCGCCGAACGTCGTCCCATCGGCGCCCACCAGGTCGACGCTCCCCTCGAGCCGGAGGCGGTCCACCACGATCCGCACGAGGTCACCGTCGCGCAGACGTCCGATCGGCCCGCCCGCGAGCGCCTCGGGGCCGATGTGACCGATGCACGCGCCGGTGGAGACGCCGGAGAAGCGCGCGTCGGTCAGCACCGCCACCTGCTTACCCCAGGACAGGTGCTTGAGCGCGGAGGTGATCTGGTAGATCTCTTCCATACCCGCGCCCAGGGGCCCGCGGCAGATCAGCACCATGACGTCGCCCGCCCTGACTCCCTCCGGTCCCGTGCTCTTGATGGCCGCGATCGCGGCACGCTCGGTGGTGAAGACGCGCGCCGGACCCACCTTGCGGTACACCCCGTCGGCGTCCACCACCGACGGATCGATGGCGGTGCTCTTGATCACCGCTCCGTCCGGGGCCAGGTTGCCGCGCGGGAAGGTCACGGTGCTCGTGAGCCCGCGCGCGCGGGCCTGCTCGGCGTCCATGATGACGTCGTCGGGATCCACGCCGTCCTGCGCGCGCAGCCGCTCGCGCAGCGCGCGGCGCCGCTCGGAGCCTTCCCACCAGTCGAGTACCCGCCCGAGCGGCTCTCCGGAGACGGTGAGACAGTGCTCGTCGAGCAAGGCGGCGCGCCGCAGGTGGAGCATCACTTCGGGTACGCCCCCGGCCAGGAACACGCGCACCGTCGGATGATTGCGCGGGCCGTTGGGCAGCACGTCGACGAGTCGGGGGACGCGGCGATTGACGCCGATCCAGTCCTCCACGGTGGGACGCCGGAGGCCGGCCGCGTGGGCCACCGCGGTGAGATGCAGCAGCAGGTTGGTGGAGCCGCCGAAGGCCGCGTGCACCATCATCGCGTTCCGCACCGCCGCGTCGGTGACGACGTCGCGGGTGGTGAGACCGCGCGCCTCGAGCGACACCAGCGCGCGCGCCGAGCGCCGGGCCATGTCCAGCCACACCGGCTGGCCCGAGGGCGCCAGCGCGCTGTGCGGCAGGGAGAGCCCGAGCGCCTCGCCCACCACCTGCGAGGTGGCCGCGGTGCCGAGAAACTGACAGCCCCCGCCCGGCGATCCGCATGCCCGGCAGCCCAGCTCGGCGGCCCGCTCGAGCGTGAGCTCGCCGTGGGCGAAGCGGGCCCCGATCGCCTGCACGGTGCCCGCGTCCTCGCCGTCCCGGGGCGGCAGCGTCACCCCGCCCGGAACGAGCACGCACGGCAGGTCCGACAGCGCCGCGAGTGCCATCATCATCGCGGGCAGCCCCTTGTCGCACGTGGCCACGCCCAGCACGCCCTTGCGAGTGGGCAGCGAGCGGGCCAGCCGCCGCAGCACGACCGCTGCGTCGTTGCGATAGGCGAGGCTATCCATCATGCCGGGCGTGCCCTGGGTGCGGCCGTCACACGGATCCGAGCAGAAGCCGGCGAAGGGCAGGCCTCCCAGCGCCCGCAGCTCCTGGGCGGCCGCCTGCATGAGCAAGCCGATCTCCCAGTGGCCGGTGTGGTACCCGAGCGCGATCGGCTGGCCGTCGCCGGCCCGGATCCCGCCCTGCGTGGAGAGCATGAGGTACTGCGGCCGGCCCAGCTCCCGAGGATCCCAGCCCATACCCGCGTTCTGGGTGAGACCGAAGATGTCACCGCTCGGTCGCTCGAGAAGCATCTCGGCGGTCAGGGGCAGCCGGCCTTGCGGACCGGAGCCGGCGGTCTCGATCTCCCACACGGCTGGCCCGGATCCCACGATCTCCTCGAACGAGCTCCCCATTTTGGTCCTCACGGCTTCCTGTTTTGGCTCGTCACATGCCCGGTCTTCTCTTAGACTTCAGCCAATTCAACCACTTCCGAGCCTTCAAGCGGTGGCATCGGAGTTGCTCCTCCAGAGGGCATGCTGAAGCGACTGGGTACGCGACTCCTGGACCTGATCGATACAATGCCGCTCGGGTGGCTCGGAGGCCCGTTCCGACGCATGACGCCGGTGCCGGTCCGCCGCGTCCGCAGCCCGTACTTCCGCTAGTCCCTTCCGATGAGTCCGGGAGGCCATCTCGTCACCACCGCGGCGGCCTGCGCGGTGATCTACGCGGGCACGGGCAGCCCAGCGCTGACCGCCGGGCTCGCGGCCGGTGGCTTCCTCATCGACGTCGACCACGTGGTCGACTACGTCCTGTTCGAGCGCCAGCGCGATCTGCGCCCGGCCGCCTTCCTCAAGCACTACCTGGGCGGGCAGGTGCAGCGGGCCGTGCTCGTGCTCCATTCCTACGAGCTCCTCGTGCTGCTGGCGGCGCTGGCGTGGATGACCGGCATCGAGTGGCTGTGGGGCTGGGTCTTCGGCATGCTGCTGCACCTGCCGCTCGATGTCATCTTCAACGGCAAGTTCGCCTCCGGCGGTCTCGCTCACTTCTACAGCTTCATCGTGCGGGCCCGCGCCGGCTTCCGAATCGACCGCTTCGCGGACCGCGCCCGCCGGCCCGTGACCGACGATCCGTTCTGGATCGCGTTCTTCAGGGGCGCGCAGCTCGCCGACGATCGGCAGCACGTCGCCGCGCCCGCGGTACGCCGCGCCCGCGCCTCCGAGCCGCTCCGCGGCTAGACGCCACCGGCCGGCGGCTCGCTGAGCAGCATCCAGTCGTCGATCCCGTCCACCGCCGGCGGCGCCGCGCTGGTCGTCGTCAGCGTGCGTCCCTTGCTCGGCGAGAACCACACGAACTCGGTGGCCGACACGGCGCCACCCTCCGTCTGCTCCGCGATCTCGGGCCCGGTCGTCCCGCTCTCGCGTCGCTCCGCCTTTCGCGCCTTCTTGGCCTCCAGCTTGGCCTTGCGCTGATCTTCCTTGCGGCGCCGGTCGCCGCGATACATGCCCGGGTTTGGCATTGGCTCTCCCTGCGCCCGATGTCCGTCTACTTCCTTACTTCGTCATAGATCCGCTCGGCTCGCCTGCGGCTGCGCCTCGCACTACATTACCGGCCCGATGATCCAGGGCGCGAACTCCTCCTCGCCCACGCCCGACAGCTCGCTCTTGCTCTGCTTGCCGGAGGCGACATCCACGATCTCCTCGAAGATCTGCCGGCCCACCACGGACAGCGGCGTTCCCTCGAGGATGACCCCGCAGTTGATGTCCATGTCCTCCGACATGTGCCGGTACATGAGGCTGTTGGTGGCGAGCTTGATCGACGGCACTGGCTTGCAGCCGAACACCGAGCCCCGGCCGGTGGTGAAGCAGATCATGTTGCAGCCGCCGGCCACGAGCCCGGTGATCGACACCGGATCGTGCCCGGGCGTGTCCATGAACACGAAGCCCCGGGTGGTGATCGGCTCGCCGTACTGGAACACGTCCATCATCGGCGTCGTCCCGCCCTTGGTCACGCCCCCGAGCGACTTCTCGTAGACCGTGGTGATGCCTCCCGCCTTGTTGCCGGGGGCGGGGTTGTTGTCCATGGCCTCGATGCCGCGACAGTACCACTCCCACCACTTGTACCGGTCGATGAGCTTCTTGGCCACGCCCTCGTTGATGGCTCGGCGGATCAGGAGGTGCTCGGCTCCGTAGATCTCCGGGGTCTCCGCGAGCACGCCGGTGCCGCCGCAGCGGACCAGCTCGTCCACCGCCCAGCCGAGCGCGGGATTCGCGGTGATGCCGGAGGCACCGTCGGAGCCCCCGCAGTTGGTGGCCAGCGTGATCTCGGAGACGGGCTGCTTGCTGCGTCGGGCCGCGTTGGCCAGCGGCAGCAGTTTGGTCACCTCGCGGACCGCGGTCTCCACCGTCTTGCGGATGCCGCCCGCCTCCTGGATGTTGACCACGAACGGTTTGCGCTCCGGGTGGCCGGGCGCGGCCATGCGCTGCCGGTCCACCATGACCGCGGCCTGGTTCACCTCGCAGCCGAGCCCGATCAGGATGTAGGCCGCGATGTTCGGATGCTTGGCGTACCCGGCCAGCACGCGCTGGAGCGCCATGTGGTCCTCGCCGAACAGCTTGGTGCCGCAGCCCGACTTGTGGGTGATCGCGAGCACGCCGTCGATGTTCGGGTAGTCCTTGCCCACGTCGCGGAACTTGTCCTTGACGAACTGGCTCACGCTCGCGGAGCAGTTCACGCCCGAGATGACGGCCACGTAGTTGCGCGTACCCACCCGGCCATCTTCTCGGAGGTAGCCGTCAAAATATCGCATCTGGTCGGGGGGGTAGAAGGCGACCGGCTGCACGTCGGTGCCGATCTCGTATTCCTGGTGCCGGTCGCCCACCGCCACGTTCTGGGTGTGCACGTGGTCGCCGACCGCGATGTCGGCGGTGGCGAACCCGATGGGCTGACCGTAGCGCCGGACCGCCTCGCCCCGGCGGCGGGCCCGCCGCGCCACCTTGTGCCCGGGCTTGATGTCCTGCCGGACCTCGATGCGGCCATCCGCGTCCTCGAGCTCGGTGCCGGCCGGGATCTCCTTCTTGGCGATGGCCACGTCGTCCTCGGGTCGCAAAATGATCGCCACGTCGGTGATCGCGTAACTCGCCATGTCGGATCTCTCTTCCCCCGCTCCCCGACGGGGAGCGGGCAGGGTGAGCGGCAACTCACTGTACCGTCAGGGCTCGGGCCTAGGCAAGCCGCGGCGAGATTGACCGGGGGGCCGGGCGGGGACTAGACTGCCCGGGTCATGTCATTCAGCGAGCACACCATCAAGGTCAACGGCGTCACGCTGCACTATCTGGACTGGGGACCCGCAGACGCCCCGCCGGTGGTCCTTCTACACGGCATCACCGGGCACGCCCGGGTGTGGGATCACCTGGCCGAGCGGCTCCGGCCCGGCCGGCGGGTGCTCGCGCTGGATCAGCGCGGCCACGGCGACAGCGATCCCGCCCCCGACGACGACTACCGGGTCGGCACCATGGCGGACGACGTGGCCGCGTTCGCGGGCAGCCTGCGCCTCGAGCGGTTCGCGCTGGTCGGCCACTCGATGGGCGGGCGCATCGCGATCAAGTACGCGGCCGACCACGCGGCCCGCCTCGAGCGCCTGGTGATCATCGACATCGGCCCCGACATCAACCTCGCCGGCCTCCAGCGCGTGCGCGACATGATGGCGAAGTCGCCCGAGCGCATCGAGAGCGAAGAATGGGCGGTCGAGTACATCCGCCGCGCCAACCCGCTGCAGGACGTCGACATGCTCCGCGACCGCGTGCGGCACGGGCTCAAGCGCCTGCCCGACGGCGAGCTCACGTGGAAGTACGCCAAGGGCCTGCGCGACATGATGCGCGAGGGCCGGCGCGACGCGGTGGATCTGTGGGAGCCGCTACCACGCATCCCCTGTCCCACGCTGGTCGTGCGCGGGTCCGAGAGCGACATCCTCTCGCCCGAGGTGGCCAAGAAGATGGCGGAGCGCCTGCCCGACGGCCGCGTGGTCGAGATCGAGGGGGCCGGCCACACCGTGCCCGCGGATCGGCCGGAGGAGTTCGTCCGGCAGATCCGCGCGTTCCTCGGGGCGTAGACCCCTTCCTACCTCCCACGGAGCTTGCGGGCGGCCTCGGCCCGCATCGTCTGCATCGCGCGCGTCTCCTGGTCGGAGTAGCGCTCCTCGGTCCACGGGTCGGCGTGCATGTGGTAGCCGTTGACCTCCCAGAACCCCGGGGGATTCACGTCGAGGAACTCGAAGCCGCGGAGCCATTTCGCGCTCTTCCAGAAGTAGAGCTTCGGCACCACGAGTCGCAGAGGGCCACCGTGATCGGGCGTGAGGTCGCGCCCATCGTGCTTGAGGGCCAGCAGCACGTCGTCGTCCACCAGGTCGCCGAGCGGCAGGTTGGTCGTGTAGTCAGGATCGGCGTGGATCATGACGTACTTGGCATCGGGCCGGAGGCCGACGCGCTTCATGATCTCGCGGATGTGCACGCCCTCGAAGCGGTTGTCGAGGCGCGACCACCGCGTCACGCAGTGGATGTCGCACCTCACCTCGGTCCGCGGCAGCGCGAGGAGCTCCTCCCACGTCCAGCTCACCTCCCGCTCCACCAGGCCGAAGCACCGGAACGACCACGTCTTCGGGTCGAACTTCGGGGTCAGGCCATAGGTGAGCACCGGCCACTTCGTGGTCAGCACCTGGCCGGGCGGCGTGCGCCGGGCGAGGTCCTGCGCGCGGTCGCTCATGATGTGCCTCCTCTCTCCGCGACGAACCGGTAGCCCTGGCCGTGCGCGGTCAGGATGTGCGCGGGCCGCTCCGGATCGTCCTCGAACTTCTGACGCAGTCTCAGGATATGGGTGTCCACCGTCCGGGTGGTCGGAAATCGCTCGTAGCCCCACACCTCGTCGAGCAGCCGGTCGCGGGTGATCACCTCGCCGGGATGCTCGACCAGGTAGCGCAGGAGATCGAACTCCTTCCGGGTGAGGCGCACCTCGTGCCCGCCCTTGAACGCCTGCCGCGCCCGCAGGTGCACGCGGACGTCGCCGAACGCGAACTCCTCGAACTTCTGGCGCGGTCCCGGGCGGCGGAGGACCGCCCGGATGCGGGCCATCAGCTCGCGAAGGCTGAACGGCTTGGTGACGTAGTCGTCCGCCCCCAGCTCCAGCCCCAGCACCCGGTCGACCTCCTCGCCCCGCGCGGTCAGCATGATCACCGGGATGTCGAGGCCGCGCCCGCGCAGCTCGCGGCAGAGATCCCATCCGCTCACGCCCGGCATCATGACGTCGAGCAGGATCAGGTCGGGCGCCTCCGACAGGGCCAGGGCCAGGCCGCGCTTGCCGTCCCCTGCCGCGATGGTCTGGTAGCCCTCGAAGCGCAGGTTGTCCTCCAGCCCGCGTACCATCTCGGGCTCGTCGTCGACGATCAGGATACGCGGCATGGCTCTCCCCTCGGCTTCGAGCCCCTCACCCCTCTTCCCTCCTCCCGGCCGGGAGAGGCGGAAAATGGAGGGTGAAGCGGCTGCCACCGCCGGGCGGGCTGTCCACCGTGACCCGACCCCCGTGGGCCTCAACGATGTGCTTGACCAGGGCCAACCCGACCCCGCTCCCACGACGCCCCTGCGTCTCACTCCGTCCGATGCGATAGAACTTCTCGAAGATTCGCTCGCGCT
Organism: Nitrosotalea sp.; assembly: GCA_035519555.1. Lineage (GTDB taxonomy): Bacteria > Methylomirabilota > Methylomirabilia > Rokubacteriales > CSP1-6 > CAMLFJ01. Next base: position 50,015 of record DATIWG010000066.1, on the reverse strand, counting down.
CGGAATCCGGGACGCCGATGCCCCGGTCGGCCACCTCCACCACGACCCCGTCGCCATCTCGGCGGGCGGTGATCGAGATGCGCCGGCGCTCGGCCGAGTACTTCATGGCGTTGTCGACCAGGTTGGCCAGGGCCTGCTTGATCGCGTCGACGTCCATGGCCACGTCGGGCAGGTCGGGCGCGATCGACACATCGAGCGTGAAGCCCTCCTGGTCCAGCGGGTGACGGAAGCTCTCCAGCACCTCGTGGACCACCGGCTCCACCGGGCCCGGCGCGATCTCGTAGCGCTGTCGGCCGCTCTCGATGCGCGAGAAGTCGAGGACGTTGTCGATCAGCCGGCTCAGCCTTTCGCTCTCGCGAGTGAGCACGGCGTAGTACTCGCGCCGGCGCTGGGCGTCGGGCACCCGGTCCATCTCGAGGGTCTCCGCGAACATGCGGATCAGCGAGAGCGGCGTCTTCAGATCGTGGGACACGTTGGCCACGAAATCCGACTTGAGCCGGGCGATCTCGGACTCGCGGCGCACCAGCCGGTACGTGGCCGCGAGGCCGGCCGCGATCACCGCGAGCAGCAGCGCGAAGGCGGCCATGAAGATCATGGCCTGGCGGCGCACCATGTCTCGCGGCGAGAGCCCGGCCGGCTGGTACAAGGCCACCCGCCAGGCGGGCAGCGCCTCTCCGAAGGGCACCGTGAGCACCGGCGGGGTCGCGTCCAGCGGCTGCGAGGCGAAGACGGCCCGGCCGCTGCCGTCCAGGACGGCCAGCGCGCTCTTCGCGTCGGCCCCGCCGAGGGCCTGCGGCAGCACGTCTCGACTCAGGGCCTGCTCGTCACGCCGGAGCCCGACCAGCAACGGGCCCCGTGACGAGCCGGGGATCACGGAGGCCACGATCAGGTACCCGCGCGCCTGGAGGTAGCGTCGACCGCCCTGCTCCCAGAGCCGCTGCGAGATCTCGGCCCGCAGGGCCGCGATGACCTCGGCGTCCTCCTGGGACCACTTGCCCGGATACAGCACGCGTCCGTGCCGATCGCAGAGGTAGACCGACCCGAACAGGGGATGGCGTGCCTTCCAGGCCTCCACGGCGCCGGGGCCGAAGTCGGACTCCAGCGCGGCGACCTGCAGGGCCGCGAGGGCGTCCTGCTCCGCTCGCACCACCGCCATCTCCACCTTCTCGGCCGCCATCGCCGCGGTGTCGCGCGCCTGCTCGCGCAGCTGCCGCTCCGCCGCGACCTCCCACCGGCGGAGCGAAAGGTACCCGAGCGCAGCCAGGATCACCGCGGCGGCGAAGACGGCGCCGAAGATCAGGACCGGCGCCGGGCGCGCGCGCACCTAGGGCTCGAGCAGGAGGCGCTGGATCAGCTGCTCCATCTCCGCGTAGGCCCCCTCCCCGATGTGGGTGAATCGCACGATGCCCTTCTTGTCCACCATCACCGCGGCCGGCCAGGCCCAGTTGCGGTAGCGCCGCCAGATCGCGAAGTCGTTGTCCTGCACCACCGGGTAGCGGATATCCAGCTCCTTGGCGGCCTGCGTCACCTTGCCGAGCGGCTTCTCCCAGAAGAACTCCGGGGAATGCACGCCCACGATCGTGAGCCCCCGGCCCGCGTACCGTCCGTGCCAGTCCCGCAACTGCGGGATCACGTTCTTGCAGTTGTATCAGCCGTAGGTCCAGAACTCCACCAGCACCACACGGCCACGCAGGCCCGCGAGCGAGAGCGGCTCGCTGTTGATCCACGGCCCGCCCGTGATCTCGGGCGCCGGCTGTCCGATCGCCACGAGGTTGTCGGCGGCCGCCCCACGCCCCCACGGGGGACCGACCGCGGCCAGCAGCATTCCCACCCCGAGTATCACCGTCCGGATCGCGCGCATCGGGCACCTCCGCCTGGCAGTCTAGCGGAGGGCGGGCGCCCGCGATGTCACGCGCCTGTGAAATCTGGGCGGTCCGCCCCACCGGGGCCGCCTATAATCTTATATTGATGGCTGGCGAGGGGCGGGCATGGGCCCGTCCTGCAACACCGGCGCCGGGGCAACCTGCGGCAGGAAGGATGGTGCGCATGAGTGACGACCGGAAGCTGGCGATGTTCATCGACTTCGAGAACATCGTCCGCGGCGTCAAGGAAGCACAGTACAAGCAGTTCGAGATCAAGCTGGTCCTGGAGCGGCTCGTCGAGAAGGGCAAGATCATGGTGAAGCGGGCCTACGCGGACTGGAACCGCTACACCGAGTACAAGCGGCCCTTCCACGAGCACGCCATCGAGCTCATCGACGTCCCCCAGAGCCGCTACAGCGGTAAGAACTCCGCCGACATCCGCATGGTCGTGGACGCCATGGACCTGGCCTACGCCAAGCAGCACGTCGACACCTTCGCGCTGGTCTCGGGGGACTCCGACTTCTCGCCGCTCGTGTCGAAGCTGCGCGAGAACGACCGCTACGTGATCGGCCTGGGCGTGAAGTCGTCGTCGTCCGAGCTGCTGGTCGGCAACTGCGACGAGTTCATCTTCTACGAGGACCTGATCCGTGAGTCAAAGAAGACGACCGCCCTGCGGGGGCTGCCCGAGAAGAAGGCGGAGGCCTTCGCGCAGCTCATCGAGGCGATCCAGGCTCTGCAGCGCGAGAACAAGGACACCCTCTGGGGCTCGATGGTCAAGCAGACCATGATCCGCAAGAATCCCGCGTTCAACGAGTCCTACTACGGCTACTCGACCTTCTCGAAGCTCCTGGAGGAAGCGGCCAAGCAGAAGATCCTCACCCTCGAGCGGGACGCCAAGAGCGGCACCTACATCATCACCTCGATCGAGGCCGACCGCGCGGCCTGATCTCCCGCGATCCGTGGCCCGGCCTCTTCCGCTCCTCCTCCGTGCGGCCGTGGGGCTTCTCCTCGTCGCGTGGGTCCCGGCGGGCGCCGCGCAGGAGGGGCCTCGCTTCAGCGTCGATCCCGTCATGACGCGGGGACCCGCTGCCGCGCCGGTGACGATCTTCGAGTGGAGCGACTACCAGTGCCCGTTCTGCCGGGAGGCCCAGGCGGTGCTGGCCCGCCTGCAGGCCGAGTTCCCCGGCAAGGTCAGGATCACGTTCAAGGATTTCCCCCTTCGCTCGCACAACCGCGCGGTGCCCGCGGCGATGGCGGCTCGCTGCGCGGGTGTCCAGGGACGGTACTTGGAGTACCACGACCTGCTCTTCGTGGCCCAGCCCGATTTCTCGCGCGAGGATCTGCTCGGCTACGCGCGTCGGCTCGGGCTCGACGTGGAGGGGTTCACCCAGTGCTACGATTCCAACCGCTTCCAGGACGCGGTCCTGGCCGATCAGCGCGAGGGGCTCATGGCCGGGGTACGCGCCACGCCCACGTTCTTCATCAACGGGCGCAAGATCGAGGGCGCCTTGCCCATCGAGACGTTCCGCGAAGCCGTCCAGCAGGCACTGCGCGACGGGCGCTGACCCTCACCCAAGGAGACTCCCGGTGACCACCCCACCCGTCAGCCTGTTCGTCGACACGAGCGCGGTGCCGTGGGTCGAGCGGCGTCCCGGCGTGTACTGGAAGACCCTCTGGGAGGACGCCGACGGCCGGCACAAGGCGATCCTGATGCGCTACGAGCCGGGCGCCACGATCCCGCGCCATCGCCACATCGGCGACGAGCAGATCTACGTGCTCGAGGGCAGCGTCGCCGACGACACCGGCGTCTGCATCGCCGGCAACTACGCCCGCCGCCCGCCCGGCTGCGTTCACACGGTCACGAGCCCGTCCGGGGCCCTCGTCGTCGCGATCACGTCGGGCCCCACCGAGCCCGTGTAGTCGGGCGGGAGTACCGGGGCGGGCGGCAGGGGGCCGCTGACCACGAGACGCTGTTCTCCGCCCACGCGGTCAGGAGTTCCCAATCCGGGCTGGATCGGCTTCGCTCCGGTTGGCAGGAACGGGTCAGTCGGCCCCCTGCCGCCCGCCCCGGTACTCCCGCCCGGCCACCCGTGCGCTAGCGGGACAGGAAATCTAGAACTGTGGAGTTGAAGAGGTCGGGCTCGTCGAGGTTGATGAAGTGGGTCGCGCCCGGGACTCGCCAGAGGCGGGCACCGGGGATGGTGGCGGCCATGAATTCGGAGGACTGGACGCAGGCTTCGTCGCGGGTGCCGTAGGCCACCAGGGTCGGCATGCGGAGAGCCTTCATCTCGGACTCCAGGGCGTAGACGGGCTTGCGGGTGGCGAGGGCGTGGCGCGCGGTGAGCGCGATGCCGTGGCTCGACTGGGCCATCACCAGGTCGTGCAGGAACTCGCGCTGGCGCGGGCCCTGGCTGCCGTAGTCGGCGAACACCGGCCACGTCGACACCAACGCGTCGAAGAAGGCCTCGACGCTCCGCGCCGGCCGCGTACTCCTCGCAGCGGGTCTTGAAGGCGGCGGCGTCCTCCGAGCCCGCCCCGGTATCGCACAGCACCAGCGCGGAGACCGAGTCCGGATGGGTCAGGGCCAGGTTCAGCGCGATGTTGCCGCCCATGCTGAGGCCGCACACCGCGGCCGGCGTCGCGCCCAGCGCCTCGATGAGGGTGCGGGCATCCTCCACCGAGAGCGCCTGCGAGTACCGGTCCGGCGTGCTCGGGGCGTCGGAGAGCCCGAACCCGCGGACGTCGTAGACGATCACGCGATGGCGGCGCGCGAGCGCGGCCACCTGCGGCTCCCACATCCGCCGGCCCACCGGGAACGCGTGGATCAGCACGACCGGCGGGCCCGACCCCGCCTCCTCGTAGTGGAGCATGAGGCCGTTGACCGCGATCCGCGGCATCAGGCCTCCACCGCGCCGAGGTCGAGCGCGTCGGTGAGCGTGCGTAGCATCAGCACGAAGCCGGCGCGCACTCGAGCGTCGCAGGCCTCCGCGCCCTCACCGTAGAAGACCGCGACGATGTAGGCGGGCAGCGTCGCATGGCCGGGGACGGCCGCGGCCTCGATCACCCGGTCGGACGGCTCACCCTCCAGGGTGGTGAGCCAGTCGGTCGACGCCTCGTGCGCGGCGCGCAACCGGGACTCGAGTAGCTGGGGGAACGGCCGCCCGAGACTGCGCTCGAGGATCTTGAACAGGAGGAAGCAGAGCCCAAGCGCGGCGCGCTGCACCGCCGGATCCTGGTCTCGCGTCACCGAGTGCGCGAATGCGGCCACGTGCGGCTGCCGGGCCAGGAAGTCGCGCGCCTCCTGGTCGATCCGCCCGGGCGGGTACGACGTGGTCTCGCGCCACACCTCGTCCACCAGCGCCTGGTCGATACCTCGCACGGAACACGAAACTCCTTGCGGCCCGACGGCCATGTCCGATAATGTGAGTGGCTGATTCTAGCATGGAGGATCAGAGCGACTTGGAGACGGAGCGATGATGATGTCAGCGCACTTCTGGACGTCGGAGCACTTCTGGCTGTCGATCGGTTTCGTCGGCCAGGCGTTCTTCTCGATGCGGTTCCTGGTCCAGTGGATCGCGTCCGAGCGTCGGAAGGAGAGCGTGATCCCGGTCTCCTTCTGGTTCTTCTCGTTGGGCGGCGGGTTCACCCTACTGATCTACGCGATCTACCGCATGGACCCGGTGTTCATCATCGGTCAGGCCGCGGGGTTGTTCGTGTACCTGCGTAACCTCTATCTGATCCGACGCAAGCACAGCCTGGCCGAGGCCAGGGCGTAGCCCGGCCTCGGACCCGCAAAGGAGTCTTCATGGATTCCACCATCCGGTGGGGGGCGACCCAGACGCAGCCGATCTTGATGATCCCCGGCCCGACGGAGCTGCCATTCCCCGTGGTGGCCGCGATGAACCAGCCGGCCACGATCCAGTACGACATGAACTTCGACGTGCACGTGCTGGAGCCGGTGACGCTCGCGCTCCGGGAGATCTTCCAGACCGGCCGCGGCGAGGTCATCGCCATGCCCGGCTCGGGCCGCACCGCGCTGGAGGCCTCCGCGATCTCGGCCGTCGAGCCCGGAGACCGCGTGCTGGTGGTGGTGGCCGGCGTCTTCGGCACCCTGATGCGCGAGATCATGACCCGCGCCGGAGCCGAGGTGACCGAGCACACCGTGGAATGGGGGCATCCCCTCGATCTCGCGCGCCTCGAGAAGGACGTCGACCGGGTCAAGCCGAAGGCGGTCTCGATGGTCCACAACGAGACGTCGACCGGCACCACCTACCCCGCCGCCGAGGTGGGGCGCATCGCGAAGCGTCACGGCGCCCTCTTCATGCTCGACACCGTCTCCTCGCTGGCCGGGCTCGACGTCCGCACCGACGAGTGGGGCGTGGACTTCAACATGACCGGGTCGCAGAAGTGCCTGGCCGCTCCGCTCGGGATGGCCATCGTCTCGGTCAGCCCCGCCGGCTGGGAGGCCATGGAGCGGCGCAAGCACAAATCGTCGTCGTGGGCCTACGATCTGCTGCGCTGGAAAGAGAACTGGATCCCCACCTCGCGCGGCGGCCACATCCCCGACGGCACCCCGCGGCGGCAGCCGGTCTCGATCCCCACGCATCTCACCCAGGCTCTCGGCGCGGCCACCCGCCTGATCCTCGAGGAAGGCCTGCCCCATCGCTTCCGTCGCCACGCGATCGCCGGCCGCGCCTTCCGGGCCGGGATCGACGCGATGCGGCTGCAGATGTTCCCGGACGCCTCGCTCGTCTCGAACACGGTGTCGTGCTTCAAGACGCCGGACGGCATCGATCCCGCCAAGGTGGTCAGCCACATGCGCGATCGGTACGGTATCCTGATCGGCACCGGGCTCGACAAGATCCGCACCGGCACCCTCCGGGTCGGTCACATGGGCATCACCTCGAGCCCGATGTACGTGCTGCCCACCCTGTCGGCGATCGAGATGACACTGCGTGATCTCGGCTATCGCAGCGAGTCCGGCGCGGGCGTGGCCGCCGCGCAGACCGTCTTCGCGGATCCGTCCGCGTGATCGTCGTCCCGGACGATTTCCCCTCCGTCTTCGAGGGCAGCGAGGGCCACCAGCGCGCCAAGCGCCTGGGTGACGTGCGTGTCTTCACGGAGCGCGGGGCCGACCAGGAGGCCGAGCTCATCCGCCGCATCGGCGACGCCAAGGCCGCGGTGAACATCCGCGCGCACGCCCGCTTCAGCGAGGCGGTGTTCGCGGCCTGCCCGAAGCTCAAGATCGTCTCGGTGTGGGGCACCGGCACCGACAACATCGACCTCAACGCGGCCGGCATGCGTGGGGTCACCGTCTGCAACACGCCCGGCATCAACGCCTTCGCGGTGGCCGAGCACGCGCTCACCCTGATGCTGACGGTCGCGCGACGGATCACCACCCTCGACGCCGAGATGCGCCACGGGCGCTGGCCACGCGAAATGTTGACCCAGTGCCTCGGCAAGACCCTCGGCGTCTTCGGCATGGGCGCCATCGGCGGGCGGCTGGCCACCATCGCCCGGGGCATCGGCATGAACGTGCTGGGCTGGAGCGCGCTGGGCAACGAGGCGCGCATCCGGAAGACGGGAGCCAAGCCCGCGAGCAAGGAGGAGATCCTCGCCCAGGCCGACGTGATCAGCCTGCACGTGCGCCTCTCCACCGAGACGCGGAACTTCCTCGGGCGCAAGGAGCTGGCGATGATGAAGCCCACCGCGATCCTGGTCAACACCGGCCGGGGGGCGCTGGTGGACCGCGAGGCGCTGCTCGCCGCGCTGCGCGACCGCAAGATCATGGGTGCCGGCCTCGACGTCTTCCACCAGGAGCCGCTGGCGCCCGACGATCCGATCCTGACGCTGCCGAACGTGGTCGTCTCGCCGCACAACGCGGGCCAGACCCCGGAGGTGATCCGGGACGGGCTGCTCGCCGCGGTGGCCAACGTCGAGAACTACCTGCAGGGCAAGCCGAGCAACCTGGTCGTCTCCCCCGGGCGATAGCACCGCGTCAACGCCCCAGTGGCGGAGCGACGACAACAGGCGTAGCGTCGGGGTCAGTCCGGTGTGAGCCGTCGATCGAACCCCAACACCTTCAGAAGGAGGACTGACATGGCCAAGGTGCTTCGATGCGGTGATCTGATGCCCGGGTGCAGCTTCGTCGCGGAAGGCAAGGACGTGGCCGAGGTGATGGCCAAGGGAGCCGAGCACGCCAAGAAGGACCACGGGCTCGCCGCGATCCCGGCCGACATGGTGGCCAAGGTCCAGGCCGCGATCAAGGACAAGTAGCACGCGATCCCTCGCCTGCCCTCTCCTTCGAGGGGGAGAGGGCAGGGCGAGGGCGGTCTCACGCGGTCAGGTCGACGAGCACCTTCATCACCGGGCCGCCCCGCAGCGCCTCCTCCATTCCCTCCTGCAGGGCCTCGAGCGGGATCTTCCGGCTCACGAGCGGGGCCAGCGTGACCGCGCCGGAGGCGGCGAGACGGATGGCCTCCTCCCAGTCCGCGCGGTTGTAGAGCCGGCTCCCGTGCATGGTCACCTCGCGGGCGAACATCGGGTAGAGATTCACGGGCGTGGGCTCCGAGTGGATCGCCACGATGCTCACGGTGCCCCACACCCGGACCGTCTCGGTCATCACGCGCGCCGCCGCCGGATGGCCGGTGACCTCGAAGGCCACATCCACTCCCTGCCCAGACGTCCACTCGTTGACGAAGCGGACCGGGTCGGCGTCCATGCCGATCACCTCGAGGCCGAGCCCGCGCAGCAGGTCGATCCGGTACGGGTTCACTTCGCTCACGATCACCTTCGCGCCGCGATGCCGGCACACCATCGCGATCAGCGCGCCGATCGGCCCGCCGCCCAGCACCAGCACGGAGTCGCCCGCCTTCACCTCGGCCCGCCGGACGTCGTGAGTCGCCACCGCGAGCGGCTCGATCATGGCCGCCTGGTCGTCGCCCAGCGTGGCCGGCACGTGCAGCATCCGCGAGGCGGGCACCGTCCAGTAGTCCTGCATGCCGCCCGGCAGCTCCACGCCGTAGATCTTCAGGCGATAGCAGAGGTAGTAGCCACCCATGCGACAGGCCCGGCACTCGCCGCACGAGTGGATCGGCTCCACGACCACGCGATCGCCAGGCTCGAATCCGCCTCCGGCCGGCGCCTCCACCACCTCCGCGAAGGTCTCGTGGCCGATGATGCCGCCCTTCGGGATGCGATGGTCGAGGTGCCCCTGGAAGATGTGCAGGTCCGTGCCGCAGATTCCCGCTCGTCGCACCCGCAGCAGCGCCTGCTCGGGTGCCCGCGACGGGCGGCTGATGGGACCGGTGCGAAACGTCCGGGCGCCTTCGTAGAAGGAAGCTCTCATGCGCGTCTCCTTGTCGGATGACCTCGGCAGCGACTATGTAGGCGGCCCGCTCCCCGGAGTCAAGGGGCTCCCGGAATCCGCGGCGAACGCAACCGCCAGAGCGCCGCGCCCTGCACGAGCAGGGCGACCGCGATGGCCGCGGCGAACGCGCCCGCGATGCCGAGCGGCACCAGACCCACCGCCAGCACCAGGCAGAAGGCCGCGAACGAGAAGAGCCCGAAGAGCAGGCCCCGTAGCACGCTGACCGCCGCCCCCGCCCCCTGGAGCCGGTGGCCGAACGCAGTCAGGATCGCCGCGAAGAGCGGATAGGTCGCGAGCAGGCCGCTCACCCGGGCGCCGAGCCGGGGAGCGAGCGCGGTCAGCACGAGCACGACCGCGGTGGCGAGCACCATGCGGGCCGGCAGATCCCAGGGCGGCGGCGGAGCGAGCACGGCAGCGGTCTCCCCCGCCGGCATCAGCCCCAGCGCGACGATCAGCGCGACGATGACCAGCCCGAACAGGAGCAGCGGCCCGAGCACCAGGCCCTGCAGGACGGCGGCGACCGCCGCGTAGGCGACCGAGCCGACCAGGAGGGACCGCGGCCAGCCGCCACGCGCCGCGCTCCGCCCATACGCCACGCTGAAAGCGGCCTCCGCGATGGCGCCGACGAGGGAGCCGACGACGGCGGCGGCCGCGAAGGCCGCGCCGTGGTCGAGCGCGATGAAGAAGGCCACCGGGCCGGTGGTCAGCGGCAGGCCAACCAGCCAGCCCCCGATGGACTGGCCCCATCGTCGGCCCACGAGCGTGGCCGCGCCGATCAGCGCGGGCGTGACCAGGAGCTTGAGTATCAGGTTGTCCATCGATCGGCCGGACGGCCGAGCGGCCGTCGTCAGGAGCGCAGGGCGTCGCGAAGAACCTGGGCGGGGTGGCGGGCGGCGCGACCGGCCAGATGCTCGATCTGCTGGCGACAGGAGACGCCGGGCGCCACGATCTCGGTGTCGGCCGCGGCCGACTGCACCGCCGGGGCCAGGCGGCGGTTGCCGAGGCTCACCGAGATGTCGTAGTGCTCGGCCTCGAACCCGAAGGAGCCGGCCATCCCGCAGCAGCCCGAGTCCACCTCGGCCACCTCGAAGCCGGCCCAGCGCAGCGCGGCCACCGTGGACGCGGTACCGACCATGGCCTTCTGGTGGCAGTGACCGTGGAGCAGCGCCTGCTTGCGGCGGCCCCCGTCGGGGAACGGCAGCGACAGCCCGCGGCCACGCTCGCGCAGGAGGAATTCCTCCAGCAGAAAAGCGGACGCGGCGACCTGGCGCGCCTCTTCCGTCCGCACCAGCTCCACGGTCTCGTCGCGCAGCGTCAGCAGGCACGAGGGCTCGAGCCCCACGATCGCCGCCCCGCGGGCCACCCACGGGTGGAGCCGCGCCACGTTCCACTCGGCGTGGGCCTTGGCCTCATCGAGCATACCCTTGGAGATGAGCGGTCGCCCGCAGCACTTCTTGTCGACCAGGTGCACCCGATAGCCCGCCGTCTCCAGCAGCTCCACCGCGGCCCGGCCGATCTCCGGCGCGTTGTAGGTGACGAAGGTGTCGTGAAAGAGCACCACGTCACCGCGCGGGGCCTCGAGCGGCGCGCGGCGGCGGTCGAACCAGTCGGTGAAGGTCTCGCGGGCAAAGCGCGGCAGGGGCCGCCGCCGGTCGATGCCGGCCAGGCGCTCCATCAGCCAGCGGTTCGGCCACGAGCGGGCGACCCAGTTGGAGAAGGGGGCCAGCCGCGAGCCGAGCCAGGAGAGCCTCGCGATGTGGCCGAAGAGCCGGTTGCGCAGTGGGAGGCCGTTGACCTTGTGGTAGTGGTGCAGGAACTCGTACTTCATCTTCGCCATGTCCACGTTGGACGGGCACTCGGCCTTGCAGCCCTTGCACTCCAGGCAGAGATCCATGACCTCGTAGAGACGCTGGCCCGCGAAGTCGGCCTCCGGCACCTTCCCGGACAGGACGGCCCGCAGCGCGTTGGCCCGCCCCCGGGTGCTGTGCTCCTCGTCGCGGGTGGCCATGTACGACGGGCACATCGTGCCCTCGAGCTTCTTGCGGCAGACGCCGACCCCGTTGCACATCTCGACCGCCGCGGTGAAGCCGCCCTGAGCCGAAAAGTCGAGCAGGGTCTTCGGCTCCCACGTGGTGTAGGTCGGGCCGTAGCGGAGATGCTCGGTCACGCCGGGGCTGCCCACGATGTTCCCCGGGTTCATCAGGCCGCGCGGATCGAACGCGGCCTTGGTCTCCCGGAAGGCCTGGAACATGGCCTTCCCGAACACGCGCTCCAGGAACGGGCTCCGGGCGCGCCCATCGCCGTGCTCGCTCGAGATCGCGCCACCAAAGGACAGCACGAGGTCGAAGATCTCCTCGGCCATCACCCGCACCTGCTCGAGCCCACGCTCGGTCTTGAGATTGATGAGCGGGCGGATGTGGAGACATCCCACCGAGCAGTGGCCGTAGTAGGCGGCGTCCGCGCCGTGGCGGGCCATGATCTCGGTGAACTGGGGCACGAACTCCGGCAGGTGCTTGGGGTCCACCGCGGTGTCCTCGATGAACGCGATGGGCTTGGACTCCCCGCGCGTGCCCAGGAGGAGTCCGAGGCCGGCCTTGCGCAGCTTCCAGATCGACTGCTGCTCCGCCCCGTCGGTGGCGATGTGCGAGGCGTAGCCGAAGCGGCCGCGGCCGCGGCGGGCCTCGAGGTCGGCCACCTTGGCCTTGACCTCCTGCTCGGTCTCCCCCGCGTACTCCACGATGAGGATCGCGGCCGGGTCGCCCTGCACGAAGCCCATGCGCTTGGATTGCTCGATGTTGTTGCGGGCCAGGTCGAGGATCATCTTGTCGGTCAGCTCGACCGCGTACGGCCCCGTCTCGAGGATGGCCTGGGACGACTCCAGCGCCTCCTGCATGTCGTGGTAGTGGATCACGTCGAGCGCGGTGGCCTTGGGCTTCTTCACCAGGCGCATCTTCGCCTCGACCACCGTGAGGAAAGTGCCCTCGGACCCCACGATGAGCCGGGCCATGTTGAGCGGCCGGTCCTTCACCAGCTCGTCGAGGTTGTAGCCGCAGACGCGCCGCCAGTGGCGCGGGTAACGCGAGCGGATCTCGCCGTCGTACTGCTTCCGGATCCGATCCACTTCCCGGTAGATCTGCCCTTCCAGACCCGGCAGCCGCATCTTGGCCGCGTACTGGGCCGGGGTCACCTCCCCGAACGTCGCCCGCGTGCCGTCGGCGAGGATCGTGCTGACTTCGACGACGTGCTCGACGGTCAGCCCGTAGGCGATCGAGTGCGAGCCGCCCGAGTTGTTGCCGAGCATGCCGCCGATGGTGGCGCGGTTCGATGTCGAGGTGTCGGGTCCGAACAGGAGCCCGAAGGGCCGCACGTGATGGTTCAGCTCGTCCTGGACCAGCCCCGGCTGCACCCGCGCCCACAGCTCCTCGCGGTTGACCTCGAGCACGTCCGCCATGTGTCGCGAGAAGTCGAGCACCACGGCGCGGTTCACGGTCTGGCCGGTGAGCGAGGTGCCGCCGCCCCGCGGCAGGAGCGGCACCCCCTCCTGGTTGGCGACCTCGATCACCGCCTGCACGTCGTCGGCGTGCCGCGGGATCACGACCCCGATCGGCTCCATCTGGTACATCGAGGCGTCGGTGGAGTAGAGCAGGCGGGAGTAGCGGTCGAAGCGGACGTCGCCTTCGACGCGACGGCGCAACGCATGCTCGAGGTCGTTCATGGCGCGGATTATGGCACGCCGCCGCACGGGCCTGCAATTCACCGGGCCGGGAGAAACTACCGACCCCGCGGCCAGCCGCACGGGCCCGGCCTGCGGAAAAGCGATGGGTTACAATCAATACCGTGCCCGATACCGACACGCCGAAGGGTGAGACGGTCCTCGTGGTCGACGACGAGATCGACGTGCGCGCGCTCGTTCGAGACGTCCTCAGCAGGCACGGCTACCACGTCCTCGAGACCGGCGATCCCTTCGAGGCGCGCCGGCTCGTCGAGAAGCAGCCCGTGCACCTGCTCCTGACCGACGTCGTCATGCCGATCATGAACGGGCTCGAGCTGGCCACGCGAGTGGAGGCGGTCAGCCCGACGACCAAGGTGCTCCTGATGTCGGGCTACAGCACCGCCGCGGTGAAGGGCGCCGGGCGACCGCTCCTGCCCAAGCCGTTCCAGGCGGACGACCTGGTCAACGCGGTGCGGCAGATCCTGAGCTCGCGGTCTGCCTTCCGCCGGCCGAGCCCGCCGGACCCGACGAAGCCGGCCTAGGCGGCGCGAGCCGCGCGGCGGATTATACTGGGTCGGTGCGACGGCTCCTGATCGTCCTCGCCCTGCTGCTCCCCGCCGCCCCCGCGGCGGCGGCGCCCAGCGCGCCCGCGTTCACGGTGACGCTGCTGGACGGCTCCGGTCACTTCGATTCACGCGCACACATCGGCAAGGACACGCTGGTGGTGCGCTTCCAGGCGTCGTGGTGCAAGGTCTGCAACGAGGAAGCGGCCGGCCTCGAGCGCGTGTACCAGAAGTACCGCGGGCGCGGTATCGAGCTCATCAGCGTGCAGGTGCAGGACACCGAGGCCGATGCGCGGAGCTTCCTGAAGGCCAACAAGGCGACCTATCCGGCCGGACTCGATCCCCGGCTGAAGGTCGCCAATCGGTTCGGCTTTCGCGGCACTCCCTATACGGTGGTCATCAACCGGCGTGGTGAGATCGTGGCGAAGATCCACGGCCGGTCGGACGAGGCCCGTCTCACGCGCATCCTCGACCCGCTCGTGAAGCCGCCCGCGCCCCGCAGGGCGCCGGCTCCCTCCCGGTAGCGCGCTACCGGAGCCGGCGGGCCGCGTCGAGCCCCCGCAGCGCCATCGCGACCACGAGGGCGTGGAAGGCCACGCCGATCCAGTCGCGCGCTGCCACGAAGATCAGGCCGTCGATCGCGTAGAAGGCCGCGCCCAGCGCGAAGGCCCATCGCTTCCCCTGCAGGGCGAATCGGCCGAGCAGGACGAAGCCACCCATGAACGCGGCATCGACCAGCGCGACCACGGCGACGCCGTGTCCGGTGCGGGCCGCGAGGGCGTCCGCGACCTGGGTGATCCCGAGACCGATGATGAAGCGCCATCCCTGCCCGGCCAGCGCCGCGATCGAGTTCACGAGCGAGAGCGCGGCCACCCAGAAGAACCACAGCGCGCCGCTCCGGCGACGCCGCTCCAGCGCGTCGCGCGAGCCGCCGCCGCGCGCGGCGGACTCCGCCTTGGCCGGCGCATGCGCGCGGGGCGCGCCGGCGGTGAGCGGCGTGGCGGGAATCGGTCCGAACCGGGCCGGGCGGGGACGCGGGAACGACGACATCGAGGATGTCGGACGCCGGAACGGGCTCGCGCCGCCTTGCGAGGTCGTGCTGGGGGGGATCGGCTCCATGTACGCTCCTCCGTCACCGCCGGTGTCAGGCATGTCCGAATCGGGACCGAAGACGGCCCCAATGCGGGCCTGCGGATCAAGCGGAGCAAGCGGTGTGCCAGGATCAGGGCTTCAGCATCACCTTGATCGCGCGGTCCTCCTTGCGGTCAAAGATTGCGTACCCCTTCGGGGCGTCCGCCAGCGGCATGGTGTGGGTGATGATCCGCGTGGGCTGCAGCCGCCCCGTCTGGATCAGCGGCATGAGCGGCGTGATGAAGTTGCGCGCGTTGCAGATGCCCATGCGGAGCGTGAGGTCCTTGAAGAAAGCCTCGCGCGCGGGAAAGCCCATCGACGACTCGACGTAGACGCCGACCGACGACACGGTACCGCCCGCCCGCACCGCCTGGATGGCCTGGGTGAACGGCGCCTCGTGACCGACGCACTCGAGCACCGCGTCCGGCCCGCGGCCGCGCGTCTGCGCGCGAAGCTGCTCGGCGGGATCGCCGCGGTCGAGATTCACCGGCACGCCGCCGAGCTCCTCGGCCAGCTTCAGCCGGTAGTCGACGCGGTCGACCACGAAGACGCGGCTCGGCCCGAAGAGATGCGCCGACTGCAGGGCGAGCAGCCCCACCGGCCCCGCCCCGAACACGGCCACCGTGTCGCCAGGCCGGATGCCCGCGTTCTCGGCGCACACGTAGCCGGTGGAGAGGATGTCGCCCAGGAAGAACACCTGCTCGTCCGTCATGCCAGCGGGAACCTTCTCGCACATGTGGTCCGCGAACGGCACGCGGATGGCTTCGGCCTGTCCGCCCGGATACTGCTTGCCGAAGCGGCCCCCGAAGACCGCGCGGCCGGTGGTGGCGCACTGGGTGGGCAGGCGCATGCGGCACCACTCGCAGAAGCCGCACGAGATCGAGAACGGCGCGAGCACGCGGTCCCCCTTCCGGATCTGCCGCACCGCCGCACCCACCTCTTCCACCACCCCCATGAACTCGTGGCCCATGACGATGCCCGGATCGAGCCCGGCCACCCGGCCATGATACTGATGGAGATCCGACCCGCAGACCGCGCTGGTCGTGATACGCAGCACCGCGTCGGTTGGGTCCACGATGCGCGGATCCGGCACCGATTCCACTCGCACGTCTCCCGGCCCATGAAGCGTGATCGCCTTCACGATGTCGTCGTCCTCCGTCGCTCGGTTTCGTCGTGGGTCTCGTAGTGGGTCTCGTAGTGAAACAAGGCCGCGCCCCCGCGCACCGTCGCGGCCTTGTCGAGGCTCAGGATCTCGAGGTGAGTGGAGGCGAGCGCGTGTGCAAACGCGTGGCGCGCGAGACTTGCGCGGAGCCTCGTCTCGAGCGGACGGAGCGACTTGGCGACGCTGCCGGCCAGCAGCAGGCGCTCCGGATTCAGCCCGTTCACGATGATGGCGAGGCCCGCGCCGAGGGCACGGCAGACCTCCTCGACGGCCGCGTCCGCGACCGCATCGCCCTCGGCGGCGCGCTGGAAGATCTCGGCCGCGGTCACCGGGCGGCCGAGGCGCTCGCCCCCGCGGAGCGCGATGTCGGTACCGGAGACGTACGCCTTCAGGCAGCCGCGGCCGCCGCAGATGCAGGGCGGCCCGTCGAAATCGATGGGCACGTGCCCGAGCTCGCCTCCGAAGCCGGCGTTCCCCCGGTGCAGACGCCCGTCGAGGATGATGCCACCGCCCACGCCGGTGCCGAGCGCCAGCACCACGAGCGAGCGGGCGCCGCGCCCGGCGCCCCACATCCACTCGGCCAGGGCCAGGGCGTTGACGTCGTTGTCCACGAACACGGGCAGGCCGCGGGGACGCCCGAGCCTCTCGGCGAGCGGCACGCCCGCCAGCTCGGGCACGTAGTGGACGTCCGCGCCGACGGTACCGTGCGCGGCGTCCGCGATGCCGGGGACGCCCACCCCCACGCCACCGACCACCACCCCCCGGGCGCGTGCGGCATCCTGAAGCCGATCGAGCAGCTCGCCGATGGTCTCGAGCGCGCGGCCCGGACCGCGGGCGTCGGTCGGCGCCTGCACGTGCTCGAGCACCTGCCCGTCGGCGCCGACCAGGCCGGCGGCCACCGTGGTCCCTCCGACGTCGACCCCGATCGTGACTCGAGGCGCTCCGCTCACAGGTTGCCGAAATGAATGAGCCGGATCCCCTCCCGCTCGATCAGCGCGCGCGCCTCGGGATCGGTGAGCCCGGTCATCTCGGTCTCCCGCTGCTGGCCGTACCGACTGTAGGCGAGGTCCTCGTCGTAGTAGCCGGGATGGGTCATGAACTCGGTGACTCCGCCCGGCAGCTCCCGCAGGTGCGCGAGCACGCGCGCCGAAGACCAGTAGGCGTCGGGACCGGACTCGCCCATGAAGTGGTCCGGCGTCTTGAGCGCGAGCTTCCGGGCGAGCGCGCGCACTTCCGGATCCTGGGTCCGGACCGGCACCTTGATGGCCCGCGCGAAATCCAGCAACAGCTCCAGGATCGGCTCGTGGCGGCCCACATGGTGGTGCGAGTCCAGATGGGTGGGGAATCGCCCCATGATCCTCCGGAACTCGTCGATCTGCATCCCGAGCTCGATACGGGCCTCGTCCTTGACGGCGCGCTTCGCCGCCTCGCGCGCGTCGCGCACGAAGCGTCCTTCCCGGTCGACCAGCGACGCGACGCGCTTCGCGGGCGCCACCGGTGGGCCGAGGGTGAGGTTCATGTGGAGGCCGACCCCGAGCCGGGAAGCCTTCAGGGCGTCGATGAGCGCCGGATCCAGCGGACGGTTCACGAGCAGGGTGGTGCTGGTCACGATCCCCCGGTGGTGCGCGTCGAGGATGCCCCGGCTCACCCCCGCGGTGAGGCCATAGTCATCGGCGTTGACGATAAGGCTCCGGGCCGGCTTCGTCACGCTCTCGCTCCCTGATGCACGCCCTGGATGACGTAGCGCTCCACGGTGGCGGGCAGGTCGCGGGCGGGCAGCGTGGCCTCCGCGTCGAACGCGCGGATGTGCTCGAGTCGCTCGTAGCCGATGCGCGGGAACGACTGCGTCTCCTGGGCGAGGATCGAGGGCTCGAAGCCCGCGGCGGCGAGCCGGGCCAGCGCGGACTTGACCCCGAGGAACCCGAACAGCGTGAATACGAGCCGCCCGCCTGGACGCAGGTGGGCGGGCGCGCCGGCGATCACGCGGTCCAGGAGCCGCCAGCCGTCCGGGCCGCCATTGTCGGCGGCGGCCGCCGCGTCGGTCCGCTCCCGCTGAGGCGGCGTGGGCATCTGCGGCGGGCTCGTGCAGATCAGGTCGAACGAGAGCCCGGCCACCGGCTCGTAGCCGTCGCCGAGGCGGACGTCGATCCGGTCGGCCACCCCGTTCAGCATCGCGTTCTCCCGCGCGCACCGCACCGCCGCCTCTACCACGTCGGTGGCGATCACGCGCGCGCCCGCCCGCGCCGCCATCACCGCGGCGAGACCGATGCCGGTCCCGATCTCGAGCACTTCTTCCCCCGCCCGCACCGGCAGGTGCCGGCAGAACAGGAGCGAGCCCGCCTTGGGGGGCTGCGCGCCGGTGGCCACCTTGAAGGTGCAGCCGCCGTGGACGAACAGCAGGAGCCCGTCGTCAATCACGGCTTCACGCGCCGGAAATAAAGCCTCAGCGCCTCCTTGAGCTGCGCGCGGGCCCCCGGGCCGGTCTGGGCGTCCTCGAGCTGCTCGATGTCGATGGAGAGCGGCACGCCCTCCTTCTTCACCCCGTCGAGCTCGGCGGTCAGCCCGCACCGCTCGTCGGACTCGGTGAACACCACCCGCGCCCGGGTGAAGCTCCGATCCTCCTGGGCCAGCTGCTCGATGGTCTCGGTGAGCAGGCGCTTGATCGCCTCCTGCTCCGGTGCCGGGACGGTGGAGAACGCGGCGGTGAGGTTGATCTCGGCCATCGTCAGATCCCGGCGGCAGCGGCGGCGGCGAGATGGTCGAGGCCGGCCTCGAGCCCGCGCTTGCCCACGCGGATCGCCACCGGCCGCGAGAAGTAGAGCGTGCCGGTGGCCTGGTGCTTCGGGACCACGTCGTGCCCCATCCGGCGCAGCGCGGCCAGGTTGCGCTCCCCCACGCGATCGTCGACCCAGAGCTCGCCGCCCTCGGTATGGATCCGTGGCGCCTCGATGGCCTCCTGCGGCGTGTCGCCCGCGTCCACGATGTTGGCGATGACCTGCGGGATGGCCGAGACGATCTTCCGCCCGCCCGGCGCGCCCATGGTCAGGTACGGCTCTCCCCGCTTGAAGCCGAGCGCGGGCACCATGTTCACCACCGGGCGCTTGCCGGCCGCCACCGAGTTGGCCCGCCCGGGCTCGGGATCGAACCAGAGCATGCCGTTCTGCAGCAGGATGCCGGTCCCCGGCACCACCATGCGCGAGCCGAAGAGGGACACCGCGGTGTTGGTCAGCGAGACCATGTTGCGCTGGCGATCCACCGCGCAGATGTGCGTGGTGCAGTCGCCGCCCTCGGTGGGCAGGCGACGCCGGACTCGAGGAGCCAGGGTCTTGCCGCGCCCCAGACCGCTCACCGCCGCGTCGTGCGCCCACGCGTCGGGAAGCTTGGCGTCGCTGCGTGGCCCCGCGACGCGCAGGCCGGCCGCCACCTCCGCGGCGTGCTCGCGCGACGCCAGCCCGCGCCAGGGCACCCGCACCGCGAGCGGATCGGCCAGGTGGCGCAGCCGGTCGAGGAACCCGTAGCGCACCGCCTCCGCCCGCAGGTGCAGGCCGCCTGCCGTCTCGTACCCCACCTTCGCGGCGGGAAACTGGCCGAGGACGTTCAGCATCTCCACCGCGGTCGGCCCCCCGGTCGCCCCCGGCGAGAAGGCCAGCTCGACCCCGCGGTACTTGACGGTCAGCGGCTCGACCACGCGGGGCTCATAGCCCTCCAGATCGCTCTTGCGCAGGAAGCCGCCGCTGCGCCGCATCGTCTCGTCGATGGCCTGGGCGATTGCCCCGCGGTAGAAGGCGCGCGGGCCGTCCTTGGCGATGAGGCGCAGGCTGCGCGCGAGATCGGGCTGGCGCAGCACGTCGGCGGGGGCGAGCGAGGCCGGCCGGTGGACGTAGTGGCCGTCCCGCAGGTAGGCGCGCGCGGTCTCCGGGAAGGCGGCCAGCTCCTGGCAGTGCGGCGCGATGGTGAGGGTGACGTACCAGTCGACCTCGAAGCCATCCTCGGCCAGCCGGATCGCCGGGGCCATCACGTCGGCCAGCTCCATGGTGCCGAAGCGCTCGAGGGCCAGGCAGAGGCCGGCCACCGAGCCCGGGATCGCCACCGACTTGGGGCCGAAGTTGTTGGCGTCGCCCACCACGCGCCGCCACGGAAAGAGCGCCTGCGCCACGCCCTCGCCGAGCTCGTAGCACGTCTCGTGGCAGGCCGCGGGGGCCTGCACGTTGAAGTCGAGCGCCACCGTCTCGCCGCGCGTGGCCAAGTGCACGAGCATGGTGCCGCCGCCCGCCACCGAGGACATGAACGGCTCCACCACCGTCATCGCGAAGGCGGTCGCCACCGCCGCGTCCACCGCGTTACCGCCCCGGGCCAGGACGGCGGCTCCGACCTCGGCGCCGAGCGGATGCTCGGCCGCCACCAGGGCGCGGGCCGCGGGGGTGTGCTTGGTCACCGATAGCGTGGAGCGGATCATGCGCTCTCCTTCGCGAACTCGAACGGGTGGAGCCGGCAGGTCCAGGCCCCGGCGTCGTTTTGGATCAGGAAGCACACGCGCACCGCGTCCTCGCGATGCGCGGTCCAGAAGAAGGTCCCCGCGTCCTCCGCGTCCCCGCACTCGTCGCACACCCACGCGGTGGCGAACTGCTCCGGCTCCCGCCGGGCCGCCGCGTGCGCGTCGGCGGTCACGTAGAGCGGCGCCGACGCGGGCATGAAGGCGTTGATGTCGTCGAGGTAGGGGAGCGCGGGAGCCGCCGCCGCGTCCAGCCACGCGTCGAGCAGCGGGAGCACCGGGGCTTCCTCGGCGGCCAGCACGTACTGCATCTCGTCCACGAGGGCGCCGCGGGCGATGCGGCAGCCGAGCAGGAACGTCCGGAGCTCCGGCAGTGCCACCTGACCGCGGTAAAGGCGACCGGCGAAGGCGCCTGCCTCGACCGGGGCGAGCAGGAAGTAGGGGCTGGCGGGCGGCCGCTCGAAGGCCGGCCCCGAGAGACTGTAGAGGCGGCCGTCCCCGGGTCGAGAGGCCACCGCGCCGTGCCAGATCAGGGTGGCGCTCGCTCCCGGCTCGATCCACGTCGGCGCGATACTTCGCATGGGCGTCTCGAAGACGCCCAAGTGTAGCACGCGCCTATTCGTCCTTGACTTCGAGCGGCGAGACCCGGCGGAGCATGTCGACGACCCCGCCTTTGTCGTCGAAGAACACGACCCAGCCGAGCGGGTAGACCCAGGCTTCCTTGGCGGTCGCGCGAACCGCGATCCAGTGCTGCTCGCCGAGCGAGGCCATCAGGGCCGGGTCCACCGTCTGCTCGCGCGGCTCACCCAGGAGGACCTTCACCTCGCCCGGGGTGCTGCCCGGCGCGACCTGCCGCCAGAAGCGGAACTCCGTGTAGCGCGACGTGGCCTCGAGCTCGGGATGCTCGCGCAGGTACTTGAAGACCTTCTCGTCCATCTGGTCCTGCCAGACTCGCTTCTCGTCGAAGTTGGGCGCCCGGCCGTTGGCCGCGTAGGACTGCTGGATGAAGAACTCCTCGGCCTTGGGCCCGCGGCTGGTGCGCTCGAGCTTCGGCTCGGTGGCCAGGCACGAGGTCAGGAAGAGCCCGACGATCGCGAGGGCACCGGTTCGGGTGAGTCCGCTCATGCCGTGGTCATTATATCGCCGCGGGTCCGGCATCCCCTCAAATCAGGGCGGACTCCAGGACGATGCCGCGGTCGATGACACGGGCGGCCCGGGCCAGGACGCCGGCCAGGACCGGCTCGACCTCCGGCGATTCCGCGAGCTGACGCAGCACGTCGATGAGCCGCCGCATCGCCCGGATCAGGTCGCCCTCGTGGCCGCCGAACGACTCCTCCACGATCGCGGCCCAGTCATCCTCTCCCGAGGCCCACCGGAACACCGACGGCATGAAGCCGGTGGAGACGGACACCGGCA
Source organism: Nitrosotalea sp. (assembly GCA_035519555.1). Classification (GTDB taxonomy): domain Bacteria; phylum Methylomirabilota; class Methylomirabilia; order Rokubacteriales; family CSP1-6; genus CAMLFJ01. The sequence continues at coordinate 28,308 of DATIWG010000066.1, read as the reverse complement.
TCGGCAGCTGGTGGCGCCGCTGCACCTCCAGGATGGTGTTGGCGAGGGACTCGAGCTCCTGCACCTTGCGCTTGAGCTTGGGGCGCTTCTTGAGGAAGAGCCGCGCCACCGCCGCGTCGCCGGAGCGCGCCTCCTCGATCAGACCGGAGCAGAGCGTGGCCGCCTCCGCGAGCGTGGTGTCGGCCAGGATACCGCGGTCCACGATCTCGGCCACCAGCAGCTCGTTGTCGTGCCGCAGCCCCGCGATGAGCTGGCCCTTGGCCAGGAGCTTGGCGCCCTGCACCGCGCCGAAGCTCTCGAGCACCTCGACCACGCGGAGGAACTCCTGCCAGTAGGCATTGCGGAAGGCGTCGAGCATCTCCGCCTTCTGGGCCAGCTGGCGCTCGAGACCCTCCAGGCCCTTCCACGCCTGCTCGCAGCGCCCCTGCGAGCCCCACGGACAGCGGTGGCACTCGATCGCGGCGAGCGCGCCCTCGGGGCCGTGGCTGCGCTCCCGCTCGACCAGCTCGCCGACCGAGAGGCGCTCCATCTGCTCGGTGAGCCCGCGCGTGCGGTGCTCCCAGTCCCGCGGCACGTGCAGGGGCGGCGTCTGCCAGAACACCCGCTTCACGTTGCCTTCCTTCATGTGAACGGTACCCCCGTGCGGCAGGAGGACCTGGATCAGGTCGCGGTGCCGCCGCCGGTCCACTCCCACGATCAGGCCCAGGCTGGCCCCGCTCTTCCGGCGCACCAGGGCCAGACGACCCGGCTCCGCGTCGGACGCGGAGCGCCCGCGCCGACCGCTCTTGCCGCGCGCCATCCGCGCCACCTCGACCTCGGAGCGTACCGTCCGGTAGCGGCCGATGCGCGCGAAGTCGCCGCAGGGCGCACCGTAGCGGCGGCCATCCGCCACCGCGATCTCGAGGGACCGCACGTCCGACTCCAGCGACCGGATGCGCTTCATGTTCTGGTACTGGCCGAACGAGGACTCGACGATGCGGCGGATGGTGGCCAGGTCGCGTCCGGTGGAGAGCAGCAACGCCACCGAGCCGTAGCCGAGCTTGAACTGACTCATCACCGGCTCGGGCGGGCCGTCCACCACGCGCTTCATGTCGTCGAAGCCGTCGCGCACGTCGAGGGCCATCACGCACTTGCCCTCGGGATCGATGCCGCGCCGACCCGCACGCCCGGCCATCTGGGTCAGCTCGTTGTGGGTCAGGCTGCGGAAGCCGCGGTCGGTGCGCTTGGTGAGCGATTGCAAGACCACGCTCTTGGCCGGCATGTGGATGCCGAGCGACATGGTCTCGGTCGCGAACACCACCTTGCAGAGGCCGCGCTCGAACAGCAGCTCGGTGAAGCGCTTCACGGTGGGTAGGATTCCCGCGTGGTGCAGCCCCACCCCCATGCCGAGAGCCTGGAAGATGGTCTGGTTGAGCGGCGACTCCCCGATCGCCGGGTTCTCGCCGATCTGCTCGCGGATGGCCCCGTCCACCTGCCGCTGCTGCTCGCGCGACAGCAGCGGCTTGCCCTCGGCCAGCACCGTCTCCATGGCCCGCTCGCAGCCGGCGCGGCTGAAGATGAAGTAGATCGCGGGCAGCCACCCGCGGCTCTCCAGCTCGTCGAGCATCACGGTGGGATCCACCACCCGGCGGGTGTACCAGCGCCCGCGGTCGTGGTACCCGCCCTCGCGCTCCTCGCCGAGGAGACGGACCTTGCCGTGGCGGACCGCGTCGTAGGTGTGGATCTCGCCCGAGAGATCCGCCACCAGGTACTGCAGCGGCACCGGCCGGTGCGGATGCGTGATCGCCACGATCGGCCGGTGCACGAGGCTGATCCAGTCCGCGATCTCGTTGACGTTGCGCACGGTGGCCGACAGCGCCACCAGCGCCACGTCCTTCGGGCAGTTGACGATGATTTCCTCCCACACCGTCCCGCGCCCCTCGTCGCCCATGTAGTGGCACTCGTCGAGCACCACCGTGTCGAGGCCGTCGAGACCGCCCGAGTAGAACATGTTGCGCAGGATCTCGGTGGTCATCACCACCACCGGGGCGCGCGGGTTGACCTTCACGTCGCCGGTGAGGATCCCGACCTGCTCGCCGCCCCACTGCCGGACGAAGTCGGCGTACTTCTGGTTCGAGAGCGCCTTGAGCGGCGTGGTGTAGGCGATCCGGCGGCCGCGGTGGAGGGCGGCGTGGATGCCGAATTCGGCGACCAGGGTCTTGCCGGAGCCGGTCGGCGCCGAGACGATCACCGACTTGCCGTCGAGGATGGCGGAGATGGCGCGGAGCTGGAAGTCGTCGAGCGGAAACGGGTAGCGGGCCCGGAATGATTGGAGCAGTGGCTCGTCCACGGCCGCGGCACCTCCCTTGCCCGCGCCCTCACGGTACCACGGCCTTGCGTGGCCGCGAAGCCCCGAGTAGGCTCTCGACCATGAAGCTCACCGGCAAGGTCGCGCTGATCACGAACGTCAGCCACTTCATGGGCCCGGCGATCACCGAGGAGTTCTGCCGCGAGGGCGCCTCGGTGGCGCTGCACGATCGCGACGCGGCGGCGGCCAAGCCGTTCGCGGTCATCGCGGAGCGACTCGGCCGCGACGTGCTCCTGCTCTCCGGCGATCTCAGCCGCTCTAGGGAGGCGGACGCCGCGGTGGACGCGGTGGTGACGCGCTTCGGCCGCCTCGACATCCTGGTCAACAACAACGCGCACCCGCCGTCCGGCTGCCCGGCCGAGCAGATCACCGACGAGGCCTGGCGCGAGATGCAGGCGCGCCTGCTCGACGAGCCGTTCTTCTGCCTGCGCGCGGCGCTGCGGGTGATGCGGCCGGCCGGACGTGGCAAGATCATCAACATGTCGTCGGCCGCCGCCTTCCCGGGCCTCCCCAACTACGCGGCCTACACCGCGGCGCGCGCGGGCGTCAACGGGCTCACCAAGGCGGTCGGACGCGAGGTCGCCCGGGACGGCATCCAGGTCAACGCGATCGCCCAGAACTACGTCGAGAACCCCACCTACTTCCCGCCCGCGCTCACCGCGGACCCGGTGAAGCTCGCGCGCATGGTCCGGAACATCCCAGCGGGCCGGCTCGCGCGCAGCGAGGAATCGGCGCGCCTGGCGGTCTACCTGGCCTCGGAGGACGCGGACTTCTTCGTGGGTCAGGTCATCCCGTTCTCGGGAGGGTGGGTCACGCCGTGATCGTCTACCACGTCGCGATCCAGAGCGGAGCCGACTACCTGGCCAAGCGCGAGCCTCACCGCCAGGCCCATCTCGAGCGGCTGATGGGCCTGCGCGCGCGCGGTCTCGTCATCGGCGGCGGCCCCAGCCCGGACGGCCGCGGCGCCGACGTGTTCTACCGCGTGCAGCAGCCGGACGACCTGCGGCGGCTGGTGGAGGAGGACCCCTACTTCACCGGCGGCGTCTGGCCCACCTACACCCCGCGCTCCTTCGCCCAGTTCCTGGAGCCCTGGGAGCTGCCGCCGCTGGTGACCGACGGCTCGCGTCCGGTCACCCTGGTTGAAGGCGTGGCCCCCGACGTGGAGATGGCCTCCTTCGCCCTCATCGAGGCGCGGGGGAGCGGGCGGATGGCCTTCGGCGGGTTCTTCCCGGACGGCGACACACTCGCGGTCATGCGGGGCGACGACGCCGAGAAAGCCCTCGAGGAGCTGCGTGCCAGCGGCTTCTGGCAGGACGGCACGCTCCGCGCCCGCCCCCTGCTCCACGTCCTCTAGCTCCCGCCGGTCCGCCCTTCCGGGGCGGCGTTTTCCGGTTGACAGTGATCGTTTCGATTAGGTATACCTAACCCGTTGCATATCACGACCCTAAGAGTGGACGGAAAGCTACGCGAACCATGACGACGTCGTCGATCTTCCGGGAGAGTCCCCGCCGGTGATCCTCTGCCTCTGTCGCGGTGTCTCCGATCACGCCGTCGAGTCCGCCATCCAGGCGGGAGCCGGAACGGTGGGCGAGATCGAGCGGACGTGCGGCGCCGGGGGCGACTGCGGGGCCTGCGGCGACCTCATCGAAGCCCTGGTGGAACGAGCCCGTGAGCGGCACTATGCTGGCGCGGTGACCGCCCGCCAACCCGCTCACGGGAGCACCACATGAAGGGGCACGACCAGGTGGTGAGCCTGCTCAACGATGTGCTCACTGCTGAGCTGACCGCGATCAACCAGTACTTCATCCACGCTCGGATGTGCGAGAACTGGGGCTACAAGCGCCTGTGGAAGAAGCTGCGTGAGGAATCGATCGGCGAGATGCGCCACGCCGACCGGCTCATCGAGCGGGTCCTGTACCTCGAAGGCGTGCCCAACGTGCAGCGGCTCGGCAAGGTGAACGTGGGCCAGACCGTCCCCGAGCAGCTCAGGCTCGACCTGGAGCTGGAGCGGGTGGCGGTGGCCACGCTCAACGCGGGAGTCGAGCTGTGCCGCGGGCTCGGGGACAACGGCAGCCGCGATCTCCTGGAAGACATCCTGACCGCGGAAGAGGGCCACATCGACTGGATCGAGGAGCAGCTCGAGCTCATCAAGCAGGTGGGAGAGGCCCACTACCTGTCGCAGCAGATCAAGGACAGCGATACGTGATCGACGAGCCCGGCGAAGCCCCCTTCGCGCGCGAGGTGACGCCACGGGACGCCGTCCGCATCGCGAGCACGGAGCTGTTCCGGGGCGGGCGGGAGATCGTCATCGTGCACCGCGGCCAGGAGTACCGGCTGCACATCACCAGGGCGGACAAGCTCATCCTGACCAAATAGCCGTTCACCGAAGCCAGCCACCTCGAGGCCACCCGTGCCACAGATCGCAACGCTCGTTCAGATGCTCGCCAAGGGCGGGCCCGTGATGATTCCCCTGCTCGCCTGCTCGGTCGTGGCCCTCGCGGTGGTGGCCGAGCGACTGGGCTTCTGGTGGCGCCAGGGTGACCAGGGCGCGGCGGAGCGGGCGCTGGAACTGGCCGAGCGCGGCAAGCTCGACGAGGCGCTCGAAATCACCCGGGGCGCCCGCGGGGTCACTGCCCGAGTCATCGCGGCGGGCCTGGCCGAGCGCGAGGTCTCGCCGGCCGCCGCCATGGAGGCGGTCGCCCAGGCCGAGATGGGGCGGCTGCGAAGCTACTTGCCGGTGCTCGACACCATCATCACGCTCTCCCCGCTGCTGGGGCTCCTCGGCACCGTCACCGGCATGATCGCCGCATTCGGCATCCTGTCCTCCAGCGGGATGAACCAGCCCACCGCGATCACCGGCGGTGTCGCGGAAGCGCTGATCGCGACCGCGGTCGGCCTGGCCATCGCGATCGCCACGCTCGTGCCCTACAACTACTTCACGGCCCGGGCCGAGCAGGCGATGGACGCGATGGAGCGGCTGGCGAGCCGGCTCGATCTCGTCCTGAAGGAACAGCGGGTCGCGTGAAGCTCCGCCGCCGGCCGCCCCGGAAAGCCCGGATCGAGATCATCCCGATGATCGACACCGTGTTCTTCCTCCTCGTGTTCTTCATGATGGCGAGCCTAGCCATGACCGTGCACGGCGGCATCGCGGTCCATCTGCCCAAGGCGGCGAAGGCGGAGGCGGCCCGCGCCCCGGTGGCCATCTCGATCTCGCGCGAGGGCATCATCTACTTCGACCGCGAGCCGATCGAGCCCGCCCAGCTTACCGGGCGCCTGCAGGCTCGGGCCCGCACCGAGCCGGAGGTGGGGGTGGTCATCGAGGCCGACACCGACGCGCTCCACGGCCGCGTGGTGGAGGTCATGGACGCGGCACGGCTCGCCGGCATCGGCAAGATGGCGATCGCCGTCACCCCGAAGGAGACGAGACACTGACCTGCGGCCTCGCCCTGCTGATCCTCGCGGTCGGCCTCGCCGCCACTCCGGGGCACGCCGCCGAGACCGACCCGTTCGCGCCCATCTTGCACGCGCTGGACTACCTGGGTGTGGACTACCCGGGCGCGGTGCGGGATGGCAAGATCGTCGACCAGGGCGAGTACGACGAGCAGGTCGAGTTCGCGACCGGCGTCCGCGCCATGATCGCCGGACTTCCCGCCCGCCCCGAGCGGGCCGCCCTCGAGGCCAGCGCGGCCGGCCTCCTCGCGGCCATCCGCGACAGGCGTCCGGGCGAGGAGGTCGCGGCCATCTCCTCCGATCTCCGCCGGCGAATCATCGATCTCTACGATGTCCGCGTCACCCCGCGCCAGGTGCCCGACCTGGGACCCGCCGCGGTCGACTTCACGGCCCACTGCGCGATGTGCCACGGCGCGACCGGCCGCGGCGACGGGCCGGGCGCGAAGGGCTTGACCCCGCCGCCCGCCGACCTCACCGACGCGGCCCGCATGGGCGAGCACAGCCTCTTCGGGCTCTACAACACGATCACGCTGGGGATCAAGGGCACCGCGATGACCGGCTTCGCGCCACTCAGCGAGGCGCAGCGGTGGGCGCTCGCCTTCTATGTGAGCACGCTCGCTAGCCCGCCCGCGGACCGGGCCCGCGGGGCGACCCTCTGGAAGCGCGGCGTCGGCAAGAGCGAGCTGCGCGATCTGCGCGCGCTCGTCATGGTCACCCCCAGGGACCTCGCCGCACGCTCCGGCCCCGACGGCGCGGCGGTGCTCGCGTATCTGCAGAGCGAGCCGGGCGCCCTCGCGGCCGGCCGCGAGGCGCCGATCGACTTCAGCGCGCGCCTCCTCGCCGAGAGCGTCGAGGCCTACCGCGGCGGTGACGCGGCGCGGGCGCATCAGCTCGCGGTCACGGCCTATCTGGAGGGCTTCGAGCTGGTGGAGGCTCCGCTCGCCGCAGTGGACAATGGGCTGAAGACGCGGGTCGAGGCCGAGATGCTCCACTACCGCACCCTGATCCAGTCTCGCGCGCCGCGAGAGGCGGTCGAGGCGGAGGCTCGCACCATCCTGTCTCTGCTGGACACCGCCCGCCAGCGTCTCGACGTCGCACAGCTCTCGCCCGTCACCACCTTCACGAGCGCCTTCGTCATCCTCCTCCGCGAAGGCCTCGAGGCCATCCTGGTGCTGGCCGCGCTCGTGGCGATGCTGATCAAGTCGGGGCGCCGCGAGGCGCTGCCCTACGTGCACGCCGGCTGGATCGGGGCGCTGGCGGCGGGCGGCCTGACCTGGGTGGTCGCCTCGTACGTGGTGACGGTGAGCGGAGCCAGCCGCGAGGTGACGGAGGGCGCGACCGCGCTGCTCGCCGCGGTCATGCTGCTCTACGTTGGCTTCTGGATGCACCGCCACGCGCATGCTGCGCGCTGGAAGACCTTCCTCGAGACCCGCGTGCAGGCCGCCCTCTCGGGCCGCACGCTCTGGGCGCTGGCGTCGATCGCATTCCTTGCGGTCTACCGCGAGGCCTTCGAGACCGTGCTCTTCTACCAGGCCCTCTGGATCGAGGCCGGCCGCGAGGGCCGCCTGGCCGTCGGCGCGGGGTGCCTGGCGGGCTTCCTCGGCCTCGTGCTGCTCGCCTGGCTCATCCTCAAGCTTGGGCTGCGCCTGCCGGTCGGCTGGTTCTTCGGCCTAGGATCAGCCCTGATGGCCGTGCTGGCCGTGGTGCTGGCGGGCAAGGGCATCGCGGCGCTGCAGCACGCGGGCAAGCTCCCGGTCGGGCCGCTCGACCTGCCCGCGATCCCGTCGTTGGGCGTCTACCCAACGTGGCAGGGCATGGTCACCCAGATGGTGCTCGTGGTGATGATTCTCGGAGCGCTCGCGTACTTGCGGCGGCGGGACGTCTAGAGGGCGTCGGCGATCGCCTTCACGCCGCCCGGGTTGTCGAGAGAGGAGAGATCGCCCGGGTCGCGGCCGAGATAGGTCGCGCGCACCACCCGCCGCATGATCTTGGCGCTGCGGGTCTTCGGCAGCTCGCGCGCGAACAGCACTCGCTCCGGTCGGATGGCCTTGCCCATCGAGCGCACGACCTCCTCGACCAGCTCGGCGCGCAGGGGCTCCGACGGCTGATGGCCCGGCCGCAGCACCGCGAAGCACACCACGGTCTCGCCCTTGATCTCGTGCGGTACCCCGATCGCCGCCGCCTCCGCCACCGCCGGGTGCCCGACCAGCACCGACTCGACCTCGGCCGGTCCCACGCGCTTGCCCGCGATCTTCAGGGTGTCGTCCGAGCGCCCCTGGATGAACCAGAAGCCGTCGGGATCGATGTACGCCCAGTCGCCGTGCACCCACACGTCGGGCCACCGCGACCAGTAAGTCTCGATGTAGCGGTCCGGATCCTTCCAGAAGCCGGCGGTCATGCCCGGCCACGGGCGCGTCACGACCAGCTCGCCCACCTGCCCGCGCACCGGCCGGCCCTCATCGTCATAGACGTCGGCGGCCATGCCGGGAATCGGCCCGGCGAACGAGCAGGGCTTGATCGGGGCGATCGGGAAGCAGGAGAGGATGCCGCCCGAGATCTCGGTGCCGCCCGTGTAGTTGATGATCGGCAACCGTCCCTTCCCGGCGGTCCGGAAGAGCCAACGGTAGGGCTCCGGGTTCCAGGGCTCCCCGGTCGAGGCCATCAGGCGCAGCGATGAGAGATCGTGGCGTGTGACCCACTCTTCCCCGTGAGGCATGAGCGCCCGCACCGCGGTCGGCGAGATGCCGAGCACGGTGACGCGGTGGCGCTCCAGCACCGACCAGAGCCGGTCCGGCTTCGGATAGTCCGGCGTGCCCTCGAACAGCACCGCGGTGCCGCCGGTGAGCAGGGCGCCGCCGATCAGCATCGGCCCCATGAGCCAGCCGAGGTCGGTCACCCAGAAGAGCCGGTCGCTCTCGCCGAGATCGAAGAGATACGCGAAGTCGTGCGCGTTCTTGATCGAGAAGCCGCCGTGGGTGAGCACCGTGCCCTTGGGCCGTCCGGTGGTCCCCGAGGTGTAGATGATCAGGCACGGATGGTCGGCGTCCACCGGCAGCGCCGCACTCTCGGCCGACTCGGGCGCGACCAGATCGTGCCACCAGAGATCGCGCCCGTCCTTCCACGGCACCTCGGCCCCGCTGCGACGGTGGACGATCACGTGCTCGACGGTCGGCGACGCGGCCACCGCCTCGTCGGCGGTCCGCTTGAGCGGCACCGGCTGGCCACGCCGCGCGAAGGCGTCCGCGGTGATGAGGAGCCGGGCGCCGCACCCGTCCAGGCGCGAGGCCACCGCCTGCGCGCCGTAGCCCGAGAAGCACGGGGTGTAGACGGCCCCGATGCGCGCCACCGCCAGCGTGGCGATCACCGCCTCCGCGCACATCGGCAGGAAAATGCCGACGGTGTCGCCGGGCCGGATGCCGAGGCGGGTGAGCGCGTTCGCGAGCCGGCCCACCTCGGCGGCCAGCTCGGTGTACGAGAGCGTGCGCACGGTACCGTCCTCGGCCTCCGTGATCACGGCGGGCCGGGCGCCGCGGCCGGCCGCGATGTGCCGATCCACCGCGTTGTAGGCGAGGTTCAGGCGGCCACCCGGAAACCACCGCGGCCACGCGATGCCCTTCGAGGCGTCGAGCACGCGCTGGTAGGGCGTGAACCAGTGGAACCCGAGGTCGCGCGAGACCGCGTCCCAGTACCACTCGGGATCCGCGTTCGACCGCCGCTGCAGATCGGCGAGCGAGGCGAGGCCGTGCTGCTTCATGAAGCGCGCCATCCGGGTCTTCGCGGCGGTCTCCGGATCCGGCCGCCAGATGATCTCGTTGACGTCCACGGCGGTCAGCCCTCCACGTCGGCGAGCGCGGTGGCGTGGACGGCGCGCCACTCGGCGAGGGCGTCGAGCCAGGCGATCTGGCGCGCGGTGAAGAGCGGGCTCGCGGACCCGCGCGGCTCGAGCCAGCGCTTGAGGTAGAGCCCGGCCGCGAGCAGCTTCCGGTACCCGTGGCCCTGCTCGCGCAGCGCCTGGCCCTCGGCGAGCAGGAGCGAGCCGGCGAGCAAATGGTAGAGCGTGTCCGCGACCGGCCGCGCCAGCAGCTCGCGCTCCTCGCCGGGCAGCGCGGCCCACCCCGCCACCTGCCGAGACAGCGACTCGAGACCGGCCCGCACCAGATCGACCCACGGCTTGGCCGCGGGCTCGCTCACGCGGGCCAGACGCTCGGCGATGAAGGCGGCGAGCGCCTCGAGCCCGCGATCCTTCACGATCGCCCGCTGCACGTCGAGGGCCACCACGTTGGCCGAGCCCTCCCAGATCGCGCCGAGATAGGCGTCGCGCACGAGGCGCGGGTTCACCCACTCCTCGACGTAGCCGTTGCCGCCGCGCACGTTCATGGCCTCGGCGGTCACGTCGCGCGCGCGGAGAGTGATCCAGTACTTGGCGAGCGGCGTCCACACGCGCGCGAGCGAGCGTGCGTCGCCCGCACCCGCGTCGCGCCGGTCGAGCAGCGCGGCGCCGTTCAGGATGACGGAGGCCGCCGCCTCGGCGTCGAGCAGCATCGAGAGCAGGTTGCTGCGCAGCAGCGGCAGCTCGATCAGGGGCCGGCCGAAGGCGACGCGCTGCCGCGCGTGCACCAGCGCCTCGAGCAGGGCGCGCCGCATGAGGCCCGCCGCCCGCATCGCGTTGGACAGCCGCGAGCCGTTGACCATCTCCATCATCTGCTTGAAGCCCGAGCCGAGATCGCCGACCACGTAGGCGACCGCGCCCGTGTAGGTCACCTCGCCGGTGGCCATCGAGCGCGAGCCGAGCTTGTCCTTCAGGCGATTGATCGTCCAGGCGTTCTTGCTGCCGTCGGGCAGGCACTTGGGCACCAGGAACATGGCGAGGCCGCGCGTGCCCTCGGGCGCCCCTTCGGGCCGGGCGAGCGTGAGCGCAAGCTCGGCGTTGGCCACCGAGGTGAACCACTTGTCGCCCCAGAGTCGCCACTGTCCGTCGGGCCCACGTCGGGCCACCGTGGTGGACGCGCCCACGTCGGAGCCGCCGGTGCGCTCGGTCATCCACTGGGTGCCCTGCCAGAGGGCGGCCGGGTTGGTAGCGGTCAGGTGCGGGAGATAGCGCCGCTTGAGCTCCTCGCTGCCGTACGCCCCCAGCATGCGCGCGCAGGAGTCCGTCATGTTGACGGGACAGAGCAGCCCGAACTCGCTCTGGGCGAAGAGATACGACAGCGCGTACTTCACGACCTGCGGGACCCGATCGGGCCAGCCCAGCACCCCGGGCCGGTGCGCCATCGCGGCCAGCCCGAAGTGGCCGAACGCGATGTCCTCCATGCGGCGGTAGGCGGGGTGGCGCACCACCTCGTCGACGCGGCGGCCCTGCTCGTCCCACGCGCGCAGCGTGGGCGGGTTGCGATCGGCCTGGGCCGCCAGCTCGTCCAGCTCGCCGCCGGCGATCTCACCCAGCTCGGTCAGGTGGGGCCGGGCCCGCGCGAAGATCTCGGGCCCCATCACCGACTCGCAGAGAGCCTGGAAGTTGGGATCCTCGAGGTAGAAGTTGAGGCCGCGCGTGGTCGGCATCGCGTCCTGCGCGGGTGCAGTAGGCGAAGACGGCGTGGTCATGGTGCACCCGAGTCTATCGCGAACCGCAGGTCTGTGGTAGGAGAGACGCGTCGTTCACCACGCTCCCCAGGAGGCGGACATGGCGCGCAAGCCGGCAGCGGCCCCGGCCAGCAAGGCCCCGGCCCGGAAGCCCGACGCGGTCGACCCGAAGCACCGGTGGGACCGCCCCATCCAGGCGCCGGGCCACACCCAGGTGGACTTCGAGGAGCGGGTGGACTTCCGCCGCCTCCACGAGTACCGGATCGGCCGCACCCGGCGCGCCCTCGCGACGTCCGGGCTGGGCGCCCTCCTCGTCTTCGATCAGTACAACATCCGCTACATCTCGGGCACCGTCATCGGCGAGTGGGCGCGCGACAAGCTGACGCGCTGGTGCCTGCTCACCGGCAACGGCGAGCCCTGGGTGTGGGACTTCGGCTCGGCGGCGCGGCATCACCGCCTCTCCACACCGCAGCTGCCGTCCAACCAGTGCCTGGCCGGCATGGTCGGCATGCGCGGCGCGGTCTCGCCCAAGGCTGGCCTCTTCGAGGCGGCCGCACGCGAGATCAAGGCGATCCTGACCCGCGAGGGGGTGGCGGGCATGCCCCTCGGCATCGACGTGGTGGAGCCGCCGTTTCTCTTCGCGCTCCAGAAGCTGGGCATCGAGGTGCGCGACGGCCAGCAGGTGATGCTGGAGGCCCGCGTGATCAAGAACGCCGACGAGCTCGTCCTGCTCAACATGGCGGCGGCCATGGGCGACGGCGTGTACCAGGACATCTTCGAGGCGCTGAAGCCGGGGGTGCGCGAGAACGACATCGTGGCCCTGGCCAACAAGCGGCTCTACGAGATGGGCTCGGACTGCGTGGAGGCCATCAACGCGATCTCGGGCGAGCGCTGCTCCCCGCACCCGCACAACTTCACCGACCGCATCATCCGGCCGGGCGACCAGGCCTTCTTCGACATCATCCAGTCCTACGTGGGCTATCGCACCTGCTACTACCGGACCTTCAGCGTGGGGCGCGCTACCGCGCCGCAGATCACCGCCTACAAGAAGGCGCGCGAGTGGATGGACGAGGCGATCGCCCTCATCAAGCCCGGCGTGGGCACCGATCGGATCGCCCGTGCATTCCCGCAGGCTCAGGACATCGGCTTCGAGAGCGAGATGGCGGCCTTCGGCCTCAACTTCTGCCACGGCCTGGGGCTCGGGCTGCACGAGCGCCCGATCATCTCGCGGCTCAACTCCTTCGGCGATCCGATGGAGCTCGAGGCCGGCATGGTGTTCGCGGTCGAGACCTACTGCCCGGCCACCGACGGCACCTCCGCGGCGCGGATCGAGGAGGAGGTGATCGTGACGCCGAAGGGCGCGCAGATCATCACGCTCTTTCCGGCCGACGAGCTGCCGATCGCCAACCGGTACTGATGTGGGGCGAGGTGGTGCTCGCTCCCTCCGACGGAGCGGACGACGTCAGCTGGTCAGCTTTTGACCCATATCGGTGATGCCGTCGCCAATGCTCTTGAAGAACTTCCCGACCTCGTCGGTGCTCACCTTGCCGGCCTTCTTGAGACCGTCGACGGAAGCCTGCGTGCCTTCCTGCAACTTGGTGCCAGACCACTTGGCAGCGCCCTCCAGGCCGGCCCCCGCCTTCTTGAGCGCCTCCGTCGCATCCTTGCCCGATTTCTGGGTCTGCTCCGCGGTCGCGTGCCAGGCCTTGGCGAGCGAATGGTCGACCTGGGCGAAGGTCTTCTTCAGCTGGTCGCCTGACTTCACCGTGCCCTTCTTGACCTCTCCTCCCAGCTTGCTCAGCTGGTCGCCCGCCTTCATCACACCTTCCTTCGAGTCCTTGCCGACCTTGGCACCCTCTCTTTTGACGTAGGCCGCCGCCTTCTGGATGTGCTCGGCCGCCTTGTTCATGTCACCCTTCATAAACGACTCCTGGGCACTGGCCATGGTCTTGTCGGGCTCCGTCGTAAAATCGGCCGGGGCCTGCGCGTAGACCGCCGGGATGGCGGCGATCAGCACAGCGGCGATAACTGCGATCCACACGGACGAGATTCTCCTGGTCATCTGGTCCCTCCTCGGTTGGTGTCGTACCCGCCGGCCTGCTTGAGCAGCATACATTGATCTCGGAGCCCTACGAAGCGGACGGCGTGCACCAAAGAGTGAGGGCCCCGGAGCCCGCGATCGAGCGGATACGGGCGATGCTGCGCTAGCCGACCTATCGGGGTGCTCCAGGGGACCTGCCCCGCTCGCTTTCCCGCAGCCGCTGCAACAGCTCGCCGACGCGGCGCAGCTCTTCGCCGGCACGCGTGAGGGCAGACGCCGCGGCATCCAGCAGGGTCTTCACGGAATCCTCGCGCGCCGCGGCGGGACTCGGCGCCACCTCGGTCCCCGCCGGTGACGCCGCCCCCCCGAACACCCGGGCCATCGCGCCCTCCAGCGTCTCCTCCATGGCGATCCGGTCCCCGAAGCCGACGATCACCCGCTTGAGCTCCGGGAGCTGCCCCTTCTCGGCGGCGATGTAGAGCGGCTCGACATACACGAGGGAGCGCTCGATCGGAATGACCAGGAGGTTCCCTCGGACTACCTGGGAGCCTCGCTGGTTCCAGAGGGTGAGCTGCTGGGAGATGAACGAGTCCTGGTCGATCCGGGCTTCGATCTGCCGGGGTCCGTAGATCAGCTTCCGCTTCGGGAAGTTGTAGACGACGAGCTTCCCATAGTGGGGCGGGTCGCTGCGGGCGGCCAGCCACGCGGACAGGTTGTCCTTCTTGCTGGGATTGAAGGGGATCAGGAGGACGAACTCTTCCTTCGGTTCGCCGGGCAGCCGCATGATGAGGTAGTAGGGCTCCATGGGCCGATCCGGTCCGTCCCCGTGCGCGAGCGGGATGCTCCAGAGGTCCTCCTTGTTGTAGAACACCTGGGTGTCGCGCATGTGGTACACGGCATACATCGCCGCCTGGACCCGGAACAACCCCTCGGGATAGCGGATATGGGCGCGGAGGTCGGCCGGCATGGCCTCGAGCGGCTGGAGGAGCCCGGGGAAGATCCGCGCGAGCGTTCGGATCACGGGATCGGCCGGATCCGCGACATAGAAATGCACGGTCCCGTCGTAGGCATCCACCGTCGCTTTGACCGCGTTACGCACGTAGTTGCCCAGTCCGCGCGTCGCGGCCGAGTACGGGAACCAGTCCGAGACCGTGTAGCCATCCAGGAGCCACACGATACGCCCGGCCGTCGAGATCACCATGTACGGGTCATCGTCGTACTTGAAGAACGGGGCGATCCGCTCGACCCGCTCCCGGATGTTCCGGTACAGCAAGACGCGGCTCGCCGACGTCAGATCGTTCGACATGAGGAGCTTGATGTCCCCGAGGTGCGCCGCGAAGAGCATCTTGCGCCAGAAGGACCCGAGCGGGATGCCCCCCTGCCCCTCGTACGCGATGTAGACGTTCTGGTCCCCCGCCGGGTAGTCGAATTCCTTGGCCCGCGTCTTCACGAAGACATAGTCGGTCGCCAGCTCGCTGAAGTAGAGCTCCGGGCGGGAGATCCGAAGATCGGTGGAGGCCGTCGGCGGAATGTCCTTGATCCAGAACTCGGGGAGGCCCTCGCGCGTCACCCGGTTCACCGGCCCCACCACGGCACCGTAGCCGTGTGTATACGTCAACCGCTCGTTGATCCAGATCCGGCTCGGCAGATCCTTCGACGAGAGCTCCCGCGGAGACAGCGTCACCTGCCGGTACTCCCCGTTGATGCGGTACCGATCGATATCGATATCCGTGAACTTGTAGTAGGTCCGGATCTCCTGGAGCTGGCTATAGGTGGCGAGCAAGGGCCGAGTGTCCCACAAGCGGATATTCTTGAGGGTCGCCTCGTTCCTGCGCAGATCCTGAAGCGTCAGGGTCTCCTCCGCCGGAAACTCCCGCTCCTCGATGTTGTCCAACCCATAGGCCAGGCGGGTGTAGCGGATGTTGAAGTCGATGTACGGCCTCTCCTTGTCGATCTCGTTGGGAGACACCCGATAGCGCTGGATCAGGCCCGGGTAGGCCACGCCCCCGAGGAACGCCACGCCCACCAGCGCGGCGAGACTCCACAGGAGGGGATGCCAGCTCCGGAGACGGATCGTGACGAGACACAGGACGGCGACCAGGCCCGTCATGACCACCAGCGCCTTCAGGACAGGGAGCTGGGCGTGGACGTCGGCATACCCGGCGCCGAAGGCCACACCCCGCCGGGAGAAGAGCAGGTCGAACATGGCCAGCCGGTATCCGGCGGCCTTCAGGACGAGCAGGAGGGCAGCAAGCCCCAAGAGGTGTCCGCGGGCCCGTCGGGAGATCGAGACGCCGGTCGGCAAGACCTGAACGCCTCGGGTACAGAAATGCACGGCGGTGGCGGCCAGACCTGAGACGATCAGGCTCCCCACCAGCCAGTGATAGAGGGAATTCCAGAGCGGGAGCCGGAACACGTAGAACGCGACGTCCTGGTCAAACAGTGGATCCCGGACGCCGAACGACGTCGGATTCAGGGCCTTCAGGACCGACTCCCAGCGGTCCGTTCCCAGCCAGCCGACGAAGACGGCGATCAGCACGCTCAAGGGGAAGGCCAGCCGGCGCAAGTACGGGTCCAGGACCTCCGGACTGGGTAACCCCGCGGTGTCATCCACGGCCACGAGGACGTCGCGCGAAGCGAGCCGTCGGGCAAGGATCACGTTGCCGTAGAAAATCAGGAAGAACGCGACGCCGGTCACCACTCCGAGGAGGACCTGCGTCTCGAGCACCGTGACAAAGACCGACGTGAACTGCACCTCGTGGAACCAGAGCCAGTCCGCGTAGAAGCCCACGATCTGGCCGCCGGTGCTCAGGAGGACCAGACCGGCGAGGGCGAGGAACAGCCATGTGGAACCCCGAACTCGCGCGGGTCGACCCGTCTTCCTGGGGATCACCGGTGCGCTCCGGAACTCAAGCCCCTGCCCCTCGATCTCCTCCCGCCCGCGGAAGTGACTCCGCGTCGGCGATCAACTGTACGAGCGCGGAGCGATCCACGACCTCCTTCTCGATCAGTCGCTTCGCGAGCGCGTCGAGGATCATCCGCTTCTTGCCGAGGGTCTCGCGGACCCGCCCGTGGGCGGTCTCGAGGAGCTGCTCGATCTCCGCATCGATCCGGCGCGCGGTCTCCTCGCTGTACTCGCGCTGGGCCATCGACGGGACGTTGAGGAAGAGGGCCTGGCGGGGCGCGTCGAACGTCGCGAGCCCGAGCGCCTCGCTCATCCCGTAGCGGGTGATCATGTGGCGCGCCATGTCGGTGGCCCGCTGGAGGTCGTCCTGCGCTCCCGTCGAGATATCGCCGAAGACCATCTCTTCCGCGACCCGGCCTCCGAGCAGCACGTCGAGCCGATCCAGGAGCTCGGCACGGGTCATGAGGTATCGGTCCTCGGTCGGCAGCTGCTGCGTGTAGCCGAGCGCGGCAACGCCCCGCGGGATCACCGAGATCTTCGCGACCCGGTCCGCGTGCTCGCGGGATTCGGCGACCAGGGCATGGCCCGCCTCGTGATACGCGACGATCTCCTTCTCCTTCGGGTTGATCACGCGCGACTTCCGCTCGATCCCGCCCACGACGCGGTCGGTGGCCTCGTCGAAGTCGGTCATGTCGACCGCCTCCTTCCCCTTGCGCGCGGCGTGCAACGCCGCCTCGTTGACGAGGTTGGCGAGGTCGGCACCGACGAAGCCGGGCGTCCGTGCGGCCACCGCGGCGAGATCGAGATCCGGCGCCAGCTTGACGCCTCGGGCGTGGACTCTCAGGATCTTCTCCCGCCCTTTCAGGTCGGGACGGTCGAGCACGACCTGGCGATCGAAGCGGCCGGGCCGGAGCAACGCGGGGTCCAGGATTTCCGGCCGGTTGGTCGCGGCCAGGATGAGGACACCCTTCTGGGTATCGAAGCCGTCCAGCTCCGCGAGGAGCTGGTTCAGCGTCTGCTCCCGCTCGTCGTGGCCACCGACGATCGGGCTGATGCCGCGGGCCTTCCCCAGGGCGTCCAGCTCGTCGATGAAGATGATGCTCGGGGCCTTCTCCTGGGCCTGGGCGAAGAGGTCCCGCACCCGCGCGGCGCCGACCCCGACGAACATCTCCACGAAGTCCGCGCCGCTCAGGCTGAAGAACGGCACCCCCGCCTCGCCCGCGACGGCCTTGGCGAGCAGCGTCTTGCCGGTGCCGGGCGCGCCGACGATCAACACCCCTTTGGGGATCTTCCCGCCGAGGCGCCGGTAGCGGTCCGGGTTCTTGAGAAAGTCGACGACCTCCATCAGCTCGCCACGCGCCTCGTCGATGCCGGCGACGTCGTCGAAGGTCACGCCGGTCTCGTGCTGGACATACACCTTGGCCTTGCTCTTGCCAATCGCGAGAAGGCCGCCCTGGGCGCCGCCCATCCGCCGCATGACAAACACCCACACGCCCACGAACATCAGGGCGGGCAGGATCCACGAGAGCACCGTCAACAGCCACGTGTTCTCCACCCGCCCGGTGAACTTCACGTTCGCCGCCTCGAGCTCGCCGACGAGGGCCGGATCGTCCACCCGGGCGGTGACGAACGGGTGCGGGCCGGGCCCCGCGCGCTTCAGCGCCTCGAGCTTCTCGGAGGGCAGCAGGCCCTCCAGCCCCTCGGCGGGGAGGGTGCCGGTGATGGTCTGCTTGTCGAGGACGAGGTTGCTGACCTTGCCCTTCTTCGCGAGCGCCTTGAACTCGCTGTATGAGAGGTTCTCCGCGTGGGGCTGGAAGAAGACGGCCTGGATCAGCAGCAGTGCGATCACCATCGCGATGGAATAGCCGATGGAGAACTTCTGCTGTTTCGCTCGCATGGTGTTACCCGGCCAAACGGCGCTGCACCGGCCGTGCCAGCCGGGCGATGTCAGCCCTGGCTCGCAACCTACGGACTTCGCGGGGTTCTTCTTCCGTCACCGCATCAAACGGACTCCGCTCCTCGGGGCATGGCCGCAACAGGTGAGGCGCGATCTCCACGCGCGTGCGAATCAGGCCTCACCGCGCACCTTCCTTCGCGGCGAGAAAGGCGCTCCGGTTCGACAGCCGCCCGGGATCCGAGCGGAGGCTAGCACAGCCCCCGGGGCACGGGCTAAGATGCGGCCGTGATGCGCCTCTGGCCGGACCTCCTGTTCACGAGCGGCCGGGAGGTGACCGGCCGCATCGTGAGCATCGTCGACGGTCGGATCACGGCGGTGCAGCCGGCGTCCCCGGCCGACGCCTCCGCGGCCGACGTCGTCCGGCTGCCCGGCAAGGCCCTGCTGCCCGGCACCGTCAACGCCCACTGCCACACCTTCCAGTCGCTGCTGCGGGGGCTCGGCGACGATCTCGACTTCATGGCCTGGCGCGACCGGGTGCTCTACCCGTACTCCACGCGCCTGGACCGCGAGGGGATCTACGTGGGCGCCGCCTTCGCCTTCGCCGAGATGCTCCTGCACGGCGCCACCACCTGCGTGGACTTCTTCTACCTTCACGACAACGGCAACGAGAACGCGGAGGCGGTCATCCGGGCCGCGCGCGACGTCGGCATCCGCCTCGTGCTCGCGCGCACCATGTACGACTGGGACGGCGCGCCCGCCCGCTATCGCGAGACGCCGGCGGACGCGGCCCGTCGGGTCGGCGAGCTGATCCGCGCGCACGCCGACGACGCGCTGGTGACGGTCCAGCCCGCCCCGCACAGCCCGCACGGGGCGTCGCCCGCGATGATCCGCGCGGGCTGGGAGGTGGCCGAAGCGGCCAATACCAAGCTCCACATCCATGCCGCCGAGGGCCAGTACGAGGGCCAGCGCACGCTGGCCGAGCACGGGGCCACTCCCATTCGACTGCTCGACAAGCTCGGGGTGCTGGGCCCGCGCATGATCGGGGTGCACTGCGTGTGGCTCGACGACGAGGAGCTCCGCCTGATGGCCGAGCGGGGCGCGGGCCTCGCCTACTGCCCGTCGTCCAACATGATCCTGGGCGACGGTATCACGCGCATCACCGAAATGGTGACGCTCGGCATCCTGATCGGCCTCGGAACGGACGGCGGCTGCACCAACAATCGCCTCAGCGTCTTCGAGGAGATGCGGATGGCCGCCCTGCTCCAGAAGGTGCGCCATCTCGACGGCACCCGGCTGCCCGCGGAGCAGGCCTTCGCGATGGGGACCACGGACGGCGGGCGCCTGCTGGGCCTGCCCGCGGGTGACATCGCGCCCGGCTTCCTCGCCGACCTGGTGGCGGTGGATCTCGAGCATCCCTCGCTCCATCCGCGGGCTCACCTGCTCAAGAACGTGGTCTACGCCATGTCGCACCAGGCGGTGACGGACGTGTGGGTGCACGGGCGCGTGGTCGTGCGGAACCAGCGCCTGGCCACGTTCGAGCAGGGCGCGCTGATGGAGCGCGTCCGCGCTCTCACCGCGGACTGGCGGCCCGCGTGAAGATCCTAGAGGTCGTGGGCCTGACCTGTCGCGTCGGCGCCGTCACGCTGCTCGACGCGCTCTCGTTCACGATCGAGGAGGGGGAGATCCTGGCGCTCTGCGGGCCGGCCGGGTCCGGCAAGACCGCGGCCGTGCACGGCCTGTCGGGCGGCGTGCCCGCCGAGTCCGGTCGCCTGATCTTCGACGGCCGCGAGGTCACGGGTCTGCGACCCCGCGAGCTGGCTCAGCAGGGCCTGGTCCGCGGCGGCCTGGTCCCCAGCCCGCGATGGTCGGTGACGATCGCGGAGATCGTCGCGCTCGCGGTGCTGTGGCCCCGGCTCGGCCTCGTCGCGTCGCTGACCGCGAAGTGGCCGGACGCGCGTGTGCGCTCCCGCGTGGCGGCCCTGCTCGAGCGGGTCGGGCTGTCGGCCCACGCACGGCGCCGGCACGCCGATCTCTCGCTGATCGATCTCGCGCGGCTCCGGCTGGCGCAGGCGCTCGCCCTGCGACCGCGCCTGCTCCTGCTCGACGAGCCGCTCGGCGTGCTCCCGCCCGACGACCGACCGGCCATCGCCGCGCTGATCTCCGAGATCCGCGCCTTCGGCGCGACCGTGCTGGTGACCGAGCGCGAGCCGGCGGTCGCGAAGACGGTGGCGGACCGCGTGGCGGTGCTCGCCCGGGGAGCCCTGGTCGCATGAGCGCCCAGCCGGCCCGCGGGCTCGCGCACCTGATCGGCAGCGTGCCGCTCGCCACCACCGAAGAGGTCTTCCGTCGCCTCGCCGGCGCGCTCGGCCCGCTCCTCTCGCGAATGCCGGACGGCGAGACCGGCGAGCGCCGCCGCTGGATCTACTGGCAGCGGACCATGCTCGAGCGCCACCCGGCCATGGAGGTGGACGCCGAGGCCGGCCTGCTCGAGCTCCGGCAGTGGGACGGCTCGCTGCTGCGCCGGACGGATCTCCTGCGCTTCCGGCCCGGCGTCGACCCGGATCGCGTCGAGTTCTCCACCGGCTACGCGGAGGCGGCGCGCGACTCCTGGACGTGCTTCGAGCGTCTCCGGCGCGAGGGCGTGGTGCCCACCGGCCTGCGCTTCCAGGTGTGCCTCCCCACGCCGATGTCGAGCGCCTTCATGTACGTGAGCCCGCGCGCCCACGACGACTATCTCCGCGTCTACGAGCGCTCGCTGCTGCGCGCCCTCGGCGACGTGCTCACCGCCGTGCCCCACCGCGATCTGAGCATCCAGTGGGACGTCTGCCAGGAGGTGCTGGTGTTCGAGCGCTACTTCCCTTCCCGGCCCGCCGACTACAAGGCGCGCGTCTTCTCCTTGCTCGAGCGCCTGGGGCAGGCGGTGCCCATCGACGTCGAGCTCGGCTATCACCTCTGTTACGGCAGTCCGGCCGACCAGCACCTGGTCATGCCGACCGACACGGGCATCCTCGTCGAGATCGGCCAGGCCATCGTCGGGATGGCCCGGCGCCATGTCGACTTCCTGCACCTGCCGGTGCCCCGCGAGCGCACCGACCCCGCGTACTTCGCCCCGCTCCGCTCGCTGCGCCTGCCCGAGCGCACGCGCCTCTACCTGGGGCTCATCCACCACGACGACGCGGAGGGCGACCGGCTTCGCATCGACACCGCGCGCCGCATCGTGGGGGATGGCTTCGGGGTCGCCACCGAGTGCGGCTGGGGACGGGGTGACCCGGCCCGGCTCGACGGGCTGCTGGAGAGTCACCGCCGCGCGGTCGACTACCTGGTGGCGGGAGGCGCGCGGTGACCGACAACGCCCCCGGTCCCGCCTCGCACACGTTCTTCTCGCAGCGGCTCCGCCTGCACTACGTCGACTGGGGCAACGAGGGCAAGCCGCCGCTACTGCTCATCCACGGCGGGCGCGACCACTGCCGCAACTGGGACTGGACCGCGGCCGCCCTGCGCGACGACTGGCACATCATCGCCCCGGACCTGCGCGGCCACGGCGACAGCCAGTGGTCCGCCGACGGCAGCTACTCGATGACCGGCTACATCTACGATCTCGCCCAGCTCATCCACGGTCAGCGGCTGGCCCCGGTCACCATCATCGCCCACTCGCTGGGCGGCAACGTGGCCCTGCGCTACGCGGGGATCTACCCCGAGACGGTGGCGCGTCTGGTCGCCATCGAGGGGCTCGGCCCATCGCCCCAGATGTGGGCCGAGCGCTCCGCCAAGAGCATCGACCGGCGCCTGGACGAGTGGATCCGGGAGCAGCGCGGGCTGGCCGGGCGCCTGCCGCGGCGCTACGCGTCGATCGAGGACGCCTTCCACCGCATGCAGGAGGAGAACCCGCACCTCTCCGCCGAGCAGGCGCGCCATCTCACCGTGCACGGCGTGAACCAGAACGAGGACGGCACCTACAGCTGGAAGTTCGACAATTACGTGCGGGTGTTCCCGCCGTACGACATGCGGGGGCAGGACATCAAGCACCTGTGGTCACGGATCACCTGCCCGACGCTCCTGCTCTACGGCACCGAGAGCCGCTCCGGCAATCCGTCCGCGGACGGGCGCGCGGAGCCGTTCCGCCACGCCGCCGTCGTCGGCATCGAGCGCGCCGGCCACTGGCTGCACCACGACCGCCTCGACGAGTTCCTCCGCGTGGTCCGCGAATTCCTCGCGTAGCCCCCTCTCCCCTCACGGGAGAAGGCCAGGGTGAGGGGTGGTCCTATCCCGGCCGTCGCGCCACGAAGCGGGCGACCGCCTCGCCGATCTCGTGCGGCGAGTCCTCCTGGATGAAGTGGCTGCCCTTCACGGTGACCTCCTCCTGGCTGGGCCAGCGCCGGCAGAACTCGCGCTGCGCTCCCGTGAGGATCGTCCCCGGGTCGGCGTTGACGAACAGCTTGGGGAGATCGCTCGTGGCCAGCCACCGGGCGTAGCCGTCCACGATCGCCACCACGTCCGCGGGCTCGCCCGCGATCGGGATCTGCCGGGGCCAGGTCAGCGTCGGCCGTCGCGACTCGCCCGGCTCGAGGTAGGGCCGGCGGTAGACGGCCATCTCGGCCTCGGTCAGGCCGCGCAGCACGCTCGCGGGCAGGATCCGCTCCACGAACACGTTCTTCTGCAGCACCATCTCCTCGCCGGCCGGTGAGCGCATCGCCTGGAAGACCTTGCGCGCCGCCTCCGGCCACTCCTCCCAGGTCACGGGTCGGACGAGCGCCTCCATGTAGACGAGCCCGCGCACCCGCTCCGGATGGCGCCGCGCCCAGTGGAAGCCGAGGGCCGAGCCCCAGTCGTGCACGACCAGGGTCACGCGGGTGAGCGCGAGCGCCTCGAACCAGGCGTCGAGATAGCGCGCGTGGTCCACGAAGCGATAGGAGCCCGCGGGAGCCTTGCCCGAGTCGCCCATGCCGACCAGATCCGGGGCGAGGCAGCGGCCGGCCGCCTCCACGTGCGGGGTCACGTTGCGCCAGAGATAGGACGACGTGGGGTTGCCGTGGAGGAACACCACCGGATCGCCGGTGCCGGTTTCCACGTAGGCCATCTCGGTGTCGAGCACCCGCACGCGTCGACGCGGGTATGGATCGACGGCGGGAATGAACTGGCTCATCGACGTCATCCTCCTCAGCTCAGCGCCGCCAGCTCCGCCTCCGCCTGCTCGAGCCAGAACTTCATGCCCATCCGGCGGTACATCGTGATCACGGTCGAGAGGTGCTCCTGCGCCGTCTCATGCTTGCCCACGCGACGGTAGAGCTTACCGAGGCCGTCGTGCGAGCGCGCGACGAGTGGACGCAGGCCGACGTCCTCGGCCAGCGCGATGCCTTGAAGATAGTGACCTTCTGCGGTCTCGTGGTCGACCGGCTCGCGACGGGACACCACTTCGCCGAGAAGCCAGAGAGCCCAGGCTTCCAAGCCGCGTTCACCGCGCTCCCGCGTAAGCGCCCGGGCCCGCTCGGCCCGAGCCTGCGCATCATCGAGCCGGTCGGCCCGCATGAGCGCCTCGCCCATCCACAGGGTGAGGCGCGAATGGTAGAGCGCCAGCCCGCTGGACTCCGCGTCCCTTTTCCCTTGTTCCAGCAACGAGAGGCCTTCCGCAACGCGCCCCGACAACACCTGCACGTAGCCCAAGAACCCCGTGGTCACCGGTGACAGGACGGGGACCGTCCAGTCGCGGCAGAGCGCGAGAGCGCGCTCGAGGTGGGCGCCGGCGTGACTCAATTCGCCCTTGAGGGTGTGGAGCAGCGCAAGTCCCCAGCACATGAGGATCAGGCTGTACGGATGACGCAGCTCCTCGGCGATTCGGAGCCCTTCCTGGCCATGGATCAACCCCTCGGCGAACTCTCCACGCTCGGCGAGCGAAGACGCCAGCAACCACCGGGCCATGACCGCGGGAAAGCCGGCCAGGCCAAAGCGCTCGCGACTCAGGTCCCCTTCGAGCGACTGGAGCGCCTTCCGGAGAAAGCCCTCGGCGTCCCGATAATCGGTGGAGGCGAAGCATGCCGCGCCGGCATAGTAGTTCGCCACGGCCTGGAGCGAAGTATCCCCGAGCGTCGCGGCGATGGCCCCCGCCCGTTCGCCGAACGCCCGCGCGTCGCTCAAGCCACCTTTCACCCAGGAATACTGACTCATGAACACCGACACCCAACCGAGCCGCCGTGAATCATCCAGCCCTCTGGCGAGGCGTTCGGCGTCGCGGAGAGTGGTCAGCATCGTGTCGAGCTCGCCGAGCGGGAACAGCGAGCTTCGAATCTCGAAGCGGAGATCGATGGCCAGCTCCAGCCTCTCGCGGGTCTCGGGAAGATGCGCCAGGGCCGTGAGCGCTTGCTCCAGATACGCCACCGCCTCCCGGTTGGCCGACCGCGCGAACGCCTTGGCACCGGCCTGACGGAGGTAGCCCACCGCCTTGTCCCACACCTCGCCCCTGAACGCATGATGGGCGAGCCGCTCGATCTGCTCGATCAGGCGGTCGGAGTAGAGCGCCTCGATCGTCTCGACGACCTTGGCGTGCAGCTCGCGCCGTCGGTCCTGGAGCAGGCTCCCGTAGGCTACGTCGTGGGTGAGAGCGTGCTTGAACGTGTACTCGAGATCGGGGAAGAGGCTCGTCTCGTACAAGAACTCGGCCGCCTGCAGATGGTCGAGCCCGCGCCGGAGGCCCTCCTCGGGCAGCCCGGCTATCCCCTGGAGGAGGGCGAACGGGACATCCTTTCCGATCACCGCGGCCGACTGCAAGAGGCGTTTCTCGTCGAGGGAAAGGCGATCGATGCGGGAGGCCAGGATCGACTGGACCGTGGCCGGCACCTGGATCGCCTCGACCGGCTGGACGAGCCGGTAGGCGCCGCGCGTGCCGGCCAGGGCCCGCGTCTCGACCAGGGTCCTCACGCTTTCCTCGAGGAACAGGGGGTTGCCCGAGGTCCTCGCGGTCAGCAGCGCCTTCAGTGGCGCCAGGGCGGGGTCGCTGCCCAGGAGACCTTCGAGCAGCTCGCCCGCGCTCTCGGCGGGCAACGCGTCGAGACGGAGCTGCGTGTAGTAGGTCTTGCTGCCCCAGGCGTGCTGGTACTCCGGACGATAGTTGACGAGCATCAGAAGGCGCGCGGCGGGCAGGCTCGCGACGAGGCTGTCGAGCAGGGCCTGTGTCTCGGTGTCAATCCAGTGGAGATCCTCGAAGATGACGACCACGGGCTGGGCCTGCGCTTCACGGAGCAGCAGGCGCTTGTTGGCGTCGAGGGTCTGGTGACGCCGCTGCGCCGGATCGAGGGCCTGCCATTGCGGGTCGTCGACCGGCACATCGAGGAGGCCGAAGAACGCCGGCAAGAGCGGCTTGAGGGATTCGTCGAGGGTGAAGAGCTTGCCGGTGATCTTTTCCCGGAGCGCCCGGTGATCGTCGCGCTCCTCGAGCTTGCAGTAACCTTTCAGGAGGTCGATGACGGGCAGATAGCTGATGCTCTTGCCGTGGGACACGGCGCTGGCCTCGAGGACGAGCCAGCCCTTGACACGATGGGAGCGAGTGAATTCGTGGTAGAGCCGGGACTTGCCCACGCCGGCCTCGCCCACGATCGCCACGATCTGGCCTTGTCCCGCCCGGGCCTGCTCCTGCGCACGGACGAGGTGCGCCAGCTCAGGATCCCGTCCGACAAAGGGGGTGAGACCCCGGGAGGCGGTTGCCTGGAGGCGGGATCGCGCCGTCCCGGCTCCCGTCAGCTCGTAGATCTCCACCGGGTCCGGGAGGCCCTTCACCGGCACGGGCCCGAGCGATCTCACCTCCACGTAGCCCCCGGCCAGCTCGAGCGTCGCGGGACTCACGAGAATGCTCCCGGGATCGGCGAGCTGCTCCATGCGGGCGGCGAGGTGCGTCGTCTGGCCGACCGCGGTGTAGTCCATGTGCAGATCGCTGCCGATGGCGCGGACGACGACTTCGCCCGAGTTGAGTCCGACGCGGATGCGGACGGTCAGTCCGTGAGCGCGGCGCATCTCCTCCGCGTGGCTCTTCACCAGCTCCTGCATCCGGAGCGCCGCGTAGCAGGCGCGGACCGCGTGATCCTCGTGGGCCACCGGAGCGCCGAAGAGCGCCATGATACCGTCGCCCATGACCTGGTTGACCGTGCCCTCGTAACGGTGCACCGCCTCCATCATCTTCTCGAGAACGGGGTCGAGGATCTTGCGCGCCTCCTCGGGATCCCGATCGGCGAGCAGCTCCATCGAGCTCTTGAGGTCGGCGAAGAGGACGGTGACCTGCTTGCGCTCGCCTTCGAGCGCGGCCTTCGAGATGAGAATCTTCTCGGCCAGGTGCTTGGGGGTGTAGGTCTCCGGAGCAGGCGAGCGAACCGGGGCCGCGGTCCCGGCGGCGACGGCTTGGCCGCACTGCAGGCAGAACCGGGCGGCGCCGGGCAGCTCCGCGCCGCAGGAGCCGCAGGCGAGCGCGAGCCGGGCTCCGCAGCCGAGGCAGAACCGCGCGTGGGCCGGGTTGTCCTGCTGGCACCGCGGACACTTCATGCGGAGGGCTCTTATTTCTGCATCGCGCGCCACACCCGCTCCGGGCGGAGCGGCATGTCGAGGTGCCGGACGCCGAACGGCCGGAGCGCGTCGACCACCGCGTTGACGATCGCCGGGGTGGAGCCGATGGTGGCCGCCTCGCCGATGCCCTTGGCCCCGAGCGGGTTGAACGGTGACGCGGTCACGGTCTGGTCGGTCACGAAGAACGGTAGGTCCTCGGCCCGCGGGATCGCGTAATCCATGAGCGAGCCGGTCACGAGCTGGCCATCCCGGTCGTAGACGACTTCCTCCAGCAGTGACTGGGCCACCCCCTGGGCGATGCCGCCGTGCACCTGCCCGTCCACCAGGAGCGGGCTCACGCGCGTGCCGCAGTCGTCCACCGAGACGTAGTCGCGCAGGACGATCCGGCCGGTGTCGCGATCCACCTCGACCACCGCCACGTGGGCGCCGAACGGATAGACGAGCTGGGGCGGCCGGAAGTACTCGGTGGCCTCGAGGCCGGGCTCCATGCCGGCGGGCAGCCCTTCGCCGTACGCCTTCTCGGCGATCTGGGCCAGCGCGAGGCTCTTGGCCGGCGCCCCCTTGACGTGATAGCGGCCGTCGGTCACCACCACGTCCTCGAACGCGGCCTCGAGCATCGACGCGGCGATGCGGCGGGCGCGCTCCTGCACCTTCTCGGCCGCCTTGACCATGGCCGAGCCGCCCACCACGAGGCTGCGGCTGCCGCCGGTACCGAAGCCCATGGGCGCGCTCGAGGTGTCGCCGTGCCGGACCACCACCTGGTCGAAGTCCACGCCCAGGTAGTCGGCGATGAGCTGGGCAAAGCTGGTCTCGTGCCCCTGCCCGTGCGCGGAGGCGCCGGTGAACGCGGTCACGGTCCCGCTCGGCTCCACCCGGATCATCGCGCTCTCGTAGGGCCCGAAGCCGCACATCTCCACGTAGCACGCCATGCCGATGCCGAGCAGCTTCCGATCGTTCTTCTCGATGCGCTGGCGCTGCTCCGCGCGGAGCGCGGTGTACTTCGACACCTCGAGGCTCTTGGCCAGCGCGCGCGCGTACTCCCCGCTGTCGTAGTTCTGTCCGGTGGGCGCCGCATACGGGAACGCGCTCGGCGGGATGAAGTTGACCCGGCGGATCTCCTCCGGTGGCTTCCCGAGCTCCTGCGCGATGCAGTCCACCAGCCGCTCGAGGTAGTAGGCCGCCTCCGGCCGCCCCGCGCCGCGGTAGGCCGCGACGGAGGTGGTGTTGGTGAACACGCAGGTGCTCTTGAGCTCCACGTTCTTCACGTGGTAGACGCCCACGCCCATCATCAAGGTGAGGTCGGGAATGAACGTGAAGATCGGGTAGGCGCCGATGTCGGCCACCACGTGCATGCGCAGGCCGGTGATGCGGCCGTCGGCGTCCACCGCGGCCTCGAGATCGGTGACCTGGGCGCGACCGTGGGTGGTGCCGGTCATGTGCTCGACACGGCTCTCGACCCAGCGCAGGGGCACGCGCCGCAGGCGCGCCAGCGCCGCCACCGTCACGTCCTCCGGATAGGTTCCGAACTTCACCCCGAAGCCGCCGCC
>DATIWG010000065.1:0-1114 GCA_035519555.1 Nitrosotalea sp. | reverse complement strand
CTGACGCTTGTGTCTTGTCGCCCGGGCTAGAGTGCAGGCGCCGGGAGGAGGCACGGAGCTCGGGGTTGCTGACCGAGGTCCCGTTGGCGCGAGACCGAGACTGAGCACGAGCCCGTGCCTCTTGCCGGCCGTGCCTTAGCTCGAACGGTTGGAAGAGCCCGCCAGGAGCTCGAACGCACAAGGAAGAGCGTCAGCACGGCCTACCCGGCCAGATCACAATCACTGGGAGGGCGCACGATGGCAAGGGCAGGAGTTGGCATTGACGTAGCCAAGGAGTGGTTGGACGTCGCGAGCACTGAGACGCCGGCGACGTGGCGGGTTCCCAATACGGCCGAGGGCCTCAGCGCGCTCGTGACCCAGCTGGGCGATCTCGACGTGCATCGGGTGGTCCTGGAGGCGTCAGGGGGCTACGAGACGAGGGCGCTGGAGCGGCTGCACCGGGCCGGGTTCGCCGTCGTACTCGTGCAGCCGATCCGCGCCCGGCATTTTGCGCGCGCGCTCGGGCAGTCCGCGAAGACCGATGCGATCGATGCGCACGTGCTCGCCCGCATGGCGCTGCTCGCGGTGGAGGACACGCCGCGCTGGGAACCGGTCGCCGACCAAGTGGCGGACCTGAAGGCGCTCGTCGCCCGCCGCCAGCAGCTCTTGACCCTGCGCGATGGCGAGCAAAAGCGACTGCGCTTCGCCCGCGCCATCGTACGCCCCGATCTCGAGCGGACGGTGGCGGCGCTGACGGCACAGGTCGCGGAGCTGGAGCAACGCATCGACGTGCTGGTGGCTGGCAATCACCGCCTCGCCGAGGAGGTGCACGTGCTGGAGTCCGTCCGTGGCGTGGGACGCCTCACCGCGGCGGCGCTCCGCGTCGCCATCCCCGAGCTCGGGACACTCACCCGCCAGCAGGTGGCCGCGCTGGTCGGGGTCGCGCCCATGAACCGCGACTCAGGCAGCAAGACGGGCCGACGCTACATTTGCGGCGGCCGGGCGATCGCCCGGCAGGCACTGTACATGGCCGCCCTGGCCGGAGCGCGATGGAACGCGGTCCTCCGCGCTCGATACGCGCACCTGGTGGCCACTGGGAAGAAGCCCAAAGTCGCGCTCGTGGCGTGCATGCGGA